>CALVTE010000024.1 GCA_944360075.1 uncultured Clostridia bacterium | reverse complement strand
ATGCCAGTGAAGGCATGCTTGCCCAAATTTTGAAAGAGGGCAGACGAGAAATTGAAAATGCTCTCAGGTGGCAGGGGCTAGACCTTAAACTGGAAGTCAATTTGATTGAATCAAAAAATCTTCCAATGCAGGAAGATATAAACAAGCTAAAAAAACTGGTCGGCAACAAGCTGACGATTATAGGAGGTTAGATATGGCATATGGTGGATTTGGCGGATTTGGTGGCGGAAACTTACAGCAGCTTATGCGCCAAGCACAAAAGATGCAAGAAGACATGACAAAAGCAAAAAAGGAACTTGAAGAGAGCGATTTTGTTTCCTCTGTTGGCGGCGGCATGGTGGAAGTTGTTATGAAAGGCGACAAAACTGTGCAGTCTATCAAAATAAAACCCGAAGTGGTTGACCCAGACGATGTTGAAATGCTTGAGGACCTTGTGATAAGCGCTGTCAATGACTGTATTGGACAGATCAACAGAAAAGAGAAGGAAGTTTTGCCTTCCATCCCAGGAATGTAAGATGCAAGACCAAGTTATTGAAAATCTTATAGAACAATTCAGAACTCTGCCTGGCGTTGGCTATAAAACAGCCCAGCGATATGCCTATTCAGTTATCGAAGGCACAACAGAAAGGGCAGAGCGCTTTTCTTGTGCCATCAAAGAGGCAAAAGAGAAAATTGGTTTTTGCAAAGTCTGTGGCAATTTTACCGACCAAGAAGTTTGCCCTATTTGCCAAAAACGCAACCGACAAATTGTTTGCGTGGTCAAAGACCCAAAAGACGTGCTTTCAATGGAAAAGGTCAAAACTTACGATGGGGTCTATCATGTTTTGTTTGGCACCATCAGCCCGCTTGAACATAGGGGGCCAGACCAAATCAGAATCAAGGAGCTGCTTTCTAGAGTGCAGACTGACAAGGTTGTGGAAGTTATTGTTGCCACAAACCCTGATGTTGAAGGCGAAGCCACAGCAATGTATATCGCAAAAATTTTAAGTCCACTGGGCGTCAAAGTCACAAGGCTTGCTCAAGGCATTGCAATGGGCAGCGATCTTGAATACGCAGACGAAGTCACTCTGTCAAAAGCGCTTGAAGCTAGACGCGAGATAAATTAGGAGAAATATGGTAAGAAAGCAAATAGAAAAACTTTTAAGTGATGCGATAAAAAAACTTGGCATTGACGGACAAGCGTCAGTGTCTTTTTCCTCGCTTCCAGAGCTTTGTGACTATCAATCAAATTCAGCTTTTGTTCTTGCAAAACAGAGTTCTCAAAACCCGTATGAACTTGCAAACAACATTGTGCAAGCACTTGAAAAAACAGAATTTTTTACTTTTGAAGTTGCTCGCCCAGCCTTTATCAATATAAAACTCACTCAAAAAGGCTATAACCACTTTGCAAACCTTTTGTTTCAAGATGAAAGATGCGGCGTAAAAAAATTGAGCAATCAAAAAGTTTTGCTTGACTATGGCGGCGCAAACGTTGCAAAAGCCCTTCACGTTGGCCATTTGAGAGCGCCTATCATCGGCGAAGCACTAAAGCGACTATACAAATTTTTGGGCGAAAACGTCATCAGCGACGTCCATTTGGGCGACTGGGGCTTGCAAATGGGATTGACCGAACTGCAACTTTTTGAAGACGGAGAGCTCGACTATTATTTTTCTGGCAAAGGGAAAGAGCCTGCTTTTACACTTGAGATGCTCAACCAGGCATATCCAAAAGCAAGCGCCCGCAAAAATCAAGACGAAGATTTTAAAAAACGTGCAGACGAATGGACTCTTAAAATTCAAAATAAAGAAAAGCCTTACTTTGAAATCTACAAAAAAATCCGTGAAGTTTCTGTCAAAGAAATCAAAAAGCATTATGAAGAGCTTGGCGCAGAATTTGACCTGTGGTTTGGCGAAAGCGATGCCGACCAGTATATAGGCAAAGCACTTGACATTATCGAAAGCAAAGGCCTTTCGCGTGTTAGCGATGGAGCAGTTGTGGTTGACGTGGCGGTGGAAGGGGAAAATGTGCCTATTCCAAAAAAGAGCGAAGAGGAAGTGCAAAGATATAAAAATCCTATGCCTCCAGCCATTCTAAAAAAATATAACGGCGGCGCTCTTTATGCAACAACCGACATTGCTACAATTCTTATGCGCAACAGCGAAATAGGCGGACTTGACAGAATTGAATATATTGTTGACGCAAGGCAGAAAAATCATTTCGTGCAAGTTTTCAGGGTGTGCAAAATGGCGCAGATCAGCCCGGCCGACCAAAAGCTTGTCCACATCGGCTTTGGCACAATGTGCGGCAACGATGGAAAACCTTTCAAAACTCGCTCGGGCGATAATATAAAACTTGAAGACATCATCAATATGCTTATCGAAAAAGCAGGGCAAAAACTCAAAAGCAACGGCGTGGAATACGACCGTCATCTTGCTCTTCAGATTGGTGTTGCCGCCATGAAGTTTGGCGACCTGTCAAACAACGTTGGCAAAGATTATGTTTTCGACCTTGACAAATTTCTTTCATTTGAAGGCAAAACGGGGCCGTATCTGCAATACACCGTCTGCCGCATCAACTCTATTTTAAACAAAGCTCAAGAAGACGGCGGAGAAATAATCATTGCAAGCGACGACGAAAAAGAAATCGTGAAAAATATTTTAAAGCTCAACTCCTCTTACGAAGTTGCTTATAAAGAAAAAAGCTTAAACAATCTTTGCCTTGCCACTTTTGACCTTGCTTCAGCCTTTTCAACTTTCTATAACAATCACAAAATTTTGACAGAAAAAAGTGACAAGAAAAAAGCAAGTTATATTTCACTTTTAAAACTTGTCAGAAAAGCGCTCACCCAAGCACTTGCTGTGCTTGCTATTGAAGTGCCAGAAAAAATGTAAAAAAATTTTGGAAAACCTATTTACAAAATTTAAAAAGTGTGCTATTATAAAGCCAGATAAGGAGGACAAGATGAAATTAAAAGTAGAATTCCTTGGTAAAAATACTATCGTAGCTAGAAAAAGCGAAATTGCTGCATCAAAGGAAACAAACATTCAATTTGACAAAGGATTGGAGAAATAAAAATATAAAAAAAATACAAGTCAGACAATTATGTCTGGCTTTTTTGTTTTATAAGAAATTTGTCAAAAATTGTTGGGCAAATTTATGAAAATGTAAAAATATCTTCACAACGGGCAGGGGAGTATCGTGGAAGGGGAGAAAAAAAGGTAAAAAAAAGGAGAAAAAGTTTAGAAAAGTAGTTGACAAAGGAAGAACATATATGGTAATATATAGACGCTGACCTACGGAGTAGGGAAGCGAAGAACCATGAAAATTAAATAGAAAGTACAAGAATTGAAACAAAGTCAATTTACAAAAAGTTTAATGAGTCAG
>CALVTE010000023.1 GCA_944360075.1 uncultured Clostridia bacterium | reverse complement strand
GGCGTCGGCTTTAACAACAAATATATCTTGTTTGAAAATCTTTACTCAATCGCCACTCACTCTTTGGCATTTTGCATGTCTCTTCTTATCATCACTCTGGGCTTTGCCAAATTTGAAATCAAAAATTGTTGGAAAGAAACTCTGTGTTTTTTAGGTCTTCTTTGTTATGTTCTGCTTGAAATTTTTGTTTTAAAAATTGAAGATGACCCTATGTATTTCATGCCAGGCAACGATATTGTTGAAATTCTAAACATTGGCTACGGATGGTTTGTTTTTCTGTATATTTTGGTTTTGCTTGTATATTTTGCTTGCTTTTATTTAATCGGTGACCGAAAAACGATATTTCGCAAAAAAGAAAACTAAAAAAATTTGGTTATTTTGTCAAATTGTGATATACTATTTTTATGAATAAATCAGCTTTGTCACAACAAAAAACTTGTTACCAAATGCTGAAAGACTGTTGCGACTTAAAAAAAGGATGTATTGTTTTCAGCGGGCATAAAATTTCTATGAAAACCTTTTTGAAGAACATAGAGGATTTTTCATCCGCTCTTTTTCGTTTGGGTTTTAAAAAAGGTGACGTTTTGACTATATATTTGCCCACCTGTCCACAAGCGATTGTTGCTTTTTATGCCTGCAGCAAACTTGGGCTGGTGGCGAACATAGTCCACCCTTTGACCCCCTTTGAAAAATTGAAAGAAAATTTGCAGCAAACTCACTCAAAAGGCTTGATGTATTATGATATTTTGGTCAAAAATCACAAAACCCTCTCGCAAACAGGTCAAATTTTGATCAACTGCTCCATTTCAAACTATTTTGTTTTCAGAAAACTATTCTTGGCTTTGTTTGCCTTGTCAAAATACAAAGCAAACAAAAAAGCCTTAAAATATTCAAAACTGATCCGCCACACAAAAAATTCAACGTTGGTTGAAGAACAAGGACGAGAAAAAGATGTTGTGTGCACCATGCATAGCGGAGGCACAAGCGGCGAGCCGAAAATTATTGAAATCCAAAACGGCGCTCTCAACAACTTGAGTGTGTGCCTTGAGCAAATGTATACCCGCAAAATTCGTGGCGGCGGCGCAGAGTTTAGTTTGGTGGCACTGCCACTGTTTCACGCATATGGCCTTGGTGTGAGCGTGCACACCTGCCTTACAAATGGCTATAGCCTGGTTTTGGCGCCAAAATTTAAGCCAAAACTTTACAACAAAATTCTCCGCAAATACAACGTAACCTTCTTTGCTGGCGTGCCTGTAATGTTTAAAAAAATGATTGAGCACAAAAACTTTTACGGCAAACATCTGGCCAAACTGCTCGACCTTTGGTGCGGCGGCGACGTGCTGACTGAAGCATTTGTAGAACATTTTGACACAATTTTGAAAAGATATGGCAGCCGTGCAAGGCTGATGCGAGGATACGGATTGACGGAAGTGGGAAGCGTTTGCGCAACAAACACCTTTGAAAATTATCGAAAACACAGTTGCGGCAAAGCGATACCTCAAACAAAAATTGAAATTTGGGACGAAAACAACTCTCCCTTGCCGCCAAACACCATCGGCGAAATTGCAGTATGCTCACCTTCTATGATGAAAGGCTATCTTAACGAGAAAAACGGTTTTGTGAAAAAGCAAAAGGAAAAGTGGATAAAAACTGGCGACATGGGCTATCTTGACAAAGACGACTTTTTGTATGTGTTGGACCGCAGAAAACGGTCGATAAAAATCAATGCCATCAACATTTTTCCGTCCGAAATCGAAGCACTGGTAAAACAAAACCAAAAAGTTGATGAAGCTTGCGCCGTTTCTTATCACTACAAAGAAAAAACCTTTTTTAAGCTTTACATAACCTTGAAAGACTCTATGGTAGACCATGAAAAGTTGATAAATTCTTTGACAAACCTTTGCCGAAAACATTTGATAAAATATGCAGTGCCCTATTCTATAGAGATCATTGACAAGATGCCAAGAACAAGTTTTGGCAAGATTGATTACAAAAAATTTGAAATAAGGAGTTGACATGGACGAGATAAAAACACAAGAGATTCAACAAAACACACTGACCGTTGAAGAAAAGCAAACAAAAGAGACAAAACGCATCAAAAGCATAGACCGCTTTCGTGGATTCTGCGTTTTCTGCATGTTGGTTTTTCAATTTTTGAAAAACTTTCCAAGCCTGGGCTTTCTTTCCCGTCTGGCTGAACATTCGCTGAGCAAAGGCATTGTGATTTTGCCGGGAATGACGCTTGCTGATATAATCGCCCCTGCTTTCATTTTTGCTATTGGGCTGACCTTCACGCTCTCCTTCAACAAATGGCAAAGACTTTACGGCACAAAAAGAGCCATCATCCACTATCTTGAACGCGCGCTGGCAATCATTGGTCTTGGCACTTTTTTGGAAGTTTGCAACAAAATCATCGACAGTATGAGCGGCTATGTTTTAAACGCTTTTGACATTGTTGCTTTGGTTTTTTCAATAATCGCCATTCTGGGTTTGGTTTTGAGATTGCTTGCCAACATCCCTTCTTGGAAGAAAAAGCTTTCTCCTGTTGCTGAACAAATTTTCTATGTGGCACTCTCTTGCCTCGGCATTATGAATATCATCATTTCTACCATCGATTTTATCAACGTTCACAGCGACTACAGCGCTTTTCGATACGACTACTGGGTGACTTTGCAGGGAATTGGATTTGCAATTTTGGTGGCTTTTCCATTTGTAAAATCAAAACCTTGGGTAAAACTTCTTGGCGGGTTTTTGATCGCCTTGGCCTTCTCTATTTTCCACCAAATTGGTGACAACAAAGCTTGGCTTGATGTGCTTGTCCATGGCGGTGTTGTGGGCGGCTTTGGCTGGGGCGCAATGCTGATTTTTGATATGTTTATTGCAGACATTTTCTTCCAAGGCAAAAAATCTTCCGCCTTTGCATGGTGCGTTTCCTTCTTCGCCTTAGGTCTGGTTCTAGTTCAATGGCTAGGAGTTATCAACATGGGCAGCTGCTCTCCAACCTTCATCCTGGTGGGCACAGGCTTAAGCGGAATTCTTTTCTTCTTCTTTGACGTGACTGACCGCTACTACAAAATCAAATTCGACCCTCTTGTATGGTGGGGCAAAAACCCGATCATCATGTTTTTGGTTGAATTCTTTGTTATCGGACTTTACACCACCTTTATGCCAGAGGCAGCACTCTCTGGCGCGGCTTGGTATCTTGCGCTAATTCAAGGCATTTTGGCAACAGTCGCCCTGACCGCCATTGCTTATGGCCTTTCTAGGGTGAAAAATTCAATAAGCCTATAAAAAAATATGGCTTTGCAAAAAAAGCAAAGTCATATTTTTTTACAATTTTTTCTCAATAAAATCAGCCTGCTTTTATATATTTTGGTTCTCGCCCTGCTTGCTTTTGATATATTTTAAACTTCAATTCTGATTTTATAAAAATAGTTTGGAAACAACCCTCTCTATGCAGCATCAAATTTTGCATATTTCTATAAAATTTTGGTTTTGGGCAGATTTTTCATCTCTTCTTGCATCAAAAGTGGTGTGCCGCAGCGCAGCATCTTTTTTTGTTGTGAAGGCTCAGGCCAAGAGACATCTGGAAATTTTTTTGCAAATTCTTCGGATGAAACAAGCATCTTTCTTGGACACTCGCCGCTTGCAAATCCAAGCTCGATCATTTGATCAACAATTCTTGCCGCACGCGGATAGCCTGTGCCAAATTCTCGCTGCACCAAAGTGGTTGAACAATCATTTTTTTCTATGCAAAGTTTGACAGCTGGCAGCAAAAGCGGGTCAAGATTAAGCACCAAAGCCTTGTCTTCTAGATATTCTTTGACAGCCTTCCATGTTTGCTCTTTGCCAAACTCTTCAATTTGCTGTTTAAGTTGCAAAAAAGAAGAAAACTGCACTTTTGTGTAAATTTTGCCAAACAGCACTTTCAAAAAAATTTGCGCTTCATCCGCAAAAACGTCGTCGCCTTGATAGAACACCTCAAGTTTATACTCTTGCCCAAAACTTTTTCTTACAAGTTTTTCAAGCCAGTTGAAAATTTTTTTATTCTCCATCTTTTCCTCTCTTTTTTCCCATCCATCTCTCAAGCAAAAAGCAGTCTTTAAACCCCAGTTTATTGTAAAATTTATGGTTGTATGAATT
>CALVTE010000022.1 GCA_944360075.1 uncultured Clostridia bacterium | reverse complement strand
AAGACCCTTGCAACGACCGAAATAGGCAGTATCTTTGCAGAGAGTATATCTTTCACGGCCGCTACCGGGAAGCGATTGAAACTTTGAAAAAACATTTGACCATGCCTTCGGCCACATGGGCGGATGAGCGGGCTTCAAGTTATCGATTTTTGGGATATTGCTATAAAAAACTAGGGCAAAATCTGCAAGCGGAAGAAAATTATTTGAAAGGCATTTTGCAGGCGCCATATACAAGAGAAGGCCTTTACGATTTGGCGGAATTTTATTTTGAAAGTGAAGATTACTTGAAAAGTGCAGTGTGTTTTGAACAAATGTTTAAAATTGATTCGAGATATTTAAATTATATGTCAGCACCAAAGTGTTGGGGCTCGCTGCCATATGATTATCTATCAATATGTTATTATAAACTTGAGGATTATCAAAAGGCTCTTGAAAATGTGAATAAGGCGATAGAATTAAACCAGAACGAAATTCGCCTTCAAAATAATAAAAAATATTTTGAGCTTTTGTTGAAACAAAGCAGAATAGATCACTGATTTTGTTTGAAAAATTTGTGCAATCTTGATATAAAAACTCACACCTTAAATTGTGCAGAAAAAATCAAAACCGTTGAAAAATTCAAGAAAAAAGCCATAAAAACACGCTAAAATAACCGTTTTTTTTGTCAATTTTAAAAAATCTTTGCAAAAAAAGACAAAATTATTTTTTCAAAATCTCTTGCAAACGTTTGCTTTTTTTGTCCGAATTGCTCATACTAGAATTATAAGGAGGGCAAGTTATGGACAGAGAAGAAAAACAAATCAAAAAGCTTATGAGCGATGCCAGCATTTTTTTGCTTGCTTACGAGCTTGGCGGCGGAAAAGACTTAGACCTTGTCAGACACAGCGTTGACAGTCGTTTGCAAGCTGACAAACTCAAAGCCAAACTTGCCCAAGACGAGCAAGATCGGGGGCTTTGATGGCGTCTATAAAAACAAAAGCGATTGTTCTTGGTGGCACAAATGTCAAAGAAAAAGACAGGCTTGTCGACTTGTTCACCCTTGAAAAAGGCAGAATATGTGTTTCCATGCGCGGGGTGCGTGGCGACAAGGCAAAACTCAAAATGGCAAAAGAGCCTTTTTGTTTTGGCGAGTTTGTTTTGGAAGAAGGCAAAGGCCATGTGGTTACTCAGGTGGAGATTGTTGACAATTTTTACGATTTGACCAAAGATTTGGATAAGTATTATGAAGGCTGTGCCATTCTTGACCTTGTCAAGTCGATTGCAGGGCAAAGCGAGCCAAAACTTTTTATAGAACTTCTGCAAGCCTTAAAAACTCTTTGTTACGAAAATGTGAAAAAATATTATGTCTTTGACAAGTTTTTGCTCGATTTGACCGAATTTTTGGGCTTTTCTTTTTGCCAGAACAAATGCAGCTGCTGCGAGGCTACTTTAAACATGGTTTACTTTGATTTTGGCAAAGGTGCGTATGTCTGCCCAGGTTGCAAAAGCGAGACGGCCATAAAACTCAGCCAAGAAGCATTTAAAGCAATCAAAATTTTGCATGATTGCGGCTACGAAAAACTCTCTTCGCTCACAATGACCTCGGGGTGCGAGAAAGAAATTTTAAAACTGCTCGCCCTCAATCTTGAGTGGCGAATTGGAGTAAAAATCCTTAAAATCAACTAAAAAAGCAGCAAAAAAAGCAGATTTTTGCTGTTTTTTGTTGCTAGTTTGTTTTTTGTTGTTGACAGCACGGCCAAGGAGTGATAAAATAATATAAAGGAGACTAGGGATGAAAAAAGAGAGAACAAAAGAGCAGCAAAAAGATATAGAAGAGCGACTCGAAATCTATTTTGAAGGCTATCAAGAATACAAAGATGACAGCCAACAACTCAGTTTTTGGCTGGAAACGGTATGGAGAGAATGTTACGACTTTTTGGGCGAGGCTATCGAATATTTTGACCAAAGGGGCGTTGATTTGAACGCGCTGCTTGAAGATGAGTTGAAGCTAAGCGAAAAAGCAAGCCCAACCGATGGCTTTACAGGACTGACAGAAGAAGAATATTACAAAGTTATTTCGCAGCCTTGGCAAAGCGAAGAAAAATAATTTATAAACACAAAAATTTGGTTGCTTTGCAAAAAACAAGGCAAAAATTGCGTATTTATTGAAAAAATGTCAAAAAAACTGTAAAAAAAACGGAAAAAGGAGAAATTATGGATATCGCATTACGCATTGACCTAAAAACAAACAAGTATTATTTTCAGGATAAAAACGGCATTCGTCGTGAGCCCGATTATGACTATGCAAGGCCTTTTGTAGAAGGCTTTGCTGCAGTAAAGACAAACGGCAAATGGTTTTTCTTAGACCAAGATTTTCATCTTCGTGGTGATGGCTATGACAGGGTCGGCGATTTTTCAGAAGGCTACGGCGCAGTTGCAGAAGACGGCAAGTGGTATTTTGTTGACACATTGTTTAAGCGCCACGGCGAAGGCTATCAGATTGACAACATAGAAAAGCCGCCATTTTTCTTTAACAATTCTGCAGAGGTTCAAATTGATGGGGTTGAAACTCGAATCAACAAAAAGTTTGAATATTTTGGCAATTGTTTGAGCCTTGCAAAAGCCAACCCAGACAGAATAAAAAATTTTGACTGCTCAATTTTTCAAGGCGGCTTTGACCTTCAACTAAAAGACGTGTTGAATTCATATTGCCAAGAAAAACTCAGAATTGCCATGGTGGAAGGGTGGACTAGAGACGACCTTAAAGCGCTGCAGCAGCAGATGCAGGAAACAACCGCGGTTATTGATGAGAAAAAAGCGGAGGCAAAGCAGCGCAAAAAAGATTTTCAAGAGTTCGAAAAATTTTTTGACGAATTGTTTGGAAAAGATAAAGAGAGTGTCTGACGGGCAGCGGGTAAACATCGACAAAAACTGTAAAAAACTGAATATCTAAACGAGGCAGAAAAGAAATTGAAAACACTGGAAGAAGAAGGGCAAGATTCTTGGGAATAGAAAACTGAGGCCGCAAGGTCTCAGTTTTTTTATTATCTAAATTATTATATTATATTGCAAATTTAACTTTATAAAATCCACCCGAAAAATTGAGATGTTGTGAGCAATCAAATTTGCCGCAAAAAACTTTGAAAAAATGCTTGACAAACATTGGCATATTTGTTACAATGGGTATGCTGTGAAATTATGGGTTGAAGCATGAGGTTACTTTGGTTAGCAGCAATCAAAGAGAATTCATGTGGACAAGTCCGCGGCATCGACCAGCGGGCGACCAACTTGAAATCACATTTTTTAATCTTCCACAGCAAGATACACGCGGGCAAGTGTATCATAGAAGAAGTGATTTGTTAAGGTTGGCAGTGCTATTACAGGAGGTATAAAAAATAATGGCAACACAAGTTATCAGAATCAAATTGAAGGCCTTCGAACATGCTCTTATCGATGAAGCTTGCAAAAGAATCATTGACACTGCAGAAAAGTTCGGTGCAAAAGTTGCAGGGCCAATTCCACTTCCAACTGACAGAGAGGTGGTTACAGTAATCCGTTCACCACACAAAGACAAAGACAGTCGTGAACAATTTGAGTCAAGAACTCACAAAAGACTTATTGATATCTATTCTCCATCTTCAAAAGCAGTTGACGCCCTTATGAAGATTGACTTGCCTGCTGGCGTTGATATCAAAATCAAATTATAATAGGAGGAAGACAATTTTATGAAAAAAGCGATTATCGGCAAAAAATTGGGTATGACACAAGTCTTCACTCCAGAAGGGCTTGTTATCCCTGTGACAGTTGTTGAGGCTGGTCCTTGCCCTGTTGTTCAAATCAAAAACAACGAAAAAGACGGCTACAATGCAGTTGTTGTGGCATTCGAAAAACAAAAAGCCCAAAGAGTTAACAAACCAAGAACTGGCGCATTCAAAAAAGCAGGCGTTGAAACCTATAAAATGGTGAAAGAACTTAAGCTTGACAACAGCGACCAGTATAGTCTTGGACAAGAAATCAAAGCTGACATTTTCGCAGAAGGCGACAAGGTTGATGTCAGCGGCACAACAAGAGGTCGCGGCTTTACCGGTGTTATTCAAAGATGGAATCAACACAGACTTAAAATGACACACGGAACTGGACCTGTTCATAGAGAAGTCGGCTCTATGGGTGCAAACTCAACTCCATC
>CALVTE010000021.1 GCA_944360075.1 uncultured Clostridia bacterium | reverse complement strand
TCTGATGGAGGCTGGCTCTTGTGTTTTTCTGCGCGGATTGTTTTTGAAAATTGACAGCTCGTATTTTCTCGGCATTGTTATGTTTTTTATCGGCGCCACATTTTTTTATTGTTTTTTTACCAATATTTCTTATGTTTATCCATCCTTTCTGCCCCTGCCTTTTTCCCTTGCATCTCTTTTGACATATGGCTGCTTTGGCAACAAACTTCATCTCAAATCCTTTGTTTTTTTTGTTTTTTTGTCGCTTTTTATTTTTTTCTTTCAAATTTCTGTGCTACCTTTTGATTTTTTTCTTGCAATAACTTGCTTTAGTGTGCTAATATTTATACTAAGCAGTTTATGTTAATGGGGGAGTTATGTTTGCGTCTGAACTAAATGGTTACAACAAAAATGAAGTCGACAAATATATCGCAAAACTAAAGGCTGAATATGAGGCCGTCATAATGGAAGAAAAGCTTAAGGTCATCGAATCTGAAAGAAAAAGGCTGGATGCAAAAAAGTATAGCGAAGAGATGGAAAATAGGCAGAAAAATATTATTTCTGTGCTTGAGTCTTATAAAAAATTTCAAGATGAAGGCAACAAAAATTTGGAAAAATTGCGTAGCGAGCAGTTTAAAATGGTCTATCAGCATATTCTTGCCTTTTTTGATGAATTAAAGAGCAAATATCCAGGTGTTGAGCACAACGACTCTTACCAGCAGTTGCTTTCAGACATTTCCAAGATTTTAAATCAAGACAAAAAGGCTCAAACAGTGGAGCAAAATCATTTGTCTGACAATGACAGCATGAGAATACTGCTGAGCAAAATGCAAAAATACAAAAAAATCTCTCCCGTCAAAGAAGTTCATTTGCAGCGAAGTGGAAAAAATTTGATAAAACCTGTGACTGAAATGAAACTAGACGAAGAAGACCAATACGACAATTTGGTGGACAAGTTTTTGGGGACTAGGCCGGAAGAGAATGAAAGGACGATGAGCATTCAATCAAGCGGTTTTGATTTGAAAGAGGCTATAAGTCCAACGCAGAGTTTGGAAGAGATTATGAAAGCTTTTGATTTTTATGGCGGAGATGGTGCAGATCAAACTTGAAGCCCAGCCCACAAAAACCCCGGACGGGACGCCGTGGGGGGTTGTGTTGTTTTTTGGAAAAAAAAAGCTGCCGCATTTTGCGGCGGTGGGCTGGGCGGCAATCAAAATCTTAAAACTCCGCCTGAAACCGTCAAAACTTCGCCTGTCACAAAACTTGCTGACGGGCTTGCCAAAAAGAAGACAGCCTGCGCAACATCAGCCCCTTCACCAATGCGAGCAAGCGGTGTCATTGCAACAGCATGAGCCTTTTCTTCATCAGTAAAGTGCGCCGTCATTTTAGTGTCAACATATCCTGGAGCCACGCAGTTGACGCGAATATTATAAGGCGCGCCTTCAACTGCCAACGCTTTTGTCAGGGCAATGATGCCGCCTTTTGTGGCAGAATAGACTGTTTCGCACGGCCCGCCATTGATGCCAAAAATGGATGAAATGTTGACAATAGAGCCGTGCTTTTGTTTTAAAAATTTTCTGAAGGCTTCTTGATTGCAGACTATTGTTCCACGCAGGTTTGTGTTTAAAAGATTGTCAATATTCTCTTGCGGCACATCTGAAAAAAGCATTTCTTTGTCGGCAATGCCAGCGTTGCACACCACGCAGTCCACGTAATCAAAGCGGGCAAAAACCTTGTCAAAAGTTTGTTTTACCAAGTTTATGTCTCTTTGGTCCATTTTATAACTTTCAAATTCAACGCCAAGATTTTCGCATTGAGACTGAAGCTCTTTTGTTGAGCCGGTCAAGTAGGTGGTTGCAATATTATATCCCATTTGTGCAAATTTCAAGGCGCACGCGCCGCCGATTCCGCCTGAGCCACCTGTGATAAAAGCTGTTTTTCTGATCATAACAAATCTCCTAAAAAAGATTATATCACAATAAAAATTTAAAACAAAATTGTTTTTCAACATTATCAAAATGCTTTGAGTTTGTTTGTCTTATATGATATAATCAATTGGAGCAAATATGAAAAAGAAAGTTATTGATGTGATAATAGATTTGGATTGTGGCAGAACGGTGGAAGATGATTTGGCGCTTTGCTATGCTCTTGCGCAGCCTGAAATGAACGTTTGCGCCATCACTCTTGCTCCTTACAAAACAAGGGGAATCACTTGCAGTGACGCGCAGATTGAAAACGAACTTGAAGTGCACCGTTTGCTTCGATATCTTGGCAAAAAAAATTATGAACTATGCTTTCAGGGCGGATGTGGCTTTTGTGACGAACTTTGCCAGCTTTCAACCCCTGCAGTTGATCAAATCATCAAAATAGCAAGCAGAAAAAAAGTTAATGTTGTGTGCCTAGGCTCATTGACAAACGTTGCAATGGCCATTGAGAAAAGGCCTTCTATTGCCAAAAATTTGAATGTTTTGTGGCTGGGGCTAAGGCATGTTTTTCATCAAGAATTCAACGATATCAACTATTCAACTGACAAAAAAGCTTTTGAGATTGTGGCAAAATCAAATGTTGCCATCACCATTTTTCCAAGCTATACCGGCAAACTGTTTGTGGTTTCTTATGATAAAATTGAAGAAGACATTGCAATCAATCAACTTGGCAAATACCTTTATCGCAGACTAACTGAAAACGTTGATTTTAAAAAAGAATTTTGCAGACTTTACAGCATTTTGCCAATCGCATATTTGTCAAAAATTGACTGCTGCTACACAAAAAAACTGCCAGTCAATATGTTTTTGAAAGATTTTCCAAAAACCACGATGGGCAAACTTGTCAACTATGTTTATGACCTTAAATCAATGGAGCTTGTTTGGAAGGATTTTTCAAAAAAGATGGAGCGGCTTTCCAACAACTTTGCACCAGTCAACTATTTCTTTATTTCCGACACTCATCTAGGTGACGCTCGAAAATATAAACTACGCCAATTTGGCTTTGAAACTAGCGAAGAGATGACTGCCACAATAATCAAAAACTGGAACAGCGTTGTGTCAAAAAAGGACATTGTTTATCACCTTGGAGATTTTGGCGACTACAACATGATCAAACGCCTTAACGGAAAGGTTTATCTTATCTGTGGCAATCACGAAAAAGTGCCAAAGGGCAAAACTTTTGAGCAGTTTAGGCAAGAACTTATTGGCCTTGGCTTTGCAGATGTTTATAGAGAAGGTATTGTGCTTGACAAAAAAGTGTTTGGTGTGGAAGTATATATGAACCATTTTCCGTCAAAAACAAGGCCGGGTATGGTCAACTTCTTTGGACATGTGCACACGCTTAAGCCGCTCAAAAAAATGGGTGTCAACGTGGCAGCAAACTATCACCACTGCACGCCGATAAGCCGCGAAGATATGAAATTTTATATAAACTTTGTTTGCGATACCACTTATTCCACCGAAGATTTTGTGGAATAATGGCAAATTTGCCTCTTTTAGCATAAAATTTTTAAGACTACAAATGTGTGAGAGCCGCTCTTTGGGCAGGGGCGGAAAGCTAAATAATTTTTGGTTTGAGCCGTCAAGGAAAGGTCAAACAAGTTTGCGAATTTAACAAAATATAAAAAATTTTGAAAATTTTTAACATTTTTCTTGACATAATTTGCCATTTATATTAAAATATCTTCGCAAACTTAATTTCGGGGTGTAGCGCAGTTGGTAGCGCACGTGGTTTGGGACCATGGGGTCGGGAGTTCGAGCCTCTCCACCCCGACCATCTTTGATGAGTTTGCCTTGCTATGGGCCTTTAGCTCAGTTGGTTAGAGCAACCGGCTCATAACCGGTCGGTCCGGGGTTCGAGTCCCTGAAGGCCCACCAAAACAAGCTTTGTCAAAGTTTGTTGCCACTTTTTGTGGCTCGGTAGTTCAGTTGGTTAGAACGCCAGCCTGTCACGCTGGAGGTCGTGGGTTCAAGTCCCATTCGAGTCGCCAACCCATAAGGGTGATGTTCAATCGTTTGCAAAAAGAGAAGAAACAAAAACTTGTTTAAACCGATTTTGAAAGCAAAGATTGTCAAATTTAAAACCGAATATGCCCTGATAGCTCAGTCGGCAGAGCAAAGGACTGAAGGCTAAGGGGTCCACGAAAGAACGGAAGTTCTTTTGGGGAGCGGAGAAAACAAACGAGAGTGGCGGAGAGTTTGTCAGAGACAAACTGCAGCCAAGAGAGCAG
>CALVTE010000020.1 GCA_944360075.1 uncultured Clostridia bacterium | reverse complement strand
ACCAAACAATGTCAGAACAATAAATCGCCAGCCAAACACGCGGAAGGCAAAAATAAACAATATAAGGTTCATCGCAAGATATATGATTGACGTTGCAATGTTCACGCCCGCCCCAGCAAGCGCGTTGTGAATGATTTGTGCAAGCCCTGACAGCCCTGTTGGAATGATGCCCGCCGGAACGAAAAACGAGCAGAAAGCAAAACCGCCAAGCAGACCAGCAAAGATCACCATAACAATTTGCCAAACAAATCTTAAGTTTTTGTCTTTTTGAAGTTTTTTCTTTATTGAGGTTTCCATGCAGTGATTATATCACATCGGCGCAGCAAATTAAAACAAAAAACAACTTTTAATCGCTCTTTGGGCTGTTTTTCGACATTTTTTCTCACAAAACGGCACAAAATTTTCTTTTATTTGTTTTTTTGACTTTATTTTCAAAAAAAGTGTATAATAAAACTATGAAATGTCTTTTTATTTTTAATCCCAAAAGTGGAAAAGGAAAAATCGCAAAAAAGGCCGACAAAATTGCTGAAAAACTTGGCCAGAGCTTTGACTCTGTCACTCTCCACCCTTCCACCAGCAGCCAAGACGTTTTTGACCAAATTGTTTTAAGGCAAAACGAAATTGATTGTGTGGTTGTGGCCGGCGGTGATGGAACAATCAGCCAAGCAGTCAATGCAATTATGCACACTGGCAAAAAAATCAAGCTTGGCATCTTGCCTTTTGGAACTGTAAATGATGTGGCCCACAGCTTGAAAATTCCGCGCAACACAAACAAAGCGCTTGACATCATTTTGAAAGGCCAGACTTTTTTGCATGATGTGATAAAGATCAATGACCGCTACGGCATCTATGTGTTTGGCTGCGGCGTTTTTACCGAAACCAGCTATAACACTTCGCAAAAGGCAAAGAAAAGTTTTGGAAGAGTGGCCTATGGCTTGCATGCGCTGAAAAAATTGAAAGAAACAAAAAACAATCACCTTTCTTGCGTTTTTGACGGAGAAAAGTTTTGCCAGCTCTCCTGCTTTTTGCTTTTGTCAAATTCGCGATATGTTGCAGGGCAAAAAATAGAGAGAAAAGCCCAGCTCAACGATGGAAAAGCAAGGGTGGTTTTGATCAAGTCGAAAAGGCAAAAACCGTCGCTGAAAGATTTGGCAAGAATTGTGAAATTGTTTTTGTTTGGCCAGAAAAACAGCAAAAATGTTGTGGTCAGAAATATTCAAAAGGCGCAAATCTCTTGCCAAGAAAAAATCAATTTCAACTTGGATGGCGAGCAACTTGCAGCCGACAAAATCAATCTTTGCATAGTCAAACAGGGTTTGGAAATCTTTGCTGCTAAAAAATAAAAAACGCAAAACTGCGTTTTTTTTAACAGGCTACGATTTCAACTTTTGCTTCAACTGTGATTTTGCTGTTATAAAACTCTTCCGCCATGCCTTGATAATAACTTTGATATTTGCTGTCGCACTGGTAAGAGCACTCTTCTTTGAATTTTAAAAGCAAAAGTTCTTCTTTGCCCAGCAATTTTCTCGCCTTGGCCTTTGCACTTTCTATGGCAAGCGAAAGCAGATCGTTATACTTTGACTGATAATCTTTGAGTTTGAAATTGATAGAGCAAACTTCGCCGCCTGCTTGGTAAACTTTGTCGATTGAAGAATTGAGTTTGCTCAGATCGTCGAGCTGATAGTTTAAACAGGTGTAGGTGCGAGCGGCGCAGCAAGAAGAAAAATCTTCTTTTGTCAAATAGCTGTTTGAGTAAGAAATTTCGATATTCTCTTTTAAAACGCCTTCTTGCTCTAACGCCAAAACAACTTTTTGCAAAAGCTCTCTGTTTTTTTCTTTTGAAATGTTTTTGTCAAGGTCAAGCGTTTCAATCTGAACGTTGACCAAGGCGCTGTCGGCTTCAAACTCCTGTTGAGCGCTGCCTGTTGCCACCACCCTTGTTTGACAGGGCTGCGTCAAAGATTTTTCTTGAGCCAAGCACTCCAGCCCCATAGAAATTTGGCCAAGCATCAAGCCCAGCATGGCCACAAACGCCACTAAAAGCGAAAAAACTTTCAAATTAGCCTTTTTCATCGCCATCCTCCCGCCCTTTAAGTTGTGAGAAAAATTCAAAAATATTTTTGCCTGACAAAACAAGACAAAAACAAATGACTTTCGCCAAAAACCAACCTTGTTTTGTCGGCCACGCTTGACTTTTTTTGCAAAATCTGCTAGAATATTTTTATGGAAAACAAAACTAAAACAAAAAAGTCGCAGACTAAAAAAGTGGCTGCCAACTTCAAAAAAAGATATTTTGATTTTTACGACGATGTCAAAGACCCGACGCACAAAATTGTGGATTGGTAAGGCTATACAAAAAAACTCAAAGGACTCTTTGAGCTTTTTTTATTTGCAATACATTTTGTTGACGATAAAGTTGATAAGTCTTGTTGGCAAAATTCTTGTCAGCAGACTGACGCATTTGTAAGAAAACCCCACTGTTTTGCGAAGAGGAGGCCTTTTGCTTAAGGCAACTTTTTTCACCACCTTCGCCACACTTTCTGGCCCCTTTCCCGTTTGCTCATCTTTTTCAACTTTTTTGATGCTTTTTGCTATCCTTTCTTTTTCTTCAAGTTCTTCTTGATTGTTTTCCACAATCCTTGCTGCCGTGAAATTTGTTTTCACATCGCCCGGCAAAACTGCTGTGACCTTGACGCCACTTCGTTTAAGTTCGTTTGCAAGCGCTCTTGAAAATATTTCCACGCCCGCTTTGCTTGCCGAGTATGTTGCTTGGTATGGCAGAGGGACTATTCCGCCCACTGACGAAATGTTGATGATTCTGCCTTTGCTCTTTTTAAGATATGGAATAAAAATTGATGAAACACTGATAAGCGAAGACAGGTTTGTGTCAATCAGTGAATAGATGTTTTGTGGCGAGCAATCTTCAACAGCGCCAGCAATGCCAAATCCAGCATTGTTGATCAGCAAATCCACACGACCTTCTCTGTCAAAAATTTCTTTTGCAATCTCTTCGATTTTCACAAAGTCGTTGACGTCCACCTTGTAGTTGTAAAAATCCTTCTCCTGACTCGAGCGAGAAAGGTTGTAAATCACATAGTCTTTTTTTAGCGCATGGCCGCACGCCCTGCCTATTCCGCTTGACGCCCCTGTGATAACTGCAATTTTTTTCATTTTTCAAGCACCCTTGCACAAGCGATTGCCAGCGCACCATCTCCGATATGGCAAGCGATTGAAAGTGAAAGCGGATCAACATAGGTCAAAGGCACTTTTGGAATTTTTTGCCTGATTTCTTCAGCAAACGCTTCTGCTTTTTCTTGGCAATTTGTATGAGCGATATACAGCCTTATCTGGCCTTTTTTGACAAAGTCTTTAAAGCGAGTTTCAAGGTCTTTTTTGATGGCGTCAATCATTTTTGTTCGGGCAGCCTTTTCGTTTAAAACTTTGGCGTATTGGTCAAGTTTTCCCCCTTGAATTTGAAGCACTGGCTTGATTTTTAAAAGTGTGCCGATGGCTGCAGCCGCAGGAGTGATTCTTCCGCCTTTTTTGAGATATTTGAGAGTTGAAACCATAATGTAAATGCTGCTGTTTTTTCTGTTTTCTTCAATCAGTTCTTTGATTTCTTTGGCTGCCACACCCTTTTTTGCAAGTTTAAGAGCATCAAAAACAGATTCCTTAAGCGTCACTGAAATGGCGTGGTTGTCAACCACTTGCACCTTTCCGTCAAATTGCTTTGCAAAGTTTTTTGCCGTTTCGCAAGACATGCTCAGAGCGCTCGACATTGGAATGTGCACCACTTCGTCATATTCTTTCAAAAGATTTTCCCATAGCTCAACAATGCCGCCGATAGAAGGCTGTGAAGTGGAAATATCTTCGTTTGAAAGCAGCTTTTGATAAAACTCTTGTTGAGTCAAATTGATATCTTCAAAATATTCCTCTCCACCTATGGTAAAGGGCATTGGTATAACATAAAGCCCTTGATAATCTTTTGCCTGAGTTTGAGTTATGCCAGAGTTGCTGTCGGTCACTACTGCAATTTTTTTCATAAATCCGTCCTTTTTAAGTCTTTTTTCAATGATTGTTTGCAATCAAATCACAAAAGTATTATACATAAAAGACCTGTTTTTGCAAAATAAAAAAACGCAGTTTGCGTTTTTTCTTTTAGTCAATCCACAAAACTTTGTTTGCCACAACAAGCGAAATGATGTCGACTAGCCACATGAATGGAATGCCCACGATGATCAAGATAACGCCAAGCACAATGCCCAAAACATTTCCCTTGTCGATTGACCTGACGAGACGGTAAACGTTCCAAACAATATCGAGTCCTGGCAATGCTAAAATAATTTTAATCCAAAGCGCAAGCCCGTCCATTCCGTTGATAAAACTTTTCATAACCCCTCCTTATCACTTGTATTATATGCAAGATATTTTTTTTAGTAAACAAAAACATCTCTTTTTTTGTCGAAAAACAATTTAATTTGAATAAAGCGCTAAATTGCAAAATAAAGATTGACATTTGCGCAGAAAATGATTAGAATAAAAGGTGCATATGGCTCTAAAAACGGCACATATGCGGAAGTGGCAAATCCGGGGTCCCCAAAAAACTGCAAGTTTTTGGGGTGGTAGTGGCTCGGGTTCCCCTGAAAATCGCAAGATTTTTAGGGTGATTAGGCGCGAAGGTTTTGAAACCTGCGCGAAAACGAAATATATTTTTTGATAAAATATGTTTCTCAATTTAATATGCGGAAGTGGCGAA
>CALVTE010000019.1 GCA_944360075.1 uncultured Clostridia bacterium | reverse complement strand
AAAGAATGCAAACCAAAAGTGGAAGAAATGTTTTGAAAAGAAGAAGAAATCGTGGAAGAAAAAAACTCTCTGCTTAACACAAAAGTAAGGTCAGACCACAGACTGAAAAAAGATAAGCAATTTTCATATATTTTTAGAAAAGGGAAAAGAAAATCCACAGAAAATTTTACTCTTTATTACATTGAAAGCAAGTTTAACAATTATAAAATAGGTTTTTCTATTTCAAAAAAACAAGGCAAAGCAACTGTGAGAAACAAACTTAAAAGAAGACTTAAAGAAATTGTAAGAAAAGAAAAACTTCCATTAAACTTTTATAACTACGTTTTGTATGCGCGAGAGGGCGCAAGCAAACTTGATTTTAAAAACCTTTCAATGCAGATAAAAAAATTGTTTGAAAAATTTTATAAAGAGGAAAATAAAATTTGAAAAATCCCCTATCATATCTTTTGAAAGCACCCGTATATTTCTATAAATATTGTTTATCTCCAATTTTGCCGCACAGATGCCGATTTAGTCCAACCTGTTCCAACTATTTTTTGCAATGCGTTGATAGTTTTGGGGTCTTCAAAGGTGGTTATCTCGGCGTGAAAAGAATTTTACGTTGCGTGCCATGGAATAAAAACTGTGGGTATGACCCTGTTCCTATCAATCTTAAAGGAGAACAAAAATGGCTATTTTAAGTATGCTGTTGTCAGTGCCTGAGCCATCTGGTTTTTGGATAACCATTATAAGAGCGTTTGAAAATGTTACAAACAACTATGTTTTGGCAATCATTTTCTTGACGGTGGTTATAAAACTGATTTGGACGCCGATTGACATGTTTAACAGAAGAAGTCAGCAAAAAATGACAGCAGTTCAGGCTCAAATGCAGCCAGAGCTGGAAGTTATAAACAAAAAGTATGCAAAAGATCCAAATTTATTAAAACAAAAACAGAACGAAGTTTACAAGAAATATAACAGCAAAAGCATGGGTGGATGCTTTCTGATGTTGCTGTTTATGGCGTTAAACCTGACAATTTTCTTCACATTGTTTTCAGGGCTTAACACCATGGGCGCATACAAAATCAGCGAAAGCTATGACTATCTTAAATATAGTTACGCTAATGTTTTGGAAGTGACAAATGTTTACTTAAACGAAAATAGCAACGATGTAAGCATTTTTGAAAACCCTGAAAATATTTCTTTTGTTGTTGATGAAAAAACAAACGAAATTATTCTTCTAAATGGAGAGACTGAACTTGCAAGAAGCGAGTATAAAACCGATTTTTCTTATAAAACAACTGAAGAAGTTGATGGAAAAGAGCAAGAGGTAACAAAAAGCACAAATGATTATTTAAACAACCTGCTCAGCAATTTTGATGTGATTGTTTTGAAAGAAACGCCGATTGAGGGCAGCGAAGAGACTTCAAAGTATACTTTGAAAAATGCAGTAACAGATTCATCCGCGCAGTTGATTGTTTCAAGGTATCAGTCAAACAAAGAGAATTTTTTATGGATTGACAATATTTGGATTGCAGACAGTCCGTTCAATCAATCTATTGTAAATTATAATGGCTATGCTTCTCAAATAGGTTCTGGTAATGTCGAAGCGGGAGAAGAAACGATTTACAACGCCTTCATTCCAAAATTGCAACAAACACAAAGCAGAGTAAACGGCTACTTCATTTTGCCAATTCTATGCATTCTCACCAGTGTTTTATCAATTCTTCTTTCTTCCAAATTAGGAAAAAAGAAAAATGCAACCGCAACAAAACAAAACAAATGGATGATGATTATCATGCCTTTGATTTTTGGAATATTTGCTTTGTTCTATAACAGCGTGTTTGCCATTTATATGTTGATAAGCCAAGTGATGTCTGCAATAACACTGCCACTGCAAAACCTTGTTTTAAAAGCAATAGACAATCGCAAAAAGAAAAAAGAAGAAGAAACAAAAGTTGAAGTTGATTATACAAGAAAATTTTAAACGGAGGGATAACAATGATAAGCGTTGAAGCTGTTGGAAAAACCATTGAAAAAGCAATAGAAAATGCACTGCTAGAACTTAAAGCACCAAGAGAAGATGTTGACATCAAGATTCTGAGCGAAGGCGGAATTTTTAAAAAAGCAAAAGTTTTGGTGTCGATAAGCGAAGATGCTCTTCCAAAATATGAAAAGCACAAAAAATTTGTTGAAGAAGAACAAAAAGAGCTGAAAGAAGCTGAAAAGGAAGAGAAAAAAGCAAAAAAAGAGCAAGTAAAAGCTGAAAAGAAGGAAGAAAAACAACAACTTAAAGAAGAAAAGAAAGAAGAAAAAGAACTTGAAAAGGTTGAAGAAAAGAAAGAAGAAAAGCCTTCAAAATATTGTCAGCCAGAAGAGTTTTTAAGCGAACTTTTCAAAATTTTAGGCAAAGATGTTGAAATTTCCACTCTTGAGCAAGAAAAATATATAACCTACATGATCAATGGAGAAAATCTTGGAGATGTGATTGGTCATCGTGGCGAAGGATTTTATGCTTTAAACACTCTTTTGAAGCAAGTTGCTAAAAAAGGAGACAAAAAAATCCTGCTAGATATTGGCTCATTCAGAGAAAAAAGAGTTGAAAGCTTGACTCTTCTTGCAAAAAGATTGGCTAGCAAAGTGGCAAAAACAGGAAGGTTTGTAAAACTCGACCCTATGAATCCAAGCGACAGAAGAATTATTCACACTGCTCTTCAGGATGACGACCGCGTGACAACACTCAGCAAAGGCAGTGAACCGAATAGACAAGTTATTATTTTCCCAAAGGGCGAATAAAAACAAATAAAAATATCTTAAGAATTTTCTTAAGATATTTTTTTATTCGAAAATTGCTGATAGAAAAATATTTTATTTTCCCAGACAAAATTTTGAAAAAACAAGGTCAATAATCGCTTCATTTTCGCTCTGTCCTGTGATTTTTCCAAGACTGTTCCAAAGTTGTTTGATAAGCATGGCAACAACATCCATACTTTCCTGTTGTTTTTGGAGAATGTTTTTGCAGAGATTGTTGCTTTCTTTGATATTGTCAGCTTGCCGCTCATTGACAATCATCATTTGATTGAAATCGATGTTGGAAGAAAGAATTTTATCAAAAATTTTGCTTTTTAATTCTTCAATTCCTTCTTCCTTTATAGCGGATATAGAAATTTCGTTTTCAAAGTTTTGCATTTTTCTAGTGCAATCTGATTTGTTGACAACAATGATATGATTAAATTTTTTGACTTTTTCCAGTATTTTTTCATCAGAATTTTGCAAATTTTTGCTTCCATCCACCACAAAAAGCACAATATCTGCAGTTTCAATGCTTTTTTGGCTTTTTTTAATGCCGATTTTTTCAACTTTGTCTTCAGATTCACGAATGCCTGCTGTGTCAATAAAATTAAATTTTATACCATTATAAAAAATACTTTCGTTCACGATATCGCGCGTAGTTCCTGGAATTTCCGTCACAATAGCTTTATCTTGCCCAATAAGAGCGTTCAGCAGCGATGATTTTCCCACATTTGGGCTGCCGACGATTGCAATATTCACACCGTTGTTGATATATTTTAGGTTTTGGGCTTGCAAAAGATAGTTTTCCAGCTCATTTTTTATCAATTTCACGTCTTTGAAAATCAATTCTTTCACAGATTGCTCAAAATCTTCTTCAGGATAATCGAGAGTCGCTTCAATTTGCGCCAGCATTTCTGTGAGTTTGTTTTGAGTTTCCAAAATTTTATCTTTCAATTTGCCATTGGCAAGATTCAAATTTGCCTTCAGTTCGCCTTCGCTCTCTGCGTTGATTTCGCCTATAATCGCCTCTGCTTCATCCAAACTTATTTTGCCATTTTCAAAAGCTCTTTGCGAAAACTCCCCCGGTTTTGCAAGAGACGCCCCTTTTTCAAGCAGACAGGACAGAATTTTTTGTGTGAGCAAGATTCCTCCGTGAATTTGGAATTCCACCATATCTTCGCCCGTGTAAGAATTTGGACTTTTGAAAAAGACCATAAAACACTTTTCTTTGTTGTTTTCAAAGAAAAAATTGCCTAAATAAAGCTTATTAGGCTCAATTTTTGAATAATTAAGTTTTTTTGACTGAAAAAAAGAACGAGCTATGTTCAAAGAATTTTTGCCGCTCATGCGAACAATGCTGATAGCTCCTTTTCCTAAAGGCGTTGAAATGGCCGCGATAGTTGTTTCCATATGTAAAGTATATCATATTTTTTTGCCAAATTAAAGTTTTTGACCGCAATAATTACAAAAACGCAAGAATATTTTCTTGGTTTTTTATATTTTAAAATTTTTTTAATAACCACTTTGTTTCAAACGAGACTAAATTGAATTTTTTATTATTGCAAAAACCATGATATCTAATTATGTATCAATATTTAAAGTTATATTAAAATAACTATACAGCCCTGTTTTCCTTTTCAATCAAGCTTTTGACTTTGTTGTATTTGTCGATGGTTTCCAAAAGATAACGCTCTCTTCCCATTGCATCAAGCTTCATAAGTTTGCCCTCGTCCATCAAAAATTTCATAGGGCTAAGACTATAGTCGTCATTTTGCAATAAAGCCTTAACTTTGTCATAAAACTCCTTGTCATTTTCTTGGACTATTTTGACCGTTTTGATAGTCTGAGTTTTTTGATTGTTTTTGTTGATCAATCTGTTTTTAGCTTTAAGGGCTAATGCTTTTAATAAATCTGATTTCATAATAATTCTCCTTTTTGTCACAAATCAATTTTACACTATATAAAAGATTTTCGTTAAGACTTTTTTGACGGAATAAGAACATTTGTGTCGAATTCTGTAGACAAGAAAAATTGTGTATTTATTAAAACAAACCCAACATTTGATTTTACAACATAAATAGCCTTTTTTCGACAATAAAAAGCATAAAATTGTTTGTAACAACAAAAAATTATATATAAAAAAATAACAATTCAAAATTTCAAATTTTTGCCAATTGGTTATTTTTTGTGAAAACACGTTTATAAAATAATTGATGAATTCGCCTTGTCTACTAAGCGTTGATATAGCAAAAAGCTTTAACCTGGTTTTACTGATTGATAACGCAAACCCATGCTTTTACAACGTTTACAGCCAACGGGCCAACTTTAAAAAACATAAAACGATTTTGATGTGTTGAAAAAACCTTTTTGATTATGGTTTAAAAAACATGGCTGGCAATATTGTGCCGAGCCAAGCCTTAGAACTCCTTATTTTTAAATATTATGAAAATTGAGAAGGTTATTTTGAAAAGATTTCAAGATAATTTCAAACAAAAAGCACGACGTTGAGTCGCGCTTCGAGTTTTTGATTAAAATTCTTCTTTCAAAATTTGGAAATATGCTTGTGGATGGTCGCACACTGGGCAAGTTTTTGGCGGTTCTTTTCCAACATATACATGTCCGCAATTTCTGCAAATCCAAACCTTTTCAGATGTCTTTTTGAAAACGGTAAAGTTTTTAACATTCGCCAAAAGTTCGTTATAACGTTCCTCATGTCTTTTTTCAATAGCAGCAACGCCTTCAAACTTCTCGGCAATTTCATCAAAACCCTCTTCTCTTGCTTCCTTCGCCATTCTTTTATACATTTCCGTCCATTCGCCATTCTCACCCTTTGCAGCATCTGCAAGATTTTCTATTGTTGATGGAACAGAACCTCCATGCAGTTGTTTAAACCACATTTTGGCATGTTCTTTTTCATTATTGGCCGTTTCCTCAAAAACAGCTGCGATTTGCTCATAACCTTCTTTCTTGGCAACAGAAGCATAGTATGTATATTTGTTTCTAGCCTGGCTTTCACCAGCAAATGCTTCCATTAAATTTTTTTCAGTTTTTGTTCCTTTAAGATTTTTCATGTTTACCTCCGTAGTTTAATTATACCACTTTTGACGACTAAATCAAAACGAAAAACAAGAAATTTTTATCTAATTTAGCAGGGGAAATATTTGTCTTAAACTAGAAAAATTGGGCAAAACTGCAATATTTTTGCTAAGCGCAATAAAAGTTTTGGTTTTTCGCTGATTATTTCTTTTTTTCAAAATCTAAAGCCAGCTTCAAATTTTTTATGTCTATAAATAAATTGCCGAGGCAAGTTTTAAATTTTAATTTTGCTAACACGCCGCTAAGGCTTTTATATACAGCATTTAATCCGCCCTTTACGCAAGTGTTTTCAGGCTTAATATAAAAGTTTTGAGACTGTTTCACGTGAAACATTTACAAGCTGTTATAGTTCTCCGAAACTATTTGTCGTATTTTTAAGCAGTCGTTATCGCAACAGTCGATATGCTGCGATATCGCATAAGATTACGATTGTTTCACGTGAAACATTTTCTAACTTTATGGCTTTGCAAAAGCCGTCTTTTCTTTAACGGGTTTAAGCATAATAACAACATCTGGAATAACG
>CALVTE010000018.1 GCA_944360075.1 uncultured Clostridia bacterium | reverse complement strand
TTGCACGATAATAAACGGCATTTTGCAAAAATTTGGAACAAATTCGTGACAAATTCGTAGACATTGCCAATTTTTTAATGTTTTTAATAAAAAATAAACAATTTTAATTGAAAAAATTTGAACCCGCAAGTTGAGATTTAAGTCTTGATTTGTGGGTTGTTTTTTTGTCGTAAATAAAAAAATCTAGCGAAACCTAAAATCGCTAGATGCCCTTAAAATAAAAAATTCAATGGCGCGTCTAGAAGGACTCGAACCCTCGATAATCGATCCGAAGTCGATTGTGATATCCACTTCACCATAGACGCATTTTTGAGCATAAACATTATATATCTTGCCAACAAAAAAAGCAAGTTTTTGCCACAAAATTTTTTAAACAAAAAACTCGCAGCAAAAGGCTATGAGTTTTTTGTTTTTGCGGTTGATTCTTTGGGCGAATTTTGCTTTTTGGTTTTGCGCTTTGCAGGCCTATCATAAGTGATTTTCATGTTGTAAATCACCTGGTCGTGTTCAAGTTCGTAGCGATAGAGAGTCCGCTGAAAGGCAATCACATCAACAGCTTCCCACACAAATCCCCAAGTGATGATGTCTATCACTTCAGTCACAATAAATGGAGCCGAAAAATAGTCTGCAAGAAAAAGCGCCCCTATAAATAACAATGAAAAAGCCACCATAATCCAAAAAATTTTAAAATTTTTGCTGATTTTGCGCTGCGTTTCAATCAAACTGTTGGCAAAATAGTTTTTTATGGCCAAAGAAAAATCTTCTTTTTCTTCATCCTTCCAATTCTCTGTTTTTATGTTAAGATGCAACTTGTCTTTTGGCGACAACGATTTGCCCACGTTGTCAAGAAGGCTTGCAAATTCAACATTGATGCTCTGCTTTCCGTCCACCGAGTAAGGCGAAACAACTTCGCTTTTGTCATGAATTTCAATCTCAAGATAAGGATTGCCTTGCTCGTCTTTCAAAAATTCTCTAGAAAGTTTTCTCTTGCTTTTGACATAGCTTAAAAATTTCAGCATATTCTTCCCCTTTTTATCATTATAGCTCATTGCAAAATTTTTGCAAAAGAAAAACACAAATTTTCAGCTTGGCTTATCTGTTTATTTGCTTTTGCCGCTCTTTTTAACGATTTTGTTTGATTTTTTTTTATTTTAATGCTATTCTATAACTAAGAGTTAAGGAGGGTGTATGAAAAAATTGAGAATGTCTTTGATCTTCGCTCTGGTTTTTGCAATCGTTGGCTATGCAATAGGAGTTGCAATCACCTATCTTACATCAAGCATGACCATGCCGATTAAAGAGGCCTTCACTTCTGAGATGGGGTTTATTCTGATGACGATCGGCTTTATTGGCGGTTTTGTTCTCGGCCTGACCACAAAGCAGAAAAAAGACAAATACAACAACGAAGGAAAAACTTCCTCGGGCGACTCGTTTGAAATCAATCACGACGCAAAATTTTTGACAGAATACCAGCTCAAAACAGACAAAGACCTTATCTTTACAAATTGGCGCAGCTTGCCTTCGTTAAAGCGCACAGGTTTTCCGTTCTTCCTCAAGCAAGAGGGCACAAATTACAACATCTGCATGCAAGAAGAAAAGCACTCGCTGGTTTTGGGAACAACAGGAACTGGTAAATCGCAGATTATTGCAATTCCAACAATCAGAATTTTTGCTCACAGTGGCCAAAAGCCAAGCATGGTGATTTCTGACCCGAAAGGCGAACTTTATCGAGACAACGCCAATGTTTTGAAAGAAGAAGGTTATCAAATTATGGTGCTTGACCTTGAAGACCCTTTCACTTCTTCAAGATGGAACCCTATGGAAAACGCCTTTGACCTATACCAACGTGCAACAAATTTGCCGTCTGAAGTAAAAAAATTCACCGATGTGCCACCTGAAGAGGTGGGCTACGAAAAACTTAACGCTGAAGACCTTGCCGGAGCGCAATACGAGTCAGTTTGGTATGGTTTTGAAGGCAAAGCCTTTCCAAACAATGAAATTTTGAAAAAAGAGCTTGAAGCAAGAAAGCGTCAACTTGAGGTGCGGGCAAAATCAGAACTGCGAAATATTGCCATTGCAATCGCTCCAGTGGATGAAGGTGCAAAAGATCCATCATGGTCGCGTGGTTGCCAAGACTTTCTTCTTGGAATTATGGAAGCAATGCTTGAAGATAGTCGAGACCCACGCCTTGGCATGACAAAAGAAAGATTCAACTTTTTCAACTTGACAAAAATTGCAAACATTCGAGACGCCACGATGTCAGACCGTGAAAGTGCTCTGAAAACTTTGTCTGCCTACTCTGAAGGACGAGACCCTGTCAACTCCACCGTTCACCAGCTTATGCAGACAATTTGTGGAACAAGCTCGGTGACTCAACGCTCTTTCCTTGGTCAACTTGGCACAATGCTTGGCGTTTTGAGTGATGAAGGCATATTATATATGACCAGCGCAACAGACCTTAACTTCAAAATAATTGCTGACAAGCCGACCGCCTTTTTCTTGAGAATTCCAGACCATAAAGTTGAAAGACACCACTTGGCAGTGCTTTGTATCAGTCAGCTATACCGCACGCTTGTTGACGTTGCAAACTCCTATCCAAAGCAGAAACTGCCTCGCCCTGTCTACTTCATCCTAGACGAATTTGGTAATATGCCAAAGGTTGAAGGCTTTGGCACTATGGTAACGGTTGCTCGTTCAAGAAATATATTCTTTGAAATCGTTTTGCAGTCTTACAAGCAACTTGACATCAAATATGGCCCAGACGAAGCCTCAAACATCCGCGGCAACTTCCAGGTGCAAATCTTCCTAGGCTCTGAAGACGAATCGACTATACAAGCCTTCTCAAAAGCCTGCGGAGAGACCACCGTCTTCCATGATGAAGAAACCAAATCCAAGTCAGACAAAGGCGACAGCGGCACAACAACAAACTACAGCACACAAAGAACAAGACGACCTCTTGTTGAAGAAAGCGAGCTGCGAACTATGCCAAAATGGACGGTTATTGCAAAAGTGTTTGGAAAAGATATCATAAAAGACCGCATGACTCCATTCTTTCAAACAAAATGCATGATCAAAAGCACTGCTGGACGAAAAATTGGCATTTCGAAAAAACTTGACGCTGACAGATTGTTCTATGACGTCAAAAAACGAAACAGCCTTGTGCTTAAGCCAAGAAATCCATTTGACAGATTTTAAAAAACAAAGCCTTGCCAAAAGCGCAAGGTTTTTTTGTAACAGAACTGTGCAAAGTTGAATAAATAAATGCAGAGGGAAAATATGTTGTATGAAGATGACAAAATTCTTACAATAGAAGAATATGAAGCTCTTGCCAGAGAATATTTGAAAAAGGCAGAAGAAAACAAAATTGAACTGATCAAGGTTGAGGATGATGCTGCCATGGTGGAAGAGCTTTTTTACTGCTTTGCTCGCGTCAACCAATGCTTGTTTTGCTTGGGTGGATTTTTAAGCACTGGCTGTCTATACAGCCTTACTTGCAAGCAAATCAAAACTTTGAAGCAGCTCTATGACTGCCAGTTGCCGCAAGTTGTTTTGCCGCGGCAAGACAAAGCCAAACTTTTTTTGCATTTTGTAGGATGCGAAAGCGCCTTAATATTGTCGCTGACTTCGCTTGCCAAAAGCAGCAACAAAGCCCAGGTGTTTGAACGGATGATAAGTGACCGACTGGTGCAATGCAAAAACATTTTTATGAAAAACAAATAAAAGCAGGGCTATAGCCTTGCTTTTTAGTTTAGTTTTGCAATAATGTCTTCAAACGCATCTTCCAGGTCTTTTTGAAACTCAACAAGATATTCGTTTCGAAATGGCCTGCTCACGTTTTCTGACTGCCCCAAATCGATGGAGTTGAGATTGTATTTTTTTACCATCACCTTTGCGATAGCCTTGCCCAAAATGTTGGTATAGTTTTCTTCGGTCAAGTCATTTTTATAGGCAATGTCGTCAAACCTTTCGTCTTCCACAATGGCATCGTAGGTGGAATTGAACAAAAACTGCATTTTGTCAATGGCAAAGCAGTTGCCTTTTGCGCAGGCAAGAAGCTCCCAGTAAAGATATTTTTTATAGTCTTCTTTCAAATAGTTTGTGATGCCTGATTTATAGTAATAAGCCAGCACGTCCATCGACACACCCTCATTTTTTGCCGCAAGCGCGAAAAGTTCAGCAAAAGTTTGGTCAATCGTGCCCTTTTCAAGAGAGTTGTTGACCTTTTTTCGATATTCAACAAAACGGTCAAATGCTTCTTGATATTCAATATAATGTGGTCTAAATCTTCCTGCCATATCCACTCCTTTAACAGTAGTATAACACAAAACACAAAAAATCAAAAACTATATGCGGTGCAAATGCGAGAAAATTTCAAAATTTGCAGTTTTTGGAAACATATCAAAAATTTCCACTTGATCAAGCACAAAATTTTTCAGCCTGCCAACATCTCTTGCAAAACTTGCGTGGTTGCAGGAGATGTAAACAAGTTCGCAAGCGGCACTTTCATCAATGCTTGCAAGCACTTTTTGGCTGCATCCTGCTCTTGGCGGGTCAACAATGATAAGCTCGACCTGATTTTTGATGGAAGGCAACGTCTGAGCGCAGTCGCCTTGGATGTTTTGAAGAGAAGCAAGGCGATAGCGTTTTTTCAGGTTTTCGGCCTCTTGGTGCTCGCTTTGGCCAAGCTCTAGCCCATAAACCTTTTTTCCGCCGCAATCTAGCAGCATTTTGCTCAACAAGCCCGCCCCGCTATAACAATTTGCAATGGTTTTGCCTTTTGCTAGCGAGCAAACTTTTTGATAAAGCAATTCAGCCACCTGGTCGTTGACTTGATGAAAAGAATTTGGACTAGACGCCTCGAAACAGTCAGAAGAAGCAAGCAAGGAGGTCTTTTTGCCCTCTGTTTGAAAAATTTTTGCTCGGCATCCAAGAGTTGAAAGAAAATTTTGAAAGCCAGCTGCTATCGTTTTTCTGACAAAAAGGTTGATAAGAATTGTTTTTTCAATCTGTTTGATTTCAACATACTTGATTTTTTCAAAAAGTTTTTCTCTCTCCAAAAATTTGCTTAAATGGGCAATGGTTTGATTGATTTGTGGTTTTGCAATAAGGCACTTGTCAATTTTGACAAAGCCTTGACCATAAGCGCTGTGAAAAGCAAGTCCATTTGAAACAAACAGTTTGACCTTGTTGCGATAGTGATATTCCTGCCCGCTAGCTTGCACTGTGATTGAAGGGTTTTGACCAAGTTTTTGCAGTTGCCTTTGCAAAATTTGCTTTTTTATGGCAAGTTCGTCCTGATAAGAAATATGCTGAAAATCACACCCGCCGCACCGAGCAAAATATGGGCATGGCGGAGCGACTCGCCTGTTGCTTGGCTTTGTCACATTTACAAGCTTGGCTTTCAAAAATTTTGCGTGAGTTTGGCAGGGCTCCACTTCCACCCTTTCGCCCACCAAGGCAAATCTGACAAAACAAACCTTTTGGTCAACTTTGCCCACACCCTCGCCATCAAAGCCAAAGTCGGTGATTAAAAGCTCCATCACAGCCCTGCCTCAAGATTACCGCCAATAAATTCCAGCAGCTTGTCAATGCCGTAGCCATTTTCGCTGCTGAGCGGGCTGATAAGTTGCGGCCTTATGCCCAGCTGTTTTGCCATTGCACTGCAAGCCTGTGGAATTTTGCTTTTAGCAAGTTTGTCAGCCTTTGTTGCAATGATTTTGAAAGGGATGGCGTGGAAGAGCAAAAACTCGATCATATCTTTGTCAAGTTGGGTGGGACTATGCCTTAAATCAAGCAGCACAAACACCACACGCAAATTTTGATTGAAAGTCAAATACTGTTCAATCACGCTTGCCCATGATTTTTTGTTTGCGTGGTTGGTTTTTGCAAAGCCGTAGCCTGGCAGGTCGACAAAATAAAACTGGTTGTTGACCAAAAAATAGTTGACCATTTTGGTCAGCCCTGGCGTTGACGAAGTTTTTGCCAACCGCTTTTGCCCCACAAGCCGATTGATCAGCGAGCTTTTGCCCACATTGCTTCTGCCCACAAAAGCAAACTGCGCCCTGCCATCATCGATAAGGCCGCTTTTGTCAACTGCACTTGTAACATATTGCGCTTGAGAAATCTTCATAACCATATTTTAGCAAATAAACTCGCTTTAAGCAACAAAAAACACCAAAGTTTGCACTTTGATGTTTCTTGTTTCGCAAAACGGTTACGGCGTTCCATTCTTGTTGATAAACTTCTCCATAGTCTCGATAAGTTTTTGCATTTTCTCGCTTTGTGCTGTAGTTGTATCGATTTGTTTTTGCGTTGCTTTAAGTTGTTGCTGTTGCAATTTTTCGCCAGCATATTTTGTTGGACCTGGTCCGATATTAGCACCAAGCCCAACATATTGCCTGAGCTCGCTACCCATTGCTTCAAAAGCTTGAGAAATTGCAGCTTTTCTCGACTCTCGCATTGCATTTTTAACAGCTTGTTCAAATTGAGTCGATCCCTTAGTAAAGCCTTTTTCAATAGCCATTTGTTCTGCTCTTGCTCTTCTGTTCGTTTCACCTGGAGTATAAGCTTGACTCTTAATAGCTTGGTTGCCTTGATCATCTCTGCCAATTGATCTGAAGACCAAAGATTTGGCAGTGCCGGCCAACTTGTCTATATTAAGCTCTCCCGCCACATTTTTTATGAACAATTTTGCTGAGCCCATAGTTTGTGCAAACGTATTCCACATCATAGCGAAAGCACCTTTAGCAGACGTCGATCCATCTTCGTTAAGATAATTTCTTTCAATTTTTTTCCCTGTTTTCTTTTCAAATTTTTCAGTGAAGTTTGCTATATCTTCGTCAGTTGAAAGTTCCTCATCTAATTTTCTTCTACCTCTGCTAGTTTTGCGATATAAGCTACTTTCAGAGTCAAATCTTCTCATAGACAATTCATGTGATACGCCAGACATACTTTGATCTCTATATCGTTGCTTATATTTATCATCATGGTCCATAAATTCCGCTACTCGCGCTTTTGCATATGCCTCTTTCTGATCTTTAGTCCCTTGTGCTAAGCTATAAGCATTTTGATACACTTGTCTTACATTTGAGTCATTAGCAATTTGAGTTCTAATAAAGCCGTCGTTATTTTTCCATGAGCCAGAGTCTATTTCTTTTTGTGTTTTTTCTCTTTGTTTATTATAATTTGACAAAACTTCTTGATCTTTAAGTCTTGTTTGAACTTTTTTAGAAGCTCTTCTCCTATGAATTCCTCTAGCGGTAAGAGCCGGAAGAAGTGTTGTTGCTCCAAGGAATCCAGCACCTGCACCAAACGCTCCGATTGTCCCTTTCTTAAGAGTGCCGGCAACTTGGCCTTTGGCTCCTTCGCCTGTCGAGAACACATCGCCGCCACCCACAAAGCCTGCCACCATGCTGATGAAGTCTTTGACCATGATAAGGCCTGTTGCCAAGAAGACAACGTTGACAAT
>CALVTE010000017.1 GCA_944360075.1 uncultured Clostridia bacterium | reverse complement strand
CTCTGCAAGTGCTTCTAAAGATTGTAGTTGGGAAAAAGTTTTAAAGAAATGTCAAGATGAAAAAATTGATAGGCTTTCCATTACAGATTTTGATACTTGTATATTTCATGCTATAAATAAAATATTAGACACTTCTTCTATATTCAAGGGGAAAATTATAACAGGTATGGAATGTGATGTGTGTGAAAACGGCATAACATTTGAACTTTTAGCATATAATTTTGAACCATTTGAAACTTTATCTTGGTCATATAAAACCTATGGAACACTCGAAGACAGACAAACTAAAATCAAAGATTTGCTGCTCTCAATGGCAAAACAGCAGAAAATAAAAGTGGACAGCAAGCAAAAATTTAATGGTAAGGTGGATTTTGCTCATAAATACATCTATGAATGCATGCTAAAATATAAAGAAAACAAAGCATTTTTTGAAAAGTATAATATTGAAAATTTGAGTGACTTTTATAAATTAAGCACAAAGCAAAAGGATTTTCCTTTATATGTGGATATGAGAAAGGTTTTCCCAAGTGTCAAAAAAGTCGTTAATTTTATCCATTCTGTTGGCGGGTTTGTTGTTCTTGCACAGCCTTGCAAAAGTGGAAACAAAGACAATCTTGAATTTATATTAAAAACAGCGCTAAAATTTGGTGTAGACGGAATTGAAGTTTATCACCCATCACACAGTATAGAAGATATAAAATTCCTTTTGAGTTATTGCAAACAGCATGATTTAATTGTCACTGGTGGAAGTAATTTCAATGGTAAGCCGGAAAACAATGATGTTGGAATAAAAAATATCGATAGTGCAGAGAAAGAAATATTAAAAGGTATAAAATTATAATAATAATTGTAAAAAAAGGTTTTATAGATCATATAAAGCCTTTTTCCATTTTTATTGCTAGTCTAAAACAAAAAAAACGAAGATATTATCTCCGTTTTATTTTTTTTGTAGCCTCTAGGGGAACCACGTCGCAAACTTTGCTCATGCATAGTTTTTAACAAAACTTATGCGCTTTCGCTTGTTTGCTTCTCTTTTTACTTAAAAAAAGTCGCGCTAAATGCGAAATGCAATGAGCATTTACGTCTGGCGCGAGAAAGAGAAAAAACAAACGTTAGTGCCGTGCGCTGCGATAGCAGACAGGCAAAAGTGCAGTTTTTTCTCAGGGGTTCGATTCCCTTCTGTTTCTTAAACTAAAACAAAAAAAACGAAGATATTTCTTCGTTTAATTTTTTTGGTAGCCTCTAGGGGAACCCTACCCTAAAAATCTGGCGATTTTTAGGGAACCCGCTCACCCCAAGGGGTTCGATTCCTATTGTTTAATAAGCTAAAACAAAAAAAACGAAGATATTTCTTCGTTTAATTTTTTTGGTAGCCTCTAGGGGAATCGAACCCCTGATTCCGCCGTGAGAGGGCGGCGTCTTGACCGCTTGACCAAGAGGCCATGAAGTTTGCAGATATATATTAGCAGAAAAATGTAAAAATTGCAAGTTATTTTAATATTTAAATATTTTTAAATTCTTTTTTTTATCAAAAAAGTGTTTTTTATTTAAAAAAAGCAGTTTTAACTGCTTTATTCAAGATTGATTTTCAATTTTTTGCAAAAGTTTTTATAGTCAAAATCTTTAAAAGTTTCATCGTTTGAAACAATGCTGAGATATGGCTTTGATGACAGGGTTTGCTTTATCATATCATAAATTTTTTCAAATTGAACAGACTTATAAACAGCTTCAGTCTCTTTGTTTAATTTGTCGCCTCCAAGCTTTTTATAGTTTACAAAATTTTCAATGTTTATAATGGACAAATCTAAAATTTGAAGAACATCAAAATTTGTGAAATTTATCTTATTTTTCTTTGCTATTTCAAATTTTTCTTGCAAATTTTCTTTTGTCAAGTTTTGCAAAAATTCAGAATAGCATTCCAAAAGTTTTTTTGTGTTTTCTGTTTGAGTTGGCAGAGACATTTTTAAAAAGTTTATGTTTGAAATTCTGTCATAAGAAGCATTTGCGCTATAGCAAAAATTTTTCTTTTCTCTGAAAAATTCAAATAACATTTTTGAGAGGGTGGTTCTTAAAATTTTAAGCTGTTTATCTTGAGCAAGTTCGTCGCCGACAATTTCAGGATTAATTTTGTAATACAATGTAACCAAATCCTGTTTCTTCTCGACAGCAGACACAAAATCAAAGAAAGGTTTGTTTATGCCTTCAAGGTCATCAACTGACAAACCTTTTAGCTGAGATGAAGGCATGGTGCTGACTTTGTTTATAATCATTTTTAAATCTTTTTTTGAAACATTGCCTGAAACTGCCATGCAAAGATTGTTTAATGTTAAAAATTTCTCCATAAATTCTTTCAAATCTTGTGGCTTGATTTTTTGAACTGAAGACTCGTCGCCAGCAGCTGAATTTGAGTAAGCTTTGCCTCTTTTATCTTTGATTATCTTTGGCAAGGTTGAATAAAAACTTTCTGCCAGATTGGTTTTTCGCCTTGTTTTTATTTCATCAACAATGATTTGTTTTTCTTTTTCAAAATCATCTTTTTCAAATTTTAAATTGCAAAATGCATCGACAAAAAAGTCAACCATCTGTTCAAGTTCTTCTTGCACACAAACGCCATAAAAGATCATACGATTGAGAGAAGTTGCACCATTAATAGTCAAATTTTGCTTGATTATCAATCGTTGTTCGCGATCTAAATTGTTTGTGCTGAAAGAAAAAACTGCGTGCTCACAAAAATGTGCAAGCCCTTTTTTGTTTGAAGGGTCGTTGATTGCGCCAGCTTTAAAATAAAACACAACAGATATGGCTTTTGCGTTTTTTCTTGGTGAATATAAAAGTTCTCCTCCATTATTTAATTTAATTAATTTTGTTTTCATGCTGCTCCTTTAAATATATTCTAACACATAAAAATATAATTATCAACTTGTTTATTTGGTATTTTCAACTAAAAGGTGCTATAATAATCACAAAGGAAAGACAATGTTATTTAAAAGAAAAAAAGTAAAAATAGGTCTTGCTTTTGGGGGCGGTGGAGCTCGCGGATTTGCTCATCTTGGCGCCATCAAAGCCTTTGAGCAATTTGGTTTGAAATTTGATTTTGTCTCCGGCACAAGCGTAGGCAGTTTGGTGGGGGCTTTTTATGCAAACGGTTTTGGGTTTGAACAACTTTATCGCGTGGCAAAAACGGTGCGCATGAAGGATATCAAAAAAAGCGTGCTGCCTTTCACGACTTCAAAACTAGACGGGCTTGCTGATGTGATAAAGGCAAATCTTGGCGAAAAAAAGATTGAAGACAGCCTTATTCCTTTTGCTGCAGTTGCAGTGGATTTGAAATCGGCCAAAGAAGTGTGCTTTGCAAAAGGTGACCTGACCAGTGCCGTTTGCGGAAGCTGCGCCGTTCCTGGAATTTTTCAGCCAGTGGAGTATAATGATATGATTTTGGCTGACGGAGGCTTGCAAAACACTATTCCTGCCGACATCCCAAAATATTTCGGCTGCGATTATGTGGTGGCTGTTGATGTCAACAAATCTCGACTTTATGGCACAAACAGCACAAAATTTTTGGACGTTTTGACTTGTTCTATTCGCATTTTGATGAAAAGTAACGCAATTCGCGGCTATGTCAATGGCGATGTTGTGATTGGTCCTGAGACCAAAAGGTTTAAATCGACAAGCACCAATGGGCTTGATGATATGATTGAAGAAGGGTATAAAGCAACCATTGATGCTATGCCAAAGATTCTTGAACTTTTCAAAAGTAAACCACGCAAAAAGAAACTTGTTTTGCCAGATGATATAGTGTTTGTCAAATGAAAAAAGTGCAAAAAGCTTTGAATTATGCAAAGAAAAATCAAATTTCCATTTTGGTGCGGCTGCTGCTATCGCTTATTGTGGTGGCTGGGTTTTTGTTGGTGTTTTTCTTGTGCGACGTGGTGGGCTACTTTCGCTATTCAAACATTGTTTCAGCCGCCAGTGAAGACAAATTGCAAGTGCATTTTGTCGACGTTGGTCAAGGTGATGCAACAATCATTTGCTTGCCCAGCGACAAGATTATGCTGGTTGACACGGGCGAGAGTTATGAAAGCGATAAATTGACCACCTATATGTCTCAACTTATGAATCTTACTGGCCACTATGTGATAGATTTTCTGGTGCTAACTCATCCCGATGCCGACCATGTGGGCGGAACAGAAGAGATTGCCAAGCAGTTTGAAATTGACAAAGTCTACCGGCCAAAACTGCTCTGTCAAAGTGAAGAAGAAAGTCTTGCCAGCACAGGTTACGACGTGGCAGAAACGCAAACTTATGATAAGGCAATCACTTCGCTTTATGACCAGCAGGCAGAGATGATTTTTTCGCAAAGTGGCATAAGTTTTAATGAAGGCGGAGCTCAAATTGAATTTCTTGCGCCTATTGATGAGCGCTATTCAAACACAAACAATTATAGCGCTGTGATAAAAATGACCTATCAAGGCAAAAGTTTTCTTTTAACTGGTGACTGCGAACAAATGGTTGAAAAACAACTGCTTCAAAGCGGACAAAATCTTGATTGTGATGTTTTGAAAGTTTCACACCACGGCTCAAACAATGCCTCTTCAACGGAATTCTTGCGCGCCGTCACACCAACTTATGCCTGCATAAGTGTGGGCGAGAATAGTTATGGCTTGCCAAACCAGCAGGCCATTGAAAGGTTGCAAGAGGTGTGCAGTCAAATCTATTTGACAAGTCAGCAGGGCAGCTATTGCATCAGTGTGGGGCAAAACAATTTGCTTGCCGTCAATTTTGTTGACGAGAGACTAGATTTTACCATCATTATTCTTATTGCGGGTGCCGGCCTTATACTTATTTGGGGAATAAAGTTGCCTAAAAGAAAGAGATAAGAGAAATTTTCAAATATATGCTAAAAACTTTGTTAAATCAAACTTTTTATGCTAATATATTTCTATGAGATTTCCGAAAAATTGCACAAATATTTTATTAGTTGGCCTTGACAACAGCTTTAACGCGGCCGTCGCGCAAGAGATTGGTTTGCATTTGCAAATGCAATACTCTCGCTGCGAAGACATTGTGCAGTATCACGTGCAAGAGCGAGATTTGATTTTGCAACGAGTGGGGGTGGAGTATCTTAAAAAACGAGAAAAAAGCGCGCTGGAAGAATGTGCCTCCTATGTGGATTGTGTGCTTTCAATCGGGTTTGATTTGTTCAAGCAAAACTTCAAATTGTTCAAGCAATCTGTTATATGCTACTTACAACTTGGCAAAGAGCTTATCAAAGATGTTAAAAGCAAACTTGTTTTTGAAGAGCGCAACCAGTTTTTGGAAAAAAATTCACATTTGACGGTCACAATGCAAAAGAGAGATAAAACGCAAGCAAGAAAAAAAATTATTGAAATTTTGGGAGAGCTTTTATGAAAATTTCAGAAAAAACTTTGGCATATTTAAAATCTATCACTGCACAATCAATCACTCAAGCAAAAAGCGGCCACTTGGGCGCAAGTTTGGGTATGAGCAGTTTTATGCTGGCACTATTTAAAAACCACTACAATTTTGACGTGTCTGACACAGACTTTCTTAATCGTGACAGACTGGTTTTTTCTGCAGGCCACGCTTGCCCTGTTTACTACACTCTTTTAAACTTTTTTGGGTTTGATGTGAGTTTGCAAGACTTAAAAGAAATGCGAGTTTTTGGCTCGAAACTGCAAGGTCATCCTGAATACAAAGTTACCGACGGAGTTGAGGCGACAACTGGCGCTTTAGGTCAGGGCGTGGCAACAGCAGTCGGCATGGCCATTGCTCAAGAGATGCTTGCTGAAAGATTCAACTCAGTTGGCTTTCCAATCATCAACAATTTCACCTATTGCGTGGTGGGCGATGGTTGCTTGATGGAAGGGGTTGCTCAAGAGGCTTGCTCGCTTGCTGGAAATCTTAATCTCAACAAGTTAATTTTGCTTTATGACTCAAACGATGTGACCATTGAAGGCAGTTTGGCACTTGCAAACAAAGAAAACGTTTCAAAAAAATTTAAGGCTATGGGCTGGAACGTTATCAAAGTGAAAAACGGCAACAGTTTTAGTGCTTGCTCAAGAGCAATTGCAAAGGCAAAAAAATCAACCAGGCCAACTATAATTATTTTCAAAACCACCATCGGGATTGGCACTGCAAAAGAAGGCACGTCAGCTGTGCATAATGCTGTGCTGAGCGAAGAAGAACTCAAAATTTTCAACAAAAATCTTGGTGTAAGCGAAAGATTTTTTGTGCCAAACGATGTGCGTGACTGGTGCATGGCAACTGCAAGAAAAGGCAAACTAGAACACGAAAAATGGAATCAACAACTTGCCATTTATGCCAACTCAAATCCAGAGCTTTATCGTCAACTTACAGTTTATTTCGACAGAAAAAAGATTGATTTTGACCGTCTTGTTCGAAACAGCTATAAGTGGGAGAACTTGTCTGGAAGAGACTTAAACAAAATTATTCTCAACGAAATTGCAGAAAAATATTTGCAAATTGTTGGCGGAACTGCCGACGTTGTTTCTTCCACAAAAACCTTGATTGAAAACGGCGGCTACTTTTCTTTTGCCAACAGACGGGGACGGAATATTCATTTTGGAGTCAGAGAGCACGCCATGGCTGGCATTTGCAACGGAATTGCTCTTTATGAAGATTTTATTCCATTCTGTTCAACGTTGCTTGCCTTTTCAAACTATATGACTCCTGCCATAAGAATGAGCGCAATGATGAAGTTGAATGTGCTATATCTTTTCACGCACGACAGCGTTCAAATAGGGCAAGATGGGGTGACTCATCAGCCAATTGAACAACTTGCTCAGCTCAGATCAATTCCAGGGCTTAATGTTTTCAGGCCTTGTGACGCCAACGAACTGCTTGCAAGTTACCAATACGCCATCACAAACCAAGGCCCAGAAGCCATCATCCTTTCAAAAAATCAAATGGAAACTGTTGACGGGAAATTTAAAGACACTTTTATGGGCGGATATATTTTGAAAGCGGCAAAAAAAGAACCAAAGGTCACTTTGATAGCCAGCGGAAGCGAAGTTGCTTTGGCAGTGAAAGTTTGTCAAGAACTCAGCAAAAAAATCGATTGTGCGGTGGTGTCAATGCCTTCTCCAACGTTGTTTGACAAGCAATCGGCCCTTTACAAGGCCAAAGTGCTTGGCAAAGGCTTAAAAGTTGCGATTGAGGCTTCAAACGACAACATTTGGTATAAATTTGTTGGCGAAGACGGAATTTTTGTGGGCGTCAACGATTATCAAGGCAGTGGCGATGGCCAGCAGGTCTACAAGGCGGCAGGCTTTGATGTGAAAGGGATTGTCAGAATGATAACAAAAAAACTTGGCAAATGACTTTTTTGACAAAAACAAACAAAAATCTTGAAAAAAATGTTGTTTTTTACAAACATCTCTCAACTTTATTATAATAAAATAATATTGTTAAGAGGTGTTTTTATGTCAAAGGATTCAGTCAAAAAAAGTCTTGTGTTAAACAGTGTTGAAAAGGGCAAAGAAAAAGCGGTTTTGACCATCGAAGGGGTGGGTGAAAATATAAACGGACGGCTGCGGCTGTATAATTTTGGTGCTTTGCCAAAAGGCATTCTCACTCTGGGATTTTATTCAGGTGGCAAGGTCTATAAGGCAGGGCTTACCCACCAAAACGGCATGCTTTACTCTTTTTTTGCTGACCAACATATTTTTGACGAGGATTTTTCTTGCGCCGTTGTCAATGTTTATAACGGCCAGACAAGTCCAATGTTGTTTGGGTGCAGCCAAGGCAAAACTGAAGGGCTAAGCCAAGTTGTCAGCGCCATCAAACAGGCTCAAAATGTGCAGCAAGTTGAAAGTGTGCTTGACGGGTATGGTGTGGATTTTGATGAGCAGGAAAAAGCAGAAATTGAAGAGGCGATTGACAAAGAATTTGAATGCGACGCCTGCAAAGATTGCAAATATAAACAATATTTTTATGCCAATAAAATGGGGGATGGGGAGCAACAAAAAAGCGAAGAGATAAAAGAATGCGGCAGTTTTTATCAAGAACTTAAACCGCAAATTGAAAAACTTTTTGCCCAGAACAAAGAAGAAGAGTATCTTGAAAAAATTTTCCCAAATTCAAAATGGGTTAAGGTGGAACTTGAAAAAGAAAACTACTATGTTTTTGGGCTGATAAAAAAAGATGAACAGGTCAGGTATATCTGTTATGGCGTGCCGGGAATTTATCAAAAAACTCCGCCGCGCGAACTTGCAGGTTTTCCTTCATGGCTTCCGCTAGACAGCCAAAATTTTGAAGGGTTTGGCTACTGGTTGACCTATCAAGATGCCGACAGTGGCGAGAGTGTGAGGGCGATTGTTGAGTGAAAAAGCAAAGATGACACTGCTTTGTCAAGCGGGATGAAAACATATTGAAAAACTTGTCAATATGTTTTTTTTGTGATAATTTTCTGGCCGAAATCATAAAGATATTTCGAGGTGTTTATGGCGATTTTGGCTTGGATTTTGCTGGGCATTATGAGTTTTGTTTTGGTTGCACTGTTTTTCTATCTGCTTTTCAATGGAGCCGTTTATCATTTTATTTTTTCGCGCAACAGCAAGCTTAAAAAGCAAATTGAAAAGAAAAAAAATTCTCCCGAAGAGATAAATTTTTGGGATAGGCATGGGTTTAAAGATGTTTATATTTGGT
>CALVTE010000016.1 GCA_944360075.1 uncultured Clostridia bacterium | reverse complement strand
GGCAGTGGCAGACCACAGGACTTAAAGTCCTGTGCGTAAACGAAATTAATAACCTTGGTTTCTACTGCCCTACAATTAAATATGCTGGTGTGGCGGTTCGGGGTCCCCAAAAGCTTTTAAGATTTTGGAGTGATCAGTGGCAGACGCACTGGACTTAAAGTCCTGTGCGTAAACGAAATCAATTACTTAGATTTGCTGCTACAATAAGATAAATATGCTGGTGTGGCGGTTCGGGGCCCCCAAAAGCTTAAAAAGATTTTGGGGTGGCAGTGGCAGACCACAGGACTTAAAGTCCTGTGCGTAAACGAAATTAATAACCTTGGTTTCTACTGCCCTACAATTTAATATGCTGGTGTGGCGGAATGGCAGACGCACAGGACTTAAAATCCTGAGAAGGCAACTTCGTGTGGGTTCGACTCCCACCACCAGCACCATATTAAATCTTGCGTGACAAACGCATTTTTTTATTTGATAAAAATTAGTTCATAAAAGTGAGGGGCGAAATTTTGAAGTGTGCTTTTAAAACCGCGTTTCCCATTATTACCGCCCCCTCTTTTGCTTGCAAGTTTTAGGCAAAAGGAGAATGAGGGCACAAAAAAACGCTCCAGATTTTGGAGCATTTTTATATTTTTTTGCAAATGTATATAAAGGAATAGGATTCTTCTATCGAATTTTTGTCTGGGTAAGCATAGATTTTGCTGGCAAGGCTGATTGCCGAAGAAGAATAGTCCGGCTTTAGCAAAACTTCCTCAACGTTTTGCTTCTGATGACTTTTTTCAAACAAACTTTGCTTTGAAACAATTTGGTTGACCAGCGCCTGCCCCAGCACTTGCTGCAAGTCAAAAGAGTATTTTTCAAGAAGGCGTTTTATTTTTTGTTTTGAGAAAACTTTTTTGTGATATTTGTATAATATCTTTCCCTTTTCGTCCATCTGCTCAAACTTGGGATTTGGCACCGATAGCAGCAAATATCCATCTTTTTTCACGCAATTTGACAAGTTTTGCATAAGGTTTTGAGTGTTTTTTATGTGCTCAATGGTCTCAAAGCACACAACCGCGTCAAAGCATTTGTCTGCAATTTTTTCTTTTTCAAAATCCTTGCAGAAAAAGTTTGCGTTGTCAATTTTTCTGCTTTTGGCCTGATTGATAAACTTTTTGTTGACGTCATATCCTTCAACAAGTTTGCATTCTTTTGCCAGCAGTTGACTGCCATAGCCATTTGCGCAGCTGATATCAGCAACGTTTTCAAGACCGTTTTGCCTTACAAAATCAGCAGCAAAAAGATATCTTCCTGCATGCTCAAGTTTCATCCAATAATTGCCTTTTTTGCCATCAAAAGGATCGCAAAATTCAACTTCTTCCACGGCCGCCACTCCTTGTTTAAGTTTTGCCAAAAAAAAGTATATCTATATTATATATACCCCCCCGAAAATTGTCAAGTCCTTTTTTTTGCAATTTTGTGTTTGGAAAACAATATTTGAAATTTGGCTTTATGTGGAAAACTATGTGAAATTGTGCAATTTTTGTTGCGAAAACCCAACTTGTGTGTTAAACTTTTTTCATGTGGATTGTTCTGACCATTGTTTATGCTCTGTTGATTGGCGTGTTTAACGTGTTTCGAAAAAGTAGTGCTCAAAAAAGCCCTATACTTTTTGTTATCGCTCTTTCTTGCACTGTTGGTTTTTTGTCAATTTGCTGGTCAGCGCCAGAAGCTTTTGCAACAGACGGCAAAGGAGTTGGTTTGTTTTTCTTGAAAACTTTTTTTATTTTTGTTGCTTGGATTTTGGAGCTTATTGCCTTTCGCTTGTTTTATGTTTCATCGCTGCAGCCGATAAATTCAATTCGTTCGGTGATAGGTTTTGCTGCTGGCATTTTGGTGTTTGATGAGCCGGTGCTTTGGTGGAGATTTGTGGGCGTGGCAGTGGTTTTTGCAGGGCTGATAATTTTGAATGTGATTGATAAAAAGTTTGCAAAAGAAAACGCCCTTATCGCCCCAGACAAAACTTTTGAGCAGCAAGCCGTCTCGCGAAAAAATGCTGCGCTTGCCGTTTGCCTGTTCGTCATCTCTTGCGTGATACAAGAAATTCTTTCAATTTTTGACAGAATCTTTATGCAAAATTATCTGCCAAGCCAAATGCAATTTTGGTTTATGCTGTTCATTTCTGCCCTTGCTTGGGTTGGCTTTTTGCTGCAATGCTGGAAGAGCAAAAAATGGCTGGTGCAAAAATCAAATTTTGCCGACTGGAAAATATATTTGTGCGGAATAATTTTGGCTTTGGCTGACCGCTCACTTTTTACCGCAATTGCTGCCGACGACGTTTTGATGTCGGTGGTTGCCATTTTGAAGCAACTTTCAATCGTTGTGGCTGTGGTGCTTGGCGGCATTATGTTTAAAGAGCCCGCCCTTAAACAAAAACTTGCCGTGCTGGCCCTCATATTGTGTGGCATTTCTTTGTTTTTGTTTTAAATTTTTGTTTTATTTTGCAAAACTTTCGACATTTGTTTTGAAAAAAAATCAATTTTCTGCTAAAATACCACTGAAAAGGAGAATTTATGAAAAAGTTTTTCAGCGATTTTAAAGCTTTTATCAAACGTGGAAATATTTTAGACATGGCTGTCGGCGTTATTGTGGGCACTGCCTTCTCGGCAATTGTGACCGCGTTGACAAATGGAATTATCATGCCACTTATCAATCTTCTTCTGTCGCTTGGCGGCAGCGGACTTGACAGCGCATACACCATTTTGAAAGGCGTTTATGACGAATCTAACAACCTCGACCTTGCAAACAGCATCTATATCGACTGGGGCGCATTTATCACAGCAATCATCAACTTTTTGATTATTGCACTGACAGTGTTTGTCATCTTGCGTGTGGCAATGAATGCACGCGGCTTCTTGACAAAAGGCCGTCTGTCAAAAGATGTGAAAGCTGCTTTGGTTGAACGTGGTGTAAACCTTAAAGACAAAGAAGCTGTCAAGGCTGAACTTGCAAAAATGGAAGAAGAGGCAAAGGCAAAAGAAGCTGAAGCAAAAGAAATTGAAAGGCAAAACTCCACCCCTGTGCTGCTCAAAGAAATCAGAGATTTGCTCAAGGAAAATTCTGCTGGCAAAGCGCAACCAAAAAAAGAAGAGAAAAAATCAAAATAGAAAAGTCTTGCTTTGGCAAGATTTTTTTGTCCGCTTTTTCTGCGAGATGTCAAAACTTTTAAGGCTTTTTTAGTTTACTTTTGTTTGAATATATAATATAATAACAATATGAAAAAAGAACAACGACTTATTGACAAAGATGTGAAAAAAATGCTGTTGATCTGTCTGCTGTCCACGCTGGCATTGATTGCAGGAGTGCCAATGATTGTTTTTGGCGCAACAAAAAGCCTTTGGATTTTGCTGGTGCTTGGCATTGTTTGCACAGTGTTTGGCTTTTACGGCATGCCAATTTTGTGGGTCAATTTTGGCTCGCTCAAAACGCTAAAACGCGTTGTTGACGCCGTGATGGAAGAACATTTGACCACGATAGCCGAAATTGCAAGTCAGCTTCAAATGCAAGAGCGTGAAGCTAGAGATTATGTGCGAAAGGCGATAAACAAAAAATATATCACCGGTTATATATACGACGGCAACACCCTTGTGCCAAACGAAAAACAAGCACCAAAGAAAAAAGTCAGCCAAACGCGCTGCTCAAACTGCGGCGGAGTTATGGAAAAAGCTGAAAATGGCTGGGTTTGCCCATACTGCGGCAGCAAATTTGAAAATGTATAACAAAAAAGTCAAGAAGAATTCTTGGCTTTTTTTATGCTTTAAAACTTATGCCTTTTTAATTTTAAAAATCACTCATGATTGAAAAATGCTTTGTAGGCACTATAGGTGCTGTAAAGATCTGCTTTTGAAATTAACTCACATGGAGCATGCATTGAAAGCACAGGCAAACCAATGTCAATTGTGTCAATATTAAGCCTTGCAATAAAAGCGGAAATTGTGCCGCCACCGCCAAGATCTACAATGCCAAGCTCGCCAGTCTGCCACGGAATGTTGTTTTGAGCAAGAATTTGTCTGATTTCTCCCATTAGCTCTGCGGATGCATCATTTGAGCCTGACTTGCCTCGGCTTCCATCATATTTGCAAACGCATGTTCCGCAAGAGATTTTTGCAACATTGTTTTTGTCGAAAACACTAGCAAAATTTGGGTCATAACAACTTGTCACATCCGCCGAAATCGCTTTAGATTTTGCTCTGACAACTCTTGGTTTTGCTTTGAAATTTTCACAAAGTTCGCTGATCAAGTCTTCAAACAGTTTGTTTTGTGCACCTGTATCTCCTTCGCTGCCAATCTCTTCCTTATCAACAAAAATGGCCATGCAAGTTTGATCTAGGTCGCTATCAAAAAACGCTTGCAGATTTGCATAAGAGCAGCTGCGGTCGTCATGACCATAGCCAGCAATAAAAGCTCTGTCAAATCCAACTTCTCTAGCCTTAAAAGCCGGAACAGCACTGATTTCACTGCTTAAAAAATCTTCTTCAACAACACCATATTTTTTGTTTAAAATCTTCAAAATGTTTTCTTTGATTTTGTCTTTGACCTTTGAGCTTGTTTCAGTCTTGCCTCCAATAATGATGTTAAGTTGCTCTCCTGTCAGCACTTCTTTTGCCTTTTTCTCCATTTGCTGTGTGCCTAGATGTGGCAGCAGATCGGAAATATAAAAAACAGGTTCGTCTGGATTTTCGCCCACCGTAAACTCCATCTTTTTGCCATTTGTAAGAATGGTTGTCCCATGCAATGCGAGTGGAACAACCGCCCATTGATATTTTTTTATGCCGCCATAATAATGCGTTTTAAAAAAACAGAATCCTTCATCTTCATACATCGGATTTGGCTTAAGATCAAGCCTTGGAGAGTCCAGGTGAGATGCAATAATTTTGATGCCCTTCTCTTCAAGATTTTCTTTTCCAATTTTGAAAAGCACGACCGACTTGTCTCGATTGACATAAAATTTTTTGTCGCCAGCTTTCAATTTCTGACCGAATTCAAAAGCTGAGTAGCCTTGTTGCTTGGCTCTTTTTACAATCTCTCTGCACCCTTCCCGTTCAGTTTTGCTGCTGTTCAAAAAATCAATATAATCTTTTGCAAAGGCGTCTATTTCTTCAAGTTGCGTTTTGTCTGAAGTTTGAAATATGTTTTGCTTTTGATAAAACAATTCGTTTTTATTTTCCATAATTTTCTCCTCAAATAAATTTTTGCCACAACAGAAGCAAATATTCCTTTAAAAGTCAATAAAAGTTGATAGGATGCATCCAGCATACAACCTTACCATAAAATCATTTGGATGATTTGTGTAGTTGGCTGAAATATCAAGATATTGATAGCGGGTATCGTTTGGGTTGTTTGCCTGCTTTCTGCTCAAAATCCCCATTGACACATCATATAAATTGACAAATGTGCAACCCGATTTGTTTTGAGAATTGATCAAATTGAATGTAGCCGCAAGGTCGGCAAGATGACTCATATACTCTGCGTGCAAACCATAAAAAGTGGATTTTGGGTTTGCAGTGAACGAGCCTAAAAGAATAAAATCTGCATCTGGCGAACTTGATCTAAGCTGATTGAGAATTGTTGCCGTGTTGGATTTGAAAAGATATGGATTGACTTGCAGGGAAGCATCGTTCATACCAAACCCAATTATCACAAGGTCGTAATCGGATTGATCAAAGCTGTTTTTGTAAAGTTGTTCAACTCCGTAAGAACTTGATTGTCCCCCAACGCTATAATTGTTAAGTGTTATTTTAGACTGATCTCCGTTATAATATGTTTGTGCAAGATATTGTCTGATCAGTTCAAACCAGGTTGGAAGATAAGGCGGGAGATTGACAAAACCCGACGCACTTGCCCCCACACTGATGCTGTCACCATAAATTAAAATTTTGATTGGCTGTGCTGCCGTAAGCTTTGCCATCAAGTTTGGATAGTTTTCAACCTGAAGCTGTGGAGCAAAATCAATTCGATTTTCTGTTTCTGTTGTGGAATATCTGTATGTGACTATCAGATGATTTGTTCTTGTCAACGCATTTTCAGCAACAACATGCACCCCTTTGTTTGTTCCTCCGCCATCGTTATATGAAGAAGGTATAATGGAGCCGTCTTGATATTGTGCTGGAACATTTTTGTTGTCAAGCCACTCATCTTGAATGTAAGGCAGTCCTGAGCTTATGTCAAAAGAGATTCTGTTGCCAGAAAGAGTGTATTGATCTGGCGTGTAAGATATTTCGCCTGAATAGTTTTTGACAGAAACAATCTCTGTTGGTGTAAAGGTCAAATATCCTTCTGCCGTTTGATTGCTGCCATATTTGATTGGCACAACCACTTCATCGTAAATTGTTGTTTGTCCGTTTGATTCATTAAACCAAAATGGTGTGACAGTTTGTGCTAGCGTCAAGTTATCAATCCAATTCGCCTGCCCTGGCACAAGAAAAGGCAGCAAAACAAAGCAACCAAATATCACGATTGCCAAAGCAGAAATTATGATAAGTTTTGCTGTTTTTTTCTTTTCCATTTTACTCCTTTAAACAAGCGTCCATTCATATGTGATAACGCCTGTGCTTGTGTTGTATGTGTCACTTACCGTTGTGCCACCAAGAGAATTGTTTGTTGAAGAGTTTGCATTGATTGTGATGTTTCTATACATATTGTTTGCAGCGTTTGCCGCCCCTGTGATTGCGCCATAAATTTGACCGATAGCACCGCCGCCAGTTGAGGTCAAAATCATGTTTGTAATTCTGTTTTCTGAAATGGACTGCATGTCTTGACTTGAGCCCACAACTCCGCCAACGTTTGCCGCTTGCAGTGTCAAGTTACCTTCTGTCCAAACTGTGTTGATTGTGCAGTTGTCAACCACTGAAGCATTTGCGATGCCGACGATCCCGCCGATTGAAGAAGTCGCACTGAGCGAATTTTCAAGCATTACAGTTGCCCCCACAACACTTGTAGATGAGATTTGTCCGGCAACAATGCCTGCGTTTGTTGCGTTTGCCAAAGTCAGTCCTTCAACATAAACGCTTGTCAGACTTGCTTGAGATGCGTTTGCCACAACCCCACCAGCAAGAGCTCCCGAAAGATTGTTTGACAAACTGTTTGAAAGAAGAATTTCTCCGCCTTGCATACTTCCAACAATTCCACCTGCATTGCTTGCTGTTATTGAGCTGTTTTTCACTTCTGCCTGACCGATTTCAGAATTTGTTGTTGAAGACGCAACACCGCCAGCATAATTTGTTGCAGAAATATTTGACTGCTCAATCGTGATTGAAGAAAAGGTGTCGTTTGTCGAAACTGCTGAGACGCCGCCTGCAGAAACTCCTGAGAGGGTTGCGTTTTGCAAAGTTATGTTTTCAAATGTGCAATCAGAGCTTGTGCCAACCACAGCAGCGGTTGAGCTTTGTGATGCAACCGTTCCGCCTTGAACAGTGATATTTTCAAAGCTTGTTGAAGTTGCATTGCCACAAAGTATTGCAACATTTTCTGCTGTAGAGGAAATCCTTGGATTTGATAGAACTATATTTTTGAATATTGCATTTTGAGCTTGCTGGAAAATTCCGTTGCTTGTGGCTGAAAGAGAAACACTTGTGATACTGTTTCCGTTTCCGTCAAGAACACCAGTAAAAGCTTGCGATGAAAAGAGTGCTTGCCAGTCATCTCCACTCAAATCAATATCTTGCATAAGCCTGAAATATATTTTTTCACCGCTTCGCGTTGAAATGGATTGAGTATAATATTCTTCAATTTCAGAGAAAGTTTGCCTGTCGAAGATAAGATATGGATCGTTTTCAGTGCCAGAGCCCATCACTGTTTCAGAAATCTCAGAAGCGTTTGACACATTTCTTAAAACTGGATAACTTTGCTTGCTCATACCCCAAACTGAAATGAAATCAAAACCGTTGAAGTTTGAAGCTGAAAGGAATTGCTCTGTTGTCAAGAAGGAAATGCTTTGTGATTGATCGCCCCTTTGAACTAATCTTAAGTTGTTGACATTCCAAGCATAACTGTTTTGCAGAGATGAAGAGCTGTTGTATCCGAGAAACACTCCCGCATTTGCAAAGCTGATTTTAACACTTCCATGCATAAAAGAATTTGAAATGACAGCTCCGCTGCTTTGCCCGATAAAACCGCCTATTGAACTGTCTTGAGCGCTGTTGTAAGAAGAAACTATCGCACTTGTTGTGTAACAATTTGAAATGGAAGAATCTTGAGCTAAACCAATAAAACCACCGATATTGTTAAGACCAACAATGTTTCCGCCGCTGTAAGACTGTGAAATGCTTGAAGTATTTAATGCTTGTCCGACAAAACCGCCGACAAAAACACTGTTTTGACCACTTATGCTGACACTTGCGTAGCTTCCTGAAATGGTCGTTCCAGAAATCGAACCGATAAGTCCGCCGATCACCCCTGAAGCAGAAATGTCCCCGCCGTCAGCATAGACAAACAAAATTGTCGAATTTGAAGCTTCTGCCGCCAAAGCGCCGACATGTTCTGCTGAAGTTGCCGAAATCTCAAAGCTTGAGATGCCTAAGTTTGAAATCTCTGCGTTTGTCAAGCTTTCAAAAATTCCAACACTTGCAGCTGATGAGTTGATGACAAAGTTGTAAATTTGATGATCATCTCCATCAAGAATTCCTCTGAAATCAGAAATTGGAACAATTTCTTGTCGGTTGAAATTGAGATTTTTCGCAAGCTTAAAATAGGTGTCTTCTCCAGCCTGAGCAAAATTGTTAAGGTTTTGCCATTGCGAGATTGAATTTATAATATAAGGATTGTCTTCCGTTCCATCTCCGCCTGCAAACCATCTGCTTGATGAAACCATCTGCCATGGATTGTCTGACGAAAGCGAAAATTCAACTGTTTCGTAGCTGCCCGAAGTGAGCGATTGTCCATTTCGGAAAATTCGTGCTGAATATGACCCAAAATCTAAGTTTTGAAATTCAGCTCCACCAGAAGATGCAGTAGTTGTTGTAAGAAGAGAGCCGCCGCTATAAAGTTGAACGGTTGAGCCTGCATCTGTTGAAACAACGGCAACGCCTTTTGAAGAAAGTGTTTGATTTGCACCAATTGGCACTGGAACGCCCCAGCTTGAACTCATCTGCCAGATTGAAGAAAAGTCATAGCCTGAAAAGCTTGATTGTTGACGCATCTGATCCCAAGAAAGTTGCGTGCCGCCGCCGTTGCTTTCTGTATAGTCGCCCTCAACATAATAGTTGTTTTGCCAACTTGTTAGTGCTCCGCGGCCGAATCCGCGAGTTGCAGCTTGAGAATAGCCCCAGTTTTCTCTTCTTGTCACCGTAGTATGTGCATAACAATTTCTTACAGTGGAAGTTGAACTATTGTTCCAGCCCACAAATCCACCTGCTGTATCCATATCTTGAGTAGTAATTCCAGAAGCCCAAACTACTCTCTCAACCCAAACTGAGCCATAAGCAAAACAGTTTTCAATAAGAGAATCTGACTCGATAACCCCCACAAAGCCACCCACTCTAAGGTGTGCATTTGCAAGATATGGTCCGTCCTTGCTTGTTGAGCTGTTGTAAGTGAAGCATTGTCTTATTATTCCGCCATTTGTCAAGCCCACAAAACCACCTGTTGGATGGCCTGAATCGCTGCCATCTCTGGTGGTGGCCTGCCCGTTGATGACTGAGCAGTTTTGAATATAACCATTGCCAGAAGAAATTTCTTTTGTCAAGTTGCCAACAAAGCAGCCTGTATCTCTTCTGCCATTCACATATGTGGTGTTGACATGAACATTGTCGATGATTGCATCTGTGCCCACGCTGCCCGCCACAGTGCCTGTTGCTCCGCCATCATTATTTGATGTGTTTGTGATTGAAATGTTGTTTAAATTCAGATCATGCAAGTAGCCACCATTTGATATTTCATTAAATATGCCAAGTTGGTTGAAACCGCTTGTGTTAAGTGTTATGTTTGAAACTGTGTGCCCATTGCCGTTAAATTCGCCGTGTAGATATTCTTTTGCTTCATAGGTTTGACCTGACATGTTGACATCGCAAAGCAAAATGAAATTGCCAGAGCCTGGATATGCAATTGCGTTGTAATAGTTGCCAACACCCATAAACTGAGCAGTATTTTCCACCATATGATATCGGCCGTCTTGAGTGATTCGCATTGCGAGTGGGTGCATTTTTTCTGTGTAGTTGCTGGTTAAATGTGCAAATTGATAGTTGTTGCCATCTTCACAAAGGTATGCCCTATCAAAAACCCAGTATTGACCTTGAGAATTGAAAAGGTCGATAAAGTTTTGACCATTTATGTTTTCCATACCTGCGATTTGATTGACATTGATAAGGTTTTCCGTAGTGCTGCCATTCATCAAATTCTGATATGAAAGTCCTTCAAGCCAGTAAACATTGTTGAAACTGCCTGTGTTCATAATAGCAATGCCATAGTCTGACACGCCAAGATTGAGAGTGAAAGAGATCGATCCTGAGTTGTTTGTCGCAATTCCGCTTTCCCAATATCTGCCATTGCCAATTGAGAAATTTCCGTCAGCATTGCCCATGTTGAAACTGTGGTTAAGTTGATTTGAATTGACCGTTGCAAGTCCGCCTGTTTGACCGCCACTAAGATTTCCAGCATTATAAGATCTTTCAATAATGCCATTGTTTGAAGCAACCAGTCCGCCAACAAATGATGTTGCAGTTGTAACTGTTCCGCTATAAATGGATGTTAAATCACCAAGATTTGCGCAGAGCGAAATTGTGCCATTGTTTTGAGCCGCAATGCCGCCAAGGTTTGAAGATTGTCCACCAGCAAAATTACTCTCTGCCAAAGGCTTGTTGATGTCGCTGAAGTTGTCACAATTTAAAATTGTTCCGTCATTGATGGCTGTTATTGCCGCCATATTGAATTGCGTGGTTGTGCTCGTGTTGAAAGAGCTCTCTCTAATACTTATATTTTCAACAGTTGCGCCTACGCCGATCTGTGAGAACAGACCGATAGATGTTGATGGAGTGTTGATGTCAAGGTCAGAAATTTTGGCTCTTTCACAATCACTGCTTTGCCCAGAATAAACTCCTGCAAAGCTTTGCACTCCTCCAGAAATGTAACCAACTGGGTCAAAATTTCCTGCCGTAGAGCCGTTTGTGTCAACACCTTTAAAGGTTATGTCGACTGTTTGAGCATAAAAGTCATTAAGATCAAATTGTATTGTCCTAAACTGGCTGGCAGAAAAACTTTTGCCAATCAATGCAAGCGCTTGTGGCGAAGTGATTGCAAAAGGCGAAGTTTGCGTGCCGTCGCCGGTCAGCCTTAAGGTCGAGTCCTGGCTGTTAAGCCAAATTTGTGGAGCTGAAATGCTTGAATCTTCGCTATAGAAAAATGCTGGCGTTGAAGCTTGCGAATTGATGTGCGCAGTCAGATAGTTGCCACTGCTTAAAGTCGCCTGCCCATTAAGCTGCTCTTGTGAAACTGAAATTGCTGAGCTTGTGTCAGAGCCGCCTGAAGAAATTGCTGAAGAGCTTGAATTGATAAATGCGCTATAGCTTATCACTCCATCGCTTTGATATGCGATTCCTCCGCCATTTGAAATAATCCCACTATTGTATACTCTCGAAATTGTGCCTGTGTTTGAGCCTGCAATACCGCCGTTGTTTGAGCCTGAAACATCGCCGCTATTATAGCTGTCAAGAATAGATCCTGCATTCAAGCCAACAATTCCACCTGCATTTGAACCGATAACTGTGCTGTCATTGAAACAATATTGAATAAGACCATTGTTGACACCAGCGATTGAGCCGACAACACTTGCGCCTTGCACTTGAGCACTTGAAATTGAAAGGCCAAAGATCTGCCCGCTTGAAGAAATGTTTGAGAACAATCCCACATTGTTGTTTGCAGAATCAATGTAAAGCCCAGAAATCGTGTATCCATTTCCTTCATAAGTGCCAGCAAAAGGAGTTTGCTCATTGCCAATAGGATCAAAATTCCCCGCATTGTCGCCATTGAAATCAAAGTTTGCAAGGTTTATGTCATTTGTCTGAACAAAATGATTTGGGCTTGACAAAATAAAGTCGCCATTATCATCTTTTTGATAAAGATAGTTTCGCACATTGTTTAAGTCTTGTGCGGTTGAAACCAAATATGGATTGCTTGCTGAGCCGTCACCATTTTTGAAAGGTTGCTCTTGAACGGTCAAATTGCCGCCAACATTTGCGTTTTGAGTGAGCGATGAAGAAACCTTGACAAGCAAAAGAATGCCGCTTACAAAAAACAATAAGCTGACCAGTATGCTGAGAATGGTGATTTTTAAGTTGAGTTTTTTAGTTTTCATTTGCGCTCACCTCAACATTCAAGAAAAAGTCAAAGCTGTCGGTTGCAACCAAATCTTCAAAAGCCACATCATCTCGCAGTCCAAGCGAAATATATTGCACAACACTTTGACTAACGCCGATAGTGCCATTTGGCAAGCTTTCTGTCAAAGCAAACTGCTTAGACGAGTTTTGATAATATTTTATTTCAAGCTGAGAAGACACAACAAAATCTTCACCCAAACTGTTGACGAGTTTTGCTGAATAGTTGACGCTGACCGTTGAAAGATTTTGAATTTCAACTTTGATCAAAAAGTAGCGGTATTGATTTTCACCACCAAAAACTGGGCTAACCGAAAATTGCCCAAACGAACTATCTTCGTTTTTATTTTTTTCAAGCACCAAACTAAATTGCGGCTCTTGGGTTAAAGTGGAAATGGAAGAGTTGTCGTCTGGCCCCAAAGTCTCCCACACTTTGACAATCGACTTTGCCTGCCCATCATCAGAAACTGTGATTTGGTTTTGCACTGTGGCGCTTTGGCTGAGCAGCGAGAAAACCACAACACCGCAAAAAGCAGCCATCACACAAATCATAATGGCAAGAGCGATAATCTGAAATTTTATCCTTCTTTGAACTTCTTTCATTTTTTGCGTTTTTGCTGCCTTTTTATTTTGTCTTATTTTCAAATTTTTTGCGGAAACAAATTTTCTATTTATTTACCTTTTTTATTATATATAATAAACTACTTTTTAGTCAAACAATTTTTCAACATTTTTTTGCAACAAAAAACACAATTCTACAAAATTGTGAATAAAAAATTTTTTTAGAAAAATAATAAAAAGTGCTTAAAATCGTTTTGAAATAAAACTTTTTTGTGTTATGCTAACTGCGAAATCAAAAAAAAGGAGAAAAAAAATGGAAAAGGAAAAACAACAAAGTTCACTCAAAGTCAAAATCATCTCACTTGTAATCAGCTTGCTTGTATGCTTTATGTTGATTGGTGTTTCTGTTTGGGCAGCTCTTAAACAAACTGTAACCATTGACAACACCATCACAATCACCACTGCCGGAAACACTAGAGTTAAGGTTGATGTTTCAGAGTACCTCAACGAAGGCTCAGAAAAAGTTGATGCAGCACCATCATCAATTTCTAGCTGGACTCCAGTTGACACAAAAGCAGACAGTGTAGACTCTGACACAATCAGCCCTACAGCAATTTTGTTCAGCGTTTCTGACAATCACAACTACTATGCATACAAAATTGACTTTACAAACAACTCTGTTGATGATGGGTCTAGCGTAATCACAACTTATGCTCACATCAATTCTTCTGCAGTTGACAATACTCAACTCACAATCTATTACGGAGAAAATCTTGCTTCAATGACAGCACTTGTCAATAACACCGCTATGGATGCAGACATAACTCTTGATGATGCCACTTTGACTTCATTCTATGTTGTTGTTGCAGTTTCAGCTGAAAACGGACTTGCAGGATTGACTGCTGCTGCCGCAGTTGACTTTGATCTTAATATAACCATTGATCAATCACCAAACTAATCAAATTGCAAATAAAAAAAGGTCTTTCAAAACGAAAGCCTTTTTTTGTTGCAAAAAACTCAAGCAAAACAAAAAAATAGAAAATTTTTTCTGCTTTGTTTGCCAAACGTTTAAGCTTTGTGTATAATATCCATGTGAAAGCAAACAGAGCCACCAGAAAAATGGAAAAAGTTTTGAGAGTGCTGAGCATTGTGCTCAACGCTCTGCTTATTCCACTATTGATTTTTGTTGCAATCTTTTCGCTTTCAATCATCATCACAAAAGTCACAAATGGCGTGCCTTCGGTGTTTGGCTACACCCAAATCAAAATCATTTCAGGCTCTATGCAAGACGCAGGCTTTCCAATCGGCACAGAAACTTTTGTGCAAGCAGTCTCGGCCAAAGACCTTAAAGAACACAACGACGAAACAGGCGAAGATGGCGACTATATTGCCTTTTTCCAATATGTCGACCCTGATTGCTCATCAATCGGTATGGTAAATCAAAACAATCGGCCAGATTCAAAGGCAAGCAATGCAAGAATTTTGTTCCACGAAATTTGGAATATATATCAAGACTCAAACGGAGAGCTTTGGTTTGAAACAAAGGGCACAAACAACACCTCGCCTGACAGTGTGATCATCCATCAAAACTATGTTATCGGCAAATGGGTGGAAGGCGAAAACTTTTGGACAAACCTTATCACCTTTGTCACATCGCCAATCGGAATTGTTTGCTTGACTGTTGTGCCATGCTCGCTGATTGTGGCTGTTGACATATACCAGTTGATTGTGCTAAGTTACGCCTATCACCAACTGAAAAAAGAAGATGAAATGCTTCCAGAGCCTGTGACTGAAAAGCCGCAAGAAAAAGTGCAGCGGCAAGAGAAAAAAGTGAAAATTCCACCACCTCCTCCGCCAAAGCAGACGAAAACAAACATCCCACCACCTCCGCCAAAACCACCAATTCAAAACGATAAAAAAGATAAATAAAAAACTGCAATAAAGCAGTTTTTTTGTTTGATTTTTTCGCCTTTATTTTCTGCACAAACGCAGTTTGTTTTTGCGCAGAATTTTTTTCTTTTTCACATCAGAAGTGCGGCAACATTTTTGCTGAGCTTTCAAACGGCTGCAACAAGCTTTGATTTTGTTTTTAAAAATGCTTTGTTCTTTTAAAAATGTGCCGTCGCCATAAGTTTCTGACACAACATTTGAAAACACAAAGGCGTTTGGTTCGATTTCTTTGACAATTCTTCGCAGCTCTTCCGTTTGCACATCTGGAATAAGGGTGAGCAGCACCGCTTTGTCCTTTTTTGAAAACATCCCTTGCCCGTCAATTCTTGTCACGCCGCGGTGATATTGCTCAAGCAGCGCCTGTGCAATTTCTTCGTCTTTGTCGCAGATGATATAGAAAGCGCGCACCTTTTTGATTTTGTC
>CALVTE010000015.1 GCA_944360075.1 uncultured Clostridia bacterium | reverse complement strand
TTCGATTCCTAAGAAGGTGGAATCGACAAGAAAAAGAATATGCCCTGATAGCTCAGTCGGCAGAGCAAAGGACTGAAGGCTAAGGGGTCCACGAAAGAACGGGAGTTCTTTTGGGGAGCGGAGAAAACAAACGAGAGTGGCGGAGAGTTTGTCAGAGACAAACTGCAGCCAAGAGAGCAGTTTTCGAAGCTGTGTCGGTGGTTCGATTCCTAAGAAGGTGGAATCGACAAGAAAAAGAATATGCCCTGATAGCTCAGTCGGCAGAGCAAAGGACTGAAAATCCTTGTGTCGGTGGTTCGATTCCACCTTAGGGCACCATAATGGGGAAAGGTGGTCGAACCACCCAAATCTCTTGAAAGGGAGGGTTCGATAACCAAAGGTGGTCGAACCACCCAAATCTCTTGAAAGGGAGGGTTCGATTCCACCTTAGGGCACCATAGCGGCATAGGGTGGAAGAACTGTTTTCCACCTTATGGCAGTATTGTTGCTGGTGTGGCTCAATGGTAGAGCAGCTGACTTGTAATCAGCAGGTTGAAGGTTCGATTCCTTTCACCAGCTCCAGAAGCACCTTGCGGGGTGCTTAAATTATATGGGTAGGTTGCAGAGCGGCCAAATGCAACGGACTGTAAATCCGTCGACTTCGTCTTCGGTGGTTCGAATCCACCCCTGCCCACCATAGAAAAATATTGCAGCAACTTTTCGTTGCTGTTTTTTTTGTGTAAAGTTTACAAAATATATGCATAAATCTTGCACAGTTTAAATTAAAAATCAATCTTTTTGCAAAAAGGGTGGTGAAAATGGGAGAAAAAGTAGAAAGCGGTTCGGCTTTCTTTTTTTTATGTCAATTTTCGCCTAAAGTGTAGATTTTTCGCATTAAAAATTATGCTATCGTGTATATATCAAAAGGAGATGGTATGCAAATAAAAAGCAAGGTTTACAACGAAACGCTCTATGTGCTGCTTTGCGGGGAGCTTGACGAACATTCTGCAACGCACACCAGAATCACTTTGGACAACGTGTTTGCAGGTGGGGATTTCAATCAAATAATTATAGATTTGTCTGAGCTCGAGTTTATGGATAGCACAGGCATAGGCGTGCTTATTGGAAGATACAAAAAAATGAAAGACAGACATATACCAATCTATATTTGCAACCCTTCAAAGCAGGCGGAAAAAATTTTCAAAATGACTGGGCTTTATGACATTATGCCAAAAATTGTTTGAAGTTTAAGGAGAAATTTATGCAAAAAAATAATTATATGGAAGTTAGTTTTCCTTCATTGTCGGTCAATGAAGCCCTTGCAAGAGTTTGTGTTGCCGCATTTTGCCTTCAACTTAATCCATCTATTGACGAAATAAACGATATCAAAACGGCCGTTTCTGAGGCTGTGACAAATTGCGTTGTTCATGCCTATCCAAAGGTGAATTGTGGCCAGATAAATCTAAGGTGTGAGCGGCAAGGGCAAATGGTTGTGATCACAATTTCGGATAACGGCGTGGGTATAAGAGATATTGAAAAAGCACGTGAGCCTTTTTTCACCACAAAGCCTTGTGAAGAACGCAGCGGAATGGGTTTTGCCGTTATGGAAAGTTTTATGGATAGGGTGGAAGTTGAAAAGAATAACGACAAAGGGGTTAAGGTCACACTTTACAAACGCATAAGCAGTTTGCAAGAGCAGGTGAAAAATGCTTGATAATGCACAAATTTTGGACTTGGTCAAAAAAGCGCAAAAGGGTGACCAAGATGCAAAAGAGGTGCTGCTCAAAGAAAATTCGCCTTTGATAAAATGCCTTATAAAACGTTTTAAAGACAAGGGGATTGAATATGATGACCTATACCAAATTGGCTGTATGGGTTTTTTGAAGGCTCTAAATAATTTTAAAATTGATTTCAATGTAAAGTTTTCCACCTATGTTGTTCCTATGGTTATAGGCGAAATCAAAAGGTTTAAGCGAGATGATGGTGCTGTCAAAGTTTCAAGGGTGCTGAAGAGTTTGAATCTTCAAATCAACAAATATATTGAAAGCTTTTATTGCCAAAAACAAAGAAGCCCGACCATAGAAGAAATCGCCAAACATTTTAAGGTTGACCAGCAAGAGGTTGTGCTTGCAATGGACTCTGCAAAAATGCCAATTTCGCTTTACTCTCCACTTGAAGATGGCGAAGATTTGATGCTGGTCGATCGCGTGGAAGGGCAAGACCAAAGTGTTGACATGTTTGAAAATCTTGCTTTGAAAGAGTTGTTAAACAAACTCGATAAGCGCGACCAAAAGATAATCTTGCTCAGATTTTTCTATGACAAAACTCAATCTGAGATTGCAAAACAACTCAAAATTTCGCAAGTTCAGGTTTCCAGATTGGAAAACAAAATTTTGGAAAATTTAAGAAAAAAACTTGTATAATGTGGCTGTTATGCATGCATAACTACAAGATATTGAAAAAAGATGCAGTTTTGCATCTTTTTTTTAAATCACTTTTGATCCTTCAGTTTTGTCTTCTTTGATGATTTTTGGACTGCTCATCGGTCTAGCGATAGGCCTTTTGTGCTTTAAGCCAAACCTGCTATCAATTGCATTTTGCAGTTTTTGCTTTTCCACCTTTTTTGTCTCAGTTATTGTTTGATTTTTGTTGGCATTTTCCTTTTTTTCTTCGCATTTATGATTTACAAAATGCTTTTTATTTGATTTGCTCTCGATTTCTTTTTCAACTTCCTTAGCCTTCTCTTGGTCGGTTTGAGAGGGACTTTGCTGTGTTTGGCCAGCCATTATCGGCCTTCCAAAATAGTTGTTTGGTTGCATTCGGTAGGTGTCGGTGTTTCTTGCAAATGGAGCGTAAGTGTCAGTGTTTCTATCGGGATTATACCTTGGATAGTTATAACCATAGCCGTAGCCATAATAGTTGTTTTGCCGTCCTAAAGCGTTGCCATTATAGTTATAGTTGTTGTATGCACGGTTGAAATTGTTGGAGTTATATTCTGCTACATTAGGGTTGTTGTTATTTTGAGTGTTGCTGCTGAAGTTGTCCGTGCTGTTTTGGATAGTTTGGCTGTGGTATGAATCCACGTTTGGCGTAAAAGATTTGCTGTTTGTTGAATTTTGAGCCGAATTTGTTTGTGCAGCAGTGTTTTGCGCGCAGTTATAGATTTTTTCAACCTCTTGCAAAGAGGATAAAAGATTTTGCAAATATGCCTCTCGTTCTTTCAAATTGTTGTTGAGCTCCACAAAATTGGCATTTAGTGATTCGATGTTTGTGTTTTCAATTTTATCATTATTTCTGATTTTTTTCACGCTGCGATAAAGGTCGTTTTTTGAGTTGCCAAGATAATTCAAATATTTGTTTATGTTTTGAGAAAGGCTTTTCAACGCTCCAGCTTTGTCGTTGCCAAGTTTTAGATTTTTCTGGTCGATGTTTTTGATTCTTGAAACGGTCTGCAAAATTTCTTCTTTCAACTTTTTCTCATTTTTTGCGTTGTAAAGGCAGTTATTGCGCTGAGATAAAAGTTTTGAATTGTTCTCATTGGCAAGGTAGTCTGATGGCGAAACCTGCTCAATCGTTTCTGTTGCTTGTGAAGAGACCACGCTGTTGACTCGATCTAGCTGCAGATTGACATTTTTGTTGGCCTCTGCGTCTGAAACACCACCGCAGCCAACAAGTGCCAAACTTGAAAAAAGGCAAAAAGCCGATAAAATAACTTTTTTCATAATTTCCTCCTGAAAATAGTTTGTGCCAAAGTCAAACTTTTATTCTCTTTTAAACTTTGCATCCCCAAAAAGGTAAAACTCTTTTCTTTTGCTTGCAAAAATCTCTTAAAAAAGGCTGACAGAGCAGCTTTGATTATTTATTTTGTTTTTATATAAATTCCAGTTGACTTTTGTTTTTATAAATGTTATTATAAAAACATCAAAAGGACGGATGTATGCTTTCAAACAATAACAATAATAATAATAATTCAAAACACATGAGATAGGGTGCCTTTTGTTGTGTAAAAAAATCAACCACGGGCACAGATGTCTTGTGGTTTTTTATTTGATTTAAGGAGAAAAAATGGATTTAAAAGAAATCAAACACTTGGCAGAATTGTCAAAACTAGAATTTTCGCAAGAAGAGTTGCAAGCTTTTTCTAAGGAATTTGAGCAGCTTGTTGATTTTGCTGATATTGTCAAAAATTCCAGCGAAAGCGGACAAATCAAATATGCACAAATTGACATGAATGATTTAAGGCAAGACAAGCCAAAAGAGAGCATGAGCGTTGAAAAACTTTTGCAAAACACGCCAAAAGTTGCCAGCCAAAGCATTGTTGTGCCAAGAATTGTGGAGTAGAATATGGAAATTTTATCGTTATCAGCCCTAGAAATCAGAGAAAAGATTTTGACAAAAAAACTTTCTTGCCAAGAAGTTGTCAAAGCTTTTGTTGAACAAATAAAAAAATGTCAAAAATATAACGCAGTGCTTGAAATTTTTGACGATGTTGAAGAAAAAGCAAAAGAGATGGATGAAAAAATTGGGCAGGGCTTTAAAGGCAAACTTGCGGGCGTGCCAATCATCATCAAAGACAACATTCTTTACGAAGGAAAAATTTGCAGTTGCAGCTCAAAATTTTTGAAAGATTTTGTTGCGCCTTACAATGCAACCGTCATCGAAAAAGTTTTGGCAGAGGGGGCAATAATTTTGGGTAGGGCAAATATGGACGAGTTTGCAATGGGCAGCTCGACTGAAAATTCCGCTTTTGGTGTAACTCACAACCCGCTTGACTTTGATCGCGTGCCGGGTGGGTCTTCCGGAGGCAGCGCCTGCGCCGTTGCTTTAAATATGTGCCCGATTGCACTTGGGACGGAAACTGGCGGAAGCGTCAGGCAGCCGGCAAGCTACTGCGGCATATATGGGCTCAAACCAACTTATGGAAGAATTTCTCGATACGGCATTGTGGCCTTTGCAAGTTCGCTTGACCAAGTTGGCATCTTTTCAAAAACGGTTGAAGACAATGCTTTGATGCTTGAAGTCATCGCAGGCGGAGATGAGCATGATAGCACAAGCAGTCAAACGGCAGTTGACAACTACTCTTGTTTTGAAAATGATTGCAAGTATACCATTGGCATTCCAAAAGAAATTGTGCAAATCAGTCAGGGTATGGCCTGCCAAAAAAATTATCAAAATTTTATCGATAGTTTGAAAAAGAAAGGTTTTGCTGTTAAAGAAATTTCTTTAGACGGCATCTCTCTTTGCTTGCCAACTTACTACATTTTGGCGCCAGCCGAAGCAGCAAGCAATTTAGCGCGATTTGATGGAGTGAAATATACCAGTCGCAACAAAGAGGCCAAAACACTGCAAGAAATCTATAAAAAAAGCAGAAGTGAAGGTTTTGGGAAAGAGGTTAAAAGAAGAATTATGCTTGGCAACTACGTGCTTTCTGCGGGGCTGTATGATGCCTACTATAAAAAAGCAAAGGCAGTTCAAGGCAAAATCATTTCTCAATTTGACAAGGCTTTTGAGCAGTGTGACTTGATTGCAATGCCAACCACTATTGGAGAAGCCTTTAAAATTGGAAGCAAACCTTCAAACCCGATTGACACCTACAAAGAAGATGTTTTCACAGTCAGCGCAAACATTGCAGGAGTGCCTTCTTTATCAATTCCTTTTGGTCAAGGTGAAAACGGACTGCCTCTTGGCATTCAAATTTTAGCCAAAAAGTTTGACGAAAAAAAGATTTATTCTTTTGCAAATTCATTCACAAAAGGAGAGGAATAATATGCAGTATGATGTGGTTATAGGCCTTGAAGTGCACGCAGAACTTAAAACGCAAACAAAATGCTTTTGTTCTTGCAAAAACACCTATGGCGATTTGCCAAACAGCAACTGCTGTCCGGTGTGCATGGGATTGCCAGGCGCGCTGCCCGTGCTGAACAAATTTGCAGTGGAGCAAACGGTTAGGGCAGGGCTGGCTCTTGGCTTTGAGATAAACAAACAAGCTTTGTTTGAGCGAAAAAACTATTTCTACCCAGACCTTGCAAAAGCGTATCAAATAAGCCAACTTGAAAAACCAATTTGCATAAATGGTCATTTGAAGGTGTTTGACAAAGAAATCCCTATCAACAGAATTCATTTGGAAGAAGATGCTGGAAAACTTGTGCATAAAGACAACGTTTCGCTGGTGGACTATAACAGAGCAGGGGTGCCGCTTATCGAACTTGTTACAGATGCTCTCAAACAGCCGCACATTGAAAGCGCAGACGAAGCTATTGAATTTTTGACCAAACTGCGACAGATTTATATCTATGCAGGTGTTGCTGATTGCATTGTTGAAAAAGGTCAGATGCGAGCCGACGTTAATGTGTCACTAAAGCCAAAAGGCAGCAGCGAATTTGGCACCAAGGTTGAAATGAAAAACATTATGGGTTTTAAAGCGGTGCATAGAGCCATCACCTACGAAATTCAACGTCAAAAAGAAATTCTTGATGAAGGTGGCGTGATTGAACAAGAAACCAGAAAATGGGATAACGACAAAGGAGAGAGCTACACATTAAGAACAAAGGAAAACAGCGAAGACTATCGATATTTTCCAGACCCAGACCTTTTGATGGTCAACATTGACCAAAAAGATATTGACAGAATAAAAGATTCTATGCCAATTTTGCCAGCTCAGCTCAAAGAAAAATTTATGAACGAATATGGCCTTAGCGAATATGACAGCGATGTGCTTTTGGCTGACAAAGAAGTGTGCGATTTCTTTATCGCCTGCCTTGAAGATTATTTCAAGCCAAAAACGGTGGCAAACTGGGTGATTACAGAAGTTTTGGCAAGGCAAAAATTGGAAGGCAAAATTTTGGTCAGCAAAGAAAATCTTGTTTGGATTATCAAGGCGGTTGATGACAAAAAAGTGCAGAGGCTGGCGGCCAAAGATTTGCTTTCTGACATTTGGGGAACAACTCTAAGCGCAGAAGAGCAGGCTCGCAAAAAAGATATTCTTGCCGACCTTTCAACAGATTTTGTGCTCGAAGTGATTGAAAAAGTTGTCAAAGAAAAATCTGGCGTTGTTGAGCAGTTTAAAAGAGAAAAAGACCCAAAAATACTAAACTTTTTGGTAGGGCAGGTCATGAAGGAAACTCGGGGCAAGGCAAATGCTCAAGCAGTTTTGCAAAAATTGACTGATATGCTTAAATAAAGGAGAAAAATATGTATAGAACTATGATGCTTGGCCAAGTTGATGAAAAACTTATCGGGCAGAGTGTGCAGCTTGCTGGTTGGGTGAAAACCATTCGCGACCATGGCGGAATTGTTTTTATAGACATTCGTGACAAAAGCGGGGTCGTTCAGTTGAAAACCAACGATGACAGCCTTTTGACTTCGCTTTCAAAAGAGAGTGTGATTTCTGCCACCGGCAAAATTGTTATGCGAAGCCAGGAGACTTTCAATCCAGCCATAAAGTCTGGGAAAGTTGATATGGAAATTGAAAGTATGCAGGTGCTTTCAAAGGCAGAACACGCTTTGCCTTTTGAAATTGATGAAAGTTTGAAAACCAGTGAAGAGGTAAGGCTTAAATATCGCTATCTTGATTTGAGAAATTCATATATGCAAAAAATGCTTGCTCTTCGTGACAATGTTGCTTTTGCCACAAGATGCTTTTTGCGTGAAAAGGGTTTCACCGAAGTGGCAACTCCAATCTTGACCGTGCCAAGCCCGGAAGGCGCAAGAGACTACTTGGTGCCAAGCCGTGTGCATAAAGGCAAATTCTATGCTTTGCCGCAAGCGCCACAACAATTCAAACAACTGCTTATGTGCGGCGGCGTGGACAAATATTTTCAAATTGCACCATGCTTTCGTGATGAAGACCCAAGGGCAGACCGACTTGCAGGCGATTTCTATCAAATAGACATGGAAATGAGTTTTGCCACTCGTGACGATGTTTTTGCTGTGGTTGAAGGACTGATTGAAGAACTATTTTCAAAGTATAGCAAATTTCCGTTTAACAAAGGGCCTTTCAGACGAATTGCCTACAAAGAGGCTATGGTCAAATACGGCACTGACAAGCCAGACTTGAGAAATTCAATCGTCATGAGCGGCCTTGAAGACGTTTTTGCAAACACTCCTTTCAAAGCCTTTCAAAACAAAACTATTGAAGGCTTTGCTGTCAATGCCAGCGACCAGCCAAGAAGCTTTTTTGACAAGTTGCAAGAGCTTATGCTTTCAGAAGGCGCGGGCGGACTTGCTTGGGTGAGAGTGCTTGAAGATGGCTCGCTTAAAGGGCCAATTGTCAAGTTTATCACGCAAGAAGAGTGTGAGGCGCTCAAATTGAAGACAGGCGCAAAAATCGGAGATGACATCTTTGTGATTGCAGATGACTCGGCAAAAAAATGCTATCGCCTTGCAGGGCTGTTGCGCAGCAAAGTTGGAGAGCAACTTGGGCTTATTGACAAAACAAGAACTGAATTTGCTTGGATTGTCGATTTTCCGATGTTCGAGATTGATGATATGGGTAAACTTGACTTCTGCCACAACCCTTTCAACAAGCCAAACGCAACAATGCAGATGCTGCAAACTTGCAACCCGCTCGATATTGTTGCTGACCAATACGACCTTGTTGCAAACGGTTATGAAGTGGCTTCAGGTGCAGTGCGAAACACCGACAAAGACATCATGCTCAAACTGTTTGAAATGGTGGGCTATGATGAATCAGAAATCAAATCTCGCTTCGGCGCGCTTTACACCGCTTTCCAATATGGCGCTCCGCCGCACGCAGGGGTGGCTCCAGGCTTTGAAAGGCTTTTGATGCTTATGCTTGGCATCACAAACATACGTGACGTTGTGGCCTTCCCATTAAACAGCAAAGCGCAAGATGTTTTGATGAATGGCCCTATTGAAATTGGAGAGAAGCAGTTGCGAGAGCTCCACATCAAACTTAGAAGCTGACAAGATTGATTTAAAACAAAAACATTATCATGCCAAAAAGCAGATAATGTTTTTTTTGTCTAACAACAGAGTGATAAAAAATATAACCCAAAAATTATTTAAGTAAGAAAACTTCTTCCTTTTTTGTTTAGATTTTGTTTTGAGAGGGAATAATGTTGCGAGAGGTGGAAAAGGTGGAAGAGAAAAAACTTAGAGAAGCTTACAATCGCTATGTTAAGGCAAAAATTCCAAAAACCAAGGCTTGGCCCAGCCTGTTCAATTCCTTTTTGGTTGGCGGAATAATTTGCTGTATAGGTCAAGGCGTCAATGATTTGATTATGCTATGGTTTCCCTCTATGGCAGAGCAGACTGCGTGGGCTTACACTTTGATTGTGCTGATTTTTATCGCTTCTTTTTTGACAGGCATAGGGGTTTACGACAAAATAGGCAAATTTGCAGGCGGTGGTTCGATTGTGCCCATCACTGGTTTTTCAAATTCTATCACGTCGCCAGCGCTTGAATTTAAGCATGAAGGTGTTGTTTACGGAATATTTGTCAAAATGTTCACGGTGGCAGGGCCAGTTATTGTAACGGGCGTGGTGGCAAGTTTTGTGGTTGGCGTGATTTATCTGTTTATATAGCCGCTAGAAATTCCAAAATTTTGAATTAGCTGTAAAAGCAAATTTTTGGAAAAGTGAAAATGGTTTGTCGAAGAAATTTAATTTAAACCTAAGTTTTTGCAAAGAGATTTGCAGAAACTTTTTTTATAAAATTCGCCAAAGCCCTTGACAAAATTTCGGGAGGAGGTAAAATAGACTTATAAAAGGAGAAGGGATGAGCATTTATAGGGTTACGAGAGATAGTATGACTGGGGTCGTTAATATAAGAGGTGATAGGGGAAGTGATGACATCATCGCAGTTTCTGCCGAAGACGTGTTATTGTTTGAAAAGAGAATTAAAAAAATGGTAGCAGAACTGGTTAAACAAGGACATAAAGTGAATGTGGTGATAGATGGCAATGCAGCATATAAGCCAATAAATGGGATGGAAAGAATTGAGTATACTTTTAAACCTTTGGAATTATCTAAGTTGATAGATTTAAATTATGATTTGTTTAAGTGTGGCATGTCTGAGTTAATCAAACTTAATGAATTTTACTTAACAGAAGAATATGCAGACTTAGAGACAAGTTGGGATTTGGATTATGTTGTTAAAGCGAATGCTGAAATAGATAGAGTGGTAGACACCATCAAGGAATTAAAATTGTCGCCTTATGAAACTATGGTTTATATTCATAAATACCTAACTCAAAATTACGACTATGGTTTAAATTATCCGGACTATCGGTTCGAAGGAGATTTAGAAAACAACCGATCGTCAATCGTTGCAGCAATTAAAAATAAAAAAACGGTATGTGTTGGTTTTGCTTCTATGACAAAAGCGATAATTGATCGTCTTAATTTGTCACAATTGAAATGTAAATATCAAACTGTTGCAGGATGGAACTATAGATTCGTTTCAATTTGGGACGCTATCGAGCACGGTCTTCCTATACGGCAACGATGGCAACCAAGCGACTTGCGATTTTCGCATGCTCTTTCACTTATAACCATACAAGATCCTAAGTATAATATAGATGGTATGTATTTAGATGATGCCACTTATGATTGTAGAACAAGAGAATTTCCATATGGTAGAGGTTATACTTTCTTCATGTATCCTGTTGAAGATATGTTTAACTTAACAGGTGATAAATTTTGTGCTGCCGAGGGAACGAGAGTGCAACTAATTCGCTATAAGATACACGATTTGCCGTCAGAGTATAAAAAGTGCGAGCCTATTCCTTATGAAGCATTTGAAAAAGCGGTGAAAACGGTTTATTCTCTAGAAAAAGATTTTTTAAATAATAATGATGTCGAGCAAGCAGTAAAACGAGATATTGACATGTCACTTCGTCAAGCTCTTCGTGCATATAAAGGCGATGCTATAAATAGTTTAATTAAAAATGGTGACAGGTTCAACCTCGCTAATAAAGATTTGTCTGGCACGTATTGTAAACCTGCAGAGAAGCAAAACAACGAAAAACCAAATGAAATGGAAACTGTATAAATTACAAGATAAATTACAAATATTAAACCTAAGTTTTTGCAAAGAGATTTGCAGAAACTTTTTTTATAAAATTCGCCAAAGCCCTTGACAAAATTTCGGGAGAATATAATAGGTCAGTAAAAGCAGAGATAGATGAAAGATTATATTAACAGTTTTTTGTTTAAAAACCGTTTGTTAGGACAATAAAATATAAAGCGATTGGGAGTTTTATGAAGAAAAATCAAACGGTTAAATTTCAGCATAAGCCAAGAATTGTGGGAAGCTATTCTATTGTTGGGCCAAAGGAAGGAAAGGGGAATTTTGCTTCCTATTTTGACTATGTTATGAAAGATGATTCTTTTGGCGAAAATAGTTATGAAAAGGCCGAGAAAAAAATGTTTGAGCACGCAATTGTGGGCGCGATTGAAGATGCTCGCATTCAGCCAGACGAGGTCAATCTTTTGCTTGCTGGCGACCTTCTAAATCAAATTATTTCTTCTTCTTATTCTGCGCGGAATTTTGATTATCCCTATCTTGGGTTGTTTGGTGCTTGCTCCACCATGGCGGAAAGTTTGGCGGTTGGGGCGTCACTTATAGACGGCGGTTTGTTTGATAATATCGTATGCGTGACCGGCTCTCATTTTTCGACGGCTGAGCGGCAATTCCGTTTTCCGCTAGAACTTGGCAACCAGCGACCGCCAACCTCACAATGGACTGTGACAGGTGCGGGCTGCTGCGTTTTGTCGAGAAAGGGGGGCGGGCCAAAAATAACAATGGCGACCTTTGGCAAAGTTGTTGACTGGGGCATCAAGGACGTCAACGACATGGGCGCCGCCATGGCACCTGCTGCAATGGATACCATGCTTGCTCATTTTCGTGACACAAAAACCTCTCCAGATGACTATGACCTTATTGTCACTGGCGACCTTGGAAAACTGGGCTCAGAAATATTGATTGACCTTATGGAAGACCAAGGAGTCAAACTTGGGCTTAATTACAACGATTGCGGCCAAATGTTTTACGCGCGCAATCAAAATATGCTGTCTGGCGGAAGTGGTTGTGGCTGCAGTGCGGCCGTTTTAAATTCTTATATCATCGACAAACTCAGAAAGGGTGAGCTTAAGCGCGTTTTGTTTATGCCGACAGGTGCATTGATGTCAACAACGGCCACTCAACAAGGGGAAAGCATTCCTGGTATATGCCACGCAGTTGTTATCGAATGTGACGAAGAGTGTGAGGAGAAAGTGTATAAAAAGATTTCAACTTCGACGGCATATAAAACTGCCAAATCAAACAAAAAAAAGGAGAAATAATGTATTATCTATGGGTGTTTTTAATAGGTGGATTTGTTTGTATGCTTGGGCAAATGTTGATTATCTACACAAACATCACATCAGCGCGTATTCTTGTGACTTTTGTGCTTATCGGTGTGGTGCTGCAAGCATTTAATATTTTTGCCCCCATCTCAGAATTTGCCAAAGCAGGCATAAATGTGCCTATTATCGGCTTTGGTGCTTCACTTGCAAAAGGTGCCATGAATGCGGTTCAGTCAAAAGGGTTTTTAGGGGCTTTCACCGGCGGGCTTGAAGCGACTGCAGGTGGAATTGCGGCGGCTGTGATTTTTGCCTTTGTCTTTTCTCTCGTTTTTAAATCTAGAACAAAATAGCACAATATATAGTGTTATGCAACGCATAATAGTCGCAATATACAGCAAAGCAACATTTTAAGTAAAGGCGCATATATATAAATGTGCAAACTTATAAAGTTGTCAAAGTCACCAAAAGAAGAAAAGTCAAAAGCAAGCTGAAAATATGCTTGTGTTTTTTGCTTGTCTTTGTGATTTTGGTTGTTGCTTATTATTTTGCTGTTGTTTGCCCAGCCGTTGTGGCGCTAAGTCAAGAGAAAGTGCGCTCCATTGCAACAAAAACTGTAAGCGAAGTGGTTGGGCAGGTGCTTACTGAAGGCGGCTATACCTACGACGATTTGGTGGAAGTGTCTTATTCATCTGAAAACAAGGTTAGTCAAATTTCCACCAACTCAACGCAGGTCAACTTGCTGGTAAGAGAAGTTACTGCATTGGTTCAAGAGCGTTTTGACCAGATTGACAACACCTCCATATCTGTCAGCCTCGGCTCTTTCAGTGGCATTCCTTTTTTGTTTGGTTACGGGCCTCAAATCAAACTGAATTTGGTGCCTGTTGGCACAGTTCAAACTTCATTTGATACCAAATTTCTTTCTGCTGGAATAAATCAAACTTTGCACTCGCTATATTTTGATGTTGACGCCGTTTTAGGGCTGATTTTGCCCGGCTCCACACAAAATTTTCAAACAAACCTTCAAATTCTTATTTGTGAAAGTGTGATTGTGGGGGAAATTCCAAGTATTTATTTGCAAGGTCAAATAGCTTAAAAGCCCTTGTTTTTGTTTAAATCTATGCTTTTTTGTTGACTTAAAAAAGATTTTTTTGCAATTTTGTTACTTTTTTATAATTATCGCAAGGAATTTTGATTTTTTTGTAGTATAATAAAATTGAATAACTTTTTAGGAGATTGTATTGCAAAACAAGGGCTTTCCTACCGACTGGCTTTATCAGTTAAAACAAAAAAGTAATATTGTCAGCGTTATTGAAAGATACGTTCGTCTTGAAAAGAAAGGCAGAAAATACTGGGGGTGTTGTCCATTTCACAGTGAAAAAACACCTTCATTTTCTGTGAGTGAAGACGAAGGGCTTTTTTATTGTTTTGGATGCAAAGAAAGCGGCGACGTGATTAGTTTTGTGATGAAGTATGAGTCCTGCGATTTCTATGAGGCTGTCAAAATTCTAGCCAAAAATGCAGGGATGCAGGTTCCTGAATTTACTGGGGAAAAAGAAATCGTGGAGCAGAAAAAGAATAAAGAGCGGCTGATAAAACTTCTCGACTGCGCCCAACTGCATTATCAACAAAATCTGCTTTTGCCACAAGCAAAACCTGCTCAAGATTACGTCAAATCGCGGCAGTTTAATCGCAAAACTCTTGAAGATTTCAAACTGGGCTACAGCTTAAATTTCAAGGAGATGATTGAATATCTTAAAGGTCAAGGATTTTCTTTGCAAGAGATGAAACAGGCTGGAATTGCGCAAGAAAAAAACGGAACTTTCTATGATGTTTTTGCAGGCAGGCTGATGTTTCCGATATTTAATTCCTTTGGAGAATGTGTGGGCTTTAGCGCTCGTGTGCTTGGACAAGCTGATTTTGCAAAATACATAAACACTGCCGAAACTTTGCTTTTCAAAAAAGGCCGCGTGGTCTATGGAATCGATTTGGTCAAAAAACTGAAGCAGCAAGGCAAACTTGACAAAATCATCATTGTTGAAGGGCAAATAGACGTGATTGCAATGCACAAGGCTGGTTTTAATAATACCGTGGCCTGCATGGGAACGGCGCTGACAAAAGAAAATGCGCATGAACTTAAAAAACTTTCAAATCGCGTGATTTTGATGTTTGATGGAGACGGCGCTGGGCAAAAAGCCAACTATCGCAGCCTTGACATTTTGAGAGAAGAAGGTTTTTCGGTCAAAGTGGCCATGATGCCAGAAAAACTTGACCCTGACGAGATTCTCAAAACGCAGGGCAGTCAAAAAATAAACGAAATCGTTGAGAATGCGCTTGACCCTATGGACTTTCTGATTGAAAGCGAACTTAAAAAATATGACCTTTCAAACCCAAGAGAGAAAAGCGAATTTATCAAGCAAATTCTGCTGCAAATTGCAAAGATTGATTCTTTCAGCGAAGAAGACATCTATCTTGGCAAATTGCGCTCTTTGACAAATGTGCCAATCGATATTTTGCGGCGAGATCTTGAAAAAGAAAAAAATGGGCAACAAACGCCTGCTAATCAGAAAGAAAAAGAGCAAGAAGTTTTAACTTCGCGCGAAAATGGGAATATAAAGGCTGTCAAATTTATTCTTGCCTCGCTTATGCACAACAAAGATTATGTGGACAAAAAAATAGATTATCAAAAATTGCTTGCGCGGCAAAGCGAAATTGTCAAACTTGCCCAGCAACAAATCCCGCTTTCTTCCTATTATGACTACTTTGACGTCGACAACAATCCGCTTGTGAAAGATTGCATAAATTATGACTTTACAGTCTATCAAAACAGCGGCCAAAAATATTTTGAAGAGTGCGTTTGGCTGGTGGCTAGCCAAATCTTGCAAGAGCGGCAAATGATTGTGACAAATCAGTTTAAGCAATGCTCCGACCTTGAGCAAAGGCAAGAAATTATGAAAGAACTCAGTCAAATCACAAACAATTTGAGAACTAAAAATTTGGAGGAATTTTATGTCAAGTGAAAATATTGAACAAATGAAGGAAAAGATTTTGAAGTCTGCGCTAAGAACTAGAAAAATCAACGCTAGTGATATTTATGACAAGTTTTTGAGATTTCCTGAAGCTTCTGACAAAGATATCAAACTGTTTATCAAAACTTTGCGTGACAACAAAATCTCAGTTATTGAAAAAGAAGATAATTTAGACGAAGACTTAAATTTGGATTTTTCAGGTTTTGCAAACGTTGACGACCCTGTCAAAATGTATCTGAAAGATATTGGACAAGTCCCTTTGCTTACACCAGAAGAAGAAGTTGAACTTGCCAAAAAAGTGCTTGAAGGCGACCAAGAGGCAAAAACAAGATTTTGCCAAGCAAACTTAAGATTGGTGGTTTCGCTTGCAAAAAGATGGGCTCCAACAAGTTCTCTTTCCTTTCTTGACCTTATTCAAGAAGGCAATATGGGGCTTTTGAAAGCGGTTGAAAAATTTGATTACACAAAAGGTTGGCACTTTTCAACATATGCAACATGGTGGATTCGTCAAGCAATTTCAAGAGCGGTGGCTGACCAGGCCAGAACCATCCGCTTGCCTGTGCATATGAATGAAACAATCAACAGGTATAACAGAGTGGTGAGAAGTTTGCTTCAAAAACTTTCGCGCGAGCCTTCGCTTGAAGAGATTGCTCAAGAGATGGGCATCAGCGAGAGCAAAGTGGTGGAAATTCAGCGAGTTGCGCTTGAACCAATCAGTTTGGAGACTCCAGTTGGCGAAGAAGACGACAGCAGAATGAGTGATTTTATTGAAGACACCAAAGTTTCAAATCCAATGGAACTTGCCTCTCAACATCTTCTGCGTGAACAAATTCTTGCGGCGCTTGACACTCTTACGCCAAGAGAACAACAAGTCATCAGAGAAAGATATGGTCTGACTGACGGCAAGGCTAAAACTTTGGAAGAAGTGGGCAAAGAGTTTTCGGTGACCAGAGAGAGAATTCGTCAGATTGAAGCAAAGGCACTACGAAAACTTAAAAACCCAAACAGAAGCAAAAAACTGATTGACTTTATAAACTAAAACCTTGTATGATAGGTGTGAGGAGAAAATATGGACATAAACAAAATTTTAGAGTATCAAAAACTAGATAGCGAACTTTTTAAAATTGAAAAAGCGCTTCGAGACAATGAAGACAAAAAAATCGCAAATCAAATGCAACAAAATGCAAAGGTTGCACAAGAGCGCTCTTTCAAACTTGACGAAAAAGCCAAGGAACTTGAAAAAGAGTTTTCAACAGCAAAAGCGCAATATGAAATTCAACGAAAAAAAATGGAAGAGGTGTTTGCAAAAGATGTTGACACGCTTTCAAAGGAAGAAGTGGAAAAACTTGTCAAACTCAAAGACAAGCTTTCACAAAACCTTGCCATTTTAGAGCGCAACTTTGCAAAACTTGCTGAAAATATGAACAGTTTGCTTTCTGACTTTAACAAAACAAAAAATGCTTTCCAAATGGCAAAAGAGCAATTTTCTGTTTCTAAACAAAATTATGACA
>CALVTE010000014.1 GCA_944360075.1 uncultured Clostridia bacterium | reverse complement strand
GCCCGCTTTTTTTGTGGGGTGTTTTTTGCCGCGTTTTTTTTTGTTTTTGCAAAATGCATAAAGACTTATAATTATAAATTTGATTTTTATAAAATTTCAAAATATCAAATTTATATAAAAAATCGCTGAATATTTATGCAAAAATCGCTTGCATAATTATAAAAAATGATGTATAATAATCAAAAATGCATGAATAATCATAAATTTATATTTATGCATAACGGCTACAGCCCTTTAAAATAAAGGAGAATAGCGATTTAGGAGAAAACTATGGCAAGAAGCGCACGACAATCAAAAATCTTGGAAATCATTTCCACAAAAGAGATTGAAACTCAAGATGAGCTTGCAAGAGAACTTCGCAATGCAAACTTTGAAATCACGCAGGCAACCATTTCAAGAGATATCAAAGAGCTTGGGCTGACAAAAATTTTGTCTGCTTCTGGCAAATATAAATATTGTTTTGTTGGCTCTGAAGACCAAGTTATTTCCAACAAATACATAACTATTTTCAAAGAGGCTGTGATTTCTGTGAAAAGCGCAATGAACCTTGCAGTGCTTAAAACCATGAAAGGAATGGCTGGCGGCGTGTGTGGTTTTGTTGACAAACTCAATCTCAACGAGCTTATGGGTGCTTGCTATGGCGATGACACTGTGATGCTGATTTTTCCCACAACAATTTTGGCGGGCGAAGCGGTGGTCACTTTGAATGCAATGCTCAGCTAAATTTGATGAAATTATTTGATTTTTTTGCTTGTTAATGATAACATTATGTTGAGGATAAAATGTTACAAACATTAAAAATTGAAAATTTTGCTCTTATTGAAAATCTTTCGGTTGACTTTGAAAAAGGCTTAAACATTCTGCTTGGCGAAACAGGCTCGGGCAAAAGCCTTATTTTTAAGAGTCTTCTTTTTGTTTTGGGAGCAAAGGTTGACCGTTCAACTATCCGCTCGGGCAAAGATTTTGTCAGGGTTCAGGCTCTTTTTTCCGATTTAAGCCAAGATGCAATTTCGTTTTTGTCGGAACTTGGCTATCAATGCGACGACCAACTTTTGATTGTAAGAATGCTAAGCCAAGATGGCAAAAATCAAATCAGAATAAATGGCATGATGGCAACAACCGCTATACTCAAAGAACTTTCGCCTCTTCTTGTAGATTTTTACACTCAGCATGAGAGTGTTGATATGCTTAACGCAAAAAATCATTTGACTATGCTTGATAAGTTTGCTGGCGAGGATGTCAAAAAAATCAAAGAAGAACTTGCAGGGCTTTTGCAGCAAATCAGTCTGATTAACAAAAAAATCAAAGCTCTTGGCGGTGACGAAAACGAAAGGGCAAGGCTAAGTTCGCTTTTAAAATTTCAATATGATGAAATAGAGCAGGCTGGGCTTGAAGTGGGCGAAGATGAAAAAATAAGGGAGCGGCTTAAAGTTTTAAATAACAGCGAAAAAATTTTTAACGTTGTGTCAAATTGTGAAATGCTGCTTTCAGACAATCCCGACAGCGTGCTTAATCAGTTGCAAGAGATTTCTTCGCAACTGGGCTCTCTTTCAGGGATTGAAGAGGCCTCTGCTTTTAAAGAGAGAGTTGACAGCACAAGATATGAACTTGAAGACATCTTTGAGGGGCTGGTTTCTTTGAAAGAACAAACAACCTTTGACCAGCGCGAATTTGATATGCTTGACCAAAGAAACGACCTTATCAAAAGTTTGTGCCGAAAATATGGCGGATCAATCGAGGCTGTGATTGAGTTTGGGCAGAATGCAAAACAGCAGCTTGACCTTTTGGAGGATGGAGAGTTTGAACTTGAAAAACTTGAAAAGCAAAAGCGGAATGTGCTTTGCAAAATGCAAGAACTTGCAGACCAGTTGACTACGGTGAGAAAGCAAACTGCTTTGACTGTTGAGAAGCGAGTTGAAAACGAGTTGAAAGAGCTTGGCATGAAGTCATCCACCTTTGAAGTGGAATTTGATAAGCTTGAGAAAATTGGTGTGAATGGGCAAGATGATGTCAAATTCAACTTTTCTGCAAATGCAGGACAGCAGGCCAGGTCGCTTGCAAAAATAGCGTCAGGGGGAGAACTTAGCCGATTTATGCTGGCCATCAAAAATATATTTGCTCAAGACGGAGCCTCTTCAACCCTTCTTTTTGACGAAATTGATGCTGGAATAAGCGGTGAGACAGGGAAAATTGTGGGACAAAAACTTAAAAACATCACAAGTTTTTCGCAAATTTTGTGTATCACTCATCTTCCGCAAGTGGCCGCATTTGGAGATAATTTTATAAATGTTTCAAAAACTGAGATAGATGGGCAAACTTTTTCTCAAGCCAACCTTTTGCAGGGCGAAGAAATTGCGAAGGCTATTGCAAGAATCACGGGTGGGAACGAACTTAGCAATATAGCACTTTCGCACGCTAAGGAAATGCTCAAAAGTGCCAAGGATTATCGGCCGCTATAGCGCCAACGGCCGTTGGCAAAAAGCCAAACCATGTTTGGCTTTTTCTTTTCGCCCAGCTTGGCTGGCGGAAAGGCTATAGCGGCCGAGCAAAAAAACGCAACTTATGCCTTTGATTGTTTGACTTAATTTTTTATATATTTTATAATTCACTTATGATAGTATTAGGGATTGACCCGGGTTACGCAATTATCGGCTACGGGGTTTTAGACACAAACAAGCAAAATATGCTTCTCGATTACGGAGCGATAACCACTCCAAAAGAAGACAGTATGCCAATAAGGCTGGAAAACATCGATAAAAGTTTGAAATATTTGTTTGATAAATTCAAGCCAGATGTTGTTGCGATTGAAGAGCTATTTTATTTTAAAAACAAAAAAACTGTCATACAGGTTGCTCAGGCGCGAGGAGTGATACTGCTTGCTTGTCAAAAATATTGCGGAAACATTTACGAATACACGCCGCTGCAAATAAAGCAAGCCTTGACTGGCCAAGGAAGAGCGGAAAAGGCGCAGGTGCAATTTATGGTTAAAGCGATTTTAGGCTTAAACAGCATCCCAAAACCAGACGATGCGGCCGATGCGCTTGCGGTTGCAATTTGTCATAGTCAGTCAAGTCCGGTGCTTAACAGAAACAGAGTGTAGGAGCAGTTATGATTTCATTTTTAGTAGGGGTTATTGAAGAAAAGGGAGAAAACAGCCTTGTTTTAGATGTGAATGGTGTGGGGTATGAACTTGCAGTTTCCTCCACCACTTTATCCACTTTGCCAATGGCGGGCGAAAGCGTGAAGATTTTCACATATATGGCTGTGCGAGAAGACGGAGTTTTCTTATTTGGTTTTTCAAGCAAGGAAGAACGAGACGTCTTTTTCAAACTTATCTCAGTCAGTGGTGTGGGGCCAAAGATGGCGATCACAATTTTGTCGGGGTTAAGTTTGTCAGACCTTACCATTGCGATAGTCAAAGAAGATAGCTCTCTTTTATCAAAAATAAAGGGGCTTGGAAAAAAAACGGCTGAAAGAATTTGTCTTGAACTTAAAGACAAACTGGGGCCGATAAGCACCAGTGAGACAACTTTCAGTGCCGATTATAATGAAGATGCTGTGCAAATGGCCACCGACACTCTTATCAGTCTTGGCATAAACAAAAACGAGGCATATATGCTTGCAAGGGCAAATGCTCAAAATGATGCGACGGCAGAAGAAATCATTTCAAAAGCTTTAAGGGGGTATAAAGGTTGAACGAAGAAGAAAGATTTGTGCAAAGCACAAAAAATTTGACAGACGCCGAAATTGAAAATTCGTTGAGACCCACAAGTCTTGATGATTATATTGGGCAAAGCAAAGTTAAAGAAGCCTTGAGCGTGTATATCCAAGCAGCCAAAACAAGAAAGGAGAGTTTGGATCATGTTCTGCTTTATGGGCCTCCTGGTCTTGGAAAAACAACGCTGTCGCACATTATTGCAAACGAACTTGGCTCGCAGTTTAAAGTGACTTCGGGGCCTGCGATTGAGCACGCTGCCGACCTTGCTGCAATTCTTACCAACTTAAATCAAAACGACGTTTTGTTTATTGACGAAATCCACCGGCTTAACAAGACGGTTGAAGAAATTTTGTATCCAGCCATGGAAGATTTTGCTTTGGATTTTATAGTAGGCAAAGGCCCTTCTGCTCGAAATATGCGTCTAAAAATCAAACCATTTACTTTGATTGGGGCAACAACCAGAGCGGGTATGCTGACAAATCCATTGCGTGACCGTTTTGGAGTGATTTGCAGGCTTGAACTTTACAGCCCAGAAGAACTTAAGATAATCATAAAGCGTTCTGCAAAAATTTTGGGAGTGCAAATTGATGACGATGCTGCGGGCGAAATCGCAAAGCGCTCAAGAGGAACACCTCGAATTGCAAACAGACTTCTCAAACGTGTTCGAGATTATGCACAGGTTATCGGCAAAGGCCACGTTGACAAATCTATTGCCGACAAAACATTGCAAGTGATGGAAATTGATGAACTTGGCCTTGACACTATTGACAGAAAAATTTTGATTGCCATGATTAACAAGTTTGGCGGCGGGCCGGTTGGCCTTGACACTTTGGCTGCAACAATAAGCGAAGATGCAACAACTATTGAAGATGTTTATGAGCCATATCTGTTGCAACTTGGGTTTATTTCACGCACGCCAAGGGGGAGAGTTGTTCTTGAGCCTGCTTATAAACATTTTGGGATGGAATATATAGCAAAATAGAGGAGAAGATGTCAAATATAAACCACAAGGATTTGCTTTGCAAATCAAGCTATTTTTACGATTTGCCGCAAGATTTGATTGCGCAGCAGCCTGTTGAGCCTAGAGATAGCTCCAGGTTGCTGATTTTTTGCCGCGAGAGTGAAAAAATTGAAGATAAGCACTTTTATGACATTGTTGATTATTTCCAAAAAGGAGATGTTTTGGTAATCAACAACACCAGAGTTTTGCCGGCAAGACTTTTTGGATATAAAGATACAGGAGCAAAGATTGAGGTTTTGCTGCAAAAACGGCTAGACCTGAAAAGGTGGAAGGTGATTGCAAGGCCTTTTAAAAGACTAAGCCCTGGCACTGAAATCCATTTCAGCGAAAAATTAAGTGCTGTGGTCAGACGAAAAGCCGAGTATGGAGAGTGCGAAATTGAATTTAGTTTTTCAGGCGCTTTTGAAGAAAGGCTGTTGGAAGTTGGACAGGTGCCTCTTCCGCCATATATCCATGAAAAGCTTAAGAATAAAGAAAGATATCAGACAGTTTATGCAAAAGTTGAAGGCTCTTCAGCTGCGCCTACTGCTGGACTGCATTTTACAAAACCTCTTCTTGAAAAAATAAAAGAAAAGGGGGTGGAGATAGTGGAAGTTCTGCTTCATGTGGGTCTTGGCACTTTCCGCCCAGTCAAAGAAGAAAACATTTTAAGTCACAAAATGCATAGCGAATACATTGAGATGAGCAAGGAAAATGCTTGTATAATCAATCGAGCAAAAAAAGAAGGTCGAAGAATAATTGCTGTTGGAACAACAAGTGTGAGAGTGCTTGAAAGTTGCGCGAGCAGTGAAGGAGAAATCGTGCCAGTAAAGAAGGAGACCGACATTTTTATCTATCCTTCCTATAAATTTAAGGTGGTGGATGCCCTTATCACAAATTTTCACCTTCCAGAAAGCACACTGATTATGCTGGTGTCCGCTTTTGCAGGCTACGACCAGACTATGAGCATCTATTCTCATGCAGTAAAAGAGCGTTATCGCTTTTTCTCGTTTGGCGATGCAATGTTTATTTATTGATTACATAACACTATATCTTGCAGTTATGCACGCAAACAACCTACGATATATAGGAGAAGACAATGGAAAAGTTTTCATATGAGATAATAAAAGAATGTCCAAAAACCGGTGCGAGAGCGGGGATTTTTCACACTCCTCATGGAGATATTGAAACTCCGATTTTTATGCCAGTGGGCACTCAGGCCACAGTGAAAGGCTTGACTGTGGAAAATTTGAAGGAGCTCAACGCTCAGATAATTTTGTCAAATACCTACCATCTATACTTAAGACCAGGCCATGAAATTGTCAAAAAGGCTGGAGGACTGCACAAATTTATGAACTGGGATAGGCCTATTTTGACGGATAGTGGTGGTTTTCAAGTTTTTTCACTGTCAAAGCTGAGAAAGGTCAGCGAGCAAGGGGTTGAATTTCGCTCGCATATCAATGGCGCAAAACACTTTATTTCTCCAGAAAAAGACATGGAAATTCAAGAAGCGCTTGGTGCTGATATCATTATGGCTCTTGACCAGTGCACCGAGGCAGGCGCGACTTATCAAGAGGCGGTTGAAGCCAAAAGATTGACAAAAATTTGGCTGGAGCGCTGTTTTAAGGCTCATAAAAACGACGACCAGATGCTTTTTCCTATCGTGCAAGGCAACATCTATAAGGATTTAAGAGAGCAGTGCGTTCAAGATTGTTTGCCATATGCTAGGTGCGGCATTGCCATTGGAGGATTGTCGGTGGGCGAAGAAAAATCGGTAATGTATGACATTCTCGACCATTTGCAACCTCTTCTTCCAAAAAACATGCCGCGATATTTGATGGGGGTTGGCTCGCCAGACTGTCTTGTTGAAGGGTTTTGCCGTGGTATTGATATGATGGATTGTGTGCTTCCAACGCGTATTGCTCGAAATGGCACAGCCTTTACAAAAAAAGGGAAACTTGTGATAAAAAATTCTGTTTATAAAGAAGACTTTTCGCCGATTGAAGAGGGGTGCGATTGCTATGCTTGCAAACATTATTCTCGAGCCTATATTCGTCATCTTATCAATGCGGGAGAAATGTTGGGAGCTCAGCTTCTTTCCATTCACAACCTTCATATGCTTCTAAATTTGGCCCATCAGACAAGAGAAGCGATTTTGGGAGACTATTTGCCAGAATTTAAAGAGGAATTTCTCTCTGGCTACGACTTGTCAAAATCACGATTTTAAAAGAAGAGGCCTGTTTTTTGTCGTTGCTTGAAAAATTTGAGCAACGATTTTTTTTGCTATTTTTTTCGTTATAACCCAGTTTTGTTTGACTTGGAATATAAAAAGTAATATAATTAACTTAGGTATTTTAAGATTTTTAAGTTGTCATCAACTTTTTATATATCATTTTGGGCATTACTTGTTGATGTCAGCCTATTTTTGAATATACCGAGTTTTATAATAAAGGGGAAAGAAATGAACAACAGTATTAGCTTGCTATGTAATGCTGTTGCGACCGCAGGTGTTGTTGCTGGTGTGTGTGCCCTTGTGGTGGGGCTTGCCATTGGCATGGTTGTGTGTAAGTTTGTTATTGACAAAAAAATCAACAAAAACAAATCTAACGCATTAAAGATTATCGAAGATGCCTATGCGGAAGCAAAAAGCGTTAAAAAAGAATCAATTTTAGAAGCCAAAGAAGAAGCTCAGAAAATTCGTGACGAAGCGAATAATGAAGCAAAAGAACGCAGAAACGAACTGCAAAAACAAGAAGAACGACTAGATCAAAGAGAAGAATACATCACAAAAAAAGAGCAGCTTATCGACTCTAAAACCGAGCAGCTTGAAAACGAAAAACAAAAGCTGGAAGGCGATAAACAAAAGCTTAACGACAAACTGGAAGAGCAAGAGCAAATCAAAACTCAAATGCTTGAAAAACTTGAAAAAATTTCTGGCTTGTCAAAAAAGGAAGCAAAAGATATTTTGATTGAATCAATCACTGATGAGGCTAAAAAAGACGCTGGCGTTTTGGTGAAACAAATTGAAGATGAAGCCAAAGAAAATGCCGAAAAGAATGCTCGCGATATTGTTATGGGGGCAATTCAAAAATGCGCAACAGACCTTACAAGTGAAATGACGGTAACCTCAGTGGCACTGCCTAACGATGAGATGAAGGGCAGAATTATTGGTAGAGAAGGCCGAAATATTCGCTCGATAGAAAGCATGACTGGGGTGGAACTTATTGTTGACGACACTCCAGAGACTATCACTATTTCAAGTTTTGACCCATTCAGAAGAGAGATTGCTCGGCTGGCTCTTGAAAAACTGATTGTTGATGGAAGAATTCATCCAGCAAGAATTGAGGAGGTTGTTGAAAAAGCCTCGATTGAAGTTGAAAAAGCAGTCAAAGAAGCGGGCGAAAACGCTTGCAATGAAGTGCAAATTTACAATCTTAATCCAGAGCTTGTCAAAGTTCTTGGGCGGTTGAAATATAGAACGAGTTATGGCCAAAATTGTTTGAGGCACAGTGTGGAGACCTCTATCATTGCAGGGCTTATTGCAAGTGAAATCGGCGCGAACGTCACAGTTGCAAAAAGAGGCGGGTTGCTTCATGATATTGGCAAAGCGCTTGACCATGAAATTGAAGGAACTCACGTTTCTATCGGTGTGGATTTGGCAAAAAAATATAAGGAAAGCCAAGCGGTTATCCATTGCATTGAAGCTCATCATGGCAATGTGCCTTTCCATAGCATTGAGGCGGTTATCGTTCAAGTTGCAGATGCTATTTCAAGCACAAGACCGGGTGCAAGGCGAGAAAGTTTTGAAAATTATATCAAACGTCTTGAGCAGCTTGAAACCATTTGTAACAGCTTTAAAGGTGTTGAAAAGTCATTTGCTATTCAGGCAGGCAGAGAAGTTCGCATAATGGTTAAGCCAGAAGAAATTTCTGATACTGACGCAATGTTTATGGCAAAAGATATCGCAAAACGAATTGAAAACGAAATGCAATATCCAGGTCAAATCAAAGTGAATGTGATAAGAGAGTCTCGTTTTACGGATACTGCAAAATAACTGGTGGGATGTTGACGCACGAAAGGCTTTTCGCCGTTAGGCGAAAAGCAGCCAAAGCTCTGCGTAGAGTTTTGGCTGTGGCAATTTGAAAAATTGCGGCCTTTCGTGCTTTTTGTTAAAACATCCATCTAAAAAACTTTATCATCAATTCAAACAAAAAAAGAAGACTTGTCAAAACAGACAAATCTTCTTCTTTTTATGTGAAGCATATTTCCTTCACAATATTATAATGCACTGTTCTCAAAAAATTATTCATTCAATTTTCATCTCGAAGATGCAAAACGTTTGCAACGCTCTTGCGCATATCTTCGTTTATGGCTGCGTAATGCTTTTTTGTTGTGTTGACGTCTTTATGCCCAAGCACGTCGGCAACAATATATATATCTTTTGTTTCGCGATAAAGGTTTGTTCCAAATGTGCTACGCAGTTTGTGTGGGGAAATTTTTTTCAGAGGGGAGGCGATTTGGGCAAACTTTTTGACCAAATTTTCCACAGCACGAACTGAAATTCGCTTGTTTTGCAGAGAGATAAACATGGCTTTTTCGCTCTCGTCCAAATTTAGAGTTGCTCTTTTTTCCAGCCAAGTTTTAAGGGCGAGAGCAACTTCGTTGGAAAAATATAAAACCGATTTGTTTCCACCTTTTCGCGTTACAACAAAGGCATTTTCCTTAAAATCAAAACTGTCGATATCAAGACCGACAAGCTCAGAAATACGAATGCCTGTGCCAAGGAAAAGGGTGATGATGGCATTGTCTCTCTCGAAAGTGTTTTTGTTGTAAGATTTTTGTTTTTGGCTGAATTCTGTGGGGTTTTCAACGGCGTTAAGCATTTTTGCAACTTCGGTTTGCTCAAGTCGTATGATTTCTTTGTTATGAAGTTTTGGAGTTTCAATTTTGCTGACCACGTTGGACTGAATGTGGTCATGATTGAACAAATATTTAAAAAAACTTCGCAGCGAAGCAAGCTTTCGCGCTTTGCCTCGTTCTTGATTTTGGCTCACCTTGTTGTTTTCGCCGTTATAATAACTTAGATATGACAAAAACTGCTCAATATCACGAGATTTGAGGCTGTTTAGGTCATTGTAGGTGATGGCCTGTTTGTCTTTTTTTAAAACATATTGCGCCAAATACTCAAAAAAGACGTTTAAATCCATGGCGTAGTTATATCTGGTCAAAGAAGAAGTGTTGTTTTCAATGCCAATAAAAAAATCGAGACAGTAGTCGGGCAGGGCTTGCAAATATTTGCTCATCTTCATTCGATTTTTTAAATCTCGCTGTTGATAATAAGATAATTTTTCCATAAATCTATTTTAGCACAAGCTTTTTGAATTACCAAACGATTTTCGCAATCTATGCGTAAAATCTTTTGTTAGGCTATTTTGTGTCTATTACGCACATAATAGGCACAATATATAGAAATTTTTAACCAAAAAGAAAAATTTAAAATAATTTTTTTGATTTTGGTGGTTGAGTATTACAAATTGTTTGACTATTTTTATAAAAAATTGTAAGATATAAAAAGAGAGGTTTGATATGATTGACATAAATTTGATAAGAACAAATCCTGAACTTGTAAAGGAGAATATACGAAAAAAATTTCAAGACCAAAAACTTGTTTATGTGGATGAGGTTTTGCTTCTTGACGGGCAAATTCGCGCTTTGAAGAAAGAAGGAGACGGTTTAAGAGCGGATAGAAATGCAAAAAGTTCTCAAATTGGCCTTTTAATGCGAGAGAAAAATGTTGAAAAAGCAAACGCTGTCAAAGCTGAAGTTGTTCAAATCAACGAGCGTTTAGCAAACATTGAAGATGAAGAAGTAAAATTGTCTGAGAAACTAAAAAAACTTATGATGTCAATTCCAAACATTATCGCCGATGATGTGCCTATTGGCAAGGATGACAGCGAAAATGTTCAAAGATTGACTGTTGGTCAGGCAAAAAAGGTGGACTTTGAAATCCCGTATCATGCCGATATTCTTGAAAGCCTTGACGGACTTGACCTTGACAGCGCAAGAAGAACAAGCGGCAACGGATTTTACTATTTGACTGGTGACGTTGCAAGGCTTCATTCGGCGATTTTGTCTTACGGCCGTGATTTTATGATAGACAAAGGCTTCACTTATTGCATTCCGCCATTTATGATTCGCAGCGACGTTGTCAATGGCGTTATGAGCTTTGAAGAAATGGACAATATGATGTATAAGATTGAAGGCGAAGATTTGTATTTGATTGGAACGAGTGAGCATTCAATGATTGGCAGGTTTAAAGACACCATCGTCAAGGAAGAAAATTTGCCGATTATGCTGACTTCTTATTCTCCATGTTTTAGAAAGGAAGTTGGAGCGCACGGAATTGAAGAACGTGGAATTTATCGTGTGCACCAGTTTGAAAAGCAAGAGATGATTGTTATTTGCAAGCCGGAAGATTCTATGCAATGGTATAACAAAATGTGGCAAATTTCCTCTGAATTTTTCAAAAGTATAAATATTCCACATGAAGTTATGGAATGTTGCAGTGGCGATCTGGCTGATTTGAAGGTGAAATCTTGCGACTTAAATGCTTGGAGCCCACGACAAAATCGTTATTTTGGCGAACTTGGGTCATGCTCAAACCTTTCTGATGCGCAAGCAAGACGTCTTGGAATCAGGTTTAAAACCAAAGACGGCATGAAATTTGCTCACACGCTCAACAACACCGTGGTAGCGCCTCCAAGAATGCTTATAGCTTTTCTTGAGAACAATATAAATGCAGACGGAAGTGTTGATATTCCTGAAGTTTTAAGGCCGTATATGGGCGTGAAAGAAAAGATATTGCCAAAAACGAAATAGAATTTTAAGATAAACATTACCAAAGTTTTGCTAATAAAAAAGGAAAAACAGATGTCAAAGTTAGTGATAGACAAAAAACTTATAACAGCAATAGCGGCTCAAAGCAACAAAGATTTTTACAATCACGTTGAAAGCAAAGTCGAGAGTGTTTTGTCGGCTTCAATCGAGCGACTAGGCTTGCAAATCCCTTATATAAGCCTAAACAATGTTGTTTTGCAGCCGTTTAACGAAGTTTTGTCAGGCGCTGTCACAGACAATTCAACATTTTATTACCTTCTTGGCATAAACAACGCGCAACTCGAGCTTAACACAGTCAAAACAAATATGTTTTGGCATAATTTGAAAAAAAGGCTTAAAATTGCTTGGGCCAGCCGAAAACGCCGCAAAAAAAAGAAGAAAAAGAAGGACGAAAAATCGCTGGCTGCAAAGGTTGATTTTGATGGGAGCAAATACAATTTGTTCAATTTGACGAAAGATTTGTTTGAAACCATCAGGCTTTTTCTTTCGCAAACTTCTATCATCTCTATGGACGATAATTTTTTGTATATCGTTGGCAAAGACGATTTTGGCAGCAACACACAAATAAAAATCGAAATTTGTTTTTATAATGAAGATTGTTTTAAATTTTTTGAGGGGAAGAAAAAGCTGAAACAATACAATTTTTCGTGCAGATTAAAGTGCTTGAGTGAAAAGAAACTTGAAGCTGGAGATAATTTTGTGAAAATGCTTAAGATTTTTAACGTTTTATATCATCAGGCAAATCACGAAATGCCAAACGCAATGTTTATGGAAAGCGTGCTTTACAACGTGCCAGACAAACTTTATGATGAGCAAAACATATATGATGTTTTTATAAAAATCGTCAATTATTTGAATTTGAAATCTATCAATAATTTCAATTCAGTCAACGATTTAAAACTAAAATTATATCAAGACCAAATGCTGGGTTATAATCAACAAGTAGGTCTTTTGAAAATGCTTAGAATGATTGCGGACAACAAATAAATCCGCAATTTTTTATATGCAAATAAGAATACATGAGAAAATGTTTGCAAAAATTATGAATTTATAAAAAGAATAAAATATGTTAAAAAAGCCTTTATTAGCAAATTTGCATAATTATAAAAAAATAACATAATAGTCTGAAAATAAGGCTATTATGCGTCTATCTATGCGTAAAAGTTGTGTTTTACGCATAGATAGCAAATGTTTCTATTCGGCAAATTTTTGCCCCCTTTCAATTTTTTTTTACTCTCAAACAACATTCTCAATCATATTAAGAAGTATTTACAACGATAAAACCCTATTGCTGTTTTAGCTGGAAATAAAAGCTGTCGTAGCTCCCCTAAAAATCAATTTTCTAGTTTAATCAAATCCCTCTCCAAACCAGCAGATGAAACAAAAATTGACAGCAAAGGTTAAGTCAGTTTTAGGTTTAGAAGAAAGCTGTAGTTTTCAAGTTGTTTTTTGCGTAATTTATAATTTGGCAAATGTTTTTCAACCAATTTCCAAAATTTTGGCGAATGATTCATCTCTTTGCTGTGGCAAAGCTCGTGTATTATCACATATTCAACCAGATTTAAAGGCAAAATCACGCAGTAGATGTTGAGCATCAACTCTTTTTTGCTTGAATAACTCCCCCAACGTCTTTTTGAAGGTTTTATGCTCAATTTGGAAAAACAATAACCTAGCCTACTTGCCAAGTCTTCTGCGATTTTTGGCAAAATTTTGTTTGCGTTTTGCTTGTAAGAAAGTTTTTGCTTTTCATGAATCTCCCCTAGCAGATATGTATAATTTTCAAAATCAAATCTTTTTGCAAAATCTTGTTTTTTCTTTAATGACTCAATTTGTTTGGCAATCCAAGATTTTTTGCTGTTGACAAATTCCCATATTTTTTTATCGCCACACTTTAGCGGCGCCTTAACCAGCACGGCGTCAATGGTTAAAACTTGAAGCGAAATTGTTTTTCTTTTGCTTTTTTCAATTTTTACTGACATATTGGTTTTCACAATAACTATTATATCAAACAAACAGGTTCTACGCAAATGATTTTGGAAGTTGACGAGGTTTTGCATACTAGCACAAAATATGGAAAATTTTTCGATAAAATTTGCATAATACCCCCAAATCGATTGACTTATTGACTAGTAATTTTCTATAATCTATTTAAGAGGTGTTTATGGAAATTTTTGCCAAGGGTCAGCTTTCCTATATGATTTTGAATTGCCTTTTAGAGCGCGATTTCTACGGGCTTGATTTTATTTCTGAAATCAACAAAAAAAGCAATGGGCGGATTGAACTGAAAAAACCAAGTGTTTATTCAAATTTGACCAGAATGGAAAAGCAAGGCTATGTTTCTTCCTACATAAAATCAAGCGATTTTGGGCCAAACAGAAGATATTATTCGATAACAGAAAAAGGCAAAAGTTACTATGCTCAACTTAAATGTGATTTCGAAGCCAACAACATTGATGTTTTCAGAGATTTTGTTGTGTCAAATCCTGAATTTGAAGCTGAAAAAGTTGCCGAAAAGCAGGAAATAAACACTCTTGCAGAAGATGAAGACTCTGAGAATGAGTTTTTTGATTTTTCTTCTTTAAACTCCCCTAGCCAGCCGCAGCAAACTCAGGCTGAGAGTTTTGAGGAAGTGGTTGAAGAAAAACAGCAAATCCAGCCAAAGCCGATGGAAGAAGCAAGGCCGATAGAATACGAAAAAACGCAAGAAAAAAACGATGATGGTGCTTTTTTGAACAAAAATGAAGTTGAAAACTATAACCAAAGAATTTATGACATCTCAAAAGATATTCGAAAATACAAAAAGCAACGCAGTTTTGCCGAAGACCAAATTGCCATGACTGTTGAAACTCCGCTGCAAGAGGCAGAAGAGAGAAACAAGGCAAATATTGAAGCCTTCAAATCTTCCTTGCTTGAAAATAAAACTAAATATGAGCAGACGCCATTTGAGCAATATAGCGAGCGTCAAAATCGCACTAACTCACCTTTGCAAAGTCAAAACGCTACCGTGAAAGGTAATACATATTTTGAGGGAAAACCTATTGAAAAAGTTGTGGAAGATGACGGCAAATTTATCACAAATCGTATTGAAGACCAAGAACTTGTTCGCCCTAAAAAAATTGCTCCACCACGTTTAAAAATTATCTCGCAGGACAAAGATGAGTCCCTTCCACCACCAAAACGTGATGTCAAAATCGACCCTTCTCATAAGGAAATCATTTCTCAGCTCTATTCTCATACAAAATCTGATGAGGAGCAGAGGCCTGACGCAATTTATGACTATCAAGATTTAGAGGATTACTACAAAGAGCAAGACATTGAGTTCAGCGAATATAAAAAGCCTGAAATTCAAACGGCGCACAACACAAACAAATTGGCTTTTTATCACAGTTTGATTATGTTTTTTCTGCTTGCAACCGTGTCGGCCGTTGTGTTTATTGCGCTATATTATTCTGGCAATATAAACTCGCAACTAAACTTTTTATACATCCTTCTTCCAGCTTTGCAGTTGATTGTTGTTGCTTTTAAATTTTATAATTACAAGTGTCACACAAGTTGGCTGCCAAAGCAGATGAACTCGATTTGGGAAATTTTGGGCTACACCCTGCTGGTGGTTGTTATGATTGTTGGCTTAAACTTCATTTTTGGCCTTAACACAACAAACTTTGCTCTTTATGCCACCACTTTGATTTTGCCAATATGCCTAGCCCTTGTTGCTATTCCTTGCTCTTACTTTATTCAAAAAACATTGATAGTCAAATATTGGAAATAAGTTTTTAAAAATCAGGCCAAAGGACCTGATTTTTTATTAGTCATCCATCTCTTTGAGCATCCAGTCTGCATAAACGCCATAACCTTTTGTGGGATCTTTGAGAAAAACATGAGTGACCGCGCCAACAAGTTTGCCGTTTTGCAAAATTGGAGAGCCGCTCATCCCCTGCACTATGCCGCCAGTAAGGGCGAGAAGGCGTTTGTCAACAACTTTAAACACCAAACTTTTGTCTTCTTGTTGCTTTTGATAGTTTGCTTTTATAATTTCGATTTGGTATTCTTCTCGAATTCCGCTGACGCTTGAAATAATTGTTGCTTTGCCTGGTCTGACACTAAGCCTTCCGCCAAGTGGTGCCGTCAAATTGGCATCAATCATGTCCGAGCAATCCTGATATTGCCCAACAATACCATAGTTTGTGTTTTTGTCAATAACGCCATTTTTTTGATTTTGAACAAACAAGCATTTCAGTTGTCCCGGTTTGTTGACCTTTCCTTTTTCAATTCCAAGCAGCGAGCAGTTGTAAACATTTCCATCGTTGATAGGCACAATATTGCTGCCGCTTGAGTCGGTTACCGGATGACCTAAAGCTGCAAACTGAAGATTGTTTTTCACAAATGTCAAGGTGCCAATGCCAGACAAATCGTCTCTGACCCACGCGCCAAGTTTGCAAGTTTTGTCGGCGTTTTTTATGTAGTTTATGCTTAAAGTTTTATGTTTGTTGCCTCGCAGCACTTCGATGGATATTTCTTTATTTTCGTCAAAATTCTCGTTTAAAACCTTTTCAATATCGCTGCAATTTGAAATTTCGATATCATTTATTCTTATTATTATATCTCCATTTTTCAAAACTTTGTTTGAAAACATTTTGCCGCTGACAGGGTCAAGCATTGTGTTGCTGACCACCAGTGCGCCCCTTGTTGTAACGCTCAACCCAAGAGGAACGCCGCCGACATACACTTCTTCTTCTGGCAAGATTTCAACTTTAACCTTTTTTATAGGTATAAAGCCAAAAAGTTTGAAAATCACAGTGCCGCTTTTACCACTCTTTTGCCCTGTTTCAATGTCTTCATTTAAAAAATCAGCAGAATAAAATCTTCCAAGAGATTTATCTTTATTCAAGTTTTCAATCTCTTCCAGATTGGTATAAAAATTGTCTGGAAGCGAATTGATAGAAAAAAAAGACAGATTATTCAGCAGACAAATCAGCAAAAACACAAGGGATAGAATATAAGATAAAGCGATTTTTTTGTTTTGTTTTTTCTTTGCAAACATCTCTTCTCCTTTGCAAATTTGATACCTGAGGTTAAAAAAAGACTAACCTAGTGGTTAGTCTGTGCAAATTTGCAAGAATTATTGCTTTTCATTTGAATTTAATTCGTCGAGATAGTCAAGTATTGCTGGTGAAAGATTTATGTAATCCATTGGTCTGAGTTTTTTGTTGGCATATTTCAAAAATTCTTTAATTTCTTCTCCATAAGACAAAGACAGATAAGCCAATGTTTCATTTTCATGAGCATCTTTTTGAAAATAAGATGAATCGTCTTCCCAGTAGCTTGAGCCGTTTCTTTTGATATACTCGTCGAAATTTACATACGCTTGACACAGTTTTTGAAGATAATCTTTGCTATCGTAAAAGTATGAGTATATCAAAAGGTCGTTTGTGTCAAAATTTTTGGCAAAGGCTTTTGCGAGTGGCAAATTTTGTTTTATTTTTTTCAGATTATTTAAAAATTCTATTCTGTCAATTTTGTAGTCGTCTATATCTTGCCAAGAATAATTTTCTTCGCTGTCAATTTCAAGAGCTCTTTCAATTGGCTTGCAAATTTTGTGTGCATATTCCTTGAAACTTTTTGGTGTTTCTCTGATATCCATTGTGTTTTGCTTGTTTTCTTCCATCTTTTTCTCCTTTTTCTTTTGTTAGGTATATTCTACCACAAAAAAAGATAAATATCAATAGCAAATAAAAAAAAGAGCAAACTTTTTTGTTTACTCTTCGTCTGGCAAGTTTACATTATGATAAACTTCTTGAACATCGTCAAGGTCTTCGAGCATTTCAATCATGCGGTTGAACTTGACAATTTTTTCTTCGTCAAGGTCGACATAAGAATCTGGAACTAGCCTTGTTTGAGCATCGAGCACCTGATATCCTTTGTTTTTCATTTGGTCAGCAACACTGTTATGCTCGTTCTGTTCTGTGACAACTTCGCAGTAATCGTCATACTCCACCACGTCAACTGCTCCAGATTCGAGAGCATCCATCATAAGCGAATCAACATCTTTGCCTTCTTTGTCAACTTCCACAATACCTTTGCGTTTGAAAAGATAACTTACACAGCCACTTGCACCAAGAGAGCCGCCAAACTTATCGAATGCGTGTCGCACGTCTCCAGCAGTTCGGTTTTTGTTGTCTGTCAAACATTCAACGATAACTGCCGAGCCACCTGTGCCGTAGCCTTCATATGTGCAGCTTTCATAATTAACACCAGACAGCTCACCCGCTGCTTTTTTGATGCTGCGTTCAATTGAGTCGTTTGGCATATTGTTTTGTTTTGCTTTTGCAATCACGTCGCGAAGTTTTGGGTTTGAAACAGGGTCTGAGCCGCCTGCTTTGACAATAACGGCAATTTCTCTGCCAATTTTAGTAAAAATTTTCCCTCTTTGAGCGTCACTCTTGCCCTTTCGAGCTTGAATGTTGTGCCATTTTGAATGTCCTGACATAAAATTCTCCTTTTAAAACTGT
>CALVTE010000013.1 GCA_944360075.1 uncultured Clostridia bacterium | reverse complement strand
CTTACCAAGGCGGTGCACTACCGACTGTGCTACATTAGCATATTCAATTTTTGAGTAAAAATTTAGTGTTTTTTAAGTGGTAAAATTTGCCATTTTTTATCTTACCAAGGCTGTGCGCTACCTGCTGCGCCACATAAGCATGAAAGAAATGCTCTTTTGATGTTTTAGAGTGCCAAAATTGGCTGTTTTAACCGCATAAGATGAAGCAAATGAGGGGGCGCTATGTTTTTGATGCTTGTCGATTTGCTTTGTCGCGTGTGTGCAAGCGGATGTCCCTTCAAGTTTTAGGCAGTTTTTGTTTGTTTTGGCCCTGTTAAAAACCGAAATTTTGTCGATTTTAAAGCAAGTTGTGATTTTGTTGTAGCAGAGGGGCGAAAAACAATTTTCTCACACTTGCAATGTTGATTTTAGCAAACTCATATGCCTTTTGTCAAGCAGTTTTTCAATGTAAAAAAATTTATTGACTTAATAGTTAAAAAAAATTATAATAAAAATATGTTAGAAATCAAAAATTTAAGTTATTCAGTTGAGGAAAATTCGGGAAGAAAGGATATTTTGAAAGATATCAATCTTACTTTTGAAGATAACAAATTGTATGTGATAACTGGGCATAACGGCAGTGGCAAATCGTCGCTGCTTAAGCTTGTTATGGGCATAATGCAAAAAAGTAGCGGGCAAATCATTTTGGATGGCGAAGACATTTCAAATCTTGGCATAACGCAAAGGGCTCAAAAGGGCATTTGTTATGCTTTTCAGCAGCCCGTGACGTTTAAAGGGCTCAAAGTGAAGGATTTGCTTGATATAGCTGCAGGGCAGAGTCACAATCTGGCGCAGATGTGTGATATTTTGTCAAAGGTCGGTTTGTGTGCCAAAGATTATATCGACCGGTTTTTGGACGATAAACTTTCTGGTGGAGAGCTTAAACGGATTGAGCTTGCTCAAGCTTTGGCGCGAGAAGGCAAAATCAATATGTTTGATGAGCCAGAGGCGGGCATAGACCTATGGAGTTTTGAAAATTTAACCTCTCTTTTTGACAATCTTAAAAAAGGAATAACCATTGTTGTCAGCCACCAAAAGCGCATTCTTGAAATTGCTGATGAAATCATTTTGCTCAGTGACGGAAGAGTGGTCGGGCAAGGCAGTGGCAAAAAAATGCTTCCGCTTCTTGACGACAAAAGCTGCGGCAGGCTAAGGAGGGACTGAAAATGGATAAAATCGACAGAGAGCTTCTTGAAAAAGTTGCCCAGTTGCACAAAGTTCCGGCAGGGGCGTTCAATATTCGAAAAAACGGGCAAACTGAAGCAAGGCAGAGCACCAAAGAGATTGAAATCGTGCCAAAAGAAGATAAAAGCGGAATAGACATTATCGTTAAAAAAGGGGTGAAAAACAAAAGCGTTCACATTCCTGTGATCATCACTATGGGCGGTTTTCAAGACCTTGTTTACAACGATTTTTACATTGGTGACGATTGTGATATCACAATCATTGCTGGTTGTGGCATTGACAACAAAACTTGCAAAGACAGTCAGCATGACGGAATTCACACCTTTCACGTGGGCAAAAACAGCAAAGTCAGCTATATTGAAAGGCATTATGCCCAGGGCAAGGGCGATGGCAAAAAGATTTTAAATCCTGTCACGAAAGTTTTTATGAAACAAAATTCGCAAATGAATTTTGAATCGCTGCAAATTGGCGGAGTTTCAAACACCATCAGAAAAACCTATGCTACTCTTAAAGACGGTTGTGTGCTCAACATCAAAGAAAACATTTTGACAGAACGGAAGCAGCAAGCAAAAACATATTTCAAAGTCAATTTGCTGGGCAAAAACTGCAAGTGTGATGTGGTCAGCCACAGCGTTGCCAAAGGGGAGTCGGTGCAAGAGTTTGTTGCTGATGTTGTTGGCCAAAACGAATGTTTTGCTCATGTGGAGTGTGACGGAATTTTACTGGATAATGCAAGGATTGTTTCAACGCCAAAAATTGACGCAAAGCACAGTCAGGCCTCACTTGTGCATGAGGCCGCGATTGGCAAAATCGCAGGCGACCAACTTGTCAAATTGATGAGTCTTGGCCTTGACCAAAACCAAGCCGAACAGGTGATTATCAAGGGTTTTTTGGAGAACTAGAAACGGAAATCGTTTTTAGTTTTTTCAAAAATTTATGTTTTTTTATTCAAATTTGAGTAAATTTTCAAAAAAATGCAAAAAAATTGAAAAAATTCCAAAAAAAATTCCAAATTTGACCAAACAGGCAAGACAAAAAATGCCATTGAAAAATTGGCAGAGGTATGGTATAATAATCGCAAGGAGAACTCTATGGAAAAACTAGGCGGAAGATTATTAGATGTGAAAGAAGAAGATTTGATTCTTCTGGAAAATGAGCCTGAAAAATTTTGGGAAGGTGTGACAGAGATTGGCAGAGGTGCATTCTACGAATGTTCAAGTTTGCAAAGCATCAAAATACCAGAAAGTGTGACCGAAATTGAATATAGAGCATTTGAAGGCTGTTCAAGTTTGCAAAGCGTTGTCATTTCAAACGGTGTGACGAAGATTGGACATCATGCATTTTATGCGTGTTCGAGTTTGCAAAGCATCAAAATACCAGAGAGTGTGACAGAGATTTATGAAGCTGCATTCTATGACTGTTCAAGTTTGCAAAGTATCGACATTCCAGATGGCGTGACAAAGATCGGCGCATGGGCATTTCGCAACTGCTCAAGTTTGAAAAGCATTGAAATACCAGAGGGTGTGACAAAGATTGAAAGTAGCACATTCTGTGGCTGTTCAAGTTTGCAGAGCATAAAGTTGCCAGAGGGTTTGACAGAGATTGGACAGTCGGCATTCGAAAGCTGTTCGAGTTTGCAAAGTATCGACATTCCAGATGACGTGACAAAAATTGGAAAATGGGCCTTCAGCAGCTGTTCAAGTTTGCAAAGCATAAAGTTGCCAGAGGGTGTGACAGAGGTTGGAGAGTGGACATTCCTTGGCTGTTCAAGTTTGCAGAGCATAAAGTTGCCAGAGAGTGTGACAGAGATTGGCAAAGAGGCATTCGAAGGCTGTTCGAGTTTGCAAAGCATAAAGTTGCCAGAGGGTGTGACAAAAATTGGATGGAACACCTTCAGAGGCTGTTCAAGTTTGCAAAGTATAAAGTTGCCAGAGGGTTTGACAGAGATTGGATGGGACACCTTCAGAGGCTGTTCAAGTTTGCAAAGTATCAAAATTCCAGAGAGTGTGACAAAGATTGAAATGGGGGCCTTCAGAGGCTGTTCAAGTTTGAAAAGCATAAAGTTGCCAGAGGGGGTGACAGAGGTTGGAGAGTGGGCATTCGAAAACTGCTCAAGTTTGAAAAGCATTGAAATACCAGAGGGTGTGAAAAAGATTGAAAGTAGCACATTCCTTGGCTGTTCAAGTTTGCAAAGTATAAAGTTGCCAGAGGGTTTGACAGAGATTGGAGAGTCAGCATTCGAAAACTGCTCAAGTTTGAAAAGCGTCAAAATACCAGAGAGTGTGACAAAGATTGAATATGGAGCATTCGAAGGCTGTTCAAGTTTGACAACTGAAATTGAAAATGTTTCGCAATTTGGAGATATTTCTATTTCTGTTCTTGCAAATTTCAAACATTTTTATCTTTCAAAATATGGAACTAAGGCTGTTGCTTCAGCCAAAAAGCTAGAAAATGGGGCAGAATATATAGAAGTTGATTTGAATATGTTTTGCAATGCGAATGCAAGAAAAAATAGGATTCAAGCAGAAGAGTGGAAAAATCAAGGAAAAATTCGATTTATACCAGCCTATGCAATCGAAGTTTTTCCGCATGAACAGTTTGAAAACTATTTTAAAAACAAAAACTATAGCAAATGGGGAAAACTTTTAAAGCAACTTGGATTTAACAAACTGGAAGCACAGCAAAAATACAACACCATAATTGACCTTATGAAACTTTATTACGCCTTGGGTGGTTTTTCAGAAAATCAAGCAGATGTGGACGATGCTTATGAGTATATACTTGAATGCTTTAAACCAAAAGATCAACCTTTATATAATCCTGAAGAAGTTGCAGATGAAATTCACAGAAGATTTTCGAGGCTTAGAATCAAAGGACCTTACAATCCAGATTTTGCTTACTTTTTTATGAGATACTATAAGAAAAATCCAGATTTTATGCGTATGAGACTTGAAAATGATTTTGAAGAACAAGATTATTTATGTGCAGCACACAACAATTTTTCTGAAATCCAGAAGCTTTTTCCAAACAGGACTGTCAGAGGCAACACAAAAAATGAACTTTTATCACCACAATTTGTTGCTGAACATTGCAACTTTATTTCATATGAAAATGTTAACGAAGGCAATGAAGCTCTTGCTTATCAGATTGGCAAATATGGTTATTCACAAGAACAATTTGAGCAGATTCAAAAAATTTATGATAAAGCAAAAACGTTGAAAGAGCAAGGCTATGTGATTTGGGCTGACAGAGCAAAATCTGAAAAAACTATCAGTTTCAGAGTTCTTGAAAAAGATGATCCTCTTGGCTTTATTTTGGGAGATTTGACAAACTGCTGTCAGCATATTGGTGGAGCAGGAGAAGAATGCGTTGATGATGGCTATACAAACAAAAATGCAGGCTTTTTGGTGTTTGAAGAGAATATAAAAGATGAGCAGGGAAATCCAACCGGCGAAACACGAGTTTTGGGGCAAGCTTACGTTTGGTATGACCCTGAAACTAAAACAGTTTGTTATGACAACATTGAAATTCCGACTAAGATTTTGGGCGAACTTAAAAAGAATGCTGAAAATGTTGACGGCTTAAGAGTGGAAGAATTTTTGCACGCTGTTGTCGAGTCGGCTGATGCAATCATGGCCAACATGAATAGACGGGGAATTGAAGTAGAGCGAGTGACCACAGGCAAAGGCTATAATGACTTGGCAGATGAAATTGAAAAGAGTTTTGGGGCTCCACAAACAAAAAATCTTGCTAGACATAGAGACTATGATGGTTACTCTGATGCAGCCCAGGCGCAGTATGTGCTTCGAACTTATGGAGATACTACCTGTGTTTGCAAAGAGGAGATTGAAGAGAATCTTTCTTTGGGCAAGAGGATACTTGCTCGCATCAAAAAAGCGCTTGCTCGTTTGACATCAAGCGAAAAGGATTAAAGGGAGAGTTTTATGGAAGATTTGGAAAAGTTTATCGATAAACAAAATGAGCGGTTGAGCGCAATAAAACAAGAACTGAAGCTGCTTGAAACTGAAAAGAAAGTCATTTTAGCGGCATGGAAAAACTCTTCTGATGAAGAGAAAAAACTTCTTGAAAGTCAAATGCGAGAGAGCGAAAAAAGTTATGTCAGGCTGCTTGATGAAAGCAGAAAAGTAAAAAAAGAAATTGAGAAAATCAGCAAAAAGTATTGCTAAAAAAACAACAACATTGAAAACAAAAAAACTGCCATAGTGCAGTTTTTTGTTTTATTTCCATTGCCAAAGGGCAACTTCGTCAATATCTTTGCCGTTTTCAGCAATAAAAGTTTTGTGTTTTTTCAAAAGTGACAACATTTGGTTTTCAAAAGCTTTGTCTGTGATGCCCAGCAGTTTTAAAGCGTCAAGCACAATGTGAAAACGGTCGATTTTGTTTTGAACTCTCATGTCAAAAGCAGTGGTTATGCTGCCTTCTTCGTTGTAGCCATGCACCTGAAAATTGAAAACTTGGCGCTGAGCAAGCATATCGTAGATGAATTTTGGGTAGCCGTGGAAATTGAAAATAACCGGCTTTGTTTTGGTGAAAAGTTTGAAAAATTCGTTGTCAGTCAGCCCGTGTGGATGTAGTGAGTGTTTTTCGAGTTTCATGATGTCAACAACATTGATAAAGCGAATTTTCAGTTTTGGGAAATGTTCTTTCAAAATGCTGACAGCGGCAAGAGCTTCGAGTGTTGGAGTGTCGCCAGCACAAGCGATAACAATGTCGGGATTTTGAGGCTTCACACTTGCCCATTGCCAAACCCCAATGCCTTGCGTGCAGTGCTTTTTTGCCTCATCCACGTTCAGCCACTGATATGAAGGGTGTTTTGAAGCGATGATGGTGTTGATATAGTTTTTGCTTTTTTGGCAGTGGTCATAGCAAGAAAGCAAACAATTTGCATCTGGTGGAAGATAAATTCGCACGATTTCTGACTTTTTGTTTGCAATATGGTCGATAAAACCCGGTTCTTGATGAGTGTAGCCATTGTGGTCTTGCTGCCATACATTTGATGTCAGAACAATGTTGAGCGAAGATATGTCGGCTCGCCAAGGCAGAGCGCGGCAAACTTTAAGCCACTTGGCATGTTGCGACACCATTGAGTCAATCACTCGCGCAAAGGCCTCATAGGTGTGGAACATTCCATGCCTGCCCGTCAAGAGATAACCTTCCAGCCAACCTTCGCACATATGTTCACTTAGGTATGAGTCCATAATTCGTCCGTCTGGTGATAAAAATTCATCACTTGGCAAAATTTTTGCGTTAAAATCTCGCTTTTGGCTGTCAAACATACCATAAAGTCGGTTGCTCATTGCTTCGTCAGGACTGAAAACTCTATAGTTTTTTTCTTTGTCATTCAAAGCAAAAATTTTTCCGATAAAATTTCCTAGCACCTTCATATCTTGTGCTTTAACAGAGCCCGGTCTTTCCACTTTAACAGCAAAATCCTCCCAATTTGGCATTTTCAACTCTTTGAGCAGGTTGCCGCCGTTTGCGTGAGGATTTGCACTGATTCTGCTCTCGCCGCTTGGCAAGATTGACGCAATCTCTTCTTTTAATTTGCCATTTTCGTCAAAATTTTCATTGATATTATAGCTTTTTAGCCATTTTTCCAGCATTTTTAAATCATTTTCATCTTTGACTTCAATTGGAATTTGATGAGCTCGAAATGAGCCTTCAATCTTTTTTCCGTCAACTTCTTTTGGCCCAGTCCAGCCTTTTGGAGTGCGCAAAACAATCATAGGATAGGTTGGAGTCGATGTGGCATTTTTCTCTCTTGCATTATGCCAAATTTTTTGTATGTCTTCAATGCATTTATCTAGCGCTTGTGCCATTTTTTTGTGCATGGTCATAGGCTGGTCGCCTTCAACAAAATATGGCTTGTATCCATATCCCTCCATAAGTTTTTTTAGTTGAACTTTTGGCATTCTTGCAAGAATGGTAGGGTTGCTTATTTTATAGCCGTTAAGGTGCAAGATGGGCAGAACAGCTCCGTCTGTTTTCGGGTTTAGAAATTTGTTTGAATGCCATGAAGTTGCAAGCGGGCCAGTCTCAGCTTCGCCATCGCCAACGATAACTGCGCAAATAAGATTTTTGTTGTCAAAAACCGCTCCAAACCCGTGAGCCAAACTGTAGCCGAGCTCTCCGCCTTCATGGATTGAGCCGGGTGTTTCTGGCGCAACATGGCTTGACACACCGCCAGGGAAGGAAAACTGCTTGCAAAGTTTTTTTAGCCCTTTTTCATCTTGACTTACATCGGGATAAACCTGGCTGTAGCGCCCTTCAAGATAAGAATTTGCCACAAAAAAATTTCCGCCATGTCCGGGGCCGGAGATTAGCATCATGTCAAGGTCATATTTTTTTATCACTCTGTCAAGATGAGCGTAGACAAAATTTTGGCCAGGCACCGTTCCCCAATGCCCAACCACTTTGCTTTTGACATGTTCAAGCGAAAGCGGTTTGCGAAGAAGGGGATTGTCTTTTAGGTATAACTGAGCCACAGACAGATAGTTTGCCGAGCGAAAATATCGGTCAAGCAACTGAAAATATTGTTTGCTTTGGTATTTGTTTTTCATATTCTCTCCACTTTCTAGTATACCACAAAGCCTTTCTTTTCATAAAATCTTTTGGCAAAATTTCTCTTTGACTGAACAATTTTTTTGCAAAAAAACATAATTTGACAAAAAAATATTGCTTTTTGAGCGATTTTGTTTGACTAATTTGCTGTAAAAATTATAATATTTGTTGTTGCAAGAAATCTTTTATCAAATTATTCTTGAAATTTTTTTAAAATAGTGATATAATCTTAGTCAAGAGGTTGCAAATGAATGTTAGTATGCTTTGTGGTTGGTTTCAAGATTGGGGTCTTGCAATAAAAGAAGGTTTGGGGCACACCGGCCTTATCGTGATGCTTGTCATCTTGGGCAGCTTGGCTCTTTTGGTTTCTTGGAACATTTTGAAGGCTTCACTTGGAAAAACAAAAGTCAAAATTTTATGGGGACAGATTTTCATCCTTATTATTGTTATTCTGTTTATAGTCTGGTTTGCAACTTTAGTTTAAGGAGTTTTTTATGTTTAATTATTCATTACTTTTAGCTAGCGAAATTCAAAGCGATTTTCTCACCACATTTCTTCCAATTCTCAGATATGTTCTTTTTGGGCTGATTATTGCAAGCGCTATTGTGATGATTATCACGACGCTTATGCAATCAAACGACTCAAACAACGGGCTTGATGCCTTTACTGGCGGCGGACAAGAAAGTTATTATGCTCAAAACAAAGGCGCTTCAAGAGACGGCATTTTGAAAAAAATCACCATTGCAATGGCTTGCATTGTGTTTATCTGCACAATTTTGTTCTTCTGCTCACTGCTTATCAATGCAGTTCCGCAGTCTTAAGGAGAAAAATGCAAATCAGAAAAAAAATATTGGAATTTCTAAGCAAAGAGGGTTTGGCTTATTCTGGGCTGAACAATCTTTTTTCTTTTATCTCAAAAACTTACAACTTTTCGATTGGCGATGTGAAAAAAGAATTTGAAAAACTTGAAAAAGAAGGCCTTGTTTTTGAAATTCGAAAGGGCAAGTTTATCACCATTCCGTCACATGGCTATGTCAAGGGCAAATTTATCGGCAATGCAAAGGGGTTTGGATTTGTGGAAGTTGACGGAGCAGAAAACAGTCCAGACATATTTATTCCAGCAAACTTGACCTTTGCTGCCATCGACGGCGACAAAGTGATTGTCAAAGTTTTGTCAAACGGCGAAGGCGAAGCTGACGGCAAAATTGAAAAGATATACAAACCGATCGACAAAATCGTTGGCGTTGTTGTCAAAGTGGGCAAAAGTTTGTTTTTAGAGCCTGACAACAATCATATTCCTTTCAAAATCAAACTTGTTGCAGGACAAGGCTTTTGGGTGGATGACAGAGTGGTGGCAAAAGTTTTGCGTGAGGGCAAAAATCCAAGAGCAAAAGTGGTGGAAAATCTTGGCAAAATCACCGACGTCAAGAGTTGCGAACTTGGCATCATCAGACAGTTTAATCTTTACGAGACCTTCCCTGAAAAGGTAAATGAAGAATGCAAAAAAATTTCCGACCATGTTTTGCCAGAGCAGAAAAAGGGCAGAGTTGATTTTACCAAAGATGTTGTTTTTACCATTGACGGTGAAGACGCAAAAGATTTTGACGACGCAGTAGGCATAAAAATCAATGAAAAAGGCAATTTTGTTTTGTCGGTCCACATTGCTGATGTTGGTCAGTATGTTGGTTATGATAGCGCCATTGATCAAGAAGCTTACAACCGAGGCACTAGCGTATATTTCCCAACTTCGGTGCTGCCAATGCTTCCTGTCAAACTTTCAAACGGCATCTGCTCGTTAAATGAAGGGCAGGAAAGGTTGACACTTTCTTGCATAATGGAAGTGGACAAAAACGGAAATGTTGTTTCACATCAAATTTGTGAAGGCGTGATCAAAAGTTGCGCAAGGCTGACTTACACCGAGGTTTATGCTGCTTTGCAAGGCAAAAAGACCACAGAAAAAGCCAGCAAGCTCAAAGAACATTTTTCAGTCATGCTGACTCTTTCAAAAATTTTGCAAGAAAAACGCAAGCAAGAAGGCAGTTTGGATTTTGAAATCCCTGAAGTGCAATTTGTTTTTGATCAAAACGGAATGGCAGTTGACCTTAAACAGCGTGAAAGAAATGACGCTCACAAGCTGATTGAAGATTTTATGGTGCTTGCAAACGAGACGGTGGCCAAAGAGTTTTTTGAAAAGCAAATTCCTTTCGTTTACCGCGTGCATGAAAATCCAAAAAAAGAAAAGGTTTTGTCAGTTTTAGACTTTTTTAAAGGCCTAGGAGTGAAAACTCCTTCTCTTCCAGAGCAAATAAGTCCAAAATTCTATCAAAAACTTTTGGCGATGGTGGAAAACGAAACCTATCAAAAAACTGCAAACACAATCATTTTAAGGTCAATGCAAAAGGCAAAGTATTCAAACGAGTGCTTGGGGCATTTTGGCCTTGGCTTGAAATTTTACTGTCATTTCACTTCGCCAATTCGAAGATATCCCGATTTGACCATTCACAGAATTATCAAAGAAGTTTTGCATAAGAAAAATTTGACAGGGCCAAGAAAGGAAGAACTTGACGAGTTTGCAATCAGCTCGTCAGAGCAGTCCAGCCTGACAGAACGAAATGCTGAAAAGTGCGAACGAGAAGTTGACGACCTTTGGAAGGCTTATCTTATGAAAGACAGAATTGGGCAGGAGTTTGAAGGAGTGATTTCTTCTGTGACAAACTTTGGCATTTTTGTTGAACTTGACAACACTGTTGAAGGGCTTGTCAAGATTGAGGATTTGCCGCAAGACCAATATCTGTTCTTTGAGAGGCAGCTCAAACTTAAAGGCCAGTCGCATTCTTTCTCAATCGGTCAGAAGTTGAAAGTCAAGCTTGCTAGTGCAAATATCTATACTCGAAAGATTGATTTTGTGCTTGCTTAAAGTTGAATTTTTATGTAAAAAATGCTAAAATTGGCAAAAAATATTGAAAAAATTGCAAAAAAGTCGAAAATTTTCAATAATTTTGCTTTTTTTTTAAAAAAGGGTATTGAAATTATGAAATAAACATGGTATAATGGAGGCGAGATGAAGAATCTTTACAACAACAAAAAAGCTTACTACAATTTCTTCGTTTCAGACACAATCGAGGCAGGTGTTGTTTTGAAGGGCAACGAAGTCAAGTCGGCGGTGGCTGGAAAAATCAATTTGGCAGATAGCTATGTTGTGATAAAAAACGGCGAAGCTATTTTGAAAAATTGCTACATCCAACCTTGGCAACAAAACTCTTCAATGGTGGAAACAAGACCTGATCGAAAGTTGCTTTTGCATAAAGAAGAAATCCGAAAGCTTGAGCGAAAAGTCAAAGAAAAAGGGTATGGCTTGGTGCCAACCAAAGCATACTATAATAAAGGACTTGTCAAAATCGAAATCGCTCTGGCAAAAGGCAAAAAACTTTATGACAAAAGAGATGTCCTTAAAGAAAAGGCAGTCAAAAGGGACATCGAGCGCGAACTTAAAAACTTTTAACACCCTTGGGGGCGTTATTGGTTTCGACAGAAAGCGGTGAATAAAGCGTAAAGCATGTGGTAGTCGTCCAGGCCTACCTAAAAATGGACAGCGAAAATAAACGCAAACAACGAAAATCGTTACGCTGCTGCAATAGCTGCCTAACAAACACTAGTTCAAACTTTTTGAACGGCTCGAGTTTTGATGTGGCTTGTCAACCTTTGAGCTTTTAAGTTTTAGCCAAAATTCTGCTGTAAGTTTGCCTTTATAGCGGCAGAAAAATCAAAAGGCTGGTCAAAATCGTTTGTTTATGGACCAAATTTTGACGAGATAAAAAACATAAACTAAACATGTAGAAAAACTTTGTTCAAGTTTTTTGGAAGCGGGTTCAAATCCCGCCGTCTCCACCAAAACAAATTTAATTAAAAGGGGAAATATTATGAGCACAGTTATTGTTACCGTTGTTGTTACTCTTGGCATCATCATTGCAGGCGGATTTTTGATCTATTTTCTTGGAGACCTGTTTATGAGTCTTGCAAGTCATGGCAAAAAAGACGATGAAGCAATCAAAGGCAAAGCTAAGAGAGACAAACAAAAAGTCAAAGAGGTTTTAGCAGAAAAATATCCAGAAGATGCTGAAAAAATCGAAAATGATCCAGATTACGCAGCAGTTGTTCTTTCGGGCGGAAAAGTTGAGGCTTACAATCCAGCAGAAGAAAAGGCGGAAGAAATTGAAGAGCCAAAAGTTGATGAAGAGATAGAAGAACCTGAAGAGGTTGAAGAGACCGAAGAGCCTGAAGAAGTTGTAGAAGAGGCTGCTGAGCAAGAAAGCGAAGAAGACAAGGCAGAAAGAGAAAGAATTGAAAAAAGAAGACAAGAAATTCTTGACCGAATCAATCGCTTAAGCCAAGAAATGGAAGAAGAAAACGAGGAAGAAAAAGAAGAAAGCGAAGAAGTTGACCTTACTGAAGAGGCTTCTGAAGACGAGGCTGAAGAAGAGGCCGAGGAAGAGGCTCAACCTCAAGAGACTGACAAAGAAGTGATTGGTTACAGCGTTTCTGAACTTGAAGAGATGATTGCAAGCGAAAAAGAAGAGCTCAAAGCAAACGAAAAAGAACTTCGCAACTGCAAAAAAGAGTTTATTCCACTCAGAAGAGTGAAGAAGACTTTGGAAAGAGACGAGAAAAAGCTTCGCAGAAAAGAAGCTCTTGTTGCAAAACAAAAAGTTGAACTTTATGGCGTAAACAATATTGCAGACATTGACGAAGAAAAAGCTAAAAAGCTCTCAGAAGACCTTGACCTTTATGATGGACTCAAACTTTCTGTTCAACACTGCCAAGAAGTGATGGAAAAAAATGCAGAAAGATATCCTCTGCTTGAGCAAATTTTCAACTTGCTTACTGCAAGAAATGCCGACCTTAAAGAGAGCATTGAGTCTCATGAAAAGATGCTTGCAAAACTTAACGGCACTGATGCTGGCGAAGGTGAAGAATAATATTTCCTAAAATATATATAAAAAGGCTCCAATTTAGGAGCTTTTTTCGTTTCTATTAAAAATTTAGGTATTGACAGTTAGAAAAAGTTGAGTTATACTAAAGACAAAGGAGTGGAAATGAAAAAAAGAATCTATAAAAATCTAAAAAAAACAAAAACAAAAAATGATCAAGCTGTAAAAAACGACAAAGCTGTAGAAGACGACCAAACTGTAAAAACAGATAATGAAGAATTCGTTTTAGATGAAAACATATTAGACGATCCAGCTAAAGCCATCGAGATAGAAGAAGATGAAAATGTAAAGTGTATGCCTCCAGTCAAACAATTTAACATTAAAGAATTTGAAAAATTTATCTATAAGGTGCTTAAGCTTGAGCCAGATAAATTTTTTACTTCTGAAACTAAAATTGTTTCTCCAGATGATATGAGAGGTTTGTCAATAAGCATCATGAAAAAACCAATTTTTGATAAAGACGATACTGTCAATTCAAAAGCTTTTACCTTCACTATCAATGATGATTATCTGATTGATTTTTCCGATAATGTTCCTGCTCAAAAAAAAGCTTATATCGCTGTTGATTTTTACGAGGCAACAAGAAAAAAGAAAATCCCTTTGACCAAACAACAAGCTATGGGATTGGACGATCTGACTCGAATTGCCAAATTTCAAACTGTGTTAAAGATTTTAAATAGAGGCTTGCAGCCTTCTTCAATCAGTGTGCCAACCTATTTGTTGACACAGTTTTTTGCCGATAACTGCGTACGAATGATGCCAACTGACAGGCGACATTTCAAAGAAGTTTCAGACGGCGATATATATTATGTTGAGAGAGGTGTTATAACCAGTAAGTATGATATGCCAAAAACTCGTGCTTTTTTGATCATAAAAGCAAATAATGATGAAAAAAGAGCTTTAGCTATCCCAATTAGTTTTACTAAAATGCAAGGCAACAAAGATCGTGTAGATCTTGATTTAAAATATCTTCCTGAAAAAGCGAGAGAAGATTTTGAAAAGCGTCAAAAAGAGGGGAAAGACCCAGTATGTCAACTGATATTTGGAAAGGCTGATTTTGTCGGTTATGATGCTTTAAAAGAAAAGGCAGGTCATGTGCCTTATCAAGTATTAAACAAATATAAAAAGAAATATATGGAGTATTGGGAGTTTCAAAAACCCGAATGCAAGGTTGGCTCAGCTGCAAAGCGTCAAACAGCTCATCAATCTGAAGAAGAGAAAGACGAAAAAGATAATAGCTCAAGTCCAACTCAAAACAATGCGATTGCATTGGCAGAAGAAGATAAAGAAATTAATAAAGCAATACAACCTGAAGAGACAAAAAATGCAGAGAATACTGAAAATGTTGAAACAGTTGTTCCTCTTGATAGAGAGCGTCTTGCCTGCCTTTATAAAAATGGAGCAATTGATGTTATAAACTCTCAGATTAATCGTCTTGACTATGCTGATATTCCGTTTGAAAAGTACCTGCCATTATTTGCAGATGAATTGAAAGCTATTTTGTCAAAAAAAGAAATACCAGGTGTGCAGCATGGCATTAAGATCGGCAAACAGATTTTGTTCAACGCTTGCTCAGTCTCAAATCGAGACGCGGAATTTGAGGGTGAAGTTAATAACAAAAATTACAACTTAGATTCGGTAAGTTATGTAATTACATTTAATAGGAACAACACTGCAAGTAGAACAGCCAACTATAAAGCTACTAATACTTTTCCTGAATTTTCAATCAGAGCCACAGCTTTCAGCGTACAATTGGCTTTGCTTAGTGGAAAATATAGATTCAACCCAGATTTGACAAAAATCTTCAGAAACATATTGCAAAAACAATGGCCGTATTATTATGTTTACTTGGCTTACAATATTTTGCAAACTGCAAAAAAACTAGACTGGGATGAAGAGCGTATACAGACGAGTTTAAAAGATGCTGGGCTAAAATATGATGGCGATATCGGTTATGTGCTGCAAAACTTTGAGTTTAACTTTAGGCCTGAAAAACTCAGCTGCTATGTAGATTATTATGACAATAACAGCGAAGGCGAAAATGAATAATAAACGCAGAAATGCGTTTATTTTTTATCAATAATAATTTTTATAATCTTGCAAATTCTTCTTATAGGCAGAATTTGCTTTTTTAAGTTGCTTATAAGATACAATGTTTAAAAGTTATGTCGAAAAAAGGGGAATTTGTGGAATATTTGTCGAATTTTAGCAAAAACTTGAAAATTTTGATGAACGAACGAAATTTGAAGCAAGTTCAGATTGCACAGGCTTTGGGTTGCAACAAAGGCACTGTTTCAAAATGGTTGAATGGCAAAATCGAGCCAGGACTGGTGTATATTGCCAAGCTGCTCAAAATTTTGGACTGCTCTTTTGAAGAACTTATTTCCGATTAGTTTGTTTGACAGCATTTTTGTGATATAATACTTTTATGATAAAAATTGTGAAAAGTTGGTTTTTGCTTCTGCAAGATGAGTTTGCAAAGGATTATTTCAAATCTTTGCAAGATTTTTTAAAGGGTGAATATGCCACAAAAACAATTTTTCCGCAAGAAGAAAACATTTTCAATGCGCTCAATTATGTGCCTTTTGATAAGGTAAAGGTGGTAATAATCGGTCAAGATCCTTATCATGAGCCAGGTCAGGCTCAGGGACTTTCTTTTTCTGTGCCGCAAAATTTTCCATATCCGCCATCGCTTGTCAACATTTTCAAAGAGATTGAGGACGATTTGCAAATCAAATGTCTGCCTTCGGGCGATTTGACTCGATGGGCAAAGCAAGGAGTGCTGCTTTTAAACTCGGTTTTAACAGTCCGTCAAGGGCAAGCAAATTCGCATAAAGACAAGGGGTGGGAGAGGCTGACTGGCAAGATTATTCAGCTGCTTGGCAAGAAAAAAGAACCTGTTGTTTTTATGCTTTGGGGTAGCCATGCTCAAAAGTTTGAACCGCTTATTGAAAAACAACATTTGGTGCTTAAAGCCTCTCATCCAAGCCCATTATCGGCATATAGGGGCTTTTTTGGCTGCAAACATTGTTCAAAATGCAACAAATTTGTAAAAGAAAAGGGACTTGGTTAGATAGCTTGGCGATAAAAGTTTGACATGCAGGGGCAGTTGTGTTAAACTTTTTTCTGCAACAGGAGAAAAATATGACAGATAAAAATTTGTATAACGAATTGAAACAACGTGGGCTTTTGTATCAATGCACAGACGAGCAGGCTCTGAAAACTTTGCTTGAAAGCGGCAAACCGATTGCTCTTTATGAAGGCACGGACCCAACAATGGACAGTTTGCATATCGGTCACTGCGTGCCTTTTTGCATTTTGCGAAGGTTTCAAAAGGCGGGGCACAAGGTGTATCTTTTGATGGGCGGCGCTACGGCTTCAGTTGGCGACCCTTCTGGTAAAACTGAAATGCGAAAGCTCTTGTCAAAGCAAGAGCTCAACAAAAACATTGAGCAAATCAAAAAATCTCTTTCAATTTTTTTGGATTTTGAAGGAGACAACAAAGCAGAAATTGTCAACAACGACGCTTGGTTTAAAAATTTGAGTTATGTCGATTTTATGCGGCAGGTGGGCGTGCATTTTAATGTCAACAAGATGATTGCCAACGAAATTTATGCAAACAGATTGAAGGAAGGCGGCTTGACTTTCTTCGAAATGGGGTATATGCCAATGCAGGCTTATGATTTTGTGCATCTAAACGAAAGATTTGGCTGCCAACTTGAGTGGGGCGGCGCTGACCAGTGGGGCAATATTGTTGCCGGCACCGAACTTGGGCGAAAACTCAACTTTATCGACAACAAAAACAGGCAGATGCTTGGCGCGACAAACCCATTGCTTCTCACACCTGAAGGCAAAAAAATGGGCAAGACTGAAAAGGGCGCCATTTGGATTGATAAAGACAAAATTTCTGCCTACGACTTTTATCAGGGCATTTATCAAACGCCAGATGCCTGCGTTGAGATGATGTTTGCTTTGTTCACCGACCTGCCAATGCCGCAGATCAAAAGTCTTGTGAAAGAAGATATCGTCAAGGCTAAGAAAGAACTTTGTTATGAAATTACAAAATTTGTCAGAGGAAAAGAAGATGCAGACTTGGCAAAGCAGATGAGCGAAAACCTTTTTTCTCAAGGGGGAGATAATGCTCCCGAGTTCACACTTGACAAAACACTAATCAATCAAGGCGTTGGAATTTGCGACCTTTTGGTGATGACAAAACTTTGTTCGTCAAAAAGTGAAGCTCGAAGAATGATTGAAGGCGGCGGTATTTCCATGAAAGGTCAAAAGGTTGACGACTTTTCCATGATGTTGAAAGTGGATGATTTTGAAAATAATTCAATTTTGCTTAAAAAAGGCAAGAAAAACTTTGTCAAAGTGGTTTTGGGCTGATGACAGAGTTTGTAAAAAGCATTGAGATTGTTGAAAAAAAGTCGAAATTTTTGGGCTATCTTTTGTTATGTCAAAACGAAAATGATATCAAGAGGGCTCTTGAATTTTTGAAGACTGAGCACAAAAAAGCCACTCATATATGCTGGGCGGCGCGGCTTGAAAAACCTTTTTTTGAAAAGGCTGTTGATGACGGCGAGCCAAGTGGAACGGCTGGCAGGCCAATTCTTAACGTGCTGCAAAAAAAAGATATCAAAAATGGGGCTATCTTTGTGGTCCGCTATTTTGGTGGCATCAAACTTGGTGCGGGCGGACTTGTCAGAGCTTACAGCAAAGTGGCGGGAGAACTTGTAAAATGAAAATCACCGAGATAAAAAAAATCGGCAAAGGCCAAAGATACTATCTTTATGTCGACGAGCAGCTAGTCGGGGTTATGGAAGCCGAAGTGCTTGCATGGCACAGCCTTAAAACTGGGCAAGAGATTGAACAGAAGTTTTTGGACTCTCTTGTGAGTGAAAACGGCGACTATGCTTGTTTTAATCGCTCTCTGACTCTTCTTGCAAAGGTTACGAAAACTGAAAAGCAGCTGCGAGAATATTTGCGCGAAAAAAAGTATCCGTATTCTTGCATTGACAGGGCAGTTGAAAAACTTAAAGAATATGGCTATATCAACGACCAGGCTTTTTGCGAAAATTATGTCAATCTTTCAGCGGGTAGCAAAAGCAGACGCAAAATCAGGTTTGAACTTTTGCAAAAGGGCGTGAAAAGTGAGCTGATTGAGCAGAGCCTTGAAAAATTAAGTGACGAAGATGAAAAAGAAAATTGCTTGAAGTATGCTCAAAAATTTATGAAAAATCGAGAAATTGATTTGAAGACCAAACAAAAATTCTATAACCACCTTGCCGGAAAAGGCTTCAATTTTTCAGATATTTCCCAAGCATGGGAGGAGGTGACAAATGATAGGAATTGATATCGACAAGCCAGAGCGATTTTCGCAAGATGACCAATTTTTGAATAGGCTTTTTTATCAAGAAGAGATTGCTCATATCAAAAAGTCATTTTGCCAAAGCCTTTGTCAGCAACGCATTGCCAGCCTGTTTAGCGCAAAAGAGGCGGTGATGAAGGCTCTTGGGCTTGGCAAAAATAGTGGGGTGTCTTTCAAAGACATACAAATTCTTCATGACGAAAGTGGAAAACCTTATGTTGTTTTGCACGGCAAGGCAAAAGAGCAAATGGAAGAAAGATATAAGGGCAAACATATCGAAATTTCGCTTTCACACACGCCAGAAACGGTGGTTGCTGTTGCTGTGATAGTTTGAAAAGAGACTCATGATAGAAAAACAGGCGTGCATAAAAGCATGCTTTTTTTGCATGCTAAATCAAGGTTTAATTTTATTTTTAAAGGGGAAATATTATGAAAGAGATTGAAAAATATAGGCGTGAACTTGAAGATTATGCCCAAAAGGTCGAAAAAGAGAGTTACCACAAAATTTCTATCGCAAAGCAAGCAAATTTGAGGCAGCTTCAACATACAATGCTTTTAGAAGGTCTTTTGCCAGGCTTTGATTTTCTCTCACTGGCCGACAATGACCTTGAAAAAGTCGAATTATATGATTACTGGAAAGGAGAAGATGATAGAACAGGTTAGGCGTGGCGAAATTTATTATGCAGACTTGAGCCCAGTTGTTGGCAGCGAGCAAGGGGGAGTGCGCCCCGTGCTTATCATTCAAAATGATGTTGGCAACAAATATTCTCCAACAGTGATCGTCTCTGCAATCACAAGCCAACTGGGCAAGGCCAAATTGCCCACGCATATCGAACTTGCAGGGGCAAAATATAATTTGCCAAAAGACTCAGTTGCCTTGCTTGAACAAATCAGAACTCTTGATAAACGCCGACTCAAAGAAAAAATCACCACTCTTTCGCAAGATAAAATGAAAGAAGTCAACAAAGCAATTTTGATTTCGCTAGGGTTTTAATGAGCGAAGGTAGACAAAAACAAATAATATGAAATTTCATCTATATTTTCTGTTTTAAAATATATTTTAAGTTTTTCAAGCAGTTTTGTATCACTCCATAGATATTTATTTCTTATCTGGCGACAAATACAAAAATGTATGGTAAAAAATCTAATGCATCATAATTTTTGCATAAAACTTTTATTTCTTGTTTTATAGCGAGCAATTTTTTTTCATACATCTCCTTCATGCTGACTGACAGCCAGTTTTTATGTAATTTTGCTGATTTTGTGTCAGGATGTAAGGTGAATAAGGGGAGAATAATGAAAATTTTTTCGCAAAGATTGAAAGAATTAAGAAAAGATGCTGGTCTGAGCCAGATTGCACTTGCAAAAGAGCTCAATCTTGACAAATCAACCATTGCAAAATATGAAACAGCGGCAATTCCGCCAAGCATTGAAATTCTTGTTTTATTTGCAAAGTATTTTCATGTTTCAACGGATTATCTGTTGGGGTTTGAAGAATAGTCAATGTATGCATAAAAAAAAGTGGACAAATCGTCCACTTTTTTGTTTAGACATTAAGCAGTCGCATAATTCTGCCGTTTACAATCATAAGCACAAGGTCAATCAGCCAAACAATGTTGAAGCCGAAGAAAAATCTTACAACAGCAGCAACAATTTTGCCTTCTTTGACTCTGGTGATTAAGCCGCAAATCCAAGCAGTTATTGGGATGATTGCAAGAATGATGCTCACCACTCTGCCAAGTCCAAAATAATCTTTTCCTTTTGCTTTTGCCATAAACAAATCCTCCTTTTTATTATTGTAACACAGTCACGAGCAAAAACCAAACAATTTGGCGAAAGAATTTTTGATGCTGCCATAAATATTCAAGATAAAAAATGCATCAATATATTTGTGAAAAAGTTTTTAAATTTCTGGCAGGGGTGGAAGGGGCGACGCGTCAAAAAAAACAAGCCGGTGTGCTTGTTTTTAGCCAAAGCCGGGAGCGACTTGTCGCGGCCAGGGCGGGGCAGTTCTCGAACCCGTGGGGTTCGATTCCAACAGCAAATTTTAAATTTCTGGCAGGGGTGGAAGGAATCGAACCCTCCTCTGGAGTTTTGGAGACTCTCATTCTACCGATGAACTACACCCCTATGCGCGTTTTGCTTGCAAAAGCAAGTTACTGTCTTATTTTACTTTTTTCTTCGGCTTTTGTCAATAATTTATCGCATTTAATTGGTAAAAATTTTTATTTTTGATATAATTGTCGGTGGAGGCTGCATGAGAATTGCTATTGACATCGACGGCACACTAAACGATTATTTTTCTTGGGTTATGAAAAATTTTATGCGATACGCTAAGAAAAATGGTGTGAAAGTCAATTTGGATTTGAAAGAATACGAAATGTTCAATATGTTTGGCATCACAAAAGAAGATTTTGATAAATTTTGGAATGAATATATTTGGTGTTATGCCAAAACTTGCAAGCCACAACGTGGGGCTGCAAAATATGTCAGTCGCCTTTACGACCAAGGGCATGAGATTGTGATTTTGTCGGCGCGAGCCATGGCAAACAGTGATTGTGAAAACGGCAAAAGAATGCGTCAAATTGTGAAAGAGTGGTTTGTCAAAAACAAAATAAAATATAGTCAAATGTGCTTTGTGCCACAATTTGGCAGCAAATTTGCAACTTTCAAAGAGCAGCAGTGCGACCTGCTTGTGGATGACAGACCCGCACATTTATACGAAATTTCGGCTTTTAAACCTTGCATATGTTTTGAGCAAACTTACAACAGATATCAATCTTATCCAGGCAATGTGTATAAGTGCAGATCTTGGAGAGATGTTTATAAAACTGTGCAAAAACTTTTGGAGGAGAATAATGCAAATAACTAAAATTGTCAGCGACAAACTTGACTCTAATGTTTTTGTGGTTGAAAGCCAAGGCAAAACGTTTATCGTTGATTGTGGTGCAGATTACGAGAGTGTGAAAAAAGTTGTGAAAGGCAAAGTCTGTGCAATTTTTTTGACTCATGGCCACTATGACCACGCATTGAATGCTTGTGAGTATGCAAAAAAATTTGGTTGCAAAATTTATGCAAACCAAAATATAACTGAGATTTTGCAGGATGCCAAAAAAAATTATGGCGAAAATTTTTCAATTCGCGATTTTTCAGACTTTGTTTTTCTTGAAGGGGACGGACAGGTGGATATTGACGGGCAAAACATAGAATATTTTCACTGTCCAGGCCATAGCAAGTGCTGCACCTGCTTTTTGATTAAGCAAAAGCTTTTTGCGGGCGACGTTTTGTTCAAACAAGGCATTGGAAGAACTGACCTTTATGGCGGCAGCAAAGCCCAAATGCTCCAGTCGCTGAAAAAACTGCAAAATTTGCCATTCGAGCAAGTTTACAGCGGGCATGGCGAAGACAGCAGCAGGGCAGAGCAAGAGAAGAATATCAAAGTTTTTGTGCGGTTTTTATCAAGATAAAATAGCAGCGGCTATGCTGCTATTTTTTTAGTCTTAAGTCTGCTCCTTTAATGCTCAGGCAAATGGAAGAAGATTTGTCAATAACGCGGCTTGAAACTCGCTCGTCATAATATTCTTGCAAGTCTTTAAGGTCAAGATTTGTAGTGATGATGGTTGGCAAATGCTTGTTTTTGCGTTCGCTAAGCAGTTGATAGAGCATATTGCTTGTCACGTATGGTTGCCTTAGTTCTGTGCCAAGGTCGTCGATAATCAAAACTTCGCTGTCAAAATATTTTGACAAAAGTGCCTGTTTTTGTTCAACATCTTTGCAGCTATAACTTTTCAAAAAGTCTTGATTCATGGCAAAGGCACTTGTCAGGCAAACAAGGTGATGATTTTCAATCAGTTTGCTTGCCATGCACCTTACAAGAAAGGTTTTGCCTGTGCCAGTGTCGCCAGAGATGTATATCAGCGTTTTGTTGAAAGGGCTGTCGCACCACGCTTGCATTTTGCTGTAAAGTTTTTGCATCAAAATTTTGTCTTCAAAAATATCAAAATTGCTCTCGTCAAATTTTTCCAGCTTGCCAAAACCGCTTTGTTCTTGCAAAAGGGTGTTGATGACTTGAACAAGGCAAGAGCAATATTTCCCGTTTTCAAAGCCTGTGTCGTTGCATTTTTTGCAAAAATATTGCGGCTCTATAGAGTCGATGTCAAGTTGTTTCAGCCTGCTGTTTATCTGCGTTTTTATAGCATGGTAGTCGCCACTTTTGCCCTGTTTTGTCTCGTCAAGCATTTGCTGCACATAGGTTTGATAAAGGTTTTTAAACTGCGGGTCTTCAAAGGCTTGAATTTTGTTTTGCAAAGCTTGGTTTTCGGCAGAAATTTTGCGTTTTTGAATGATCTGTGTTGCCTTTTCTAATATTTTTTTGTTCATTTTTTCTCCTAGATTTCAACATCATCAATGGATTCAAACAAAGCATTGATTTCGTCTTTTGAATAGCTGCGGCCTTTGAGTGAGGCAGGTGGCGTGGCAGGCTTTTCAAGAGGCAGGTTTTGTTTTGCTTCTTCCACTGTCAAAATGTCTTTGCTGTGCCAATCGGCAAGCACTCGGCTGAGATATTTGATAGGGTTGTCTTTGCCTTTTGCAAGCGTGACGGCATAGTCGATAAGAGGCTCTGGCATTTTCCACTCTTCCGTCCAAGTTTTATAGTTTTCTCTGTCGATATAGTTGACGTGCCTTGTGATTGACAGGGCTTTGAGCAGATTTTCAATTTTGCTGTTTGTTTTAAGGATGTCATCAAAATATTCTTCCAGTGCAGCCATCGAAACAATGCCAAGTTTGTAAAACTTGTTGACAATGTTGTTCATGCCTTCCAGCGTTCTTATCGATTTTTTAAAACAATAAGAGCCAATTTCGAGCAAAACGGCTTTGTCATAACCAAGATTAAGCCATTTTAGCACATAGTTTTCCACCACATTTTCAAGGCTTTCATAGTAAAGGCCAAGGCTTTTGTTGATGTCTTTTGCGAGGTCGTAGAGCTGTTTTTTGTCGTTTTCAAACTGTTCGATTGCCATGCTGGTCATCAGTTTCATTTGATAATACTTGCTCATCATTTGGTCAAGTTTGTTCATAGAAAAACTGCTATATTTTTTCAGCCGTTTTGCGCAGTAGACTATTGTGCCAATGTCATACCCGTAGTCGCCAATCCATTTGTCAAACAAAGCCCGCTCTTCAATATATGCATTCCGCTTGAGCCCAACCGATTTGAAAAGTTGACCGATTTCACTTTCTTTTTGCTCAAACGATGACAACTTTTCTTCCACTTGAGCGGCGGTCGTGATGCCTTCGTTTGCCCAATTTTTTGCAACTGTCAAAATATAGTTATATCCAACCGCACTTTTTTTGCTGTCAACGCAGTATTTCATAATCATCAAAAGCGCTTCTTGTTCAACATGGTATCGCTCTAAAAAATCATAATACTCGCCATATTCGGTTTTTGAAATCTCTCGCTGTCCTTCAAAGATTTCTTGCGCCTGGGCATTAAAAACTTGATATTTTTCTGGTTTATAAAGCCTGTTTGAGTTTAAAACATTTTTCAAAGGAATGTATCTGATTTCAACGGGGCTGGTTTTCAAAACTTGCACAAGGCCTTGCTCTTGCCAATATTCAAAAGCGCCCACAACTTCTTCTTCAGTCATGTTTAAGGTTTTGGCAAAATTTTCGATGCTGTTGTCAAGAGAGTTTGGGTTTGAACATTTATATAACCCATATATGTAAACTTTGACGCAAACAGGGTCAGCAAAGGGCAAAAAACTGTCGATAAAAATATTATCAATCTCGGTTTTTGAACTTGCAATGTATTCAGTTGAGTATTTACAAAAAGCCATAATGATCTCCTAATAAAGATAATATCACAAAAAAAACCATTTTACAACAATTTTGCCCGCTTGCCCAAAATTTTTCAAGGCATATCTTTTGTGCAAGGCTTGTATATTAGACTATGAAAACCTTTGCAAATTTTTTGAAAAAACACAAAATCAAGTTGATTGCCGCTGCTGTTATAGCTGCAGTTGTGGCCATAATTCCTTTTGTTTTCAAGCCAGAGAGCCAAAGTCAAAATTATAACAACTACTCTATGGATTTAAGTTATAACGAGCAAACGCATATTTTGTCAGGAGTTGAAGAAGTTGAATATTTCAACAGCAGCCAAAACGCATTTTCATCGATATATTTTCATCTTTATCCAAACGCGTTCAGGCAAGGCTCAAACTCGCCGGTGGTCAGTTCAAACAATTTTGACAAGGCCTTTCCAAATGGCGAGAGTTATGGTGGGATAGACATTTTGAAGGTGAGTGATCAAAGCGCAGCGCCTCTAAACTTTTCCGTTGTCGGAGAAGACCAAAACATTTTGCAAATCGACTTGGCTGACGAACTTTATCCTGACGAAAGCGTGAAAATTTCGATTGAATTTGAAACGACTTTGCCAAATGCTCATCATCGTTTTGGCTACGGAGAGAGCGTGGTAAACCTTGGCAATTTTTATCCCATCGCCTGCGTTTATGAAGACGGCAAGGGCTTTTCCACTCAAGCATATCACTCAAACGGAGACCCTTTTTATAGCGACATATCTTGTTACTTAGTCAATTTCAGTTGCTCTTCTGATTTTATAGTTGCATCAAGCGGAGAAGAAAAAAACCGCCAAACAAGCGGGCAAACAACCACATATTCTTACCAAGGCGACAAAATACGAGATTTTTGCATTGTTTTGTCACAAAAATTTGAAAAGGCTTCTTCTCAGGTGGGTGGAACAACCATAAATTACTATGGCTATCAAGGCGACCAAAATCTGCAAGCAATGGCTGATTTTGCAGGGCGGTGCGTTGAAAGTTATAACGATATGTTTGGCCTATACCCTTATTCCACCTTAAACGTCGTCAAGTCAAATTTTGTGCATGGCGGCATGGAGTATCCGGGCATTGTGCTGATCAGCGACAGTGTCGGCGACGAGGATTTTCAATACGTTATAGCGCATGAAATTGCGCATCAATGGTGGTATGGGGTGGTGGGCACAAATCAGTATGACCATGCTTGGGTTGATGAAGGTCTTGCAGAATATAGCACATACCTGTTTTTTGAAAATAATCAGGAATTTGGGTTAAACTATTCTAGTATGATTTCAAATGCGCTGACAAACTACAAATTTTTCGTTCAAATCTACCAGCAAATCAATGGAGAAGTTGACACCAGCATGGATAGACCGCTTGACCAGTTTGGCACCGAGCCTGAATATGTGCAGTGCGTTTACACGAAAGGTGTTTTGCTTTTTGACAGTTTAAGGCAAAGTGTGGGGCAGCGGAAATTTTTGAAAGCGCTCAAAGATCTTTACCAGGATTATGCTTATCAAAACATTTCGCCAGCGCAGCTTATCGCAAGTTTTTCTTCTTCCACAGGCCGTAATCTCGAAGGGTTTATAAAAGGCTGGATTGACGGCGAAGTTGTGATTGCTTAAAAAAATATACAAAAAAGCGGAAAAGTGTGATATAATCTTGTTATGGAAAATTTATCACATTTGACAAAAACTGAAAAATTGGCGGCAAGTGCAAGAATTATTGAAAAAAGCTTAGTTAATGTGCTTAAACGCGTGAAAGCTGATAACAGTGCAGTTGAAAAACAAGAGCAAATCAACAAAAGTGTTGAAAAATTTTTGAAGCAAACAGGTAATATCAATTCTTGTTCAGACGAGCAATTTGTTGCAAGGATGTTGCTGATGTGTAGCAAATTCAAAAATGCACATATATTTTTAAGCTTTTCAAAATTTTTGTATGCTGATGGTAAGAGATTTTTGAATAAAAATTTATTTTATTTTCACGATAAAATTTATCTTGTTAAAAATGATCAGTTTTTAGAAGTCAAAAGTATAGATGGCTGGCAAACTGAAAAAATATGCAAGGAGTTTGATAAATATCTTTCTTACGAAACGAAAGAGTGGAAGGATGTGCAACTTAATAAAATGCTAAATTTCGCATTGTTGTATCAAGTTTTGGGAATTGATTTCGGTAAAATCGAGCTTGTCAATGGTGAAATTGAGAAAGCTTCTGTTTCTGACATTTTTTTTGATAACTATTCTTATCTTCCACCTTTCAAATCGTGTAGTAAAAAGTTTTATGACTGTGCTGTTCTTGACGAGCATATTTTGTTGATAGACTATTTTAGTTGCAACGAATTACAAAAAGGCGATTTTTTAAAATTTTTAGACAATGTTAAAGAAAAATATAAAAACAATCAAATAGACAGCTATATTATCGATATAAGAGGGAATATGGGCGGGAACTCCGAACTCGTTTTGCCACTTTTTGAATTTTTGCAAGAGAAAAGGCTTAAAGGAATTGTATTAACCGACAATCGAGTTTTTTCATCAGGAACATTTGTTGCTTACTATGCAAAACGTAAACTGTCTTCGTTACTTGTAGGGCAAACACTTGGGCAAGGCACTGTAAGATTTGGGCAACCTAGTGGGCGCATTATTCTTGATGAACAATTGTTTCTTTGTTATACAGAAAAGTTTTTTAATTTTAGAGACGTCTTTAAAAATGTAGGTGCAATAAAGCCCGATATTGAAGTGCCGTTGACAATAGAAGATATTTGCTCAAAAACAGACAGAACGCTTTTGTTTGCAAAAGAATATATACAAGACTGTCTTTTACACAAAGAGTGAAAATTGTAAAAAAGGCAATTTTAATCAAAAAACAGCAATATTTGCTTATTTTTATAAAATTTTGCGATTTTTTTTGCGATTTTTTGCGTTTTTGTATATAATATGGCTATGAAAATTCTAGTTTACACCGATGTGCATGGCAACAATTATGCTCTTGAAAAATTGTTTAAAACAAAAGATTATCAAACCTCAGATAAAAGAATTTTTTTGGGAGATGCAGTGTATGGATTTTTAAATCCAAATCTTTGCGTTGAAAAAATTTGCCAAAGTGGTGATGTGTTTTTGCTTGGCAACCACGACAGTTATGTTGCTTTTGGGTTGTCTGATTTTGACAAAGTGGAACGTTTGAAAAAATTTTATATAAATTACGAGCGCAGGCTTGTCACAAAGCAAAACAGAAAAATCTTGGCTGCCTTGCCAAAAGATTTTCACCTTTGCGTAGAAGGCAAAAAGTTTTACTTTACCCACTTTCCTTGGCGCACAAAACGGATTATTCATGATGACGTATCTGCACCGCAGCCCACAAGCAAAAGCGCGGCCTCACTTTTTGGCAACGTTGATGCCGACTACATTTTTTTTGGGCATAATCACACACCGGGGCAGTTTGAAAGCGGTGGCAAAATTTATTATTGCGTTGGAAGCTTGGGCGATCTTGGCAAAAACCACTATATGGTGATAAATGTTGAAAATGGCAAGGTGCAAATCAAGCGCAAAAAGGTTGAATATGACGAAAACGCTTACCAAAAAGATTTTCAAACCACCAGTGAAAAATTTTTAAGCCTTGCTCGCAAAAAAGATTTGCTGTGATTGACTGTTAAACAACAAATCAAAAAAAACGGAAAAATTGCTATAACATTTGACATATAAGCAAAAAAATGGTAGATTAAAGAAAAAAGGGGGAGAGGGGAATGAATTTTTTAGGTTGGTTATTTAGTATTCCTAGTCGGCATTATAGAGATATGCGAAGATATGAAAGAGGGGGTGTTGGTGC
>CALVTE010000012.1 GCA_944360075.1 uncultured Clostridia bacterium | reverse complement strand
GGATAAAATTCGCACTGCATTGGGATGATGACTGAATCGCAAGCTGTCAGAGCGTTTACCGTGATAAGACCGAGAGACGGTGGGCAGTCAATCATTATGAAATCATAACTTTCCCTCAGTGGATCCAGTATTTGTTTGATAATTTTTTCCCGTTGAGGCATTTGAACCATCTCAATTTCAGCGCCAGCCAAATCCACAGTAGAAGGCAAAACGTCAAGGTTTTCAAGCAAAGTGTGCTGAATCACTTCGCTTGATGAGCAGTCGCCTGAAATTAGGTCGTAAACAGTTTTCATTTCACTGTCTTTGTCAATTCCCAGACCGCTTGTGGCATTGCCCTGCGGGTCAAGATCGACAACCAAGCATTTTTTGCCCATTGCACAGATATAGGCAGACAAATTTATGCAGGTTGTTGTTTTTCCAACGCCACCTTTTTGGTTTGCAAAAGCAATAATTTTTCCCATAAACATTTCCTTTTAATATATTGTATATATCATATAATAACACAAAATAAAAAAAATTTAAAGAAAAATCATGATTTTGTTTAATTTTCAGCAGAAAAAATAAAATAATTCTATTTTTTTTGGTTAAAAAATCAAGTTGTGATATAATATTTAAAATGAAAATAAAAAAATTAAAACTAAAAAATTTCCGGTCATATTCAGACAAAGTGTTTGAATTCGACGACAAATTGAATGTGTTGGTTGGTCAAAATGCTCAAGGAAAAACAAATGTTCTTGAGGCGATTTTTTATGCTGTGATCGGAAAAAGTTTTAAAACTGGCAAGGAAAAAGATTTAATCAAATGGAAAGAAGATAGTGCCAGCATAGAGGCTGATTTTTTCAATGGTTATCGCGATTTGTCGGTAAAAATTCTGTTTAACAAAGAAAGGAAGAAAACTGTATTAGTGGACGGGGTGGCAATTCATAAGATTGGAGAGCTTTTAGGGCGGACTTGCGCTGTGTTTTTTTCTCCAAACGAGCTTAAACTTGTCAAAGAAAGCCCAGAAGACCGCCGTAAATTTTTAAATATTGCAATTTCCCAAACAAACAAAAGGTATTTTTATCTGCTGGCAAGATATGAAAAGGTTTTGGCAAGCCGAAACAAACTTTTGAAAAGCAGCGGCAATTTGGATGTTGTGAAAGAGACGATAGATATTTGGAACAGGAGTTTGTGCGATATTGCTGAAAAAATATTTATAGAAAGAAAAGCGTTTGTTGAAGAGATGACACCCTATGCGCAGAAGGCGCACGAATACCTTTCTGGCGGTAGCGAAAACCTTAAAATTGAATACAAAAGCGATTTTAAAGATAATTTTGGTCAAAATATGTATAAATATCTGGAAAAAAATCTAGAAAAAGATTATAAACTTGGTTACACCACGGTAGGCGTTCATCGAGACGATTTGGCGCTGTTTGTCAATGGGGAAGAAGTGAAAAATTTTGGCTCGCAAGGTCAGCAGAGAACGGTGGCTTTGTCGCTCAAATTGGCAGAGCTAGAATGCAACAAAAACAGGGTGGGACAATATCCTATTTTGCTTTTGGATGATGTGTTCAGCGAACTTGACGATGAGAGAAGAAAAAGACTGTTGAATTTTACCAGAAAAACACAGACGATTGTGACTTGCACCGAAATTAACGAAAAAATTGATGCAAAAATAATAAAAATAACAAAAAATCTATAAAATGTTGAAAAATTTAAAAAAATTATTTATGATTTTTTTCAATAATTTTGACTATACAAGAAAAAATAAAGAGAAAAATTTGAAAAAGCCTTTAAAATAAAGGATAAAAGATTTTATATTTAATTTTGAAAATCTTTTAAAATTTTTTGTAAATTGAAATTTATAAAAAATAGATAAAAAATCAAAAAAATAGCAAAAAAAAGTGAATTTTTTGCTATTTTTCTTTAATTTTTTGAATATTTTATTTGTTTTGAAGTTTTTTGTAGTCAAGCCCCATAGCGTCTTTCATTTTTGCAAGGGTTTGTTGTGCGGCGGCTCTTGCCTTCAGGCTTCCGTCAAACAAGATTTGGTAAACGTCGTCAATGTTTTCTTCAAGCTGTTTTCTTTTTTCGCGGATAGGAGATAGAAGTTCGTTGACAATGCTGTTTAAAAACAGTTTGACCTTAACATCTCCAAGGCCACCTTTTTTATAATGCTCTTTGAGTTGTTTTAGATTTTGATATTCTGGCAGATATTTTTGGAAATGCTCGTCTCTGCAGAAAGCGTCGAGATAGGCAAAAACAATATTGCCTTCAATTTTTCCTGGGTCTGAAACCTTGATATGCCCCGGGTCAGTGTAGGCCGACATGATTTTTTCTCGCACCGTTTTTTCGTCGTCGCACAAATATATGGAGTTTCCAGCCGATTTTGACATTTTTAGTTTGCCGTCAAGCCCTGGAAGCCTTGCACAGATTTTTGTTTGCGGCAACAGGCCTTTAACTTCTCGGAAAATTTGGCCGTAGCAGTTGTTGAAAGAATGCGCAACTTCCCTCGTCACTTCAATCACAGGTATTTGGTCTTCTCCAACAGGCACGATGTTTGCGTTGAAAGCAAGAATGTCAGCCGCCTGTGAAACGGGATAATTCAAAAAACCGATAGGCAGAGATTTGTCAAAGCCCCTTTGTTTGATTTCATCTTTTATTGTAGGGTTGCGTTGGAGGCGAGAAACTGACACCAAATTCATAAAATATGCAGTTATCTCAAAAAGTTCTGGCACCATCGATTGAATAAAAATGCAAACTTTGTTTGGGTCAATTCCAGCAGAAATATAGTCGATTGCAACCTGAATAATGTTGTTTTTGACTTTGTCAACATTGTTTGCGTTGTCTGTCAGGGCTTGAGTGTCTGCAATCATCACGTAATACTGCTCAAAATCGCCCTGGTTTTGAAGTTCAATTCTGGTTTTAAGGCTGCCAACATAATGCCCGATGTGCAGATTGCCTGTTGGCCTATCGCCAGTCAAAATAATGTTTTTCATATGCTTTACCTTTATTGAAATTGTAATTGCCTTCAATCAAATTTCAGAAAACATTATAAGCAAATGGCAAAATTTTGTCAAGAAAGAAGGCCACTCGAACACAAAAAATTTTTAAAAAAAAGAAAAATTTATATCAATTTTGAAAAAATTTACGAAAAAATGCGAAAAAACGCAAAAAAATATTAAAAAAATCAGCAAAAATGCAAATTTTCGCCGAAAAATCAAAAGAGAAAAATGTTTAATAAAAAATTCTCGAAAGCAAAATTTTGTCGAAAAATCAGAGCATTTTGTTTGCTTTTGTCAAAACAAAAGGGTATAATATATGTATTAAAAAACAAAATAGAAATTGAACGAATAAAGGAGATAGGGTATGTCATTGAAGTCGTTGAAAAAAATTTCTTTTATTGCTTTGGTCATTTTAAGTTTGGGGGCGGTTTTCTTGTTTGCTTCCATTTTTAATGCTTCGACCAATGCAAGCGGTGTTGAAAGTGGCAGCGAGCAACTTTCAAACGAAAAAACTAACACTTGGGCGGAAAACTCCCTTTATGCCTCCGACATAACGAAAGAAGAGCATTACGGGGTGGAGTGCATGGTTATTGACACGGCCGACGACCTTGGAATGGTTGCCTACATGGTTGGGCAGGGTGCCGACACCGATTTTATCAACGGAAACTTTTATCTTGCCGCCGATATTGACCTTGGTGGAAAATTGTGGACACCTATCGGAACGACTGCCAACCCATTTAACGGGGTTTTCTTTGGCAACGGACATACCATTTCAAATATAACGATTGCTCAGGCTTCTCACACCGAAGACAAAAACCTCGGCCTGTTTGGCGTGGTTACAGGCTCGGTTGTTGACCTTAAAGTTGCGGGCTCTTTCGCTTTGTCGCAAATAATTGACCAGTCAGAGTTCACAATCGGCGCTGTTGTTGGCTCTCTCAAGGGGAATGGCCAAGTGATCAACTGTGTTGACCAATCTTCTCAAAGCGGCTCTGGGCAGCATTATTCAATCGGCTCTTCTCTGAGCACAACAAAAGTGATTTATGCTTCAAGCTTAGACGGAAAGACTCCTTTGTTTAGCAGCACAACCAAAGACAATATGCAAAGCACAATCTCTTTTGCAGGGGATGCTCAAACGGGCTATTCGACCTACTTTGCCACCGGCGTGGAAGTTGACCCTTCTGCAGTTGAAGGTGTTGGCGCTGGTTTTTATTCAAACGGAAATTATTCACTCGGCTCAGCTGAAGAGTCTCAGCAAGTTCGAGTTGCCTACTCTGATGTCACTTCGACAGGCTATAGTGGCGTTATCAACGTGGAAATAATTGACGCGAAAAATTCGGACGAAAACACCAACAACATCCCTCTGTATAGTATAGACAAGCCAGTGCTTCGCGAGGATGCTACAGGCGCGAAAGTTTATGCTTTGAGAACGGGATATAAGGCTGTCATTGGCGAGCCTTCACTTAGCGAAGACGGCATTGTCACGCTTGAATGGCAGCAGGCGACCATAACCGTTAGCTATGACTACGGCTATGGCAGCAGAACAAAAACTATTTCAGGTGTTGGCTATGACTCTCCATGGAATGTGGTGGTGGCAAACAATCCTATAGAAAGACAAGGTTTTACAAACCAAACAGGGGGCGAGCAGTCATACACACTTTATGCTGACGCAGACAAAGACAGCGACAAAACACTCAACCTTACAGCTTTGCAAACATATTCTACATACTACGCAGCAGACGGAAACACTGTGTATATGGGCTGGCAAAACCCAAAGAGCAATCTGACCGGACTTCTGTATTTTGGGGCAGACCAAAATGAAGGCGGAGTTTTTGTAAACTCAAATGCAAACAACGCGATTTCAGACCTTTCAGTCTCAGGCGCCGAAATGAGCGCAAGAGAGTCAAACTGCTCAGAATTGACACAGATTGTTGCGGGGCAAGATGTTGTGATTTCTTTCACTTTGAAAAATGGCTACACCTTCCAAGCAGCGGGCGTAGGCAGCAATCTTACCGCCAGAACAGGCTGGCAAACAGCTTCAGCAGTCACAAATTCAAACAAAGGCACTTACACCTTCTTCCCAAATTCAACGGGAATGGACGCAGCTTACACGGTTGGCAACAGCGGCTATTATGATGCCTACACTCCAATCGCCATTGACGTGAAAAACCAACAAGATGAAGATAAAAATAATATATACACTATAACTATAAAAAATATAGTCGACCTTGGCGGCGAAATCGTGCTGCTGTTTGGCAGAGAAGAAAAGAGCATTTCAATCGAGGGCACTGGACTTGATCACGTCGAAGATGCCGAGCTTGGTTTGAAAAACAACTCTACGCAAACAAGTTTGAACTGGGAAGCAAAAACAATTACTACAAAAATAGGCGAAAGTTTTGACCTTGTAATTTCTTCAACGGGCGATTACTACATTCTTTCTTCCACCGTTGAAGGCTTTGCATGTGAGGTTACTGAAGGGACGGCTACCACTGTTGGCGGCAACAGCTATTACCAACAAAAAACCTTTGCAGTTGACAGCTTTACTCCAGACCTAGGTGCTCAAAATTTTGTCATCAAACTGGATGTCAACATGCTTTTGACATATATCACTGTGCAAATCGGTGATAACGGTCAGTATTACCAAACAAACAACGTTCCAGAAGGCAAAAGGGTTGCCGTGGTTGCAACTTCGGGTCACATCAGTGAGCGAGTTTTAGAGAAAAACACCTTCCAAGTTTCAATGACGGCTGAAACAACTCTCGCTTTTGCTGAAAATGGCTATTTTGAAATCGAAAGCGTGTCGGGCGCAAGTGTGCCGCCTGAAAATGGCAGCATCACTCAAACTTTCACAAATTTCTCGGGCGACGCAACCCAGCCTGCTTATGTTATCACTTTCTATCCAGAAAAATTGACTTACGGCGTCAATATAAAATACACTCTTGACGGCCAAGAACTCGACCTTGCTACTGCACAAAAATTTGTGAGTTTTACAGGAGAAGTGACCGCTCTTGACTATAACCAAACCTACACTTACACTCTCACTCTTGCTCAAAATGCGGCAACTTGGCTTGGCTATACAGTCGGCGTGGTGGGCAGCGATCTTGGCAGCAACACAACGGGCTGGCAAGCTTCCAAAGTGGGCAACAGCGGCACGGGTCAAGTGAGCGGAACATTTGCTGAAGGGCAGTTCCAATTCACTTACGCTCCGGGCACTTACAACTCCACACTGACCATCAATCTGACCAGAAAAGAAATGACTGTCAACTTTACAGGACTGGTTTTGAACAGCAACAAGTCACCAATCCCAAACACAAACAGCGTTTATGGATCGTTTACAGTCAAATATGACGCCAGCGGAACAGGCAGCCTTGTGATCACAAGTGGCAGCGGGCTTAGTTCAATCGCAATCGAAAACGGCTACTACTTGCTTGGCTGGTATCTTTCAAACGGCAGCATAATCAACACTTTCTCGAGCGAAGAGCTTTTGAAAAACGGCGACTTTAAAAGCTTTGTTGCAGAAAAGGCGGCTGCGGCAAACGGCTCGACTGCTGTGACAATCACAGTCAACCCTCTTGTTGAAAAGCGCACAATCACCCTTTCTTATGCCCATGGCTTGACTGACACAGCGGGCTTGACTGATGCAGTAAAAATTTCTGCGCCAACTTATGCTTATGGCGACAGTCCGGCCGAGCTCAGCACCGCAAAATACAAAAATATTGGCTACTCTTTTGCTGAATGGACAAGCGAGAAGGGCACAATCAACAACCACACCTTCAGTCTTATCGACAACGATTGGAACTTGCTGTGGGAAGGCTCTGCAGCTTCAACCACTCACACTTGGACGGGCTTTGCTGCAACTGATGAAGAAAAAAGCCGCGCAATCACTTTGACCGCAACCTTTACGGCGGTGCAATATCGCGTCAGAATCGACTCAAGCACAACTCTTGAAATGACGATTGGTCAGACCATCAAGTTTGAGGCAAAAACAGACTTTGCAACCTACACAAACCAAGAAAGCACTCAAAGCGTGAATGGTGTTCAAACAACGGGGCACACTCCTGTTGGCTTTACCATTGACGGCAACAGCGAAAGCGCCACCGAGCAGACGGGACTTTCAACCTTCACACTCTCGCTTGACAACATCAAAGCATTGATTGCTGAGGCAAACTTCTATCAAGCAGCCGAGAGCGCTGAGCTTTCAATCTTGACAGAATTTGAAGCAAATGTATACAAACTCTACATTCAAACAAACAAATACTACACCGTGACTCTCAAACAAGGCACTTTGCCAGAGCAGGGCGGCACTGACAGCACCGGCAGCACATATGTCAACGTGACCTATGGCAGCAAGCCGGCAAACCTTTCACAAGTGCAAGTGGAAAGGTCGGGCTACATTTTTGGCGGCTACACTCTTGCTGGCCAAGCCTTTGACGCAGAAGCAAACTATACTCTCACGCAAAACTCCACCCTTGTTCCTGTTTTCACCCGCGATGCAAACAGCAATTCCGTCAAGAACCAAATCATACTGACAGAGACAGAAGCCTTTACCACTCCAAACAAAGTGACAAGCAAGAAATATGAGTTTTATTATGATCCGTCGTATTGGTCTATTTCCGAAGGTCTTGCACTGATAACAACAAACTACGCGAGCCGCACTTTCCCAAACGGAGACAGCGAAGTTGCAGCGCGTTTCTACACAACAAAAGATGTTCCGAGTGGCAGTTTTTATGGAGGCAAAAACGTTTTGCCGTATCAAGATCTCTTTAACGTTTTCCAAAGAGAAGGTTATCCGAACACTCTTAAACTATCCTATGTTGTTTTAATTCGAGACGAGTTGACGAACGAGACGTATAATCTTGTTTACGATTTGCCTGAAATATCTATGATTAAAAATGAAATAAAAATTTCAGATATAGCATTAAAATCTTACTATACAGGCACAGCAGACTATTTGGCTGCACCTGGCTCATCTTTTGGAACGATTATCGGTTCGAAATATGACATCAACGGAAACGAGAAAACTGAGCAAGACGAGCTTGGACAAACAATGGTGCAGGAGATTGAAAAAGGAAACCATGAAATAATTATTGTAGATTCCACAAATAATTTCTCGGTTAAAGCAGGCTACGGCTTCAAGCTGGATTTTGGTATTTATGGAGATTTTGAATCTTGGTTTAACCATATTGAAAAAGATTCAGGAGACAACTTCGTAATATTCTCCACTGGGCTAGAAATCGTTAGGTCGGTGGCGGAGATTGAGTTTGAGTCTTCAAGCGCGCTGTATGCTGACGGGTTGGTGCAAACTGTTGCTCAAAATGTGACAAACGGCACCTTCAACGTGGAAGATAACAGCAAATATAAGTTCACTTACAGCTTTGACAAACTCACTCTTGTCTTCACTCCTGACAGCAACCCAATCGGAGTTTACACCGGTTCGGGCGACCCGACAACTGACCATGAAAAATTTGAAATCGATGGGCTGAAAATAACTCTTAACGGGGAGGAGGTGACCAGCAACTTTGACTGGGCAATTTCGCCAAACAGCACCTTTGAAGTTTTGGGCGGCGAAGGTTACACCGTCAAAGAATTCCGCTATTCTTCTCGCTATCAAAGTGCGTCAAATGGCGCGTTGACCGCTTTGACTTCAGGCTGGGGAGAAGGTGGCAGACAAAACACCTTTACAATTTCAAACATAACCTATGGCGGCAACCCTGTTGTCATCAACAACAAGTCGCAGTATAGCCATGTGGTTGACGAAACTGTTGTGTTCACAATCATCGGCAATGGCTCTTACAGTTTGGCAGTGCTTGTCAATCAAGATGCAATCGGCTCAAACGCATTGACTTACAACGTGACTGTCAGCAGCCCACTTGAGCCAACTTTGGCGCTGATTGCTTGGCAGAACAACGAAAACACCATTGGCGGCGACCTTTTTGGCACAACTTTGCCAAACGCAACCATTTCTCAAACCTACTCATCTGACGGGCAAGAAAACACTTATGCAGTTTTCACTGATGTTGTCAAAGTCAGCGTTGATTTCAACCTTTCTGACCTTGACCCTCAAACTCAAACCCTGTTTGTGAGCAGTGCAGGCTATAGCCTTGCAAACCCTAGCGACAATAGCGGCGAGCTTGCTTTTGGCGGCTATCAAGCAGACGGCAGCGGACTTGAAGTGACAGGCGGCCAAGGCTCCACAAGCCTGAAAACAACGTCAGCCGGCACAACCGCCACCCTTAAAACAAAATGGAATTTGACTGAAAATGTTGATATTTCAATTATCGAAGGCAAAGAAACAATAACAATTTCGCCTTTGGGCACGCCAGATTCCTTCACAGTAACCGGAATTTTTGAAGAGAATTTGGTTCATGCATCTCTCATCGGAGAACCATTTTACGCAGAATATTATCAAGTTTACAAGATTGAAGCCGAAGGAGACATTCAGCTTGAAAAAAAATCATTCCCAGCAACACATGCACTCTATCCATATCTTAACGAAGCAGGGGTGCCAACCTTTGAAAATGCAGGACAATACAAAATTGTTGTGTCGTATCAATACAACGATACAATTCAAGGGCTTCAAACAAAAACTAAAACGCTTTACTTTAATATATCGGTAGTCAAAGATGTTTTTGAAATAAACAATATGACTACAGATAACCCAAGTCTGACTTTTGCAAACAGGGCGCTTGATCAAGAGGTGTCATTCTCATTCACAAATATTTCGTATGATGACTGGGAAGGACGGCACGAGGATGAAGGCTCCTCAACAATTTCTGAAATCGCACAGCTTGAACAATATCTTTCTGTTGCAACTGTCTACTATAACGCAGATCCATCGCAGCAACTTACATGGGAAAATGCTGTTGCAGGGGCAGTAACGGCGATTCCTTTCTATATAAAAATTACAACTCCACATCCAGAAGATGCAAACGGAAACGCATTCTTCAATGCAGGAGAATACAGCGTTCAGTTTGTGCTTTGGGATATCTTTAAAGAGTATGTGACTTTGCAGGCGGCAGAGTCGGCAAGCCTTACTCAGACCATTGAGATAGATCAATATACTATCAAATTATCCTCTTATAACAGTCAAATTGATCCTGGCAAATTGGTTGGAACTGACGATCCAGATCCAATAACTGACACAATCACGATTGCGGAAAATCAAAACGATTCAGTTGTTTTAAGCTTTGACCGAACTAATAAAGGTGAATCTGTAGGGTTATACCCTCTTTCAAAGCCTCAAATTGTCGATGAAATGGACAACAACAATTATGTTTTAAATGATGTAGGCTTTGATGCAGACTTTGCAATCGCTGAAAATGAAAACGGACGACTTGTCATCACTTTGCCAAATGGACTTCATTTCACATATGACGGGCAGGCAGTTGACGGCTTTGACCTTGTTTATTCAGAAGGAAAATTCCTGCTGCAAGCATTAAGAAGCATGGCCGTTGTTGCTTCAACAGAAGTTCAAGTTCGCATTTCTGTTGCAGATGAAGGCGGCTCTTGGCGAGAATATGAAATTGCAAAAGAAGCAAGAGATGTCATTGCAAGCACAATTTCTGTTGCTTTTGCAAGCGGAACAAGCGCAACTGATTATCTTGCTGAAGGTTATGCGCTTAGCGTAACCTTGACAAATGACGACTTCCAGTCTGTAGGGTTTAGCGAGAGCTCTGACGGCAGTTTCTATATCGATCAAAGACCGCTTACACTCAAAACTGTTTCAAAAGAGTTTGACGCGACTGCAGAGTTTACTGACCACACAACAATCGATTTCGAAGGCGAGGTTGAAGGCGAAAGGTTGACCATCACAGGTGCTTTTGCAGCAGCAGGCGCTGGGCAGCAAGCGCTGACCGAGCTTGTCATAAACGGAGAAAAAAGCACAAACTATGTGATTGCAAACCCAGAATTTATGGGCACAATCACTCCAGCAGAAGTGACAAATGTTGAAATTTCTGTTGAAAATGCTTCAAACCTTGTTTATGGGCAGATTGGGCAGGATACCAGCCTTGAACAAATGCTTGGCATTCTTGGACAGGTCACAATCAGCATCAACGACACCTTCACTTACGAGTTGACTTCTGCTCAAGACCAGTGGCTGAGCATTGAAAGCATAACGCCAAGCGGCACAGGTATTTATTCAACAGCGCTCAAACTTAAAGTGGGCAACCAGACTTTGACTTTTGTTTTTGCTTCAACAAACTTCACCGGCCTTAATGGCACCGACTCAGCAGGCAGAGCTTTGCAAGTTGAGATCAAAACAAAAACGCTCGACCTTTCTTCAACCGTCATCACAAAACCTTATGATGGCACTATGACTTTGCCAAGCAACATCAGCTGGCAAGGGCTTAACATTGAAAGTGGCGACCTTGTTGAAATTGACAGCACAAGCGCTTATGAAAAAAATTACGGCTCTGACCTTAAAGTGAAAATTGTTTTGTCGGGGACAGACAAAGATAACTACGAAGTGACTGACAACGTGAAAGGCTCTATCACTCAAACCACAGTGCAGCTTCAAATCGACTGCACACAAAACTTGCCAAACGATAACGAGGGCGAGGCTGGCTTTATTGACGGCGACAAAGAAATCGTCAACGGCAGCGAAGTTATCTCGGTGGCTTACCCATTTGCTGGAAGCGCCGACCTTGACCAAATTCTAAATGGCTGGCTTAAACCTGAGCGTGTGGGCTATCAAGTGACTGGCTATAGTTACAAAACTTCAACCGGCTCTTTTGAGACTTTGACAAAAGACAATCTTGCAGCCTTTATTGAAAGCGTTATCACAAAAACTGAAGGGGCTGAAGCAAAAGTTTATCCAAACTGGCAGCGCAGAACCTATGTTGTGACTATAAATGGCGCAAACCTTGCCTCTATCACGCAGCCAAGCGGCAATTTGACAGCAGGTCAAGGCGATATTTCGACTGGCAGCGCAACTTACACCATCCTTTACTATGAAGATTTCTCTTTGACAGTCAATGCTTCGGCTGGCTACAAAATCACCGAATTTGCCATCTCTGGCACTTACACAAGCAAGTTGGAAGATGGCATTGGCAGCAACAGCGCAAAAATCAGCGTTGTTGAATTGGGCGGAGATTTGACTATTGACGTGACCGCTCAGTCTGTGTCAATCAACTTTGTGATTGACAAGGCCATCCCTCAAATCGAAGGGGTTGAAATTGTTGAAACATCTTCAACATGGCAAGACAAGAGCGTTGTTTATGCCGAAATCGGACAGACCACTCTTCTTGACTTCTTGCCAAAAATTGTGCTGACTGACGGCACATATCTGCTTGTTTGCTTTGACAACGGCGAACATGACATCACTCTTGCAAGCGAAAATCGCACGTTGAAAGACTATATCGACCAGATTTATTCAGTTCTAGACGGCGACAAAACAATCAACTTGACAGCAATGTGGCAGGGCGAGAGCTACACCATCCACTTTGATGCTGGGCAGGGCGGAACTTTTGCAGAGGGCGAAAACTTTGATGCAACCGCTGTGTTTGGCGGGGACATCACTTTGCCGGAAGGAAAACAAGACTTCCCAGTGCCAACAAGACAGGGTATGGTTTTCTTCTATCAAGACAAAAACGGAAAAACTTACACCAAAGACACCCTTTTCTCAACGATTGACCCAAGCAACGAAGTCACCTTTACAGCGCAGTGGTCTTATGGCGAGTTTGATTTGACCATTGTTATTGACCCGCATTTGACAGTGCGCAAAGATGGCGTCAACCTTACTGAAAAAACATACAAAATTTTAAATAACGAAACATGGCAAATTGAAATTATTGCCGATGCAGGCTATAGCTTCTCAATTTCTAGCGAGCAGTTCTATGGAACGCTCAGCGGACAGACCAGCCCTGTTTCAATCAGCGGAGTTTATGCCGCTTCAACTCTTCACTTTGTGGCAGTGCCAAACGAAAACGCTTTGACTTTGAATTACGACTATTCAAAAGTTGCAAGCATTGACTTCAAAGTGGACAGCGAGGAGTTTGAAGGCGAAGAGCTCAAATTCTTGACAGACACAACTGTTCAAATCACAATCACGGCCGGAAAAGGCTTCAAATTCAACGCAAATGCAGCTGTTCTTTCGGGCAGTGGAAAAATCGAGCAAAGCATTTCTGAAAACGAAAGCGTTTTGACAATCACTTGGTCAGGCTTCACAGCTGATGCAACCATCACTGTGAGAGTGGACGCAAAACCTGTGACCATCACCTTTGACCAATCACTTTCAGACTATGCAAGCGAGCTTTCCATCAACCAAACAAGCGCGCTGCAAAATGGAAGACATCAAACTCTTGCAGGGCAAACCTTGCACTTTGAGTTGATTTTGAAATACGGCTATCAAAATGCAAAACTCACAACAGAGGCCGAGGGCGTGACAATTTCTCACAGCGAGATTGCAGGCTTCAACCCAGACCAAGTTTGGGTGGTTAGCGGAACTATCTCTGGCTTAACAGAAGACTTCACTCTTGCTCTTGACGTGACAAATCGCACCTACACCGTCACAGTCAGCGTTGAAGACTATGGCGAAGAAACTCGCGGAAGCGCAGCCGTTTCTCCAGATGGCGAAAACAACCTTGAGTTTGACTCTTTTGTTACCTTGTCGGCAACTGTTTCAAACAACGACTATAGGTTTATCGGTTGGTATCTTGGGCAGGAACTTATAAGCGACAGCGCAGAATACGAGTTCCAGGCAAACGAAGAGAGCAGTCAAATTCTCAAAGCTGGCAATCTGGCCTTCCAAGCAAGATTTGACTATAACTCACAAGACTACTCCTTCTCAAGCGGAAGCCATGGTCAACTTGAAGTTGAAATTTATGGCGCAAACGACGAGCTGACTCAAGCTTTTGTGGTGGAGGCAGAAACCACTCAAAATATCACCCTGTTTGTGGGCACAACGGTCAAAGTGATTTTCCACCCAGACCAAGGCTATGAGATTGACAAGTTTATGGCAGGAGAGCAAGACCTTACCGAAGAGATTGCTGACGGAATATATAGCTTCAACGTTGACCCTAAAGCTGAAAGCACGTTTGTAGCTTCATTCAAAGCAAGCGAAGTTTTCGTTGACGTCAAAGTTGCTGTTCAAATCAACTTCACAAACTATCAAGGCTTGGAGGTAGGCGGAAAGCTTTACATTGTTGACGAACATGGAGACCAACTTGCAGAGGAGAACTATCTCACTCCAAGCGAAGGGGAGTTAAACCAAGGCATCAACTATCAAGTGCGCACCTACACCGACCAAGTCTTCTATCTGTGGGCTGAGGCTAACAGCGGCTACAGCTTCTCGCTTAGCGTTGAAAAGGGCGCGGCAACCATAGACCAAATCACAGCTAGTGGAAAAACAATTTATAAAATTTCACAAGCGCAAAACCTTTCGCTGTTGCAAGGTGTGTTCAGGGCGGAAGAGCAGCGTGTTGAAGTGAGCTTTGTCACTGTTGCAGAAGAGGGAAAAACCACCGCCGCTCTTGCTGGAAGAATTTTGATGGACGAAACAGGCTCTTCTTCTCCAACAAGCCCTAGCGGAAACAACTCAGAAAAATTTACCGCAGTGGTTTTGACGGGCGGAACACTCAAGCTTAATCTTTCAACAAACTTCAACTACTCTATGGTGGCGGAAGAAGGCAATGTCAAACTTTTGATTACTGGCGATGGCGCTACAATCACTCCTGGAGAAGTTGTAGACAACAGCGCAAACCTTTTGACAACCGGCTTTACCTACACCTCATCGTTGACAATATCAAACATCAGCTCTGACATCACAATCAAAATTGTTGCAGAACCAATAAAATACAAAGTTCAATTCTATATTGACGACGAAGATGCTGCTGTAAATCCAAATCAGCCTGTGACACTTGAAAATGTTGTCTATGGACAGCCGCTGGATCTTTCTTCACTTTCTGAAGAAGACCTTGGCAGGCTGAAAAAGACCAAACAAGGCTTTGGACTTACAGGTTACTACACAAAACAACTGGGACAAGGCGTACAATATTTTGACAGAGACCTTGCTGCATTAAGGCCTTGGCTCGAAAGTCCGTATATTCAAAACGGAACCGTCTATGTTGCAAACGACAACTACGACCCAGAAACCATGACCTTCACTCTTTACGGAGCTTGGCCTGTCGATCAAGCAATGATCTCTATCGACTTTATTCCACCGTCTCTCAAACAAGCAAAAGAAGGTTTGTCACTGTCTGATATTATCGTCAACATTGAACAGACAACCGTTTGGATAAAACCTGACGATATCTGGACAGGGCAGTTCTCGGCAAACGAAAACCTTAATCTTCAACTTTTGGCGCTTGAGTTTGAAGGCTTCAAATTCTCGCACTGGGCAGTGATTAACCTGGACAGCGAAGAGACCACCGAGTATTCTTCAAAAGAGTTGACCATTTCTTCAGTTGCAAAAGGAAGATATTTGATTCAAGCTGTTTATCTGCCATATTTCACAATGGAGATTGAAAGCAACAACGCTGAGGACCCAAGCTTGGTCGGAGAGGCATATCTGATGCAAAACGGCCAAAGAGTGAGCGGCGACACCTTTGATTCAACAGTTGAAGTTGTTCTTGTTGCAAAAGCAAATCCGGGCTATTCCTTCCTTTACTGGAAAGAGACTGACGGCGATATTTACCCAGCATCTTCGGCAACATTCAATAACGGCAGATATGAACTTGATTTGGGAATTGTCGATCATCCACTTTACTTGACTGCCTGCTTCCAAGGCGAAGAAGTTGGCATGAAAGTTGACTTAAGTCAATTCCAGCAAGGCAAAGTTTTGAAAGTTTTTGTCAACGACAAAGAAATAGCCTCCTTTGAAGAGGAGTTTACCGTTCGAATCGGCGACAAAGTTGAAATGAAACTTTCAACAGACAAAGGCTACGGCATTGAGTTTGCTGGCGCAAACTTTGTTCTTGACCCAGCAACAGACCTTTACAAATATATCGCAAGCGCACAACACCTTGAAGAAGGCTCGGTTGTTCATAGCGGAATCATTGTTATAAGGCCAATATCAAACCAAAAACCAATCTCCTTCACCTTCGACTTCCTTGTGGACGGAAAGCCAATGACAGACGTTGTGGCTGACGATGCAACAATAAGATTTACCTACAGACTCGGCACCAGCATTGTTTTCAATGATGTTGTGGAAAGAGACAGCGTTATTAAAGACTTGCTCTTCGGCGGAACAATCACTCTGAACATTTCGCCAAGCACAAACTACAAAGTGCAAGATATTGTTGTTTCTCTTGGTCAAGCAAGCCAAAGCGTGATGGAAGTGTTTGCTGATGGAAGAGTTGACATTTCAAGCGACATCTTGGCAATCCTTTTCCAAGACAACCAGCCTTACAAGATCACCATCGATTTTACAAGAATGGTTTGGAGCGATGAGGATTCAAGGTCGCAACAGCTTGCCGGCAATGGCACGCAGCAAGAGCCTTACCTTATCACCAGCGAAAAAGATATGGGCTTTGTTGCTTGGGCAGTAAACAACGGCATCACAAATCAAAACGGAGAGCTTTATGCAAATTGCCACTACCGTTTGACTGCCGACCTTGATTTTAAAGGAAAATATTGGGAGCCAATCGGAACGGGAACAAATCCGTTCAACGGAGTGATGGACCTAGCTGACTACTCAATCGAAAACACCTCTTTCTATCAAGACTACGAAAATCCATCTCCTTCTTACAACGGGCTGTTCTGGGTTATCGGAGATGATGCAGTGATTATGCAAACAAACAATGCTCTGTGGATTGCTCTTTCAATCGCAGGCGGAGTGATTTTGCTGGCCTTGATTTTCATTCTTGCCTTTGTGATTGCAAGAAAGCGCAAGAAGAAAAAATTTGACGAGCTTGCAAACGGCTAATCTTTGCAAAAAAGCGGACAAAATCAGTCCGCTTTTTGTTTTCTTTGCATTTTTTTCTTGACAAAATATTTTTTTGATGCTATCATAGCGATAGCAGTAAAAAAACTGTCCTTGTTTTTTTGTGAAAACAAAAAGACCATTTAGTCCAAAAGGAGGTATGTATGAATAAGTATGAAGTTCTGTATATCATTTCTGCTGACCTGCCAGAAGACAAAAGAGAAGAATTGATCAAAAAATTCTCTTCTTATGTTGAAACAAAAAAAGGCACCGTTCTGGGAATTGATAAGTGGGGCATGAGAAAATTTGCTTACCCAATCAACTTCAAAAACGAAGGGTTTTATGTGCTTATGAACATTGAATTTGACCCTGCCGAAGTTGACGCAATGGCAAAACTCATGAATATTACAGAAGGCATTGTTAGACAAATTTTTGTTAAAAAATAATGCGAATAAGGAGAAATTATGAACAAAGTTATGTTGATTGGAAATCTTACAAGAGATCCAGAACTTACAACAACAAACAGCGGCGTTTCAGTTTGCAGATTTTCTTTGGCTGTTCAAAGAAGATTTGGCAATTCTGACAATGGCCCGCAAGCAGACTTTTTCAACATCGTGGTTTGGAGAGGTCTTGGAGAAAACTGTCACAAATTTTTGAAAAAAGGCTCAAAGTGCTGCGTTTTTGGCAGACTTCAAAATTCATCTTATGAAGCAAGCGACGGCACAAAACGCTACACCACAGATATCATTGCAGACGATGTTGAGTTTTTGGGCACAAAGCCAGCTGAAGCAACTGAAAACGCTTCTGCTGCGCCTTCAAAACCAGCAAACAAAGAAACTGCTGAGCTCGAGCCAATTGATGACGACAGTTTGCCATTTTAATTAAAAGGAGTAAAACAATGAGCGAACAAGTAAAAGTTGAAGAAAAACCAGTAAAAAAATACCGCAAAGTTTCAAAGAAAAAAGTTTGCGCTTTCTGCGTTGCTGGCGAAAAAGTGATTGACTATAAAGATGTTGCAAAAATTCGCAAATATATCACTGAAAAAGGCAAAATTCTTCCAAGAAGACAAACGGGCGTATGCTCTCGTCACCAAAGAGAACTTTGCACAGCAATCAAAAGAGCAAGAAACATGGCTCTTCTTCCTTATGTGGGAGACTAATTTTAGGAGGTTAATATGAAAAAAGAAATTCATCCAGAATATCATGAAGTTACTGTAACCTGTGCTTGCGGCAACACTTTCAAAACAAAAACCACTGCCAAAGGCGACACTATGAGCATTGATATTTGCAACAAATGTCACCCATTCTATACAGGCAAGAAAAAGGTTGTTGACGCTAGTGGAAACGTTGAAAAATTCAACAAAAAATATGGTTTACAATAAAAACTGCAAAACTCTTTGCAGTTTTTTTGTTGAAAAACTTTTTTTAAGCGAAAAATAAAAGAGTTTGGCCTTGGCTGTTTAGTTTGGTTTTTTTTGGCAAAAATTTTTGTGTGAAAAATTTTGTGATACCATTCAATAACGGCCTTGGCCTTGTCAAAGACGAAAAACTTTGCCTCGCCTTTATAAACAGTGATGGAAAAAAGCAGGTGGTGAGCAAGAAAATCAAAAAAGGCAAGGGGTGGAATATTGTTTTTCTGCGCGGTTTGCTATATTTTTTTGTGGGTATTTTTTTGTATGTCAAAACCTTACTTTTGGAAGAGAGAGAAAATGTCAGGAGCGAAGAAGGGCAAAACAAGGCTTACAAAAATGCACAAAATTTTGTCTATGCTTCAAATTTTTTGCTGCTTTTTGCTTTGGCTATGTTTGCCTTTTTGTTTAGTTTTGTGGTTTTAGGCTTTTTGCCAAACCTTTTTGTTCAAAAATTTTTGCAGGGCAGCAGCCAACTTCTCCAAAATTTTGTGATTGGACTTTTGCGCTTTGCTGTGGTTTATCTTTGCTTTGCCATTCTAAGGCTTTCTCCTTTTATGCACAGCCTGCTGCGATTTAATTTTGCAGGGCAGCAATTATTGTCTGAGAAAAACAAGCCTTCTGCTTTGAATTTTTTAAACTTTGTTGTAAACGTTTGTCTTATTTCCACTTTTGTGCTATCCTTTATTGCGATAAACTTGTCTTGGGCAGCAGATTTTTTCATCAACCTTGCTTTGCTTTTGCTGATTGAGAGTGTTGTTTATGAAATTTTGTTCCTCATCCAAAAAAGCAAAGCAAAAGTTGTGGCAGATTTTGCTTTTATCACTCTTTGGCTTGTTTATCGCAGACCAAACATAACGCAAATCGAGGTTGGCAAAATGGCGCAAATCGAACTTGAAAGAGAAGCAGAGCAAAATTATGCGGAAGGGCAAGTGCCTCTTTCCAAAGTTTTTGCCGAAATGCAGACCAAACTTAAAGAAGCTGAGCGTTATGAAAAAAGTGATATGGAATGGATTGTTGCCACCGTTTTGAATGTTGGCAGAGCGCAGCTGAAAACCATCTATGCAATTAAGCAAGAGCAAGAGCAAAAAATTCTGTCCGCTTGCTGCAGAAGGGCAAAGGGGGAGCCTCTTTCAAGCATTTTTGGCTTTGTGGATTTTTATGGCATCAATATTGAAGTGAGCAAAAAGGTTTTGTCGCCAAGGCCAGAGACTGAACTTTTGGTGGAAGAAGCTTTGAAAATCATAAAAAAACAAAAACTGCAAACGGTGCTCGACTTGTGCACTGGGTCGGGGGCTGTTGCCATTGCGATAAAAAAAAATTGCTCGGCAAAAGTTTGCGGCAGCGACATCTCAAAGGCGGCGCTTACGGTGGCGCAATCGAATGCAAAACAAAACAACGCAGAGATTGAATTTGTGCATTCAAATCTTTTTTCTGCCTTCAAAAAAGGGCGAAAATTTGATATGATTGTTTCAAACCCACCATATATCAAAAGTGACGATATTGAAAAACTTGAAGTTGAAGTCAAAGACTATGACCCCAGAATTGCGCTTGACGGCGGGGAGGACGGTCTGGATTTTTACAGAAAAATCGCCAAAGACGCAAAAAAACACCTTTATAAAGGAGGCTATTTATTGTTTGAAGTGGGGCAAGGGCAGGCTGAAGAGGTTGCAGCTCTTCTTAAGGCGTGCGATTTTATAGACATAAAGGTTTTAAATGATTATAATAATATTGAAAGGATAGTTTATGGAAGAATTGGTTGAAAGTTTGCTTGAAAAAACAAAAAAGGCAAAAGAAAGATTTGATTTGCTGACAGAAGAAATCGCCGACCCAAAACTTATTGCAAACAACAGCGAGTGGCGCAAAAAGGCAAAAGAAAGGTCGATGATTGAAGATGTTGCGGCAATGTATGAAAAACTGAAAAAAATGTTTGACGAATACAAACTGTGTGAAAGCGAATATCAAAAAGAAAAAGATGGCGACCTTAAGGCGATGTTTTATGATGAAATCGGCTCGCTTAAGCATAGCCTTGAACATCTTTGTGAAGAAGTCAAAATTTTGCTGTTGCCAAAAGACGAGAATGACGACAACAACGTTATTGTGGAAATCAGACCAGGGGCGGGCGGAGAAGAAGCCTCACTTTTTGCAGGCGTGCTTGCAAAAATGTATCAATCTTATTCGGAAAAACATCGCTGGAAATACGAAGTGCTTGAGCTAAGCGAGACCGAACTTGGCGGAATAAAAGAAATCACCTTTTCAATCAAAGGCAAAGGCGCGTTTAGCAGGCTTAAGTATGAAAGCGGCGTTCACAGAGTGCAAAGAGTGCCTGAAACGGAAAGTCAAGGCAGAATACACACCTCAACGGCAACAGTGGCAGTTTTGCCAGAAATAGAAGATGTTGACGTTGAAATTGACGAAAAAGACTTGAAGATTGACACTTATCGCTCTTCGGGCGCGGGCGGACAGCACGTCAACAAAACCGAGAGCGCCATCAGAATCACCCATATTCCAACAGGAATCGTGGTAGCCTGTCAAGACGAGCGCTCGCAAATGAAAAATCGCGAAAAGGCCATGAAGATTTTGCGGTCAAAACTCTACGACTTTTACAAAACGCAGCAAGATGAGCAGTATAAACAAAACAGAAAAAGTCAGGTGGGCACGGGCGACCGTTCGGAACGAGTGCGCACTTACAACTATCCGCAAGGCAGGGTGACAGACCACAGAGTCAACCTAAGTTCTTACGACATAGATGGTGTTTTGGGTGGAGATATCGACCAGTTTATTGAGGCCTTGACTATAAAAGACAGGGCGGAAAAACTTGCAAATGCTTAAAAAATTTGAAAAAATGGCAAAATTTACAAAAAAGCATGACCAAGAGTCATGCTTTTTTATTGCGCCAAAATTTCAACTTCAATTTTAGCGGAAACCTCAGGATGAAGTTTGATGGAAATCTGATATTGCCCCACAGCTTTTATCGGCTCAGGCAATTCAATTTTTCTTTTATCAATTTCGTAACCCAAGGATTTTAGGTTTTCAGAGATTTCTTTGGAAGTGATTGAGCCAAACATTTTGCCGTTTTCGCCACATTTTATGGCAATGTCAATCTTCAAATTTTTCAGTTTTGCAGCCAGAGCAATGGCATCTTGCTTTTTCATTTCTTTGTGAAACTCTTCAGCCTCTTTCTGCCGTGCGTTTTCGCTTAAAGCAGCAGCATTTGCAATTTTGGCAAAGCCGTTTTTCAGCAGAAAATTTTTTGCGTATCCGTCGGCGACTTCTTTGATGTCACCTTTCTTGCCTGTGCCTTTCACGTCTTTTAATAAAACAACTTTCATTTTTCTCTCCTTGAAAATATTGTAGCAATTTTCGTTTATATTGTCAATTTTTTGGCAATAGTTGAATAAAGGAGTTTTGTATGGATATAAGATGCAGAAAAACAACCTGTGCGCACAACGACAGGTTCACTTGCAAAGCAAAAGAGATTTTGATAGGCTCAAAGGTGGTCTGCCAAACTTTTGAAAGCGACCCAAACAAAAAACCGCCAGACACCAGCAAAAAGCTGTTTGAAAAAACGCCTGAGTTTGCCCCGCAGCGAGACAGCAAAGCCCTTTGCATTTTTTGCAAAGCAGACTGCCTTTTCAATCACAATGGCAAGTGCGTTTCAAATGGAATAACCTTAAATGCTATCAAAGAGAAACCTTTTTGCATAAGTTTTTTAAAGAAATAAATTGCAGATTGTTTTAATTTGTGGTATAATTTCTACGAGGTGGAACATGGGAAGAAAAAAGAAATATTTTTTAACCAGTGAAGAACACAAAGATTCTGAAAAAAAGCCCGCTCTTCCCGAAGAAAAAAAAGAAGAGAAAAAACTGTTTCAAGTGTTTGGCGAAAAAGACATCTTGCTTAGCAAAATAGATTTTATCGACTATCAAAAGATAAACAACAAAATGCTTTTTTTGCAATTTCATTTGATGGGGCAGTTTGATGAAAACGGCAAATACTACATAAAAGAAGACATCAGAAGAGACCTTGTTCGAGTGCAAAAAGAAATTCAAGAAGAAGATGATAAAGGGTTTTTGGCAGAAGTGCGTTATGCCAAAGTTCTTTTTAATTTTGAAGTCGAAATTGAATATGAAGATGCAAACGCGAAAGCAAGTTTGTTTATCATTGAAAAAGTTGATGATCAAACCATAAAAACTCTGCTTGATAGCTTCAGCGATGCAAACGGCGCCGACTTTCGCATTAAAGTTCGCCAAAGGTTCAATCTTGTAGACGTTGCCGTCACAATGCGCGACGACGAAGTGCCGAATTTGAATATTTGGATTTACTGGCAAAATGAAGAATATTTATATTGGAAAGATCTTTACGAAATGGGGAGTCAATTTTTCGTTTTAAGAGCGCTTGCGATTTTGGAAGGCTATGGTGAGCTAGGGGCGAAAATAATCGAACGATATAATGCAAAATTAAGTCAATTTGAAGACTCTTTGCCAAATCGAAAATACAGCAAGGCAAAAGAGCTTTTGGACGAGGCGATAAACGAGTTTGGCGGCATTGAAAAGGTTGACGAAGGCAAAGGCAAACTTGAAAAATTGAGTAGAGAATTCAACAAACCTTTCTATGTTTCAGAAAGCACACAGGCCATGCTTTATGAAAAAGATTCAACAAAAAAACCTGCGGCAAAGAAAGCAGAAACAAAGCAAGAGGATTATGGCTGGGGCGACAACGGCAAATTCAAAAGTGCTGCAGCCGGCAAGTTTGGCAGTGCCAAGGGAGGGAAAAAAGCTTCTAGCAAATCATCTAAGAAAACAATCTGGGTGGCTATTTCGCCAAATAACAATGAGGAAAAAACAACTCCCGCTCAAAAAGAAGCAGAAAATATTTCTTCCAGCCAACAATCGACGCAAAATGATTCTAATGGTCAACAAAAGCAAGAAGACTTAAAATCGCAAAATGAAGACTCAACAAAATCGCAAGATAAAGTTGATGATGTGGTAATGAATGATATAAAGGAAGAGATCGGTCAAGACTCAGAGGCAATTGCCTCGGAACACACAGAAGATCTTCCTGGAGCTCAGCGGGAAAGAGATGGATCAAACATAGAGGATGCCAGCAATGTGATTGTTGGAGATCAGTCGGAAATCACAATATAAATTGAAATTTGACAAAAAAATCGCAGCAATACGGCTGCGAATTTTTTATTTTTAAATTTCGTGTTCTTCAGGATGCTTTTCGTTGTAAAAATTTATTATATCTTGCTTCCATGTGACAAACAAGAGAGCAATTTGTTTGTCGATTTCTTGCAAATCGCCTTTGTTTTTAAGTTTTCCTGTTGCGTAATTGCCCTCTTTTGCAAAGCAATTGGCAATTTTTCGAAGATCAATATCTTTGATATTTTTCATCAAACTTCTTGTGTTTTTTTCTCCTATATAGCAGTCAACAACGACTTTTCGGTATTCATCATTATCAGCCCAAGAAAACAGATCGCGAAGTTTGATCATTGCTTGACTTGTTGAAAAGTATTCATAATTGTTTTTAAAAAATTTTAATGCTTTATAATATTCTTCTGTCTCACCTGAATTTTCAACATTTGCAGGCAAGCCATACCCCTGCATTGCTTTAGCTTCTTTTTGCCCTTCTGTGTCAAGATAGGTTGCAAGAGCACTGCAAGCAATCAAATTATTGCCTCTTGTTCTAGCAAGGGCATTGGCTGAATATTTTTCATAATCTCTATCATAAAACAGTTTTAAAGCTTCAAAATTACCTGCCATAACCACTCCTTTTATTATCTTTTGCGATTTTACAATCTTATTCTATCACACTTTTTTGCTTTTGTAAATACCCTTTGCATAAAAATTTTTGCTTTTGACAAGATATTTTTATGAAAAACAGTGTCGGCAAGGGTGCTTTTCTTCTTATTCTGAGCGGATTTATCTGCAAAATTTTTGGTGCGCTTTTTCGTCTTCCGCTCACAAACATCATCGGGATTGAAGGTATAGGCATTTTCCAAATGGTTATGTCTATATATTCTCTTTCGCTCGTTTTGGTCACAGGCGGAGTGACAAATTCGCTGTCTAGGTTGGTTTCAAGTGCAAGAGCAAAAGGGCAGCTGTCAAAAATCAATGGCTACTTTCGCATTGCCTTGCTTTTTTCGGCAGGGCTAAGTTTGATTTTGGGGTTGTGCTACGCTTTCTTTTCAAAGCAGATTTCTTCTTTGCAAGGGGCAGAAGAAGGCTCTTACAGCTATATGCTGCTGGCTTTTTTGTTGCCGCTTGGCGGCCTTATTGGCGTTTATCGGGGCGTAATCCAGGGCTACGAAAACATGATGCCAACCGCTATCAGTCAGCTTATCGAGCAGTCCGTCAAACTGTGCTTTGGTCTGCTGTTTGCCAAAATTTTTGCAACTGCAGGAGTGGCAAGCGGAGTGTTTGGGGCGTTTTTAGGGCTTACTATCAGCGAATTTCTTGCTTTTTGCTATCTTGGCGTTGTGCTGCTTGTCAGGTATAAAACAAAAGTGGAAGCACAGCCTGTTGGACGGGAGTTTTTCCACGCCGTTTTGCCGCTAAGCGTTGGGGGCGCAGTGGTGCCTTTCACTCACGCACTCGACTCTCTTTTCGTGGTCTCTCTTTTGGTCAAGGCGGGATTTGAAAAGGCTCAAGCCACCACTCTCTATGGCCTGCATTCTGGCGTTGTGGGGGCGCTGCTAAATTTTCCGCTTATCATTTCTCTTTCGGTGGGCATGAGTCTTCTTCCCAAAATTTCCTATCTTTCTTCGCAAAAAGATGAAAGGGGGCAAAGAGAGATTATCTCAAAAAGTTTTTCGATTTTGTGGGCTGTTTTGCTTCCTCTTGTTTTTGGCATAGCCGCTGTGGCAAAAGTGTTGTATCCCATCATCTATCCTTCTTTTATCGGAGACTATCTTGACTACGCCGTCAAACTGACCTATATCGGCGGAATTTCAACTGTTCTGACCGGCTTAATGCAATTTTTGCTGGCCCTTTTGCAAGCCAAAGGGCAGTATCTTTTTTCTATGTTTGCGAGCGTTTTTGGCAGCCTGGTAAAAATTTTGCTGGTTTTCACTTTGGCGGTGCAAAATAGCGTCAACATTTTTGCTCTTCCACTTTCAAACATTTTCCTTGCTGGCTCGGTTTGCTTTTTTGCACTTGTAAAGCTGGGGGCGCAGTTTCAAGTTTCTTTCTATGACTTTTTTCTGGTGCTGCTATCTTGCATCATCATGTTTTTGCTGGTCGGGCTGCTTTTAAATTTGTTTGGCAACATTTGGGGGTTGGTTTTTGCGGTGTTTGGCGGCGGAGCGGTATATATCGCGCTGATTATGCCTCTTTTGGCAAAGATTATCAAACCGCTTTTAGCAAAAAGACAAATGTAAGAAAAGCGCATATTCGTTTTGAAAAAAACAATTTTATTGCTAAAATAAAAGCATGAAAATTGGCAATATAGACTTTGAAAAAAATCTTTTTTTGGCGCCTATGGCAGGAGTGAGCGACGTGGGCTTTCGTCAAGTTTGTTCAAATTTTGGCGCTGAAGGCTGCTATAGCGAAATGCTTTCGGCAAGAGCCATGATGCACAACCCAAAAAAGACGGTGCTTATGACCATCACTTCGCCAAAAGAGAAGGTCAAGATTGGGCAAATTTTTGGCCATGAGCCTTCTGTTATGGCAAAAGCAGTTCTCAACCCTTTGCTCGACAAATACGACATTATTGATATAAACATGGGCTGTCCTGCTCCAAAAATTGTCAAAAATGGCGAAGGCGGAGCGCTTATGGAAAACATTCTGCTGGCTGAAAAGATAATAAAAGAGTGTGTCAAAGCCTCAAGCAGGCCACTTTCAGTCAAATTCAGGCTGGGCAAAAATAGCGATAAAAGTTTGGAGTTTGGGCGGATGTGTCAAGAAGCGGGGGCAAGTTTTGTCACTCTTCACGCGAGAACTGTCGAGCAAGGCTACAGCGGCAAGGCGGACTATGAGGCCATTGCAAGGCTGAGCCAAAGTCTGTCTATTCCAGTTGTCGGCAACGGAGATGTGGTGGATGAGAAAAGTTATCAAAACATGCTTAAAACGGGCGTCAGCGGGGTTATGATTGGCCGGGGTGCGCAAGGCAGACCTTGGGTGTTTCAAGAAGTGATGGGCAAAAAATTCAAGGGCGACAAAATGCAGGTGGTCAAAGAGCATCTCGAAGTTTTGCGAAAGTATTACGACGAAGGCTGGCTGACTTTATATATGCGAAAACATTTTTTGTGGTATACGCAAGGGGTGCAAGGCGCCAGCGAAAAAAGGGCGGAGATTGCCACAAGCGGCAACTTGCAGCAAAGTTTGCAAATTTTGCAACAGCTGCTAAAATAGTTTGGAAAAACAGGCAAAAAAGTGTAAAATTAAATTCTAGGGGGATTTATGAAAAGAACGGTTAGAGATTTGGTGAATTTGGAAGGCAAAGTTGTTCTTTTGCGTGTGGATTTTAATGTGCCTATGGATGAGGGCGGAAAAATTTTGGACTCAACACGAATTATGCAATCGCTGCCAACTATCAAATATTTGATAGAGCAAAAGGCAAAGGTGGTGATTATGTCTCATCTAGGCCGCCCAAAAGGTTTTGAAATCAGAAAATCGCTTTGGCCCATCGCACTTATTTTGATGAGATTGCTGCCAACAACGGTGTTCTTTTCAAACAAAGTGGTGGGCAAAGAAGTTGAAGAGCAAATCAAGTCAATGGATAACGGCGACGTTTTGCTTCTTGAAAACGTCAGGTTCTATCAAGAAGAAGCTAATTGCGACATGAATTTTGCAAAAAAGATTGCTTCGATGGGTGACATCTTTGTCAATGATGCTTTTGGTGTGGCGCACAGAGAGCACGCCACCACCTATGCTCTTGCAAGGCTGATGCCAAACGCAATCGGCTTTTTGATGGAAAAAGAAATTTCTGCTCTTTCTGGAGCAGTTGAAAACCCAAAAAAACCTTTCGTGGTCGTTATCGGCGGGACAAAAGTCAGCGGAAAGATAAAGCTTATTCTAAAACTGCTGCAGGTGTCGGACGCGCTATTGATTGGCGGAGCCATGGCTTACACCTTTTTGGTGGCAAGCGGCTATGCTGTTGGACGAAGTTTTGTTGATGACCAAAACGTTGACTATGCTCGAGATGTTTTGACGGTGGCCGAAAGCCTTGGCAAACGCATTGTTTTGCCGGTTGACCATGTTTGCTTAAAAGAAGGCTCAAAAAAACGAAAACCTTTTGTTTCTGAAGAACTTGTTGATGACATGATTGCTTACGACATTGGCCCAAAAACAATAAAACTTTTCAGTGAAGAAATAAAAAAGGCAAAACAGGTGCTTTGGAACGGGCCGCTTGGCAAATATGAAGACTCAAGATTTTGCGAAGGAACGTTTGACATTGCAAAAGCCATTGCCGATTCAAACGCCTACTCTATCGTTGGCGGCGGCGACAGTGTCAGTGCCGTTAAAAAAGCGGGCTATGAAGACAAGTTTGACCTTATTTCAACTGGCGGCGGTGCAACCTTAAAATATATCGAGCAAGGGTCTTTGCCTTGCATTGACGTCATTCAAGAAAAGATAAAATTGTGAGGTGAAAGATGAAAAAAATTGTGATTGCAAATTTCAAGATGAACAAAACACCATCAGAAACAAAGCAGTATCTTATTTCGTTTTTGTCAAAATATGAAGACTATAAAACCGATTTGATTTTGGCTTTGCCTTACACCTCGCTTTCTATTGCCAAATTTATGATTGACAAAAGAGAGATTTCGCTGGGGGCGCAAAACCTTTGTGATGATGACGAAAAAGGTTGCACTGGCGAAATCAGTGGAAAAATGCTGGCCGACTCTGGTGTCAGCCATGTGCTTGTTGGTCACAGCGAAAGGCGCGCAAAATTTAAAGAAGACAGCAAAATCATCAACAAAAAAATCAAAAATGGGCTTAAAAACCGTCTTTCAATCATTCTGTGCGTTGGCGAAAGTCTGGCCGACAAAAACACTATGAAAACGCTTTCAACTCTCAGAATGCAGATTGAAGAAGCGCTTAAAGGTTTGTATGAAAACGAACTTGAAAATCTGATTATTGCCTACGAGCCTGTTTGGGCAATAGGCTCAGGAAAAACCCCATCGCCAAAAGAAATTGAAAATGCTGTCAGAGCAATCAGAAAGGTGGTTGAAGAAGATTTTTCCAAAAAAGCAGCTCAAGAAATTCGCGTTGTTTATGGCGGCTCAATCACTCCAAAAAACATTTCAAAATTTGCCTCTATTGAAGGGCTTGATGGTATTTTGGTGGGCGGAGCAAGCCTTGAAAGCTCGGTTTTCTTGCAAATCATAAACGCTATGATTTGACAAAAGAGCAAAATCAAATTAAAATAGGCTAGGAGAAAAATGGAACATTTAGCGTTATACCGAAAATATCGCCCAAAAACTTTTGAAGAAGTTGTGGGGCAGGAGCACATCACAAAAGCCCTTGCAAACCAAATTGCAAGCGGCAAACTTGCTCATGCCTACCTTTTTACTGGCTCAAGGGGAGTGGGAAAAACCAGCGTGGCAAGAATTTTTGCCAAAGCAGTCAACTGCCTTAACAACAAAAACGGCTCACCTTGCCTTGAATGCGAAAGTTGCAAAAGACTGGAAAAAGAAAGCGACATAAACGTTATTGAAATCGACGCCGCTTCCAACAACAGAGTTGACGATGTGCGAGAGCTAAGAGAAAAAGTCAAGTTTTTGCCTATCAACGCAAAATACAAGGTGTATATCATCGACGAAGTGCATATGCTCACGGACAGCGCCTTCAATGCTCTTTTAAAAACTTTGGAAGAGCCGCCAAGCCACGTTATCTTCATTTTGGCAACAACCGAAGTGCACAAACTTCCGGCAACAATTCTTTCAAGGTGCATCCGTTTTGATTTTCGCCTGCTTTCTGTTGACAAATTGACGTGGCTGCTTGAAGATATTTTGTCGAAGGAAGGGGTGAAATACGAGAAAGAAGCCTTAAAACTTATCGCTCAAAGTGGAGAAGGCAGCGTGCGCGACACCCTGTCAATCGCCGATTGCATTGTTTCATACAGCAACGGAGAGATAAAAAAAGAAGACGTGCTAAAAGTTTTGGGCACAACCGACTACGACCTTTTGCTTGAATATTTTGACCTGTTGAAGGATAAAAACATTGGCGGCGTTTTGCAGTTTTGCGAAGAACTTGACAAAAAAGGAAAAAATCTTTCAGTTTTTGTCAAAGACCTTGCAAAGCACGCGCGCGACCTTCTTATCTGCAGCACGGCCAAAGACCCAAACTCACTGCTGGTGCTGCCTCAAGAAGTTTTTGAAAAATTTATGGTGCAAGCAAAAGATATCGATGAAAACAGACTTCTCGATTTTATGCAGGTGTTTGCAGGGGCTGAAAATGAACTGCGTTACACCTTGTCGCCAAGGCTGCTGCTAGAGAGCTTAAGCATTTGTGCAATGTTTGGTCAAGATGCAAAAAAAAACTGAATAAACAGCACGTAAACGGCTCGCTTAGCGTAAAAAATGTGTGGGGAAAGGTGGTGCTTTTTCTTAAAGAACATCATCAAGTTGCTCTTCATGTTGCATGCGGCGACATAACAGATGTTTCAATTGACGGCGACAGGCTGGTGGTCAATGCCAGTGAAGGCATGCTTGCCCAAATTTTGAAAGAGGGCAGACGAGAAATTGAAAATGCTCTCAGGTGGCAGGGG
>CALVTE010000011.1 GCA_944360075.1 uncultured Clostridia bacterium | reverse complement strand
GTTTTGAAACCTGCGCGAAAACGAAATATATTTTTTGATAAAATATGTTTCTCAATTTAATATGCGGAAGTGGCGAAATGGCAGACGCGCAGGTTTCAGGTACCTGTGGTAGCAATACCTTGTGAGTTCGACTCTCATCTTCCGCACCAGAACAAACTGTAAAGCAAAAATTTTGTCCAGAAAAAAACTAGCAATTTGCCTTGCTAGTTTTTTTGTTTGACATTTCAATCTTTTTTGACTTCAATCATATAAGCAGTTGGCACGTTTTCAACTTTTGCCTTGTCAGAAATCTCAACCCCTGCAATGGCATACACCTCGTTGCCATCCGCAAGCACAGGCAAAAGGTTGCGAGTGCGAAGAGGAATTTTTTTGTCGATAAGATAGGCTTTAAGTTTTTTTCTTCCGCCGCCAAATTTTTCAAACACGTCCCCTTCTTGTCGAAATCGCCAAGTTGCAGTTTTTGGAACTTTTCGCCAGTCCACATAAAGCACTCCCTGCTTTGCGTGAAAATCTTTGACGCGTTTGATGCAAACTGTGCCAAACCCCTTGACTTCAAACTCACCGCATTTGAAAGGCTGTGACAAAACTTGCTCTTCTTTATGCTTGTTGACAAGGGCGATATAGTCATACTCTTTGATGGCGACAGCGTCAAAAGGCAAACTGATGCGCTTTCCATTTTCCATTTTTGCAAGCTCTAAAATCATGTCGATGTGCTTTCGTTCAATGTCTTTTGAAATGCCTATATTTGCAAACGCTTTGAAAATTATGCGAGTGATAAGCGGCCTGTCAAAAAAGAAATAGCTTGTTGGAATTTTTGCTTCATCGCCGTCAACAATAACTGCGTCTGCAAAAAGATTTTTGTTGATGTATTGGTCGTCCTCGCTGACCGCTTGCCCAAACGAAGCAATGGCTTTGACTGCGTTTGGCCACCGAGACAGCACATTTTTCATAATCACGTTTCGAATAAAGTTGCGATTGTAAGAAGAGTCTTGATTTGTTTCATCATTGACGTAGTCGAGATTGTTCTCTTCAATATATTGCAAAATCTCTTGCTTTGTGGTGCCCAGCATTGGTCTGATATACACACCTTCTCTGACAGGCTCCATGCCTTTTGCGCCTGCAACACCGCTGCCTCTGAAAATGTGCATCAAAATGGTTTCTGCTTGGTCTTGCATATGATGAGCAAGAGCAATTTTGTCAACAAGGCCTTTTTTGAGAAGAGTTTTAAAAACTCCGTAGCGTGCTTCTCTTGCAGCCGATTCTATGCTGATATTTTTTTCTTTTGCAATTTTTGGAGCGTCAACTCGAAATTTATAAAACCTCACGCCCAGTTCCTTTGCCTTTTCTTTTGCAAAGTCGGCATCAACATAACTGTTTTCTCTTATTTCATGGTCAATATGAATGGCAACCACTTCAATGTCATATTTTTGCTGATTGCTGGCCAAAAAATGGAGAAGCGCCATAGAATCGCTCCCGCCACTAAACCCCACGCCAATCACATCGCCAGGCGAAATCATTTTGGTTTTTTCAATAAAAGCCTCGATACTGTTTTGCATTTTGTCTCCTTAAAATCCTGTCATTTTTGCAAAACATATTATACACCAAAAATTGCACATAGGCAATAGTTAAAACTGAAAAAAACAGATAATTTGCAGTTTTTGAGCAGTTTTTCACCTTTTTTTGTAAATTTTGGTTGATTTTTTGATTTTTGCGGGTTAAAAAATTTTCACCACAAGGCAAGTCATATCGTCAACAGCATAGCCGTTGTTGTTTGCAAGAGCCCTGTCAATCACGCATTTGGCAAACTCTTGCGGATTTGTGGTTTTGATGGTCAAAAGAAAATCGCGATAGTCATTGTCGCTGCCAAAGGCATCGTTGACCCCATCGCTTGAAAGCACGATAAAATCTTTTTCGGAAAGCACAACTTTTTTGACCAATGGCTGAGCGTCTTGAATCACTCCGATAGGCAGCGCCCCGCTTTCAAGCACTTTGCAACCGTCCTGACTTCTGACAAAAGATGAAGTTGCCCCCATCTTCACAAAATCGGCAATACCGCTTTTAAGGTCCACCACGCAAATGTCTATAGTGGAAAACATTTCATCCTTTTCAAGGTTGAGAAGTTTGTTGACAGAAGATAATATTATTTCGTTGTCAAACCCAGCTTTGTAAAAATTTTCAACAAGACCAATGGCCGTCTCCGATTTTTCCTTTGCCTGAGCCCCACTACCCATGCCGTCACATATGGCAAACATAAACTTGTCGCCGTCAAGCCGCTCAACGCTGTGACAATCGCCCGATTGAGACGAGCCCGATTTGTTTTGTTGAGCAATGCCAAAAATGCAGTCAAATCTTGGTGCTGTTTTCAAATTGACAGTTGTCAGCCCTGCCTTGCTGGAGGGATAGGTTTCAAAAATAGCCATATTGTTTCCGCAAATTTTTGACACAACAGATTGCAGTTTTGTTTTGGTCACGTCTTCATCTCGCACAACAAGTGAGGCCATCATTGTCCGCGCGTTTTTGTCATACACCACCGCGTCTGTGCAGGCAATGTTGTTGAAGGCAAGTTCGTCAATAATTTCAGTTTCTTTGCGACCGTCAAAAGAAAGAATGGGCTGAACCTCCTTTGACAGGTCTTTCATCAACCCTGCCACCCCCGCAAGTTGGTCGGAAATCAGCATTTTGCTGGTGTCAACATTGCCAACAAGTTGACTGTAAGATTTATACTGGCTAGTCAAGGTGTTTATTTGACTGATCAGCATGTTAGCTTTGCCGCAACGCGAAGAAAGATAACTTGGCAGGTCGAGGATTGTTATCTTGCCCTTTTCAAGAGCGATGGTGATAAGTTCTTCAAAAACCTGTCTGGTGTCGTTTGAAAAGGTGCGGTGGCAATGCTTTTCTTCTGGGCAGTTTTTGCAGATTGACATTCTAAGTTCGTTATACAACATCTCTTTTACCTGCTCGGGGCTCATTTCTGTTTTGATCAGTTTTTTAAAAACAGAGTTCATCTCAAAAAACACTTGCGAAAGATTGTCAAGCCTTCGACATAGCATTTCGCGATTTCGGTTGATAAGGTTTTTTACAGCTATTTTTTGACCGCCTGAACTAAACAGGGCTCCCACTTCTTGATACCATTTTGAAGGAAGGGCGTAAAAGAATAGACAGGAAATTAAGACCGGCAGAATTTCAATCAAGCCAAAACTATAGTAAAGATTGAAATAAAATCCACAAAGAAGCTCGCTTGCCACCAGACCAATCACAGAAAAAATTCTGTTTTTTGTGGTGAAAATGCTGGCAAACAAAGCCCAGAGCATAAGGGGCGCAAAATACAAAGGATTGTTTGAAGCAATCATGCTGCCAAAGGCCATAAGAGAGGCCACAAACAAGCCTGTTCGCGCTGAACAGGTGTAGATGAAAGCCAAAATTAAAAAGCAGGCAAAAAGTTTTAAAAAAGAAAAGTTTGCAATGTTGAAATTGCTCAGCCCTGAGGAAAAGGCCACCAATAAAATGCAGGCACAAACTATTTCAAAACTGGAAAATTTGAAAGCAGTGCCGCGAATAAGCAAGGGCTCAAAAATCGTGGTTGCGCAGTAGCAAAAGGCAAGGGCTGTGACAATGCTTACCACAATCAAGGCTGGGCTAACCCCGCCCAAAGCCTGAAAGCAGATGTTGGCAGTTTGGCTGATTGACAGAGCCAGAAAAAGCTCCCACTTTTTCATGCCTTTTTTGCATAAAACATGAACGTAGTAAGGCAAAACCAAAGCAAAAATCGTCACCAGTGCGCAGATGGCATTTTGAAGAGAAAATTGGCTGGCCAAAGCTGCGATGAGATAGGCTGGCGACAGAAGCCAAACCTTTTGATTTGCCCAAGCAAGAGCAAAAAGCATGGCAAACGAAAAGGGATAAATCAGCCCTGCAACAGAGGCAAGATTCAAAACATAAAATAAAATTATGTAGGCAAGAAATTGAGCAAAAAAGAAAAGCTTTGTTTTCATAAAATCTCCATGCCTTTATTATAAAAAAAGATGAAAAAAAAGACATAGTTGGTTTTTGCCAAACTATGTCGAAGATTGCGGAAAAAACTCAAAAGCGCCCATCAACAAAATCTAAAATTTTTTTGACGGTCTGCTTTAAATTTTTGTTTTCAATCACAAGGTCATAGTCTTTTTTGTACGAACGCTCCATTGGCGCCCTTGAAAGACGCAGTTTGATTTGCTCGTCGCTTTCCCCTCTGTTTTTAAGCCTTGTCTCCAATTCTTTGTCGTCAACTTCCAAAAAGATGGAGGCAATAGCTTTGCCTTCAAAATATTTTCGCAACTTTTGATTGCCTTTGACGTCAATGTCGCGAATATAGTGGTGCTGTTTGTCTTGCCGAGCCTTTTCAAGTTCTTCTTTCAAGATGCCTCTGTATGAGTTATGCAAAAATTCGTATTCAAAAAGAGCCCCTTCTTCCACCTTTTTGAGAAAGTCTTTTTCAGAAAGAAAAATGTAGAACCCTTTTTGCTCTTCGCCCTCTCGAGGTTTTCTGGTGATGGCGGAGCGAAACACTTTGAAATCTTTTCTCGACTTCAAAATCTCTTCAATAACCGTGTTTTTTCCGCTTCCAGAAACGCCCGACAAAATGACCAACATATCTTATTCCCCTGTTTTGTTTTTTTCTTTTTCCATAGCCTTGTAAATCAGCTGGGCAAGTTTTGGGCTATAGCACTGTGCTGTCAAATTGTGGCCAACCACACGTCCTGGCTTTTTTCTTTCAATCTGGCCAAACTCTTTGTGAAAGTCGCTGCCACCGCTCCATTCAAAGCCGTGTTTTTTTGCAAAATCTAGGTGCAGCTTTTCATACCTTTTTGTTTGGCGGTTGTTGAAAACTTCAATGCCGTCAAGCCCCATCGCTTTGAATTGCAAGATGATCTCTTGCAGTTTTTTCTCGCTCTGTAAAAAGGCTAGATATTTGTTTGGATGGGCAAGAATGCTGATTGCGCCACATTTTTTGACAAGTGCAAAAAACTTTTTGGCTGGATAGATGTAGCCTAGTTTTTCTGGAAGAGGCTTGGTAAATTTGTGAAAAGCGTCTCTGCCTGAAGAGGCCAATTTTTGTTCTACCAAAAAATTGTTGAGTCGCACCTTGTCAAGATAGGTGTTTTTGGCTATAAAATCATTCACTTTTTTTCTGTCAAACTTCAAACGATAGAGTTTTTTTAGTTGCCTCAGCCCTTTTTTAAAAAATTTTACGTCATCTTTTCTGACCAGCTTGAGATATTTTTGCAGAGCTGGGCAATCTTTGAAATCATACATCAAAATGTGATAATACTCTCTCTTAAAGCCAACATTGCACTCCATGCCTTTGACCAGCGCGATTTTGTAAGTTTGCACGCCCTCAAGGTTTTGATAAGCTTCGATATGATTGTGGTCGGTGATAGAAGCTGCCACCACCCTTTGCTCGTGGAGGCGGTCAAAAAGCTGCTGAAGCGAGCACCCGCCGTCTGAATAATGTGAGTGCATATGCAAGTCAAAAATAAGTTCGCCTTTTGTGTTTTTCATCTGTAACCTCTCTTAAAGTATAAAAAGTTAAAAAATTTTTGTCAACAATTTGAAAAAAATTACATATCGAAATAACTGATAATACCATAAAGCACACTGTAGCAAAACTCCTGCCGATACTGTTTTGTTTGCAAAAGCTTTTCTTCTTCTGGGTTGGAGAGAAATCCACATTCCACAAGAGCCGCAGGCACCGTTGAATAATTAAGAACAAAATAGTCGCCCACGCTAACATAATCTCTTGCGTTTTCAAAATTTTGGCTCAATGCGTTTTGCACGCTTTTTGCAAGCTCGAAGCCCAGCGAACTGCCCTTGGCGTAAAAAACCTGTGCCCCGCTTGCCGAAGAGAGCGGAAAAGAATTCATGTGAAGACTGATCATAAGGTCGGCGCCCGAGTTGTTGATGATTTGCCTTCGCTTTTCCATTTCGCTTTTCTTTTTGTTGGAAGCGCTTTCGTCATAAAGTCCATCCATGCTGGAGCGAGTCAAAACAACTTCAAACCCAAACTGCTGACAAAGGTTTTTAAGTTCAAGCGCGTAATCAAGATTGAGTTTACTTTCGCTCACACCTGTGGTTTTTCCAACAGTGCCGCCATCTCGGCCACCATGGCCTGCGTCAATCACAATGGTGCGATTTGGTTTTGGCAAACTTGTCGCCCTGACTGCATAGCAAACGCCGACCACCGAACAAATTGTGACTAAAATCATCAAAACAGCACACAATGTGCGCTTTTTTATTGTTATAAATTTCATATGATAACATATTTTTTCTGTTTGATTTTTATAACAAAAAATTAGTCGTATTTAACTTTTCCTGTTGTCTTTCTAATTCTCTTTTTCGCCTATTTTCTTCTGCTCTTTGCATCTTTATATCATAATCAGGATCTTTCGATCTATAATAATCTAGATTTACTTTTTCAAAATTTTCTTTATAAAATTCTCTTGCTTTCTCAATTGCATAAAATCTATTTTCAGAAAGATTTTTTAAAATGTCTTCTTTGTTTTTCTCCCAAAATTGTTTATATTGATTTAAGCTCATATCGTTTGCCCCACCGCTATAATTAGGATTCTCATTTTGCAAATCATCAGCTTCCCAGCCACAATATTCACATATATCAAAATCATGTGCAATATTACCTAAGCCACATACCTTACATTTGATTTGCTCTTGTTCAATTAATTTTCCATTTGCAACTACTTTACTCATCTTTTACTCCTTTTAATTCCAAAAATCTCCCACTTTGTCAAATTGCCCATAAAAATAATCTTCTCCATTTATAGGCGGGAAATAATTAACAATTTTACCATCTCGTGAAATCAATAACTCATTTGTATTAGGGTCATATTTATACACTCTTCCATCTTTTGCTGTAAAAGATTCTATATCTTCATCATCACGATTTAGAAAATCAACAGCAGCTTTTGAATAATCTCTTATCAAAACATAACCAAACTCATCTGCGTGAGCATAAAAATGATATAGTTCATTGTAATCAGAAGTCCAATATTTTGCGTATTCACTCGGTCCTTTTTCCATTATATCATCTTTTCTCCTTATTCTAATAAAAAATTTTCGACTTTTAACAAAAAAAGTTTGTAAAGAATCTTCTCACAAACTTTTATATAAAAATATTAAGTCACAATTTTTGCAAATTCAAGTTTATATGCCAAAAATTTTACACTATCCTAACTTGATACCAATTTGCCCTTCACGGCTGGCATCAATAACGGTGCTAAGCTCTATAAAAAAAGACAAATTTGTTTCAAAAATGTAAAAAAATATGGTATAATCAAATTATGAAAAAAACCGTTGATAATTTAAACAATCTATACAAACCGACCTTTGAGAACACAGACAAAATGACAAAATTTTTAGGAAGTCATTGTGTTGACCACGCGTTAGATTTTCATTATGGGCATAGGATAAAAATAAATGAGAAATTTACAAATGAATTGTATCCCATTCCTCTTTTTCGCTTTAAACTGCAAGGAATAAAAACGGAAGTTTTTTTTGATGTTTATACAAACAAAAACTATATCGGTTATATCAAACTCTATCCAAAAAAAGAAGAGTTGTTGTCTTTCAATATAAAAATTTTTGAAAGTCTTAAATATCTTGTCTATGGATTTTACAATTATCAAGAAAAAATCAATTTTGAAAATTTGGAAGAAGCAAGAACGAAAATTGAACAATCAAAAGAAAATAAATTTATAATTTATGCAGATTTTGAAAATCTTGAACAAATCTTCAATATAGTCGAAATGCTTTCAGTAAGGCCAAATAAAAGATTTTCAATGGCAAATTATAAGTGCGAATGCGGACATTATATAACAGTTGATGCATACAACGGTTCTTGCCCTGTTTGTGGAAAAGATAGCACTTTTAAAAGAAAGTTTGCAACCAAATGTCCAGTTTGTGGAACTAACGGATTAAAAGACCAATATGGACGCGGCGAATGTGATAAATGCGGTTGGATTTTTGACCCTTTCGTAGAGGAACAAAAAGATAATGTGATTTATCCCAATTTAATCTCACTAAATAAAGCAAAAAAACTTTATAGCGAAGGAAAACCTTTTGAACCTAATCTAGACGAATTTATCGAAGCATTAAACTGTTATAGCGAAATGCAATTTGAATATAACGGTATCTATTATGCTGTAGAATTTGTTTCTAATGGCGAAGATGAGTATGATATTGAACTTTACAATTCAAAAACAGGAGAAGCATTCATTTTCAAAACCACAGATGACTTTAAAAACAATGCCAAAGTTGAGGGCAAACTTTTAAAAGATATATGGGAAGAAACAACCGATAGATATTGGTTGCAATAAAACTTAATCTAAGCATATCAGTTTGGTATGCTTTTTTTTGCTGCTCGTCAGTGGCCATGTTTGGCCTAAGGTAAAAAGACAACCAACGGCTTGCCGTGACAATTTTTGGTTGTCTTTGACCGTTGTTATGCAAATTTTTTGTGGGAAAAATCAAACTAGCCTATTGACAATTGAAAAAAAAGCTTTATAATACCTTTCGTAAAATCATAAAAAAGGAGACTCAAAATGATAACAAAAGCTGAGGACCTTGATTTTGTAGAATTTGAATTTGGCAAAATCAGCAAAATAGTAAAAAAGGACAGAAACTTTCTTGACACTATGGGAAAAGAAGGCCGATTTTTTTATACTCTTTTCAATCATGCCGCCGCATCTTTTCTTTTGGAAAATGCACAAAGTATATACCACAACACGGCCGGTAAAGCTCTTTCTGCTCACAACAAACTCTACAAAAAAGAAAAAACTATTGTTGATGATTTGGATTTTCTACGCAAAAAACTTCTGATGGAATGTAGCGCTGCTATGCATAGCACAAACTTGAAACTTATTTATCGCAGTGCAAATACTGCTTTTCAAGGTTTTAAAAACAGCGCAAACTCAGTTCCTATGAAAAACTCAAATGTTTTGAGTGTTATGTATTCTTTTTCAAAAATACAAAACATTTTCAGCCAAATAGAAGAAACTGACACGACAGAAAAAAACATTGACACCATTCAAGATGAAGTTGTCAATTTCTTGAAAGCTCACAAAAATGAAATTGACAGCAATGTTTTGCTCGAACTTGCAAATATTGTCAACCAAACAATCGCGCCTTTTTATTGCGATCTTAAAGAAAAAGAGAAAAATTTGCAAAAAGCGCCGTATCTGTCAGACGAAATGGCGGCTGCCATCAAATATCTAAATATGGTTGACTCTTATTTTAGGAAAATCGCTCTTCTTTCCAACAAACTTGAAAACGCAGCAAAACAAAGAACAACATCAAACTGGGAATAATTTTTGACAATGATTTTTCAGTTTATATCAAGTTTCGAAATAAAGCGTCTTAAAAAGGCGCTTTTTTGATTTAAAAAAGCAAAATTTTTTGAAAAACTTTGCAAAAACGCTTGACTTTCTTAAAAATACAGTATTGACAACCCTCCCTAACCATGTTATAATTGGCTATCTTAACAAAAGGAGGAGAGGGGTGAGCTTGTTTAGAAAGCGCAAAAATTGCACTGCAGAAAAGATGCAAGAGGAATTGGAAAAAACATTGGAAGAAATTAACGCCCGCGCAGCTGCTTACGAACAAACAAAAAAACTCGAACAATCCGAAGCAGTGGTGAAAGCCATTGCAAACATGAAAAAATATGTAGAGATGCCCGATGACGACAATCAAAAATAAGCAAAAAATTATAGTTTACACAAAAGAAAAACATAATAAAATATAATATCAAACGGGCGCGTTTACGCAAAAAAAGGAGAGATAAAAATGAAAAAATTTGATAGTGAAAAAATCAGAAAATATCTTATTAAAAAAATTTCAGAAGAAAAAAATGTTGACAAGGCGATTTTGAAAGAGCTCGATATTGTTACTTTGAAAAAACTTGACAACATTCCTGCAGTTGTGTTTAAAAAAATGCTTAGAGATCGCAACATTAACGTTGAGCTTGACGACATTAAATTTTCAAAAAGAATGGTAAGAAACCTTGGTTACATCATCCTTGGCACTGGCATTCTTGTTTCCGGCATTACGTTGGTTGCAACAATGGGGCCTGTCGGAATTGGCTCTTTTGTTGGTTCTGGACTTCTTTATTACACAGGATTCCCAAGAGTAAAACAAGAACATGACAAATACCAATATGCTAAAGCTGCCGCTGTAGGAGCTTTGGCTGAGCTTGCTGACCAACCAGCTGGTTCTGAGCAAAATGCTTTTGACGAACCAGTTGAAGACAGCAATGATAGTGACTGGCATTTTTAATTGGTAAGGATTGAAATATGACAAAAAGAGAAGTATTGAGAGATTCTTTTGAAAAAATCTGCTGTTGCAATATGGAAATAGCAAATTATTCTGTTGCGATGAGAGTGTGGCTTAAAAATTTGAAAAAACAGTTTTTACAGCTGCCAAGAAACAGCATGGGAGAATATAAGATTGACGAAGACGATTTGACCGAACCCATGGAAAACCTTATTGCATACTCTGCTGTCGCAGAACTGAGCGCAATTCAAAAAGAAGTTGAACTTTGCTTCTCTTTTTATGTGACAGATGTAATTTCCAAAAAAGAATTTTCTGAAACTTTAAACAAACTTTTAAAGCAGTCGGACTATTGCAAAAGATTGATCGACTGCCTTTCTACCAGGCAAAAAAAACTTGATGAATGGCTGGAAAAGATAAAAGACAGAGCTCTGTCACTGAAAGAGATAAGAAACAACAATTTTGATAGCAATGATTCTCGAGACTATAAATTTCTATACGATAAAATTTGCAACTGCAGGACGCTTGTTTTTGAAAGCTTGTCAAAGACTCACAATTGGATCAAAGACATTTATGAAGACATTCAAAACGCTGAAAAAAACGGCTTGGGAAGGTTTAAACTTGATGACAAACTTCTAAAAAGAAGAGAAGACGAGTTTTACGCATTTTCGCTGTTTGTTGAATTGTCCACTATTTTTTCAGAACTAGTATCATCTGCTATGTTTGACAAAGAAGCATTTATTAGTTTTGAGAAAATGTCGCTTTTAATTTTTTCCATACCTTCTCGGCTTAAAGCAATTAAGCAAATCGCCGAAAACATCAAAGAGCCAGAACTTTCGCTAACTCTTAAAAAATTTCTCGCCAACGTTGACAAACTTTACAGCGTAAGGTTGGCGGCAATAGACAAAGAAAAAAAGCAAGCTGAAAAACTTGACTTTTTAAAGCCGCTTGAAAGTTTTGACGACTCTTCTTGCAAAAAAAGATTAAAAATTATCAAACGCGCCATCGTTTCTGCAAACGAAACCATTGATGAAGGACAAACGAAGGCCTTTGGAGAAATTGAAGACATTGTCGAACATTTTATCTGCGACATTATTGACATTGCCATGTATAGCGAAAATGAAGAGATAAAATCTTACATGAAAGACTTTCTTGAAAGATTGCGTGATGTGAAGGCGCGGCTTGAGCAGCACAAAAACGACAAAAACGAGTGGTAAGGGAGAAGACAAATGAGAAACCTGTTTGGTTTTGGAAAAAATATAAATTTTAGAAAAAAAGAGACAACAGTCTGCATTAACGGCAAAGTTTACAAATTTGGAGAAGAAAACCGCTCGGACTACTCTTCTCCCATGACAAGCGGTCAAAAATACCGCATTTCAACAGCTGAAGAAGACTCGATTGAGATCAGAACTTTTTTGCGTAAAATAACCTTGCGAAGGATTGTTGCTCTGCAAAATATATACAGCCAAAGCGGAAAACTTCTTGTGAAAAAAGGAGAAAAAGGCGGCTTTGTTGAATGTGAGCAAAACCTTTCGCAAAAAAACAGCTGTTGGATTTTTGACAACGCAAAAGTTTTTGATGGAGCAAGAGTTTTTGACGATGCTTTTGTAAAAGACAACGCCCTTCTCTCTTCTTCAGCCAGCGTGTTTGACAATGCGATTGTGGCAGCAAGCGCAAAAATTTCCACAGGCGCAAGAATTTTTGGCAACGCTGCAGTTTATGGCAAGGCAACAATTTCAACAAATGCAGATGTTTACGGCAACGCAGAAGTCTATGGCAACGCGACCGTTTCAACAAATGCTGAAGTCTATGGCAACGCAGTCGTCTTTGACAACTCTTCTGTTTCGACAAATGCTGAGGTCTATGGCAACGCTGTGGTTTGCGGCTCGTCCTCTGTTTCAACAAACGCAACAGTTTGCGGCAATGCGTCAATAAAAAACCAATCGGTAAAATGTGGCCAAGTTGTTTCTGGCAGAGGTGACTCTTCTGCTGCAAAAACAAAGTCTGGACAAGAACAGACCAACAAAAACAGCCCAGATTTTGAAAGGTTTTTTGACGACGAAGAAGACCACTTTGATGATGTCGACATTGACGAAGACGACTTTGATGAAGACGACTTTGATGATGACGACGTTGATGAAGATGACTTTGATGAAGACGAAGTTGATGACTTTGACGACGAAGATGTTGCTGACAAAGACGATTTTGAAGAGAGGTTTGAAAATCAAAATGAGAAAGGTTTGAAAAACCACACAAGGTTGCCTGAGGGAATTGATTCTGTTCGCGCGCGACTGATAAGCATTGCAGACTCTTTGGAATTTCTTGTTTTTGCACAAGATGAAATACAAGAATACAGAAAAGATGCGGCTGTTTATCTCTTTTTGGAAGCGCTAAAAGACGAAGTATGTGGACACATGAAACAAGCCAAAAAAGATGGCGACTCCGATTTGGCAGAGTATTGCGTCGAGTTGCTTTCGCTTATTGAAAGAGCAAAAAAGATTGTTGTTGAAAACGCCGACTCGACGGAAAAATAAGTTTTTAGGGAGGTGGAAAATGCTGAAAAGAACATTTTCAAATCAACGTGGAACTCTCAAAGATATATTTTTGAATTTTTACGAAGATGCTGCTGCCAAAAATCCAAAACTAAAATGCGAAGAAGTTGTTCAAAGAGAGTTTTCTTCGCTTGAGCTTTTTGACGAAATCAAATCAACCTTAGATGTATACAAAAACAACATCATGCTTGAGAGTGAAGGAAAGGCGCTTGACGAAGCGCAAGAGTATTGGCACTATGGCGCTCTGCTCGACATGGACTCTTTGCTTTTATTTTTTGGCGAGGCAGGCATTTTTTCTGTAGAAAGGCTTGCTGGCTCATTATGCAAATTGAATGAATGTGTTGACAACAAAAAACATCAACTTTTACACAACTACTGCTCTGAAAGAGTGCATGACAAAATGACCGACTTCTGCTTTCTATACTCTCACTTTTCAACTTTGAAAAAAGCCTTGAAAATCTTAAAATATTTAAAAGGATACTTCACAGAGAGAAAAAATGAAAGCAAAATAAACACTTTGGCCTTGAAATATATAAAAATACTGAGCATTTTGTATCGCGAGAATTTGACTTCTCTTGACAAATACGCCGCAAAGGTGGCAGAAGAAATTTTTGATAAAAATTATGGTCTTAGAAATTTCTTGACAACAGAAGACCTTCAAGATGTTGCAGACTGGGCGGAAGAACAAAGCCAAAATGTTGGCGAAACGCTTGCAAAACTTGACAAGGCAGCAAGCAAAAACAAAACTTCTGCGGAGCTAAAAAAAAGTTTGCAAAAAACTTTGAAAACACTATCTTTACTTGAAGATGAAATTTTGCTAGTTTACGCTTTTTCAACTGAAAATGAAGAAGAAAATATCTAAAACAAAATAAAGGAGAAAAAATATGACAATAAAAAACCCTTTCAAAAGTATTGCAACTATTGAGAAAGAAGACTTATATAAAATCTGCGCACTTTTGAAACCATATGAAAAAGCATATAACCATTTAAACGAATTGCGCAAAACCCAAGATGGCCCTTTAAACGAGATTGAAACAGCTTTTGTGGATGCATATACAGAATTGATGTATATCGCAGATTTCTCACTCAATCGCTTTATAAATCAAGATGACGAAATAACGTTTGTGCGTTCAAAAGAATTTAGGCCTATGTTTTTTTCTGCAACAAAAGCCTTTGATAATTTTGTAATTCTTTCATATCACTATTTCAAAGGGCTGCTTTGTAACAAAAAAGCTCAAGACCTTTGCAGGAAGACATCATCAAATGACTATACAAAATTTTTGAAAAAAGCAAACAAGTTTGTCAAGCAGTTTCCTTTAAGATTTTCTACTTGCTTCCCGGAGACAATTTTAAGCCCTACAGATTTGCCGATTCCAACTGCTTCGTATTTTGTAAAACAGCAAGAAACACCACAGTTGAAACAAGAATTGCTTGACTGTTGCCTCACATGCGGCGAGGAAAACTTGAAAGCTATAAACATATTTTTGCCGAAATTTGCAGAACTAGCTTCAGCACTGCAAGAAGCAGATTTTTCAAAAAAAGATTTGGAAAAATTTGTCAATGTCGTTTCGTATTTGAAAAAATGTGAATCAAGGCTAAGCCAAGCTATTTCGTATTTGGAAGAAATTGGCGCAAAACCAGAAAAAGGAGAAGAAGAAAGTGAATAAAAACAAAAAATTGAATGAAGAATTGTATGAAGGTCTTCCAGATTTAAGAAAATTGTACGCTTATGTTGATGCCTTGGTGGAATCAAATAAGATCAATAAATATTCTGACGAATATATTAAAGCGCTAGACCATATTGCAGTTTTGCGGTTAGAGGCAGGAGGCTTCTCTATCCAAATTATGCACAAAGCTAATCAATCGATTGCAGATGAAATAGAAGAAAATCCTGGCGCCGATATTGTTTCGAAAATAAACGAAATTGAAAAAAATAGAGCTGAAATATCACGTATCACTGAAATAGTGCCAAAGCCGTATTCCGAAGAGATTGAAAAGCTCTATGATGGTATTACTGAAAAAGACAAAAAGTTGTTGTTTTATGAAGACGCAAAGAATCTTGTTGCATTCCATCAGCAAGCAGTTGATAGTCTTGACAAAGATTTGGCTGACTCAATACAATATTTTGAAAGTTTGGAAAGAGCTCTTGCTGTGATTGGCAAAAAGTTTGCTTTTTTGGATGGTCTGTCACACCGAGTTTGCCAAGTTGGCGAAAACATAGCCCAAGATATTTCAAAATTAGGAAAACTTTTGATTGAGAAGACTAAGAATATGGTAAAAGATCTCAATGTCCGCACTCTGGTAAAGCAATATGGCTATTGTTATGATAAATCCAAATCAAGTCTGGTGAAAAATCGTCTTGTCATTGTATATGACGACGACATTGAAGATTTGCTTGGCTGGCTTGAGCAAAAAATCGATCTTTTTGATGCGGCAATCGATCGTTTGCAAGCTGCTGGCAAGATGTCAAAAGATTATATCAAAGACATTGCTGCTGCAAAAACAAACCTTGTCAAACTCAAAAAATTGGCAGAAGCAGAGCGTGAAAACGACGAACAAAGAGCTGAATAAAGCCGTATAACTGCTAAAAAAACAAAATTTCAGACTTATCCACAGAGTTATCCACATTTTATCCACAATTTTTTGGAAAAATGTGGATAACTTTTTTTTGCTTTTCTTGACAATTTTGTTTGTTTGTGTGATAATTTTCTTATGAGTTTTCTTCTTTCTGTGTGTATGTTTTTTTCAGCCTTTGCCATCAGTTTAACACCTGTTGAAGTGATTGCTTCGTCGTGCCATCTTTATCAGAGCCCTTCTTTTGAAAGCGAAAAGGTGACTGAAGACGGCGTAGATTTAATCCTTGAATTTGGCCAAAAATTAACCCTGCTTGTTGAAGAAGAAGATTTTGCCCTTGTGCAAACGGCAGAGCAGCAAATTGGTTACGTTTATAAATACTACATTGCCAAAGAAGGCGATTTTGAACTTTATCCTTCTTTCAACGGTGCTGTCAGAGCAGAAAAGGCCACCATTTACAACATGAATTTTGAGCCAACATCTTACAAAGCCTCCGCAGGCCAAAGAGTGTTTTTATACCAAGGGTTTGACTCTGAAGAAGATTTTGTGGCCGTGCAAATTGTTTTGGAAGATGGCGGCCTTTACAACGGCTATATGTTAAAAGCAGACATTGAACCTGACGGCATAAGCGCAACTCTGATTGTTGGCATAACAATCATTGTGGCGGTTGCAACCATCATTTTGTCGCTGCTGTTTATCAAAAAGAAAAAGAAAAAATCTGGCAGTAAAGATTGAATTTGCCTTGACTCCTTTTTACAATAACAAAAAAGGAGTTTTTTATGAATTTAAGCAATATTTTTGACGACCTTGAAAAATTGAAAAAAGAAGTTTGGTATCTGATAAAAAAAGTCTTGCCCAAACTTGAAGAGTTGATTTCAAGTTCTGGCAGCGCTCAACTGACAGAGATAAAACAGCAGCTAAACTCGCAGCTTGAACAGATTGAAACCTTGCAGTCACAGATGCAGACAACTTCTGACATGGCATCTGCGGCAAACAGTTCAGTGCAAAGTTTAAGCTCAGCACTTTCCACCATACAGCAAGACCTTTCTTCTGTGGAAGGCGAAATTGATGATATCGACCAATCTTTGACCACCATAAGCCAAGCGGTCGACCAAAACTCAGGTTCTGTTTTGCAACTTTCAAACTCGCTCACCACAATCAGCGCCAATGCCGCGCAAGCCTTGAACACAGCAAATTCGCTGAGCGATGATGTGGTTTTGATTTCAAATCAGGCCGCGCAGTCTGCCACAAAAATAAATGGGCTTGAAGGCGATGTCGAGCAGCTTGAGGGGTTGGTGCAGTCGCAAACTCAAACAATTTCGTCGCTCAGTCAAAGCGTCGGCAACCTTTCGACAACTCTGCAATCGCTTGAAGGCCAAATTGCAAGTGCAAAACTTGAGCAGAGCGAAGTGATTTATGATATGTATAGCACAGACTCCGCCATAAACCGTGGTTTTACAAGTGGAATGGGAGGAACAAAGTTTTTTACTTTTGATTTTTCGCCCTATCACACTATAAGAATATATGCCAGACTTTATAGTTCAAACTGCGTGCAAGAGGTAAGAGTGCACAACCGCAAACTCTCCGACATCACTCTGTTTGCAGCAGGCGCGAATCCTGTGGTGCTTTGCGTGATGAAAATTATGTTTGCAGTTGAGCCTTTGCTCAATCGTTTTCAAGTTGGCGCCTATGCAAGATACACCTACGCTGCCGCCACAGGAGCGTTTACTGGCGTGACAGGCACAAGTGATGCAAACTTTTTTGTTTATCGGATTGAAGGTATAAAAAAATAAAACGCTTTGTGATAAAGCGTTTTTTTTGTTTAGAAATTCAAAGTCAAAAAGCCTGCTGCAAAACCGTAAGAAATCAGGAAGATTGCTCCCACAAAAAAGATAAACCCAAAAATGGCGTTGATGATAGGCAAAGGCTCGCCGTGTTTGATTTCTTGCACCGATGTGTTAAGCAAAAAGACGATGCCGATAAAGTAGCTTTCTATAATAAGGCAATACCAAGGATTGATGACGCCCACGAAATACATAATCACGCTTGCAGCCACGCACAAGGTGGCAAAAATTGCCAAACCGCGACTTAAATTCAATCTGTTTTTCATTTTTTCTTCTCGAGAAGTTTTCATATTTCCCCCTAGTCACTTATAGTATAAACAAAATCTAAGCCAAGGTCAATCATTTTGCGGGCTAAAAATTTGGAACAAATTCAGTTTTTGCACTTGAAAAGTCTTGCATGTAGCCTTCGTTAAGGCCTATTTTTTGAGCGTGGCTGAGCACAATTTTGTATTCCAAAGGCAATAGCGCTCTATCAAAAGGTTTGCCAAAGGGAGTGAACTGACTCATGATAGAAACAAAAGGCTTGTCAACAATTTGTTTGATTGCGTCAAGAACGTCCAAACTATTTTTTACGTTTTGCGGCAGCACAAGATGCCTGATAAGCACGCCACTCTTCAAAACCCCTTCTTGCCAGATGTTGGGCTTGAGTTTTGCCATCAAAGCAATGGCTTCTTTTGCCCTTTCAAAATAGTTTGGAGCAAAGGAAAGTTTTTGCGCCAAAATGTTGTCGGCATACTTAAAGTCGGGCAAAAACACATCAACAAACTTTGCAATTTTTTCAATGGTCTGCTCGTTTTCGTAGCCGCTGCTGTTCCAAACAATAGGGATGGGGCTGCAAAAATTTTCAAAAGAAAGCGATAGAAGAGATGAAAAATGCGTTGGTGTGATAAGTTCAATGGCTGAATACTTTTCTAGTTGATAGCTCTCAATCTTTTGCCTGAACTGCTCTGGTGAAAACTCTTGCCCAACAAGAGAGTGCGAAATTTTGAAATTTTGGCAATAACTGCACTTAAGGTTGCAGCCAGCAAAAAAGATGGCAAGAGTGCCCTTCTTGCCAGAAATACAAGGCTCTTCCCACGTAAAATTTTCTATTATTTTTGCCACAACAATTTTGTTTTGCGCACCGCAAAAACCTTTTTCTATGTTTCTGTTAACCTTGCAAAACCTTGGGCAGTCTGTGCACATCATAAAGATATTATAATAAAAAATTTTCTTTTAGGCAAATCTAAAAGAAAACTATTTTAAAACCACGATTGTTATTCCCGGATTGTTTTTGTTTAAGTCTTCATCGTCGGCAAGAGATTTGTTTTGCAAAATCAACTTTTTTGTTGTTTGGTCAAAAACATTCCACTTCTCGCCAAAGAAAAAGTCGTCAATCTTTTTTTGTTTTTTCATGCCGCTAAGCTGTTTTCGGCAGTGAGTCAAAATTACTCCGCCTTTGCCGTGGGAGCCATAGCCGTGCAAAACTTTCAAAACTTTTTCTCCTGCAAAAGATGCCTGTTCAATTTCGATTTCAAGTTGCGCAAGCGCCACATCAAGCGGCGGAGAATTTTTTTTCAAATCAACAATCCACATAAATTTCTCCGCCTATATTTTACACTATTTTGTCATTTTCTCAAACTATTTAGCCTTCCATAATCATTTTGTCGGCAATCAATGCAATAAGCTCTCCATTTGTTGGTTTTTCGTTGCTGCTGTAAATTTTAAGCCCGAAAAGAGTGTTTATGTTTTCAATCTTTCCCCTGTTCCACGCAACTTCGATTGCATGACGCATCCCCCTTTCAACCTTTGACGAACTTGTTTCAAATTTTTCCGCGATTGTTGGATAAAGCTTTTTGGTGATAGAGCCAATAATTTCAGGCTCTTCCACTGCAAGTTTGACCGCTTCTCTCAAAAATTGATAGCCTTTGATATGTGCAGGGATTCCAATGCTGATAAAGATGTTGGAAATTTTTTCGTCGAGCTGTTTTTCTTCCTTGCTCTCAACCGACTTTTCTTCCAAAACATTTTCAATTCTCTCGGCCAAGTTTTCAGGCATAATCGGCTTGACCATAAAATAGCTTGCCCCCTCTTTGATGGCTTTTGAAACAAACCCGCTGTGAGACAGACTTGAGATGAAGATGACTTTTGGCAAATTTTCTTTCATCTGTTTTTTAAGCGAAGAAAGCACCATAAAGCCGTCCATGCCCGACAACATGATTTCAAGAACAAGCACGTCAGGTTTTTTCTGCACAACTTCTTTGACAACATCTTGCCCCACAACGCTTGTGCCAACAAGGTCAAACTTTTGGCTTTCGTAAAAGTATTTTTCAAGTGTTTTATCTTCTGAATTGTCTGCTAAGAAAATTTTTATTTTGTTTTCCATTTTACACTCCTTTCTCGCTCTTTTTTTGCGACAAATAAAAGATAACACAATTTTTTGTAAAAAAAAATCATAACCCCTGCCATTTTTTGCCGAGTTATGATTGTTTTTGTAGAATTTTGTCGAAAACTTTGTCTGCTAGAGGAAGTTGTCAAATCAGCTACTTGCTTTTGCCTATCAACTGACAGCCGCCGTCGCCAGAGAGAGCTGCTCGATAGAGATAATAATTTTCGTCAGTTTCTTCACTCTCTTCACTTTCAGAATCGCTCTGCTCTTGCTCGATTTGAGCAAAGAAATAGATGTAGCCATCGCTGAGTCCGTAAGCGCCAGAAATGATTGACGTCATAGAAACAACATTTTCGCTCTCGCCGCTCAAAACCCCAATTCTGTTGATGTCGGTTGAAGTGGAATAGTAAATCCAACCGTTATCTTCAAACAAAACATCAAAAGTGGTGCCTGAAGAAAGCAAAACTTTGCTCTGACCGTTTAGTGTTTTATACACTAGCGACCCGTTTCCAGTGATAAAAGCAAACCCTTCTTCTGTGGCCATAACATTTGAGATAGAATCGTCTGAATAGAACCTGCCACTTGCATCAAAATTGTTTGCTTTGGTTATGTCTTTTTGATAAACTTCAACATCTGTGATGTCGGTGTCGGCGCTATAGAAAACTCTGTCGCCCACTCTGTCGAGCAAGGTGATTTCGGCCGATTGTTGAAGTGAGTAAGAAGACGTTTGCCCGTTTGCAAAGTCCACTGCTTTGATTTCCATTTCGTCTTTGTCATTCGTCTTTGTGTAGACAACGTTTTTCAAGGTTGAATTTTCGTCTGCCATAGCATAACTTTCAATATTTTCAGCAAGAACAGTCTGCTTGCCAAGCTCATCGCCAATTTTGATGGAAGAAATCTGATATTCCTCTTGGTCATTTTGCGCGCAAATCACATAGTAATAGTTGCCGTCAGAGCCTTTTTGCACACTGATCTGAGAATTTTCGTCATATCTTGTGGTGCATATCTCTTGCAGTTTGTTTTCGTTGAATTTCATCCTGAAAAGAGAGACTCTGCTATAGTCGTTTTCAAGTTCGCCTGTTTTGTGAGTGTTGGTTGAAGTCAGATAAATATAAGAGCCGTAAACAAACATATCTTGATTTTGATAGCCGACAAACCTGTCTGAAACTTTTTCGCTGCCGAGCGGGCTGGAATTTTTTGTGTCGGTGGCGTCTTCATCAAAAGTGAAAGGCTCTGACAAATTGATGTAAGCAAGATAGCCTGTTTTGCTGGCCTCGTTGTAGTCAAATTCTTCTGCAGAAGAATCGCTATAGCCGTTTGCAAAAAAGAGATGACTGCCAATTTGAACAACCTGTCCGCCAAAATGTTTGACCTCTTCAAAATAATAAGGGTTGCCATTTTCGTCAACAACATTTCTGGCCACCGTGCAACCTGTGAAAAGCAGAGCAGCCGCAAAAATCATTGTGAATAATTTTAAAAACTTCTTTTTCATTTTGTTCTCCATGTTTATAGCAAGAAAAATTTTACAATAAAAACTTTAAAAAGTCAATCAATATTTTCCAATTAAAGGCAAAATTAAACCTCGTCTATCAGTGCAAGTTTCTGCTCGAGCATATCGCAGGATGTCAGGTAATATTCAATGCCGCTTTTTTCATAGACAAGTTCGGGATTTTTTTTGGCATGAATGTGTCCGTAAATCACCTTGCTGACGCCATAACTTTCAATCAATTTTGTAAAGCCTGTATCAATTTTTGCAGGCGTGGTGGGTGGATAGTGAAGAAGGCAATATATTTTTTCGCTTCCACTTTTAAGCTCTTTCGCTCTTTGCAAACTCATTTCAAGGCGGATGAGTTCTCGGTCATAAATCTTTTGGTTTTCAGCCGAAAAATTTTCATCTGGCAAAAGCCAGCCTCGCGTGCCACAAAAAATGCAATCTCCAATTTTTAAGGCATCGTTTTGAAGAGCGTAAAAGTTTTCTGGCAACATTTTTCGCAAAACTGAAATCGAGCTCCACCAATAGTCGTGATTGCCTTTGATGATGATTTTTTTGCCCGGCAAGTTTTTAAACAGGTCAAAATCAGCTTTTGCTTGATCAAGTTTCATCGCCCAAGAAAAATCGCCCGCCATAAGCACCACATCATCTTTTTCCACCTTTGCTTTCCAGTCGGCAAACACATTGTCAACATAATCTTCCCAAGCTGGCCCAAAAATATCCATAGGTTTTGGATTGTTGACAGACAGGTGCAAATCACTTATCGCCCAAATTTTCATTGAAGACCTTTTAAGACTTCTTGAACAAGTCGCATATCGCATTTGCCGTTAAAGTTTTGCTTGAAGTGTTTCATCACAGCAGGAATTGACTTGTCGGCAAGAGCATTTATCTCTTGGGCAATTTCTTCTCCGCTCATCATTTTTGGAAGATAGATAGAGGCAATTTCAATCTGCTTTTCAATAAGTTTGACCTGCTCGCTGTTGCCTTGTTTTGAATAGTTTTCTTTTTCTTCGCCAAGTTCTTTTATTGTCTTTTGCAAGATGTTTGAAATGTCGGCATCGTCAACCTCTGCCCCCTTCTCTCTTTTTTTGATGTTTTCAAGCATGATTTTGTTGAGCAGAACGCTATAGATGCTTCTTGCCACAGAATCCTTATCCTTCATCGCTTGAACGTTTGCTTGTTTGATTTTTTCGTATAACATAACAACTCCTTTGTTACATTATATAAAAATTTTGTTTTTTTTCAAAATAATTTGATGCTGCAACAGACAAACGGCAGCCTAAATAAGCAGATATTTTGTCGCAAACGCAGTTTTTGTTTTTTTTCTTGCAAAAAATTATTGACTTTTTACCGACAAATGGCTATAATCTTGTTTGTATCCTTTTTGGATATCCCTCTTCTTTGGCAGCATAGCTCAGGTGGCTAGAGCGCAAGATTCATACTCTTGAGGTCACTGGTTCGATCCCAGTTGCTGCTACCAAAACAGCAAAACGAAGACGCGCTCTTCGTTTTTTTTGTTTTTATTATTGCGTTTTAGGGATCGAACCAGTGAAACGGTTCGTCCGGGTTCCCTGAAAATCGTCAGATTTTTAGGGTGGGGTCCCAGTTGCTGCTACCAAAACAGCAAAACGAAGACTTCCTCTTCGTTTTTTTATTTTCTAACAGAAATATAAATGCGTCATCTTGAATTTTTCGCATTTTTCAAAAACTTATTTGACTTTTTTGTTGGCAGGGGTTATTCTTTTTTAAAGGAGAAAATATGATTCATTCACTCTCTGGCGGAGAGCTTAAACTTAGCAGTCGCTATGACTTTGCAAAAGTAACGTTGGTTGAAGGCTCTGAAAAAGGGCGCGCTTGCTGGTATATATGCCCCTATCAAAACATTGGCCAAAATGATGTGGTGCTTGTTCCTTTTGGTTTGGAAAACACCCCGACAAAGGCTGTTGTTTTGCGGGTTGACAAAAATGTCAGTGAGCAAACCTCCCCTTTGCCGATAAAACGAATGAAAAAGATTTTGAAAAAATTGGACTGAAAAAGTTTAAACAGCCTAAACAACTTCTTGAGAAATTTTGAAGAGTAAACAATAAAGGCAGTACCGCCGAGTACTGCCTTTTTTATTGTTATGAAGGCAAAATCTGCTGCCGACCTTTTAGCTGTTTGGCAAGGCGCTTATATAAAAAGCAATGGCCATAAATGCAAGAATCATCAAAACAGACAAAATGGTAAATATTATGCCGACCGCTTTTTGCCCTTTGCTGGATGATTTGATAACAAAGGGGTTTAGACATAGAGAAATGATTGAGCAAAGCACTCCAGGAATATAGCTTATCCAGCCGACAGACAGAATAAAGACTATAAATGTGACCGCTTGCTGGGCATTGTCAACAGAGTTGTAGGTTTGGTATATGAAATAGACTGTGGAGCCTATAAAACACAGTGCAAGAAAAAAAGAGATAAGCCCTCCAATCATAAGCCCTGTTTTAAGCTCTTGCGGTTTGTTTTGCACATTTGTCTGGCTCTGTTGCGCGCCTTTGTTTTCTTCGTCGTTTTGTTTTTTGATGCTTTCTGCGTTGATAACATTGATCTGATAGTTCTTTTTACCCATTTTGCGCTCCTTTTAACTATTATTATGATAACAATTTTGATAAATAAAAGTCAAATCAAATTTATATATTAAAAAAATTTGACATTTTGATTTGTGATATACTATATTTATAAAAAAGGAGGGATTTTTTATGGAAAATTTGACTGGGCTTGAACTTGCCATGATGGCAATTTCGGGGCTTATTGTTTTGGGCTTGATTGCTGCACTTATCACGCAAATTGTGTTGATTGTGAAATACAAGCAGTTCAACAAAACACCTTTGTCTAGCGGGTTGACTTCGCAGCAAACAGCAAGGGCTTTGCTTGATGCCAATGGGCTTGAAAATGTTCAAATCAAAAAATTGGGGCTTCTGCGAAGGCTGCTGCTTTTTGGAAATCATTACAGCGTGATGAAAAAGACGATTTTTTTAAGACAAAATATTTTGGATTCATCGTCAGTGACAGCTGTGGGCATTGCAACGCAAAAGGTTTGCCTTGCTTTGCAACACAAAAACAAAGATAAGAGCTTTGCTTTCAGATATGTTCTTCAAATTTTAACTCTGTTCACTCCGCTGCTTTTCTATTCGTCAATCGCTGTTGGTTTGATCATTGATTTGGTAACGCAATTTTCTGGCATTCCAACCCTTGTCGGATTGCTGGTGGGAATTGCCTTCTATCTTCTCACCTTTGTTTTTCAGATTGTGAACATTAAGGTGGAAAAAAGAGCCAATCAGCAAGCTATCGAAATTTTGCAAAGCGCAAACATCTTTAATGAGCAAGAAATTGAAACTTTCAAAAAATTGCTGAAACTTTACATTGTTGCAGATGTGATAGTTTTGATTTTGAGCATACTAAAACTTATTTTGCAAATCTTAAAAATTTTTGCAAGGGCAAAAAAGAAATAGCGGATTTTCAAAAGGGGATGCTGGTTAAAACTAAAATCTATCAAAAACCTTTCAATCTCTTTATATTTTTGAAACAAAAAAGCTTTACAGTTTTGTAAAGCCTTTTTTTTGCCAAAATTTTTGCCTTATTTTAAAAGTTCTTCAAGGTTTTTGCATTTGTCTTCGTCCATTTCTGCAACACCGTTCAACCTGTATGGAATTTTGAGCTGCTGATATTTGCTAACACCTATCGTCTTATATGGCAGCAGCTCCACCCTTTCAACATTTTGTAGTTTTTTTGCAAAGTGGCGCAAACTTAAAATATGTTTTTCGTCATCATTCATCCCAGGCACAATCACCTGCCTTAGCCAAAGTTTGTTTCCGCTGTTTTGCACCTGCTTCAAAAAATGGTTGAAATGCTTTATTGACTCTCCAGTCAACTCTTTATACTCTTTTTCGTCAACCGCTTTCACATCCAAAATCACAAGGTCAACATATTTTAATATTTCTTTATAATCGCCAAATCCAACTCCCGCCGTATCAAGAGCTGTGTTTATGCCTTTTTGCTTGCAAAGTTTTAGGCACTCTAGCAAAAACTGCGGTTGCAAAAGAGGCTCGCCGCCTGAAAAGGTGACGCCGCCGTCAGAGCCGTAGTAGTTTTTGTATTTTTCAATTTTCTTGACAAGCTCTGTTGCAGAAATTTCTTCACTCTGTCCGTTTAGCGGCCATGTCTCAGGATTATGGCAATATTTGCATCGCAAATGGCACCCCTGCAAAAAAGCAACAAAGCGTATACCCGGGCCATCAACAAGCCCCATTGTTTCAATGCTGTTTACTCTGCCAAAAACTTCTTTTTGCATGCAGTCTTGCTGCATATCACAATCAAAAGTTTGATAAAGGTTGGCCTCATTTTTGATGCCCACAGTTTTCATGCCAAGTTTTTTGCCAAGTGCTAGAGCGGAAGAAGAATCTTCAAACAAAACCACTTGTTGTGCTTTTGCGCCAACAAACTTTTCAACATTTTTCAAAAACTGGTCCTTTTGCAATTTTAACGAAGGCATTGAAAAAACTTTTTCAAAATATTTTTCAATTTTTTTGCTTTTAAGCACTTCTGTGATGGTGTTTTCGTCTTGATTTGAGGCGATAAAAAAGTGTGCGGTTGGAAAATTTTTTACAAGCAGAAAAAAGTAGTCAAAAATTTTTACGCTTTCTTGCCTAAGCATCTCAAGAGAATATTTTTGCTTGTCGCTTATCGCCTTTTCCTTGTCAATATTGCCCCATGTTGAAATTTCTTGATAGATGTCAACGTCTCTTTTTCCAGTAAAATTTTTAAAATCTTCCATTGTGAAAACTTTGTCTGGAAACAAATTTTCAATCACTTTTTTATGCGAAAGAAAATGGCAGGGCTCGCTGTTAAGCAAAGTCCCGTCAAAATCAAATATAAAAACATCTCTTTGCCAAGATTTGATTTGTTCAACCAAACCGTCCATTATTTTATCCTTTCGTGGAACGTTCTTGCAATCACTTCTTCTTGATGTGCGCGAGAAAGTTTGTTGAAGTTGACCGCATAGCCCGACACTCTTATGGTGAGCGTTGGATATTTGTCTGGGTGATCCATAGCGTCGATAAGTTTTTCGCGGTTAAGCACATTGACATTGATGTGCTGAGCGCCCTGCTTGAAATATCCATCTAGAATGCCAACCAAATTTTTCACCCTTTCTTTTTCGTCATGCCCAAGCGCGTTTGGCACGATTGAGAAAGTGTTTGAAACGCCGTCTTGGCAGCAATCGCAATAAGGAATTTTTGCAACTGAGTTGAGCGAAGCAAGCGCGCCAGAGCTGTCTCGGCCATGCATCGGGTTTGCCCCTGGTGCAAATGGGCAACCTGCCGCTCTGCCGTCTGGAGTGTTGCCTGTTTTTTTGCCATACATAACGTTTGAGGTTATGGTCAATGCTGACAAGGTGTGCTTTGCGTTTCGGTAAAGTTTGTTTTTCTTTAAACTTGCAATAAAATGCTGCACAATTTCGACTGCAATTTGGTCAACTCTGTCATCATCGTTGCCATATTTTGGATAGTCGCCGTCAATTTTGAAATCAACCGCAATACCCTGCTCGTTTCTTATCGGAGTGACTTTGGCATATTTGATAGCTGACAGCGAGTCTGTTGCCACAGAAAGCCCAGCCACACCAAAAGCCATAAGCCTGTCAACATTTGTGTCGTGAAGAGCCATCTGTCCAGCTTCATAGGCATATTTGTCATGCATGTAGTGGATGATGTTCATGGCGTCGACATAGGTTTTTGCAACTTTGTCAAGCACTTCAAAATATGCTTTTTTAACTTTTTCAAACTTTAAAACCTTGTCTGGCATGGCTTTAACGCCTTCCACCACAAGTTTTCCGCTCTTTTCGTCTTGCCCCTCGTTGATGGAATAAAGAAGAGATTTTGCCAAGTTGCATCGAGCGCCAAAAAATTGCATCTGTTTGCCCACTTTCATGGCTGAAACGCAGCAAGCAATGGCATAGTCGTGACCATAGATTGGCCGCATTGCGTCATCACTTTCATACTGTATGCTGTCTGTGAGAATTGAAATTTTTGCGCAATATTTTTTGAAGTTTGTTGGCAACAAGTTTGACCAAAGAATTGTCAAGTTTGGCTCTGGTGATGGGTCAAGGTTGATAAGGCTGTGCAAAAATCTGAAACTGTTTTTTGTCACAAGGCTATGCTTGTCATCAAGCATGCCGCCAATGCTTTCAGTCACCCAAGTTGGGTCACCTGCAAAAATTTCGTCGTATTCAGGCGTTCTTAAATGCCTTACAAGGCGAAGTTTTATAGTAAACTGGTCAACAAGTTCTTGCGCCTGCTCTTCTGTAAGCAAGCCTTCTTTCATATCTCTTTCAAGATAAATGTCAAGGAATGTTGAAGTTCTGCCCAAACTCATGGCTGCGCCGTTGTTTTCTTTGACGGCGGCAAGGTAGGCAAAATATGTCCACTGAAAAGCTTCTTGTGCGTTGCTTGCTGGCTGTGAAATGTCAAAGCCATAGCGCTTTGCCATGTCTTTCATTTTTCCAAGCGCCTTGATTTGCTCGCTGACTTCTTCTCTAAGCCTGATTGATTCTTCGCAAGAAATTTCTGTCATTTGTGGGCTTGCAAGGTCTTTCTTTTTTTCTTCGATAAGCCTGTCAATGCCATAAAGTGCAACTCTGCGATAATCCCCGATAATTCTGCCTCTTCCATAAGCGTCTGGAAGGCCTGTGATAAGCCCTGCACTTCTTGCTCTGCGAATTGCTGGAGTGTAAGCGTCAAAAACGCCATCGTTGTGAGTTTTTCTAATCTGTTTTGCAAAGATTTCTTCAAGGCGTTTGTCAAAACTTCTGTTGTAGGCCTTGAGCGCTTGTTGAACCATTCTCAGTCCGCCAAAAGGGTTTACAATTCTTTTGAGCGGCTTGTCTGCTTGAAGGCCAACGATAACTTCGTTTTTCTTGTCGATATAGCCCGCGTCAAAACTATCTATGCCTGAGACATTTTTTGTGTCAACATCCAAAAGACCTTTTTTAAGTTCTTCCCTCAAAAGTTTTTCACATTTTTGCCAAACTTTTGTTGTTTTTTTGCTTTTTGCTGACAAAAAAGAGTCGTCCCCTTTATATTCTTTATAGTTGTTGTCGATAAAGTCTGAAACATCGATTTGATTTTTCCACTTTTCTCCCTTAAAAAGATGCCACTGCTGTTTGTTTTCAATATTTTTTTCTGTTGTTTTCATGTTTTCTCCTTTCGCAAAGATTATACAATTTTGCAGCAGCCAAAGTCAAATGAAAAAAGAGAGATTAAACAAAATTGCCTATTGAAATTTGCAAAAAGCTGTGGTATACTTTTTTTGTGAGATGGAGGAAAAATTATGAAAAGAATTCAAGAAGACATTGCAATAATCAGACGTGTTGCAAATCAGTTGATTGCGTCTTATCCAAAAGCTTTTACTGTTGAAGACATTGCAAAGCAGCTTCAAAAAATTTTTGCAAAGCGCGGCATAAACTTGCCAGAACAAACTTTTTTCGAGGTTGTTGACGAGGTGCTTGACGACCTTTATGACGTTGGACTGCTTTATGGAGACGAAAAGGACTACACTGTTGACCTTGGCCACAGTTCAAACATGAAAGACTACCAAAAACTTCTCAAAGATTATGAAAGAAAAAGCACTCAAATGTGATGAATAAAAATATTTTTATGCCTCAAACTAAGTTTGAGGTTTTTTATGCAAAAATTTTTGTTTTTGTTTGTCATCTTTCCAATTTTGTTTTGTTTTTCAACCGCTGGTGTGGTAGATTTGTTTTGTGGAGCAACCATGATTGATTTTTATAAAGACGGCCAGCAAGTTTTGCTGTCGCAAAAAGAACAAAACCAAATAGACAATCTTTTTTCAGAAGCGATTGAAGACAGTTTTTCTATGCCCGCTTTTGCGGTCAGTCTTGACAATTTGACAAAAGAAGAGATGAAATCTGGTCTTTGGCTTGAATTTGTTTTTGACAAAACGATGAGCATAAATGAAATGCCTTTTGACAGCCTTCTTGTCAATGTGAATAAAGACCAATATGGAATAAACCTTATCAGAGGCAACGATGGCATTTATGAAGGCAGATGTTTTTATCTTGACCTGAGAGGAAAAAATCTTGACGAACTTTATGATTATCTTTCAAACATAAACTCTAACGAAGAAAATTTTGAAATTGAAAACCAGCAGATTGAAAAAACTGAAATTGTTGAAGAAGAAAATGATAAAAAAGGAAAGGAGCTCACAAAAAGTCAAAAAACTTTGCTGGAAAAACTTGGGTAAGTCTTTTTTATAAAGACTTTTTTATTGTCAAAAACAAAAAATTGTTGTATAATAAAAAAGCAATTATGGAAAACATCGAAAACTTTGAAGCCGTTGTCATAGGCGCAGGGCATGCTGGATGCGAAGCTGCTTTGGCGCTTGCACGAAAGGGACACAAAACACTTTTGCTTTCACTGAATCTTGATGCAGTGGCTTTTTTGGCGTGCAATCCTTCCATTGGTGGAACGGCAAAAGGTCAACTGGTGTGCGAAATTGATGCTCTTGGCGGCGAAATGGCACTCAACACCGACAAAACTCTTATTCAACTGCGTATGCTCAACCGTGGAAAAGGGCCTGCTGTGCAAAGTTTGAGAGCGCAGGCTGATAAAATTGACTATCACAATCAAATGAAAAAAACTTTGGAACAATGTGAAAATCTTTTTTTAAGGCAGGGCGAAGCGGTTTCGATAGTTGAAAAAGATGATGGAAACATTGTTGTTGAAACGGCTGTTGGAAAAAAATATCTTGCAAAGGTTGTGGTTTTTGCAACTGGAGTATATCTAAAAAGCAGAATAATAATTGGCTCTTACACAAAAAACAGCGGACCAAACGGTTTTTCAAATGCAGAAAAGTTGTCTGACAGTTTGAAAAATCTTGGCATCAAACTTTTACGTTTTAAAACAGGCACACCTGCCAGAATAAACGGAAGAAGTGTTGACTACTCAAAATTGGAAATTCAGCAGGGCGAACAAAATATTCAAAACTTTTCTTTTTTGACAAAAAATAAGCCTTGCAATAAGGCTGTATGTTATTTGACTTACACAAACACTCACACTCACGACATCATCAAAAACAACCTTGACAAAGCCCCTGTTTTTTCTGGTCTGATAAAGGGTGTTGGGCCAAGATACTGCCCTTCAATCGAAACAAAAATTGTCAGGTTTGCTGATAAAGAACGTCATCAACTTTTTTTGGAACCTGAAAGTTTGTCAACAAACGAAATATATATTCAAGGTTTTTCAACTTCTATGCCAGTTGACGTGCAAGAAAAAATGATACATTCCGTTGCTGGGCTTGAAAAGGCTGAAATTATGCGAGACAGCTATGCCATTGAATACGATTGCATTGAACCTACACAACTTTTGCCTACACTTCAACTTAAAAACCACAAGGGCTTGTTTTTTGCTGGCCAAATCAACGGAACTTCTGGCTATGAAGAAGCAGCAGCACAAGGCATTGTAGCGGGAATAAACGCCGCTCTTTATCTTGAAGGCAAAGAAGAACTTGTGCTTAAAAGAAGTGACGGCTATATTGGTGTTTTAATTGATGATATCGTCACAAAAGGCACAAATGAGCCATACCGCATGATGACTTCAAGAGCGGAATATCGGCTGTTTTTGCGCTCTGATAATGCCGACCTTAGATTGACTGAAATTGGAAGAAAAGTTGGTCTTGTCAGTGATGAAAGATGGCAAGTTTTTCTTGAAAAAAAGAAAAAACTCGACGAAATTTTTTCTCTTCTTTCAAAAAAATTTAAACCTGAAGAAATTCGAGAATTTTTTGAAGAAAATGGCGAAAGTGTGCCAAAGGAAAGCGTGAGCATAAAAACCATGCTAAAACGCAGCAATATCGATGCTTTTAAAATCAATGATAGGTTTGCCACTTTTAAAGATTTTGACTATGAAATCATCAATGAGATGAATATTATGGTTAAATATGAAGGCTATTTGAAACAGCAAGAAGAAGAAATTGAAAAATTTAAGAAAAACGAGAAAATATTGATTCCGCAAGATTTTGATTACAAAAAATATCATGGACTGCGGCTTGAAGCAGCTGAAAAACTTGAAAAAATCAAACCTTTGAATATTGGGCAGGCTTCACGAATTTCTGGTGTTTCGCCGGCAGACATTGCAGTGCTAAGTGTGCTTGTCAAAAAATTTGTAAAGGAAAAAAATGGATAAAGAAGAGTTTTTAAAACAATCTTTCGCTTTTTACAAAATCAATTTGACTCAAACTCAAATTGATAAGTTTTTGTCGTTCTATAAATTTTTGATTGAAGAAAACCAAAAGTTTAATTTGACCGCTATCACCGATTTTGAAGAAGTTGTTTTTAAGCATTTTATAGACAGTTGTCTGCCCTTTCAAGATTTTAAACAAAATTCTTTTGTTGTTGATGTTGGCTCAGGTGCGGGGTTTCCTGCTCTTCCTTTAAAAATTTTGAGAGACGACTTAAAAATTGTTATGATTGATTCTTTAAACAAAAGGGTAAACTTTTTAAACGAAGCCATTTCTCTTCTTTCTTTAAAAAATATTTCGGCTGTTCATATAAGAGCGGAAGAATTTGCAAAACAAAACTTTGAAAAGTTTGATTATGCTCTTTCTCGAGCAGTGGCTCAAACCCCAACCCTTTGCGAATACCTTCTTCCGCTTGTCAAAATCGGCGGCAGGGCTGTGATGTATAAATCTCAAAAACTTGAAGAAGAACTTTCTCTTTCAAACAAAGCTATCTCAGTTTTGGGCGGTAAAATTGACAAAATTCAAGAGTTTGAACTAAAACAATACTCATCAATAAGAAAAATTTTGTATTTGACAAAAATCAAAAACACACCAAAAATATATCCAAGAGGCAAAAATCTTCCAAAAACCAAACCTATTGTCTAAGTCATAAGTTGTTGACAAAATAAATTTTAAAATTTATAATCTAACTTAAGGAGAAAACTATGCAAGACTTAATTTCGCTTTGGCAGGCAGTGCTTGACAAACTTGAACTAAACGTTTCAAATGTTTCTTTTATCATGTGGTTTAAGCCTCTTAAAGTTCTAGATTACTCAGAAGAAAACAAAAAGATTGTTATTTCAACAAATTCTTCTTCTGCAAAAAATCAAATTATGAGAAATTATTTTGAAAAACTTTCTTCAGCCATTGAAGATATTTTTGGTCAAAACATTGAAATTGAAATTCTCGACCCTAATGAAGAGATTGAATATTTTAAAGTTCATGGCGAAAAAACAGTTCAAAAAGAAATTGAAGTTGCAAAAAATCCTTTCAATTCAAAATACACTTTTGACAACTTTGTTGTTGGCAAAAGCAATCAGTTTGTTTATGCCGCAGCAAGAGCGGTGGCTGAACATCCTGGAGAAAAATTTAATCCACTTTTCATCTATGGTGGCGTTGGTCTTGGAAAAACCCACCTTCTGCACGCTATCGGCAACTATATTCACGAATTTAATCCAAACCTTAAAGTGATGTATGTCACTTGCGAGCAATTTGCAAATGACTATATTGAAAGTTTGGGCTCAAACACAAAAAACAAAGCTATTCTTGAATTTCGAACAAAATACCGCAATCTTGACGTTTTGATGGTTGACGATATTCAATTTATTTCGAAGAAAACTTCCACACAAGAAGAATTTTTCCACACTTTCAACGAACTTTTTCAAAACAACAAACAAATCATTATTTCCTCTGACCGTCCACCAAAAGATATTGAAACTTTGGCTGACAGATTGCGCTCAAGATTCACCTGCGGTTTAATTCAAGATATACAATCGCCAGACCTTGAAACAAGAATTGCAATTCTAAGAAAAAAATGTCAACTTGAAAAATATGTTATCGATGATGATGTGATAGATTTTATCGCTGAAAAAATCAACACAAACATACGAGAACTTGAAGGTATGCTTTCAAAAGTTTACTTTCTTGCAACTTTGATTGGAAAGCGCTCTGCCACTATGGATGAGGCAAGAGAAGCTTTTAATAGTCAAATTGAAGAAGAAAAAAATGAAGGTTTGACACCTGAACAAATCATTTCAACCGTCTGCCAATATTTTGACATCACAAAGGAAGACATTATTGGTAAGAAAAAAAGCAAAGATGTGGTTGAACCAAGAATGATTGCAATCTATCTGATAAGTGAAATACTTGAAATACCACTTGTTTCAATAGGAAAAATTTTTGGCGGAAGAGATCACACAACAATTATGCACTCGCGAGACAAAATTTCAGACCAACTCAAAACTTCTCACAAAATTCAATCCTTTGTCAGTGAAATAAAAAAGATGTTGACAAGTGGATAAAGCGAAAAGTTATTCCACAACTTATCCACATTCGCCATTTCAAAATAAAGATATGTTTTTGCGTTTTTTAAGAAAAATAACACTATATATTGTGTCACAAAAAACTTATCCACATTTAAACATCCATTATTAAAATTATTATTATTTTATCAAATAAATAAAATAAGTTATCTTAAAAAACCGCCCAAAAACAAAGGCGAAAAAATATTTTAAAAAACACTCAAAAATGTTGATTAAAATTTTGTTTTATGATAAAATTGTTTTTGTAAGAAGGAGATTTTTGTATGTTAGTAAATTGTCAAGGATTAGACCTTTCAGAAGCTTTTTTGAGAGTGAGTAAAGCTATTTCAAACAAAATAACAAATCCTATACTTGAAGGTATAAAGATTGTTGCAGAAGACGGAACTTTAACAATGAGCGCCACAGACAGCGAACTTTCAATAGAAAAGAAAATCAAAGCTGATGTGAAAATTGAAGGAGAAACAGTTGTTCCGGGCAGATTTATCACAGAATTTGTAAAAAAACTGACAAACTCTGAAATTGAACTTTCTTTGAATGAAAAAAATCAACTTGTGATAAAATATGAAGACAGTCAAAGCATGATTCAATGCTACAACCCTATCGAATATCCAGGCTTTAAAAAAATAGAGACAAATCAGTTTTTTGGAATATCAAAAAAAGATTTCAAAACTTGTGTGAACAAATCTATCTTTGCAGTTGCAACCGACGACTCAAGACCAATTTTGAAAGGTGTGCTTTTTGATATTTGCAAAAATGAACTTAATACAGTTGCTCTTGACGGCTACAGACTTGCAAGAGTGAAAAAAAATATTGTTTCTGACATAAAAAAATCTATTGTTGTGCCGGCAAGAAGTTTGAGTGAAATTTCAAAACTTATTGATGATAGCGACGAAATGATAAACATTTATATAGACACCTACACCATCATGATTGACCTTGGTGACACAAAGGTGACTTCAAGACTTTTGGAAGGAGACTATATAAACTATAAACAAATCATACCTATGAATTATGAAACCTTTGTTGCCATAAACAAAGAACAATTTGAAGAAGCGCTTGAAAGAGCCACCTTGCTTTCAAAAACATCGCAAAACAATTTTGTAAAATTTGATATCAAAGAAAACAACATCTGCATAACTTCAAACAGTGACCTTGGAAATATTAAAGAAAACATACCTGCAAATGTTTCAGGAAAAGATTTGGTAATTTCTTTCAATCCAAGATATTTTCTTGAAAGTTTGAGAGTTAACACAAACGAATTTGTAAAAATTTGTTTCAATCAACCTTCATCACCTTGCGTGATTGTGCCAACTGAAGAAGATGAGTTTTTATACCTTATTCTTCCGGTGCGTGTGATAGGTTAAAAGTGTAAAAAAATAAAAGAGAAACGAGAAGAATTTTTAAGGTACAAAAAGGAAAAATGTATGAAAAATTATGAAATTTTATCTCAAAATTGCAAAATATGTTGGATTGATAATTTTGAGTTAAAAGGTGAAAAATATACACAAGTTAGTGGTTATATTTTTAATGATAAAAATCAATTACTTATTGTGAAAGGTGGAAAAACTTGGACTGTTCCAGGTGGTCATCCTGAACAAGGAGAAACACAAGTTGAAACACTTGAGAGAGAGATCATGGAAGAGGCAAGTGTAACAATAAAAGACATTAAATATTTGGGCGCGGTTGAAGTTGTTGAAAATGGTGAGACTTATTATCAGTTGCGTTATACTGCAAAAGTAAATGAAATTCTACCTTTCAAAGGTGAATGGGAAACTGATGAAAGATTGTTTGTGGATTTAAAAGATTTATCAAAGTATATTAAATGGAGTAATGGTATTGCATTTAGTCAACAAATACAAGCCGCAAAAAACATTAGGGGAATTAAATAATTATATAAAGGTTTTTACTTTAAACAATTTTACCTTAATAACAAAATTTGATAAAGGATATCTATTAAAAAAAATTGAAGTGAATAACAAAACTTCAATTTTTTTATTTAACAATTTAATAAAACAATATTTTTTAAATATTTTATTCTTTTTCCTCTGCAGGGTCTCCATCAGGGAAACATACTGGGCAAACTTTGTTATATTCAACAAAATCTTCCGCCATTTCATCCAAGTCGCCATAATTATATGTTTCAACCCTTTTTGGATAATCATCAGAATAAGGACCGTGTAAATAGTAATAATCATGATTGCTCCAATGGACAATATATTTTTCACATTTATAATAATAAGTAGAGTTGAAATTTCTTTTTACAATTTTATGAAGAACGTAGTTGTCTGTTTGTTTAACAACTGAATATCCGTCAGATTGAGTTGTTGTCACACTGTCTTCCGTGCAAGCAGTTGTCGAAAGACCAAGACCAAGCGACATCGGCAAAAGAACACAAGCGACCATAAATTTTTTTAAAAAACTTTTCATTTTTTCTCCTTTTTATGGTTTTATTTTATCATAGATTTCAAATTTGTCAAGAGTGGATTTTTAAACATTTTGAAAAACAAAAGGAATGTGATAAAATGACTATGGAGGGAAAAATGAAAAAAATTTATTTTGCAAAAGTGAAAGAAAATGCCATCATACCAAGCAAAAAAGAAGAAGATGCAGGATATGATATTTATGCTTGTTTTGAAGAAGATTATATTGAGTTTGAACCAAATCAAACAAAACTTGTGCCAACAGGAATTGCTTGGGCAAGCAGTCCAGAATTTTATCTTCAGATTGAAGAAAGGTCAAGCACTGGCAGCAAGGGAATAAAGAAAAGTGCAGGTGTGGTTGACAGTGGATATCGCGGAGAGATAAAAATTGCAATAACAAACGCAAATTCTTTTAAGCTTTATCTTTCCAACTTAACAGAAGAAGAGTTTAGAAAAAAATATAAGATTGAAAAGGAATCACTTGTCTATTGCTGCAAAAAAGCTGTGGCACAAGCAGTAGTCCACAGAGTTGAAAAATTGAAAGTCAAAGAAATAGATTATGAAGAGCTAAAAAAAATCAAATCAGAGCGTCGAGATAAAGGATGGGGAAGCAGCAATAAGTGATTAAAACCAATAATCCTCATCTTCTTTAAGATAAAATTTTTCAAATTCGCCAACAACTTCAAGAATTTGAATTTTTTTATTTATAATATCCTCAAGTTTTTTAAGGTCTATTTTAAGTTCTAAATTACTGCCACTGTGAAGACGTTTTAAAAGAAGGCTGACCGTTTTTGTGTCTATATTTAAAGCTTTTTGTTTTTCACACAAAAGTTCATAATGAAGATACATATAGTTTTCTCTTTCAACGGCTAAAGTTATATCTTTGTTTTCTGGAAAAGTTTTTAAAATCAAATCTAACAATTTTTTATTATCCATTTCAAACCCCTTTTTCAACAATTTATGCATGATAAAATAAGTTATGACAAAATTATATGCTTAAAAAGGCAAAAAGTTGATTTTTATAATTGACAAAACTTCATTTATTTTTTATAATAAAAAAAGTTACTACATAAAAGGAGGCAATTATGAAAAGAACATATCAACCTAAGAAAAGACAGAGAAATAAAGTTCATGGTTTTAGAAAAAGAATGCAAACCAAAAGTGGAAGAAATGTTTTGAAAAGAAGAAGAAATCGTGGAAGAAAAAAACTCTCTGCTTAA
>CALVTE010000010.1 GCA_944360075.1 uncultured Clostridia bacterium | reverse complement strand
GAAAAGTGATGTGCAACCTCGAAAAGAAGAGATTGCCCAGCAACTTAAACAACTTGAAAAGGGCATAGACCCAAAAATTGTTGAGGCCTATAAAAAACGCAGAAGCGAAAATATTTTTCCTGTTGTTGTTCCGCTCACTTCAAACTGCTGCGGCGGTTGCAGAATGGAGCTTTCTATGGCAAACCTTTCAAAACTCAAGGATGAAAAAGTGCTCACTTGTGAGCATTGCCACAGAATTATTTTCGCAAAAGACTAAATTACTTAAGAAACTAAAATTTAAGATAGAGCAAATTGCTTGCCTTATCTTATTTTTTTATTTATAATATTATTGAAAGATTATATGATTTTCAGAAAGTTTTTTAACAAAGATGCTGACAAAATTGATTATTTTACAAAAGAACTAGGCATAAACAGAAGGGTATGCGAACTTCTTTTGTCAAGAGGACTTGCCAGCAAAGAAAAGATTTTAGAGTTTTTAAATCCAACTGTTTTTCATAGTCCGCTCAAACTGCGCGGTATGCGACAACTGCTGGACAGGGTTTTTCTTGCAAAACAACTTGACGACAAAGTTTTGATTTTTGGCGACTATGATGTTGACGGCGTCAGCGCAACAGCCATTATGCTGAAAGCGTTGCAGATTTTTGGAATCAAAGCAAACTACTATCTGCCAAACCGCTATCAAGACGGCTATGGTTTGACAAAGCAAGTTATAGACAAAATCTACGACAAATATTGCCCAAACCTTATCATCACGGTGGACTGCGGCATATCTTGCCACGACGAAATTGAGTATGCCAAAAACAAAGGGATTGAGATTTTTGTCACCGACCACCATGAAATTCCTGAAATTTTGCCAGAGACTGTGTGCGTGAATGCCAAACTGCCAGAGCAGGAGTATCCTTTCAAAGAACTTTGCGGCACGGGAGTGGCTTTCAAATTTGCTCAGGCACTTTTGGGGGAAACCGAGGCCGAACAGTTTTTGCCTATTGCAGCACTTGCAACGATTGTTGACATTGTGCCGCTGCTTGACGAAAATCGAACCATTGTGACAAAAGGCTTGAAACTATGTGAAAAATATCTGCCTATTGGGCTGAAGATGCTGTTTAAAGAATACGATATTTCGCTTGTCAAACCAAACTCGACAGACATCTCTTTTAAGATTGGTCCAAAGTTGAATGCTCCAGGAAGAATGGGGGATGCAAACGATGCACTCAAAATTTATCTTGAAACCGACCCTGTCAAGATTATAAAACTTATCGAAAAAATAAAGGCCCACAACACAAAAAGACAACAACTTTGCAACAAGATCTATGAAGATTGCGAAAAGGCGCTTGCAAAAGTTGAACTTCTGCCGTTGAGAGTGATTTGCCTTGCTTCAAAAGTTTGGGATAAAGGGGTGCTTGGCATCGTCTGCTCAAGACTGGTAGAAAAGTATCATAAACCAGTGTTCTTGTTTGCGCAAGAAGGCGATATGCTCAGCGGCTCGGGCAGGAGCATTGACGATATCAATATTCATCAACTTCTTTCTTCACTCAAAGATATTCTTGTCACTTTTGGCGGCCATTCAATGGCGGCAGGCTTGAGTTTGAAGAGAGAAAAATATGAGGAGTTTGTTCAGAAAATCAACTCCTTTGCCTTAAACAGCATAAATGACGAAGTGTTTATGCCGATAAAGTATTACGACCAAGAAATAACTGAAGAAGAAATAACTCCCGAGCTTGTCAAAGAACTTTCGATGCTAGAGCCTTTTGGCTGCGAAAATCCAAAGCCAAAATTCAAAATCAGCGCGACAAACATTGAAATTGTGCCTATGAAAAAATTTCCTCAACACGCCAATATAAAAATTGGCTCTTTCACCATGACCTATTTCAATTTTCTAAGCAATTTGGTAAAAATGACTTTTTCAAGAATCAAGTCGTTTATATTTGAGTTTCAAGGCAGCACAACAAAGGCTTTGGTTGACGAGTTTGATGGCGGAAGTTTTATTGTTGAAGATGCCTATAAAAAACTCAACTCGATTGCGCTTGCCCAGCTTGCTTTTGAAGGCAAAGGTGAATGCAAATTCAAACTTTATCCAGAAAAGGAGCTTTTGCAATTTGTAAGCAAAACAAGCACGACAGTTTTTGGGACTGCTTTTGTTGCTTATTCTTGCTTTGACTATGTTGATTTTGCCAAAAATTATAACACACAGGGAGTTTACAACTTCAATATCTATGGCGATAAAGAAATTGGGCAGAACAGTCTGCTGCTGTGCCCAAAAGGGATAGATTGGGCAAAAAACTTTTCAACAATCGTTTTTCTTTCTCCTGTGCTTGACACAAAATTTATCGCAGCAATCAACAAAATTTCAAAGGCGGAAATATTTTTGCCTATGGAGAAGAAAAATCCTATCAAACAATTTGTAGGGCTGGATTTATCGCGAGAGTGTTATGGCAAAATTTATAAAGCTCTCTCGGGCAAAGCAGGCAAAATTTTCTATAATATTTTTGAGCTATATGACCAGTTGTCTCTTCCACAAGATGTCTCATTTGCCACCTTTTACAGTGCGCTGACAGTTTTTGGCGAGCTTGGGCTTGTCAGCATTGTCGGGGAAGAGCAAATGACGATTTATATTGACCGCAAAACAAAAAAAGATTTGCTTAACTCTAAAATTTACAACAAACTTTTAGCAATAAAAAAGGCTTATAAAGGAGAATGAACATGAGCCAAGACCTTATCGAAAAGATAAAAGACAACATATTTTCGCACGTAAAACTGACCTTAAACGATAAAAAATTGATAGGCGACATCCTTTGCCCAGAGATGAATTTGACTCGAGTGGACGTTATTATAAACATGATAATTTCAATGAAACTCGACAAAGACTCTATCATTTCATTTTTGCTATATCAACTTTTCAAAGTGGACGAAAAAAGGGCGAGCGAAATTGAAAAATCGCTCAGCCAAGAAAGCATTGAAATGTTTGAAACCTACAAGACTATCAAAGATATCAGTCAGTTGACCTTGAGCGAAGAAATTGAAGATATAAAGCGAATGTTTATTGCAATGAGCAAAGATATGCGAGTGGTATATATCAAACTTGCAGGCATTTTTTATGACATTTCTGTGCTTAATCTTCCGCTGTCAGAGCGAGAAAAAAGTTTTGTAAAACAGGTGGAAGAAATTCACGTTCCACTTGCAGAAAGACTGGGGTTTGACAGGCTCAAACAAGATTTGGCAGACAATGTGATAAGACTTTTGCATCCAGAAGAATACAAGCGCCTTGAAGAGACAGTTGCAAGCAAATATGAAGAAAATGAAAAACAACTTGCTTTGACCAAATCAAAAATTCAAAAGATTTTGGACGACCTTAAAATAAAAGGCGAAATTGCCACCAGACAAAAACATATTTCTTCAATCTATAACAAACTGCACAGCAAAAACCTTCGCATAAACCAAATTTATGACATAATCGCTATGCGTGTGATTGTTGACACTGTTGAAGAGTGCTATGCCGTTCTTGGTCGAATTCACGGACTTTACAAACCAATGGCAGGAAGGGTGAAAGACTATATTGCCAACCCAAAACCAAACGGGTATAAGTCACTGCATACCACCATTATTGTGGAAAATCAGCATCCTATGGAAGTGCAGATTCGCACCTACAAAATGCACAAAGAGTCTGAGTATGGCGGGGTGTGCGCTCACTGGCTTTACAAAGAGCATAAAAGCAAGAAAAATGAATTTGACAGCAGAATGACTTGGTTTCGAGAGACTGTTGAAAATGCTAAAAACATGTCAAACGAAGACTTTATCAACACTTTGAAGAGCGACCTGTATGACGGGGTCATCTTTGTGCAAACACCAAAAGGCAGAGTGCTTGAGTTTCCAGAAGGTGCAACAGCCATCGACTTTGCCTATGCCATCCACACCGACATCGGCAACAGCTGCGTGGGGGCGAGAATAAATCAAAAAATGAGGCCGCTTAGCACTCCACTTAGCAATGGAGATATTGTGGAGATTATCACTTCAACTCAATCCAAAGGGCCTTCACGAGATTGGCTTAAAATGGTCAGATGCAACAGCACAAAATCAAAAATCAGAGCCTTTTTCAAGTCAGAGATGAAGGAAGAGAACATCAAAACAGGCAAAACTATTCTAAGCGAACAAATTCAAGCCAAAAACTTTGCCGCATCACAACTTTTGACCGAAGAGTATATCACGCAAGTGCTTGAAAGATTTAATTTTGAAAGCGAAGATGAGTTTTATGCCTCACTTGGAGGCGGTTTCTTGTCAGCTGGACAGGTGGTGGGCAAACTTATTGCGCTTTGGAATAAAGACAACAAAATTCAAACTCTGCCGCCAAAGGTTGTGCAACTAAAGAAAAATAAAGACGGCGTTTTGATTGACGGCGACAGCGGACTTTTGGTGCGTTTTGCTGGCTGCTGCTCTCCTATTGAAGGGGATGAGATTATTGGCTATATCTCTCGCGGAAAAGGCGTGACCATTCACAGAAGTTCTTGTCAGAACCTGCAATATCTCGAGCCTGAACGCCTTATCGGGGCGCAGTGGCAAGAGCGAGAAGGGGCGTCGTTTATGGCGCATATCAAAATTGAAGTTGAAAAGGCTGACAACAACATTGCAAAGCTCACTTCTACGATCAGCAATTTGAAAGTGCCTATGCGCAGTTTTGAGGCAAAGGATGTTGGCGACAGGTTTGATTGCGTGGTGGGCGTTGAAGTAAAAAACTCTGATCAACTTGCCAAAATCATCACTTCAATAAAATCACTCAGCGACGTTATTGAAGCGTATAGGAGCGAAAAATGAAGATAAAAACAAATGCTACAGCGCTCGAAATTGAGCTGATAGATTTGGCAAATCTTTTTGGGCAGCATGACGAAATTGAGATTGAGCATGAAGAGAGCAAAAATTCAACCATCTTGCAAGATAAATTTGTTGTGAAAAACAATAATTCTGGGTTAGAAAAGACTTATCAGTATTCTTATCAACTAGACGAAAGTTTGTCTGAACTTGAGCAAAAATCCTTAAGAAAAAAAATGCTTAAAAATCATCTTTATCAAACACTGAATAAAGAACTTAAGATGAGCTTGCCTTGGGGCTCGCTTACTGGCATAAGACCCACCAAACTTGTGCGAGATATGATTGAAAAGGGGCAAATCAAAGAATATTTGGTCGCAGAAGCGCTTGAAAAAATGTTTTTTGTTTCGACTGCAAAAGCAAAACTGGTGGCAAACATTTTGAAAAACCAAAAATGCATCATTCGAAATGATAATCTTATCGACTTATATATCAACATACCAATCTGTCCAACTCGGTGCATTTACTGCTCATTTATTTCTCACAAAATTTCCGCTTTGGGGCAAGAGAAGGTGGAAGAATATCTTGACTGCCTTGAAAAAGAGCTTTCGGCTGTCAAACAAATCATAGCCGACAAAGCCTATATAGTCAGAACTATGTATATCGGTGGAGGCACGCCTTCTGTGCTGACCACAAGCCAACTTGAGCGGCTTTTAAAAATGCTGACTTTCAGCGTAGACGAATTTACCGTTGAGTGTGGCAGAGCGGACACTATCACGGAAGAAAAACTTGACATTTTGAAAAAGTATGGAGTGACCAGAATTTCTATCAATCCTCAAACTTTTTGTCAAGCAACGTTAAAGCGAATTGGCAGGCAGGTTTCAACCACTCAAGTTTTGCAGGCATATTCAATGGCGCTTGAAAAGGGCTTTGTGGTCAATATGGACATGATTGCAGGGCTTCCACAAGAAAAATTTGCCACTTTCAAAAAAAGCATGGCAACACTTTTAGAACTTTATCCGCACAACATCACCATTCACACCTTGTCGCTCAAGCGGGCGGCAGACTTAAAATGGCAACAAGAACTGGTAAGCGACAAAGACGTTGAAAAAATGGTGGACTATTCTTACAAACTGCTCAGCGAAAATGGTTATAAACCTTATTATCTTTACAGGCAAAAAAATCAGCTTAAAGGCCTTGAAAATGTTGGGTATTTTCGAGATGAGCATGTGTGCATATTCAATATCGACAGCATGGAAGAGACAAACACAGTCATTGGCATTGGCGCTGGAGCGATGAGCAAAAGGGTGTTTAACATTGAAAGAAGAATTGAAAGGCAGCATAACAACAAATTTATCGAAGATTATTGCCAAAATATCGATAAAATCATTGACGAAAAGAAAAAATTTTATAAATAACAAAAAAAACAGTTTACTTTCAAAAACAAATGTGATATAATCTTTCTCAGTCGATGCCTAAGCCGCAGTTTACCGACACCTTCTGACGATTTACTTCGGTTTATGGATAAAAATTAAAAATGGGAGGAAAACATGGAAAAGAAAGATATTATTGATTCTTACAAACTTTCTGAAAAAGACACTGGGTCTGTTCAAGTTCAACTTGCACTTTTGACTGCAAGAATCAACCATTTGAACGAACATTTGAAGAAAAACCCAAAAGACAATCACTCAAGACGTGGTCTTTTGCAAATGGTTGGTAAGAGAAAGGGCTTTATGTTGTATTTGAAAAACAAAGACATCGATGCTTACAGAGAGCTTATCAAAAAACTTGAAATTCGTGATATAAAATAATTTATAAAGAAGGGGGCAATGATTTTTTGCCCTTTTTTTTAAGGTAAAGGAGATTTTTATGAAAGATGATGCAAAAATTTATACTATAGAGATTGGAGGGGAGACGGTCAGCTTTGAAACAGGCAGACTTTGCGAGCAAGCAAACGGCTCTTGCCTTGTCAAATGTGGCGAAACTGTGGTTATGGTCAATGTGACTATGTCAAAGCAGCCTCGACCAGGCATTGACTTTTTCCCGCTTGCAGTTGACTATGAAGAAAAAATGTATTCTGTTGGAAAAATTCCTGGCGGATTTAAAAAGCGTGAAGGCAAGCCTTCAGACAAGGCAATTTTGACCTCTCGACTTATCGACAGACCACTTCGTCCACTCTTTCCAAAAGGGTTCTATCATGATGTCTGCGTGGTGGCGACTGCGCTGTCAGTTGACCCTGATTGCCCACCAGAAGTGATGGCTATGCTTGGCTCAAGCTTTGCTCTTTCAATTTCTGACATTCCTTTTATGGGGCCTACTGGTTCTGTTCAAGTGGGGCTTGTTGATGGGCAACTTATCATCAATCCAAACAGCGAACAAAGAGAAAAGTCTGACCTTCATCTTACTGTTGCGGGCACAGAAGAGGCTGTTTTAATGGTTGAAGCTGGAGCAAACGAAGTGCCAGAAGAGAAAATGCTTGATGCCATTATGTTTGCTCACGAAGAAATCAAAAAAATTGTTGCTTTCCAAAAGAAAATCAAAGCAGAAATTGGCAAACCTGTATGTGAAAATTTGATTTATGATATAGTTCCAGATGAAATCAACTTGGCAGTTCGCGAGTTTGCTGACCAAAAACTCGATTGGGCTCTTGACACTTTTGACAGAGAAGAAAGGCAGGCAAGGCAAGAACAAGTTGACAGCGAAACAAAAGAGCATTTTGCCGAGATTTTCCCAGAAAGCGAAAAGGCAATTGGCGATGTGCTTTACAAGATGACCAAAGAAAAAGTGCGTGCAAAAATTTTGAACAAAGGTGTTCGTCCAGACGGCCGAAGCCTTACAGAAATCAGGCCTATTTGGTGCGAGACGGGTGTTCTTCCAAGAGTTCATGGCAGTGGTATTTTCACTCGTGGTCAGACTCAGGTTTTGACAACGCTTACCCTTGGCACTGTTTCAGATATGCAAAAACTTGACGGGCTTGATGATGAAGAAGTAAACCGCTATGTTCACCACTACAATATGCCGCCTTACGCAACAGGCGAGGCCAGAAACCTTAAAAGCCCGGGCAGAAGAGAAATCGGGCACGGCGCACTTGCTGAGCGCGCTCTTGAGCCTGTGATTCCAAGCGAAGAAGAATTCCCTTATGCTCTCAGACTTGTCAGCGAAGTGCTCTCTTCAAACGGCTCTTCTTCCATGGCTTCTGTTTGCGGCTCAACCCTTGCTCTTATGGATGGCGGTGTGCCTATCAAACGTCCAGTTGCAGGCATTGCAATGGGACTTATCAAAGACGAAGAAAGTGGCAAGGTTGCAGTGCTTTCTGATATTCAAGGGCTTGAAGACTTCCTTGGCGATATGGACTTCAAAGTTACCGGCACAGAAAAGGGTGTTACAGCTATTCAAATGGACATCAAAATCAAAGGTATTGACCGTGCAATTTTGACTCAAGCTCTCAAGCAGGCTCGTGAAGGCAGAATGTTTATCATGGGCAAACTTCTTGACGAAATCAAACAGCCAAGACCAGAACTTTCAAAATATGCACCAAAAATTATCACTTTCGCGATTGACCCTGACAAAATCAAAGATGTCATTGGTTCTGGTGGAAAGACCATTAACAAAATCATTGACCAGACTGGCGTTAAGATTGATATTGATGACGATGGACAGGTGTTTATTGCAACTCAAGATCTTGCAATGGCTGAAAAGGCAAAATTGATTATCCTTGGCATTGTTGAAGAAGTTGAAGTGGGCAATGTTTATGACGGCAAAGTGTCAAGAGTCACAAACTTTGGTGCTTTTGTTGAATTTGCTGGAAACAAAGAAGGTATGGTTCACATTTCAAAACTTTCAAAGCAAAGGGTGGCAAAAGTGGAAGACGTTGTCAAAGTTGGCGATGAAATCGAAGTTGAAGTCATCAAAATTGACGATAAAGGCAGAATTGACCTTAAACGCCTTGAAAAATAATAAAAAGCTTGCTTAGGCAAGCTTTTTTGTTGGCCTATTTTATTTTAAAAACTTTATTCTTGAGATTTTTTAAAGCGTATATCAATTTTTGCACATCTGAGAAGGTGTTGAAATATGAAAGCGACACTCTCACAGCTCCTTGATTTAAAGTGCCCAAAGCTCTATGCTTGAGTGGTGCGCAATGAAAGCCGCCACGCACACAAATGCCATATTTTTCGTTGAGAATTGAAGCAACTTGCGCAGAATCGATATCTTTGATGTTGAAAGCAAGCACTCCGTTTGAGTTTTCAGGTTGAGTGTAGAGCGAAAAGTCAAGTTTGCTTAGTTCAAAGTTCAAATAGGTTGAAAGGTCATCAAGCTTATATCTTATTTCATCAAAATGCTCTTCAACAAAATTTAGTCCTGCGTTCAGGCCGATGATAAGTGGCGTGGAGAGTGTGCCGCTTTCTAGTCGCTCGGGAAGAGATGGTGGCTGGAAAAGTTCAAGCGAATTTGTGCCAGTGCCACCATAAACAAAGGGCTTGGGGGATTTTTTGGTTTCAATCAGCAGGCAGCCAATAGCTAGCGGCGCGTAAAAACCTTTGTGTCCCGCAAAAGCAAGAAGGTCGATGTGGCAAGAGGTCATGTTTATCAATTCATGCCCACAACTTTGCGCGCAATCTAGCAAAAAAAGAATTTGCTTTTCTTTGCAAAAGTTGCCAATTTCTTGAACAGAAGCTGTGGCACCGTTGACGTTTGAGATATGGTTGCAAATTATCATGGCGGTGTTTTTTTTAACAAGCGGCTTTATATCTTCCAGCCTTGTTCCTATTGGGCAAGATTGGAAGGCGACGTCGTAATCCACAATTCCCTCTTTCTTTAATTTCTCTAGCGGTCTTAAAACGGAATTATGTTCATTTTCAGTGACTATCACATGGTCGCCTTTGTTTAAATATCCAAAAATCGCCATATTGAGTGCGGCTGTGCAATTTTGGGTAAAAATAACATTCTGCGGCAACGATAAGCCAAAATGTTTTGCTATATGCTCTCTTGTTTTTTCAATTTCCAAAGCGCATTTGATGCTGGCTTGATGGCCGCTTCTTCCGGGATTTGCCGAAAGACGAAGCAAACTTTCATTGACCGCACTGACAACTTGTTTTGGCTTGATCAGTGTTGTTGCGCTGTTGTCAAGATAAATCATTTGTCAACATTCCTTTTGTTATACAATATAGTGAATTTAGAGGGAAATTGTGATAACAAAAAGGGTTATTGATTATGATATTGATAGTTTTCAGCTCTCGCAACGAAACCCTTTATTTTGCTCAGGCGTTAAAAAATCAAGGAGCTGTTTTTCAGATTGTCAACACGCCAAAAGAGGCTGGGCAGGCTTGCGGGATTTCTGTAAAGTGCCCCGAAGGTGTTTTGCCACTTGCAAAAAACATTTTGTCAAGCAGGCCTTTTCGCAGTTTTGTTGGCATCTATCGCTTCTTGCAAAACGGTTGCAGAGTAAGTTTGGAAAGGTTGTTTTAAAATTTTTGTTTTCTGAATGAAAGAAGACAAAAGAAATAAAATATAACTATGAAAACAACTTTTTCTTTGATTAGCCTTGCGGCCGTGACAATCATGCTGATGTTTTGCCTTAGCTGTTTTTATAGTTACTTTTATCCTATGAAGTTTTGCCAGCAAATAACAACTTATTCTCAGCAGTTTGGGCTTGACGGGGCGCTTATTGCCTCGGTTGTCAACGCGGAGAGCTCTTTTGACGAAAATGCAAAGTCATCAAAAGGCGCAGTTGGGCTTATGCAGCTTATGCCTTCAACGGCAAAGTGGGTGGCAGAAAAATTAGGGGAAGAATTTCACGAAGAAAAGCTTTGTCAGGGGCAGTATAATTTGAAGCTTGGCAGTTTTTATCTTGCCTATCTTATCAAAAGTTTTGGCGATGAGAAACTGGGTTTGTGCGCATATAATGCTGGGCCAAAAAATGTGCGGTTGTGGCTTGAGAACAGCAAATATAGTCAAGATGGCAAAAGCCTTTTGGTCATACCATTTGAAGAGACAAGGCAGTATTTAAACAAGGTATACAAAAACTATAACTACTACAGCAAAAAATATAAAGCGCTAGAAACCGCTTCTAGATAATGTTTGCCAGGCAAAAAAACTTAAACAATCAAATAAAGTTTGACATATTTTTGATTTTATGATAAATTAACTGCATACAAAACTGAAATTGCATTGCTTGTGCAATTTTTTGTTGATTAAAGGAGAAAATATGGAACAAAATTTGTCAAATGAAGTGGATATCAGGCGCGAGAAGATTTTAAAATTGCGAGAGATGGGGCAGATTCCTTACAAAGCAAAATACGAAAGGACTCACACTATTGCTCAGGCCAGAGAGCTTGTTGGGCAGCATGTAAAAATTGCTGGTCGCATTATTTTTAGGCGCATTATGGGCAAGTTTGGCTTTATTCAAATTCGAGACATTCAGGCAAAAATTCAAGTGTCTGTTGGCAGAAATGAACTTAGTGAAGAAGATTATGACTTCTATAAAAAGATGATTGATATCGGAGATTTTGTCGGGGTTGAAGGCGAGGTTTATCTTACTCAGACGGGCGAAGTGACTGTGCGTTGCGAAAAGATTGTTTTGCTTTCAAAAACCTTAAGACCATTGCCAGAAAAATTCCATGGGCTGACAGACACAGAAACAAAATATCGTCAACGTTATCTTGACCTTATTATGAATGAAGATACAAGAAAAGTGATGCTTACTCGAAGCAAAATTGTTTCTTTTCTCCGTTCATATCTTGAAAAAAACGGTTTTATCGAGGTTGAAACTCCAATTTTGCAACGAAATGTGAGTGGAGCAAGCGCAAAACCATTTTTCACTCATCATAACGCTTTGGATGTTGACTGCAACTTGCGCATTGCAACTGAAACTTGGCTTAAACAGTGCATTGCAGCAGGCTTTGATAGGGTTTTTGAACTCGGAAAAGATTTTCGAAATGAGGGCATGGACCCTTCTCACTTGCAAGAATTCACACAGGTTGAGTGGTATGCTTCTTACTGGGACTTTGAAGATAACATCAAATTTTTCAAGGAAATGATTCCTCAGCTGCTCAAACACTGCCTTGGCACAACAAAAATTTCTTATCAAGGGCAAGAGATTGAGTTTGCTGGGCAGTGGCCAAGAATAGACTACGTTGCCAAAATGCGAGAGATTTTGGGTTTTGACTTTTTGTCTGAAAACGATGTTGACGCCTTTAAGAAAAAGGTGGTTGACAAAGGCTTGTTTAGTTATGGCGACCTTGAAGAATGCAAAACTGTCAGAACGCTTATTGACTATATTTACAAACGAAAAATCAGAGCAAATATCGTGAGCCCTACAATATTGTATAACTATCCAGCTGTTTTAATTCCGCTTGCGAGAAGAAATGACCAAGACGAGAGAATCATCGACGTATTCCAAGTTGTTGCTGGCGGAGCCGAACTTGTCAAGGCTTATTCCGAGCTTGTTGACCCAATTGTGCAGCGCAAAACTCTTGAAGACCAACTGCAAGAAAAAGCACAAGGGGATGAAGAAACCATGGACGTGGACGAAGATTTCTTGCTTGCAATGGAGCATGGTATGCCTCCAATTTCAGGCCTTGGCTTTGGTATTGACAGATTTGTTCAATTTATCTTTGACCTTCCAAACGTTCGTGACACCATTCTCTTTCCTCTTATGAAATAGGAGAGCTTATGTCTAGCAAAGCAGAAGAAAAAGCAAAAACCACGGCAAAACTTTTTGCCTCCGGCCTTGACGAAATTTTTCCAAACCCGAGTTGCGAACTTGACTATAAAAGTGCGTATGAACTTTTGGTTGCGGTGATTTTGTCCGCTCAATGCACAGACAAGAGGGTGAATATTGTGACAAAAGAGCTTTTCAAAGAATACAACACGCCGCAGAAGATGTTGACGCTAGGCCAAGAGCAGCTTGAAGAAAAAATACATTCATGTGGATTTTATCACAACAAAGCAAAAAATATTCTTTCAATGAGCAGAGATTTGTTAAAACGTTTTGGCGGAGAAGTGCCGTCAAATCAAGAAGATTTGGTTTCGCTTGCTGGAGTTGGAAGAAAGACGGCAAATGTGGTGCTGGGTGAGCATTTTAAAAAAGATGCTATTGCAGTGGACACTCATGTTCTCAGAGTGTCAAACCGCCTTGGTTTTGCCAAAACAGACAATCCGCTCAAATGCGAAAGGGCGTTAAACAATCTTTTCGAAAAAAAAGATTGGTCAAAAATTCATCTTCAAATGGTTTTGTTTGGAAGATATATTTGCAAAAGTCAGTCGCCACAATGCGACAGGTGCAAATTTTATAACATTTGCCAAAGCAAAGACAAAAAGAAATTACTAGATTTTGCAGACTAGCACAAAATATGATGTTATGCAACGCATAATAGCCACAATATGTTGAAACATGAGAGGTGACAATGTTTTTAGACAGAGTGAAGATTTCAATAAAAGCTGGCAATGGTGGAAAGGGTTCGACCTCTTTTTTGCGTAATGCCATGACTGCTTTTGGTGGGCCAGATGGCGGCGAAGGTGGAAAAGGTGGAGACATTGTTTTTGAAGCTAGCGCAAAAATCAACACTCTTTATAACTTTCAATTTAAGAAAAAGTTTGTGGCGGAAAATGGCCAAGACGGAGCAAAAAAACTGCAAACTGGCGCAAACGGAAAGGACGAAGTGATTTTTGTTCCATGCGGCACGGTGATTATCGACAGTCAAACCAACAAGATTATTGCCGACCTTTATCAAGACGGCATGAGATTTATCGCTTTGAAAGGTGGCAGGGGTGGCCACGGCAATGCGTATTACAAATCATCCATCAAACAAGCTCCTCATTACTCTCAAACAGGCGAAGAAACAAAAGCCAAAGAGGTTATTTTGGAGCTTAAAACCATTGCCGATGTGGGGCTTGTGGGCTTTCCAAATGCTGGCAAGTCAACTTTGCTCTCTTGCATTTCAAATGCAAACCCAAAAATTGCAAATTATCCTTTCACAACGCTTTATCCAAATCTGGGGGTTTGCTCGGTCAAGGGACAAACCTTTGTTGTGGCTGACATTCCTGGGCTGATCGAGGGCGCCAGCGAGGGCCAAGGGCTTGGCCATCACTTTTTGAAACATGTGGAAAGGGTGAGGCTGATACTTCATCTTGTTGACGTTTCGCAGAGTGATGGACGAGATTTTATTGAAGACTACAAAGTGATCAATCAAGAACTTGCATCCTATGACGATAGCCTTGCTTTGACTCCGCAAATTGTGGTTTTGTCAAAGGCTGACCTTGTTGACGAGCAAACTTTGAAAGAAAGGCAAGAGCGCTTTAAAAAAGAGATAGGCAAAGATTTTATCACAATTTCTGGCGCGACAATGCAGGGAGTTGAACTTCTTAAACTAAAAACACTTGAAAAACTGTCGCAAATTCCAAAGAAAAATGCACTTGCCGTTGAAGAATTTGATTTTGACAAAAAAGATGTCGAGTCGATCAATATCAGTCGTCTTGACAACGGCACTTTTGTTGTTGAAGGCGGCAGAATTGACAATTTTATCCGCGGTGTTGTGCTTTCCGACAACCTTTCTTTTGCATATTTTCAAAACAGGCTGAAGGAAATGGGTGTTATCGATATGCTCAAGGCTCGCGGGCTTAAAAATGGCGACAATGTGCAAATCAAAGATATCGTGTTTGAATACACCGAATAAAAACTTTCTTAAGTTGTAGCAGTAAATTTTTAAAAGGAGAATTATTGTGGCAATAACAACAAAACAGCGGGCAATGCTTAGAAGTCTTGCCAATGCTCTCGACCCAGTTATGCAAATTGGCAAGGAGGGTTTGAGCGAAAATTCTTTTGAGGCCATTGAAGGACTTTTGCAGGCTAGGGAACTGATAAAAATCAAAGTCTTAAAAAATTGTCCACTTTTGCCAAGGCAAGTTTGTCAAGAAATCTGCCAAAAACTTTCAGCCCAACCAGTTCAAGTGATTGGCTCAATGGTGGTTATTTACAAATTCAGCACTAAAAAAGATTTCAAACATATCGAACTTGTTTGAAAATTGCCTTTTATAATTCCAAGTGCGGCTCAGCGCTTGCAAAACTGATATGCGCGGATTTGAAAAGCAAAAATTTAGAAAGATTTGTTTCTCTTTTCTTATGTCAACTTTGCAAAAAGCAATCTTAAATAATGTTTTTTGCTTTTTGAGCGCTAGAGCGCGGCTTTATTGAGATAAGCGCGAAAATTAGTAGCAAAGTGGCTACGATGCAGTAATATAGACTTTGCTGCAGAAAAAAACTGATAACAAGCAGCAAAAGCGCGGAAAGGGCGTATCCTTTGCTGCGAGAGCGATTGAAAGCATGGCCTAGCATTTGTTTAAATTTGCTTTCAGAAGAAATTTTGGTGGCGGATGGCTGCGGGAAGAAATCATATTCTTTGAAAAGATATTGATAGCACTGATATTGGTCGAGCAAAACAATATCAACGGGAAGGTTTTTGCAAAAAGCCTCAACTCCATTTTCGATAGTCTGGGCGCATACAACAACTTTTGCAACTTTTTGTTTGCTGGCGCAAAGGCTGATTGAAAGAGCGTTGTCTTTGTCGAGCGGTTTTATTTTCAAATATGGATATATCAATATTTTGCTTTCTTTGTTGTCTATAACGGTGCAGATTCTTTTTTTTGTCACATCTTTATGTCTGGTTTTTGCAAGGCGACAAAAAAAATCATAATCTTTGTTTTGAATAAGGCTGTCAAACATGGCTTTTGCCTCTTGAGCTTCTTTGTTTTTAAGCAAAAGGGCGCTTTCTTTGTTTTTGGCAAAAAAGTTGAGAATGCTCGTCAAAAGAGCGGCACAAGGCAGGCTTATCAAAGCCGCTTGAAGCCTTGAAGGCAGAGCATAACCAAGCCAAATAAAGAATATCATAAATACAAGAGCAAATTTTATTAAAAATTTTATTGCCTTTAAAAATGCTTTCATATTTTTTTTATTGACAAAAATTTTAAAGTTAGACAAAAAATTTGACAAAAAAATTTTGATGTATTATATTGATTAAAATGATCACGAAAAGGAGAAAAAGATGGAAGAGATGGTCAAAGATTTTCTTCAATATCTTTCAGAGCAAAAATGCAAGGATATTGCAGTTTTCAACATAGCGATTGATGGACAAAACACTCAATCTATCATTATTTCAATGAACAACGCTCTTGACAACAAAAAACTTGCAGACAAAATCATGAAGGATTTTGATTTTGATGACTTTCCTGAAGGCTACAGCAAAGGCGAGTGGATTATTTTTGACTTCGACAAGGTGGTGCTCAATTGTTTTATTCCGTCAGTTCGAGAAAAATTTAACCTTGAAAAACTTTGGCAAAAAGAAAAAGTTGAAAACATCATAAAAGATGCAGCTTTGCAAAAAAAGCAGAAAAAAGCAACCAAATAATGATTATTTAAAAAAGTTTATCAAAAGGCTTAAAACCTTTTGATTTTTTTTTAAACTATGTTAAACTTGTCTTAAAGGTGAGAATGTGATAAAAATAGTTTTTGTTTGCACCGGCAACACCTGTCGTTCAATCATGGCAGAACGCATCCTGAAAAACCTTATCAAGCAAGACAAGTCCATCAAGGTTTATTCTCGAGGCATTTTTGCCAGCGGAGAAAACATTTCGCCCTTGGCAAAACGGGTGCTCAAACTTCACCGCATTTCTTCCGCCAACAGAAAGAGTGTTAAACTTGGAAAAATTGATAAAAATACTCTGTATGTTGTGATGAACAACCAAATGAAAAAATTTGTTCCAAACGCAAGGGTGATCAGCTTTGAAGATTTGATTGCACAAGAAATTGCCGACCCTTATGGAGGAACAGAACAGGACTATCAACACGCTTTCGACCAGCTTTTCAAGGGAATCACAATTTTGTTTGAAAAAATCAATGAATGGAGAGGAAAATGATTGTTTTGGCTAGTGACCACGCAGGTTATCTTTTAAAAGAAGAAATAAAAAAGTTTTTTAACAAAGAAAATATCATCGCTATCGATGTGGGGTGCTATTCTCGAGAGCAACTAGACGATTATCCAGATTTTGCCAAGGCGGGCAATCTTAAGGTGCTGGAAGACACGCGCAATGTTGGAATCTATGTTTGTGGCACAGGCATCGGAATGTCTATGGCTGCAAATCGAAATCCAAAAATCAGAGCCGCTCTTTGCAGAAGTGAAAATGATGCCATGTTTGCAAGGGCTCACAACGATGCAAACGTTTTATGTCTTGGAGCAAAAGAAACAAAATACAAAAAAGCCATAAAAATTGTAAAAGTGTTCTTGACAACAGATTTTGATGGCGGAAGACATGCAAGGCGTATCAAAAAAATGAGTTAGGGAGTGCTTATGATCAACATTTTAATTCCAGTTGGGCAAGATTTGAAAAGTTATCAGCATATGATTGATGGGCTGTCATGCTTTACTGATGTCAACATCATTGTCGGGTTGAGTGAGAAGCAGGAAGAGCAGTTTGCAAGGGTTGACAATGTGAGATATCTTGTTTTTAAAGAAGGAACAGATAAAGAGGCGATGCTCAACAGTTTGTCTATGTTTGTTCTTGCCGGAGAGATACTGATTTTAAGAAGACCTGTCGAGGCAAAAAAACTTGAAAAAATACTGCAGTCAAACGCTGATATAACTTTGGCAGAAAAAAAGCCTCGCAACAAATTTGTAAACTTTTTTGTCAACATCTGGCACAAACTAGTTCAGGCTTTTTTTGGCGTTAAGTTCTATGAAGGCGACAACAGTATTATAAAATTCAGCCAAGATTTGTCAGAAGTGCTTTTGCAAACTGGCAATTTGAGTTACAACAGCAGGGTGAATCGCTGGAAGGGTGTTGGCCAGGCCACTTATGAAGTTGATTATGGCAAGGCTGAAAAATTTCCGACAGACAAAAAACAAAGCTTGATTTATGGGGTGACGGCTTCAATTTTGATTGTGGTGGCTGTTTTGGTGACCACTTTGCTTTGCCTGCTGACCAAAATTAACTTTGTGCTGGGTTTGTTGATTGTGAGCGTGGATATAATTTGCATTTTTATGGCAATAATACTGTTTATGATGCTGGCTTTCAACAGCAAAGTCGGAAAGAAAATTGTTGGCGAAGGCGAAATTGTTGGCGGCAAAGTCGACTAAAAAATGTTAGAAAAAATTGAATATAAAGGGGAGAGATTATGAAAAAAATCAGAATTGCTATCAATGGATTTGGAAGAATTGGAAGGCTTGTTTTAAGAGTTTGCACAAGTCGCGAAGATGTGCAAGTGGTGGCGATCAATGACCCTTTTATCGATGCTGAATATGGCAAATATTTGTTTTTGCATGACTCCATTCATGGACATTTTGATTGCCAGTGCAATGCGGTCAAAGATAAGCTTGTTGTAAATGGCAACGAAATTGCATTTTACAACGAAAAAGAGCCTTCGTTGATTCCGTGGAAAAATCATAATGTTGATGTTGTGGTTGAGTCAAGTGGAAAATTTACAAAATATGAAGATGCTGTCAGACATATACAAGCGGGCGCAAAAAAAGTGGTGGTGACTGCTCCTGGAAAAAATATGCCTATGTTTGTTATGGGGGTCAATCACAAAAACTACAAAAAAAATATGCTGGTTGTTTCAAACGCCTCTTGCACCACAAATTGTCTTGCTCCTCTTGCAAAAGTCATCAATGATAACTTTGGAATTGAATGGGGCTTTATGTCAACAGTGCACTCGGCAACTGCAACGCAGCTGACTGTTGACGGGCCTTCAAAAAAGGATTGGCGGGGCGGAAGAGCAGCTTCTTACAACATTATTCCTTCTTCAACTGGTGCAGCAAAATCAATCGGCCAAGTTTTGCCAGAACTTGACGGCCTTTTGACAGGAAACAGCTATCGCGTGCCAACACTTGACTGCTCAGTGATAGATTTTGTCTGCTCGCTCAAAAAACCGACAACTCTTGACGAGATTGCAAGTGCGATAACAAAAGCCTCAAAAAAGGAAATGAAAGGCGTGATGGGCATAACTGATGACGCAGTGGTCTCTTCTGATTTTATTGGCGACAGCAGAACGTGCATTTACGATAAAAACGGCTCGCTTATGCTCAATCCTCGTGCCGTCAAACTTATGGCTTGGTATGACAATGAGTGGGGGTATTCCAACAAAACAGTTGACCTTTGCGTGCATATTTCAAAATAGGAGAAAACATGGAAAACAATTTGCAAAATCCTAAAAAAAAGGAAAAGCTATCCTTTAATCAAATTCTTTCCTTTGTGGCTTTTATTGGAATAGGCTGCATTGCCGTTGCCCTTATATTGACTCTAATTTTTGAAAACAATGTCAACGTTTCAAATGTTTTTCGCACGATTGGCGAAGTTATAGCCTATCTGATTTCAATCTTTTTGGCCTTTTTCTGGGTTAAAACTCATCCGCACAAAGCTTGGCTTGTTTGCTATGTGATTTTTGTTGTCACCATTGTTGTGCTGTATATTTTGACGGTGATATAATGCTGAATTTTTTGATTACACTTGGCGGCATTGTTTTTATTTTATTGTTTGGATTTTTAAAAACCTTTTGGTCAGGGTTTGTGTATTTTTCTTTTGCCTTTTTGGTGCTGCTGTGCGCTTACTGGCTATACCACTTGATAAGCTCTTACATATTCAATTTTCATAAAAATTTGCAGGATAGATACAACTTTTATTGCGCAAAACTTGTCAACACCACAAATCTGACTATAACCGAAATTGCCGCTGACAACGAAAAGTTTTTTCAAAGTTTCAAAAAGTCTTTGCGGAGAGAAAAATTTATTGAAATTTTGAAAATCGCAGTCGTTTTGGCGCTTCTCATCTCTTGCGTGGTCTTGCTTTTTTCGGGCAAGCTTTTCTAAAAATATTTTTCGACACAAAAGGGAGGCGTGCTCTCTTTTTTTTATATAAAAATAGTTGATAAAAAATTTTTATTGTGCTAAAATTATTCGGACAAAAAGGAGAAAAATATGTTTACATACGAAAAGAAAGACAAAAAAGGAATTTTAAAAATCAAAATTTCAAAGGAAAACTGGGACAAGGCTGTCAACGCAGTTTATGAAAAGACTAAGGGAAGATTTACCGTTCAGGGCTTTAGAAAAGGCAAGGCTCCAAAAAAAGTCATAGAGCAAACTTATGGCGACACAATTTTTTTTGAAGATGCTTTTGAAAACGTTGTCAATGAAGAGTACAACAAATTTTTGACTGAAAACAAAGACGTTGTGCCTGCTTCTTATCCTCAAGTTGAAATGAACAGCTTTACCATCGATAGTGGGCTGGAAGCAACACTCACTTTTGATTTGATGCCAGAAATTGAACTTGGCAGTTTGTCTGGGCTTAAAAGCAAGAAAAAGAAAGTTGAAATTTCACAGCAGCAAATAGAAGCACAGCTTAAGCAAGAACAAGAAAAACACGCAAGAATGGTGGAAGAAGACAAAGTTTGCGAAAATGGCGACTTTGCAACCATTGATTTTTCAGGCTCTGTTGATGGAGTTAAATTTGAAGGCGGCAGCGCACAAGACTATCGCCTTGAACTTGGCTCGCACACCTTTATTGAAGGGTTTGAAGAGCAGGTGGTTGGCATGAAAAAAGGCCAGAGCAAAGATATCAACGTCAAATTTCCTGACAACTATGGCGCCGAAAACTTGAAAGGCAAAGATGCTGTTTTTGCTGTCACCGTGAAAAAGGTGGAAAAGAAGGTTCTGCCAGAGATTAACGACAAGTTTGTTTCTGACACCACTGAGTTTGAAACTTTGGAAGAATACAAAAAGGCTATAAAAGAAAACCTTAAAAAAATGGAAGAAGAAAAGGCTGAAAGAGACTGGGAAGTTGCCCTTGTTGATGAAGTTGTTGACAGATGCAAATTGGAAATCCCTCGTTCTATGGTGGAGCATGAAGTTGAGCATATGGTGGAAGACTTTGCGCACAGGCTTTCTCACCAAGGCATGAAGATGGAAGATTATCTTGCTTATATTGGAAAGACTATTGAACAATTTAAGAAAGAAAGAGAAGAAGATGCTGAAAAGAACATCAAAACGCGTCTTGTTCTGCAAAAAATCATCAGCAAAAACAACATTGAGGCCACAAGTGAAGAGCTTGATGCAAAAATTGCCGAGCATGCGTCACATTATGGCATGAGCGAAGAAGAATTTAAGAAAAATCTTTCTCCAAATGACTATGCTTTCTTTGAAAACAACATTGTTATGACAAAATTATTGGATTTTATCAAATCTAAAAACAAATAATTTGTCAATAACTAAAATATGATAACTTTGTATAAAAAACTTTGCTTTAGGGAGGATATATTATGTTAATACCTATGGTTATTGACCAAACGGGCAACAGTGAAAGGTCTTACGATATTTATTCAAGGCTGCTGGAAGATCGTATCATTTTTTTAAATGGCGAAATCAACGACGATTTGGCAAACATCGTTGTTGCGCAGTTGATTTATCTGGAAGGGAAAAACCCAAACAAAGACATTTTCATATATATAAACAGCCCGGGCGGCTCGGTTTCTGCAGGTCTTGCAATCTATGATACCATGAAATATATAAAATGCGACGTTTCTACCATCTGCGTGGGAAGGGCAGCCTCAATGGGAGCTTTCTTGCTCGCTGGCGGCACAAAAGGCAAACGATTTGCCTTGCCTAACAGTGAAATTATGATTCATCAACCACTTGGTGGTGCTCAGGGGCAAGTCAGTGACATTCAAATCCAGGCAAATCATATACAATATATCAAAGACCGCATGAACAAAATGCTCAGTGAAAACACAGGCAAACCTTTGGATATTGTGGAAAAAGACACCGACCGCGACAACTATATGACTGCGCAGGAAGCAAAAGAGTATGGCCTGATTGACGAAATTTTCCAAACACGAAAAACCACTAAATAAGGAGTTTTATGGAACAAAATCAATACAAGTGTTCTTTTTGCGGCAAAGGTCAAAAGGAAGCTAAAAAACTTATTGCTTCTCCAAACGGAGAGGCCTATATTTGTGATGACTGCGTTGGAATTTGCAAAGATATAATTGCAGAACTTGGCAAGAAAAATTCGTTTGAGAAAATTGAATTGCCAACGCCTAGCCAAATCAAAGAGTCGCTCGACCAATATATCGTTGGTCAAGATGAAGCTAAAAAGGTTTTGGCTGTGGCTGTTTACAACCATTATAAACGCCTCAATTACAACTTTTTGAAAACTGAACAAGACAAAGATGAAGTTGAACTTGAAAAGAGCAATATTCTTATGGTTGGGCCAACGGGCACTGGAAAAACTTTGCTTGCAAAAACTCTTGCAAAAATTTTGAAGGTTCCGTTTGCAGCGGCAGATGCAACAACTTTGACTGAGGCTGGCTATGTTGGCGACGACGTTGAAAACATTTTGCTCAAACTTATTCAAAATGCCGATTATGATATAGAAAAGGCGCAGCGAGGCATTATCTATATTGACGAAATTGACAAAATTGCCAAAAAAACGCAAAATGTTTCAATAACCCGCGATGTTGCAGGCGAAGGTGTGCAGCAAGCGCTTTTGAAAATTATGGAAAGCACTGTTGCTTCAGTTCCACCGCAAGGGGGCAGAAAACATCCGCATCAAGAGATGATTCAAATTGACACCACAAACATTCTTTTTATTTGCGGCGGCGCTTTTGTTGGGATTGACAAGATTGTTGATCAGCGCAAAAATGATACCAACCTGGGCTTTAATGCCTCAATAAAAACGAGTGAAGAAAAGGCTCAAGTCAATGTTGTGAAAGACCTTCAACCGATTGATTTGATAAAGTTTGGGCTTATTCCAGAGTTTATTGGCAGATTGCCTGTTGTGGTTGGCCTTGACGACCTTACTCAAGAGGCTCTTGTGAAAATTTTGACCGAGCCAAAAAATTCAATCATCAAGCAATACAAACTGATGTTTAAGATGGATGGTGTTGATATTGAATTTTCTGATGATGCTGTGGCTGCAATCGCAAAAAAGGCGATGGAACTTAAAACAGGGGCGCGTGGCCTTCGAACAATTCTTGAAAGCAAAATGACAAAGCTGATGTTTGAAGTTCCAAGCTATAAAGATATTAAAAAAATTGTTGTAACAGATAAGTTTATTGAATTTGACAATGTTCAACCTGAGATTATCAAAGTTGGCAACAAAAAAGAAGTAGGCTAAAAAAGAATGTTTTTGTCATTCTTTTTTAATTAAAAAATTTGGCAAAATCTGAAAATTTATTTTTGTTAAGGAGTAAGGATGAGAAAGTATTATCAAGCTTATGAAGATCGATATAAACAGGTTCATCAGTCGCAAAACAAGCCTTGGGCAGGAGATAAACCAAGTTTGTCTATTGAAAATTTGCTCAAAAAATATGGTGCAACTTCAAAATCTTCAATTCTAGAGATTGGTTGCGGTGAAGGGCAGAATGCCATCTATCTTATGCAACAGAATTTCAATGTCGAGGCTAGTGATATTTCTGCTGAGGCAATTCGCTGGTGCAAGGAAAAAGCTAAACTTGCTGGAGTGGATGAAAGCAAATTTTTTGTTATGGATATTCTTAACAACAATCTAAACGAAAAGTTTGATTTTATCTTTTCAGTTGCAGTTTTGCATATGCTTGTGGAAGATGAAGACAGACAAAAATTTTTAAAGTTTGTGAGAGACCATTTAAATAAGGAGGGAAAGGCTTTTGTTATAGTGATGGGTGATGGCAAAATGACTCGCAAAACTGATCCAAGTAAGGCCTTTGAGCTTGCTGACAGACCTTTTGAAGACAAAATGATAAAGGTTGCAACAACTTCTTGCCGTATGGTGACTTGGGAACAATATTTACAAGAATTCAAGAGAGCAGGATTAAACATTATTGACCACTATCTTGATAGGACTATTTCAGGTTTTGAAGTTTCGATGGTGGCTGTGGTTGAAAAAAGCACATAAATGAAAACTTGTGCATATATAAAAGTGATTTAGGAGGGATATATATGCGCAGATTTTTCAGTTTGGTTGACAATCAAAATCGACCAAACAAGTTTTTGACTGTTCAAAACGCAAGAGAAGATATTATTGGAGAACTTGATGCCATAATTCAATATGAAAACCATTTGGAGCAGACAACGGATGTGGCTGCGCAGCAGACGATAAGAGATATAGCCAGGGAAGAAAAACTTCATGTCGGTCAGCTTTTTGGGCTATTGTTTAGCTTAGACAGTGAAAGCAAAACGCAATTTGAAAAAGGTCTTGAAGAGTTTGGCAAGTCAAACAAATAGGAAAATTGAAGGCAAGCAAGCATTGTTTGCCTTTTTGTTTAATTATTTTGAAATTTTTGACAAAATCTCTTGACAATTTGCAGTGAAATATCTATAATTTATAGAGTAACAATAAAAGATGTGCGAGCGTGGCGGAATGGCAGACGCGCTTGTTTAAGGGGCAAGTGGGAAACCGTGTGGGTTCGACTCCCACCGCTCGCACCAAAGAGAAGACTGCGTGTAAGATGCAGTTTTTTTATTTATAAATGTGTTGCACATAAATAGTGGGAGTCGAACCCACATGGGTGAGATACGGGTTCCCTAAAAATGCATACATTTTTAGGGTGAGGGCTTCCACCGCTCGCACCAGAAAGGGAACTACGTGTAAGATGCAGTTTTTTTTGTTTAAAATAAATATTGCATGAATGTGGGAGTCGAACCCACATGGGTGAGATACGGGTTCCCTGAAAATGCATGCATTTTTAGGGTAAGGGCTTCCACCGCTCGCACCATTGTAATATGCGTAGTATATACGCTTTTTTTATTTAATAAAACTTTGCGTATCAGAAGTGGGGGGAGTCGAACCCTTGGGTTCGTGGGGTCCCCAAAATTGCGATAGCAATTTAGGGGTAAGGGGCTTCCACCGCTCGCACCACCAGCTTAAGCGCTGGGCGACTTTGAAATTGTGATTTTGGCGATTAGTTTTTGGCAGAGAAAGGGTTGCGCGCATTGTGCAGTTTTATGAGATAGCATCTTTGAAAGCACTCTTGTGTGTATGGTAAAATATAAGAAAAACTATTGATTTTTGTATTATAAAGCTATATAATAACATTAAAGGAGGGTGCGATGGATAAATTGTTGAAGATTAAGCAAATAGGCAACTTTAATGAATATATTTTGCAAGAAGAAAAAACAAAAAAAACTTATCGGCTTGTTTTAGAGTTTTATGGATTAAAGCCAGAGGTTAATGATATACTGATGTTAAATGAAAAATTGTTAGACCCAAAAAGTGAATGGGCTACATATTTTTATGTTTTTGAAGAGCTAAAAAAACCTGAAGCCAATTTAGCTGAAGTAGATTTGGCAGAGATTATCATTAAAGATAAAAAACATATTTTAAAAAGGGTGTATGGTTAATATGGATAGCGAAGAATTAAAATTGATAAAAAAACGTTATGGCGAAAACTTTTCTCATTTATGTCGAAATCTGTTTCCAACCATTCTTGAAACAGAAGGCTTATTAACCAAATTATTAGAAACTCATTTTCTGCAGAGTCGAGATTTGTATAAAGATTTGATTCAATATAATCTTCAAGAAAATTTTAAAAATTATATTTTCAGTTTGCTGGAAAATAATAAAGAAAAAGAGGTTGAATCGAAGACATATACACCTGAAGAACTTTTTGATAAAGCAGGTTACAAGCTTTCTCGAGAATGTGAAAAAGAGGAAGATATTCAGGCATTTAGGCGTTATTATTATCGTGGTGAAAAAACACCTAAATATAATCAAGGCGAACGTCCTGTTCCATGTCAAGGCGAAGAACTTTGTACTTTTAATGGTGGCAGATTAAAAAACTGTCGTGTTTGGTTTGCAGTTAGAAAAGATGTTGACAAAATCAAAAGAGAAGATTTTAAAAACCCTAGACGCGAAGATGATTATGGCGTAAGTGTTTTAAGCATTCAATTTTCAAGAGGTAAGCCAAGCTATCTTTCTATTAAAAATAGATATAATCATACAGTAATCAATCCAGATGCAACTTTCAGTAACAATCTTGATAATATAATTCCAGGGCTTACGCAAGCATTTGCTAATACTTACGGAATAAAGATTGACACAAAGGTCGGAAACGATTTTGAAATTCCAGGCTATGTTCAAGCTAGTGATGGAAAATTTTATAAATATAATCATGAAATCAACAACATTTATTATTGCCCAAACAATATTATTATTAAAGATGGTAAGGCAATAAGGCTTGACCCAACGAAATGTATTCTTTTTGACTATTTTGTGTTAGATTTAGAAAAACTAGAAATAATAGACTACGATTGCTTATTCAGAGGGGAAATCGACGTCGGGGATTCTTTTTGTAAAAGCGTTGGAAAAATAAAAAGTATAAAACGCCTGCAAAATAGTGATGGCCTGACAATTCAAATTACGCCAGAATCGGGTGAGGCAGTTGAAATTAAACTAAACAAAAACAATCAAATAATTGGCTATATCAATTCTAATGTTAAAAATATAGGAGATAATTTCTTGTTTAGTAACAAAGCTTTAACCAGCCTAGAGCTTCCTAATGTAGAAAGTATAGGACATAATTTCTTGGATGGTAACAGAGCTTTAACCAGTCTAGAGCTTCCTAAAGTTGAAAATATAAGAAATGGTTTCTTGCGTTCGAACAAAGCTTTAACCAGCCTAGAGCTTCCTAATGTTAAAAGTATAGGATATGATTTCTTGCATGATAACAAAGGTTTAACCAGCCTAGAGCTTCCTAATGTTAAAAGTATAGGAAATGATTTCTTGCGTTTTAACACAGCTTTAACCAGTCTAGAGCTTCCTAAAGTTGAAAGTATAGGAAATGCTTTCTTGTCTTGGAACGAAGCTTTAATCAGTCTACAGCTTCCTAATGTTGAAAGTATAGGATATGGTTTCTTGCGCAGCAACGAAGCTTTAACCAGGCTAGAGTTTCCTAATGTTAAAAGTATAGGAGATTCTTTCTTGTATCAGAACAAAGCTTTAACCAGCCTAGAGCTTCCTAATGTAGAAAGTATAGGACATAATTTCTTGGATTATAACAAAGCTTTAACAAGGCTGGAACTTCCTAATGTTGAAAGTATAGGAGAGGATTTCTTGCGTAAGAACAAAGTTTTAACAAGTCTAGTGGCTCCTAAGCTTGAAAGTATAGGAGAGGGTTTCTTGTATTATAATTCTAACATAGATTTATATAATAAATTAGAATCAAAATGTAAGTGAGAAAATTTTGGCAAAAGCGGTGAATTTTTGACTTTGAAATCAAAACAAAAAGCTATTTTTGCATTATGCTTTTGCAAAATTGCAATTTCGCCTTGAAATACAGGCGAAATTTTATTTTTATATTCCTAATGTTTTTGATTTTCTTGCCATGGAGAAAAATTTGTGATATAATTTTTGTTTGTAAGGAGAATATATGAGAATTGCAGATATAAAAGAAGGGCAGGTTGAAGTTCAAGGATGGATTGAAAATTTGAGAGATAAAAAGAATATGCAATTTGTTGTTATTCGAGATTTGTCTGGAAAAATACAAATTACTGTTGTAAAAAGTGAAACTCCTGAAGTTGCAGAAGTTTTTTCGCACGCAACACTTGAAAGCACAATAAAAGTGATAGGAAAGGCTGTAAAAAATGAATATGTAAAGCTGGGTGGAATTGAAATAATCCCTGAAAGTGTGGAAATAACTTCTAGGGCGGAGGCTCTTCCAATCGGACCCGAAAGTTTTATTGACCAGCGCCTTGACTATCGCTGGCTTGACTTAAGGCAGCCAAAAAATCAGCTTATTTTTCAAGTGCAAACGGTTATGGCGGCAGCTCTGCGAGAGTTTTTGCTTGAAAGGCAGTTTATTGAAATCCACACTCCAAAACTTATTCCAACAGCCAGCGAAAGCGGTTCAGAAGTGTTTGAAGTGAAATATTTTGACCGCAAAGCATATTTGGCGCAAAGCCCACAGTTTTATAAACAAATGGCGATGGCTGCTGGTTTTGAACGCATTTTTGAATGCGGCCCAGTATTTAGAGCGGAAAAATCTCACACAAAAAAGCACGCCACCGAATTTACCGGATTTGACTTAGAGTTTTCATTTATCAATTCCTTTGAAGATGTGATGAAATTGGAAGAAGAGCTGCTCACACATATGCTAAAGCGTATTAAAGAAAGGTGCGGCGAAAAGATAAAAGAAGTGTTTGGTATAGATATAGTTGTTCCATCATTGCCATTTCCAAGAATGAAACTTGCAGATGTGTATAGCGAACTTGAAAAGAGATACGGTTTTAAAGTTGAAGAAAGCGAAAAGGGCGATTTGACAACAGAAGCTGAAAGACTTTGTGAAAATTTGGCAAAAGAGATGTTTGGTCACGAATTTTTGTTCATAACTGATTATGCTGCCCAGAAACGCGCCTTCTATCATATGCGTAAAGATGGTATACCGCAAGGCTACGATTTGATTTGGAAAGGCGTTGAAATCACAACAGGTGCACAAAGAGAACATCGTTATGAAGTTTTGAAAGCGCAAGCAAAAGAAAAGGGGCTTGACAAAGATGTCGAGTTCTATCTAGAATTTTTTAAGTATGGAGTTCCTCCTCATGGAGGCTTTGGACTTGGACTTGACAGGATGATTATGGTGCTTTTAGGCGTTCCAACAATCAAAGAAGCCGAATTTCTTTTCAGAGGCCCAGACAGACTCAATCCATAAAAATCCACAAACAAAAAGACTGCTTTAGGCAGTCGTTTGCAGAGATGGCCGAGCGGTTTAAGGCGCACGCTTGGAAAGCGTGTGAGGTCACAAGCCTCCGCAGGTTCGAATCCTGTTCTCTGCGCCAAATCAATATATTGTGGCAATTATGTGCATACTAGCCGCAAAATATGGTATTATGCAAAAAAGATGCGAAAAACTCGCATCTTTTTTACTTCTCATCCTCTTCGTAGTGAGATCCTTCATGTTGAGTGGCTGGAAATCTTTGTCCTTTTTCAAGATAAGTGCTTCCGCCGCATTTCCCATTCTTGTCATAGCAAGAATAATTGCCAGATTTTGGCGCTTCTTCGCCTGGTCTGTATTGTTTCATGTTTTACCTCCTGCTATATTGTTTGTAATTCTTTGTTTTTTATGCGACCCAAAAAAAATTATTGAGTTTTGCTTATTTTTACCGTTGTTTATTATTGCCGTTGTTTATTGCAAGAGATAAATATTATTACAAAAATATTATTAAAAATATTTAATTTTGCTATTGACATCAGCCGAGCTATGCTATATAATAAACTTATCATATTAAGGAGAAAAAAAATGAAAAAAGAAGAAATCAGAAAGACATCTCAAGCGGGAATTGCAGACGATCCTAGCACAGAGGCGTATAAAAACATAGTTGCAAATGTTGTCAAAAGTATGAGATTTGTGGTTAGCCAAAAATCGCTAATGGAACTCGATGAGGAGCAAAAGGCTGACTGGGCGGCTGTTGAGTGGATTTTTAGAAAAGCTGGAAAGCTTGCTGAAGTTCGTTGCGCTCATTGCTATAAATTGTTTAATGAATTTATAGATTTTTTGTATCAATTTTATGATTTTGACAAAAAAAGGTTTAAGCCAATGCCTTTAACGAATGTGCAGAAGTCTCAGTTGCCAAAATTTAAGAATGAATATGAAAGAGAGAAGGAACGTATGGGTTCAGAATATATTGACAGCGAAGGAAATATAACTTATAACCATATTTGGCCGTCTCAAAAGTAAAAGGGTATGGAGAGTTACAACGTGGATGAAAACAACAGAGGCTGTATTGTTGGCAATGTTGTTGAAAATTCAATAAAACAGGCCCAGCTGTTTGGTGGGCAGTTTTATCAGGCAGATTTTGCCTATGAAAATCGCAACCATCAAGGCGAAAAGTTTGTCATTCCTGTATTTTTCCCAGAGTCCATGAAAAAAGAGATGGAGGAGTCTCAGCATCCAGACAAGCGGGTGGCAATTTATGGAAAGCTGAGGTCGTATAACAAAGATTATCACCTTTATATTCTTTTTCAAGTGGACAAAGTTTCACATAACATTGAAGATGGGCGCAGGCCAAACATTATCCACCTGAAAGCCACCACAACCAGACGCAAAGGGATGTATATTGGTTTGAAAAATGGTCAGAGAGTTATGAATTGGGTCTGCCAAGTGCCTGAATACAACGAAAATGGCGAAGTTGTTGATATGAACTTTATTCCTGTGGTGTTCTTTGGCAGTGTGGCAAAAAAAGTCAGAGATTTAGACGAGTCTAGTCAGCATAAAATCAATATGTTCGGAGTTTTTATCAATCGCATTTATGCCGTGCATAAAAACGGGAAAAAAATAGTAAAGACGGCTTTTGAATTCTATGCACTTCAAGTTGGTAAAATTGAAAATTTGACAAAGCGGGCTCTTGAAAACAAACAAAATCAAGAGCAAGACAACCGCGAAAACAATGACTAACAATTTTTTGACCAAACTTAAGTTATCAAAAATTTTTGTTTGCTTGTCAAATCCTTTTATTGAAAAAAAAGAGGCGTTTGCTTCTTTTTTTGTTTGCTTTGCCTGTCAAAGATGTTGTATAATAACCAAAAGGAGTTTAGTATGGAAGATTGCATTTTTTGCAAAATAGTTGCAGGCAAAATGCCTTGCTATAAAATTTATGAAGATGATTTTGTGTTGGCTTTTTTGGATATTTCAAATGACGGCAATGGGCACACCTTGGTGATACCAAAAAAGCATTGCGAAAATATTTTGGATTGCGATGACAAAACTTTGACAAAGGTGTTTGAAGCTGTCAAAAAAATTTCGCTTCATTACGTGCAAAATTGCGGGGCGACTGGTGTCAATCTGCTTAATGCCAGTGGCAAAGATGCCGAGCAGTCGGTTTTTCATTTGCATATTCACATATTGCCAAGGTTTAAAGGTGACAACTTGAAAGTTTTTCCTTCTTTAGAGAAAAATCAGCAAACCTTGCAAGAAATTCAAGAAAAGCTCAAAATGATGTAGGTGGTGCAAAATTGAAAAAAGTTACGCTTTACACTGACGGCGCCTGCTCTGGCAATCCTGGCAAAGGTGGCTGGGCGGCCATACTCAGTTACAACAATCACGAAAAAGTTTTGTCGGGCGGCGAAAACCAAACAACAAACAATCGCATGGAACTTATGGCGGTTATCGCTGGGCTTTCTGCTCTCAAAGAAGGCTGCAGCGTGGAGATTTACAGCGATTCGGCCTATGTTGTTAATGCTTTTTTGCAGGGGTGGACGACAAATTGGATTGAAAACAACTGGAAAACTGCTTCGAACAAGCAGGTGCAAAATGTTGATTTATGGCAAAAGCTGTTAAAGCTGACGGCTGGGCATGAAATTTCTTGGAACAAGGTTAAAGGGCACGCAGACAATGAACTTAACAACCGCTGCGACAAGATTGCTCGAGGAGAAATTGAAAAATTAGATAAAAAAGACGCATAGAAAAATCTATGCGTTTTTTACCAAGTGGAATTTAGCGTTAACCATTATGTCTGGCTTAGTCAACATTGATAAGTTTGACGTAAATCATCTCGTAAATTGCAGGGGCGTTTGTCTTCCATTTGTGAATGGCTTCATTGGCTGACTGCCTTGAAGGCGCCTTGATGCGCAGCTCAAACATAGGCGCTGTTATCAAAGGCTCATAAATTTTTAAAACAACGTTGTAAGAGCCGTCTTCATTTTTGGTGTAGGTGGCAGTATATTCCTGCGACGACTTTACGTTAAGCCTGTTTGCTTGCAAGTAGGTGGAGATTTCTTCTCGCAGGGCAAGCGGTATTCTGCGATAAAGATGCGACAAGCACTCTCGGCCTTCGTAGGTCAGGGCAAACAATTTTTTGTCTTCGTCATCGCTGCTGAGTTTATACAAAAGCTTGCTGTCAACCATGTCGTGAATGATAGCTTTGCAATCCATATAGTTTTCTATCCATGTGTTTTTCACTGAACAAATATCTAAAATCGAGTCTTCTGTCAAAGGAATCTCCATTTTATCGATGACAAAAAGCATGGTGAGTTTGTCAAGCACGATTTGTTCTTTATCAGATAAGTATTTTTCCACGCAAATATAATAGCACGTTTTTTGCTTGAAATCAATTTTTTTGCGATAACTTGTTGATATTAGTTTGAAAAATTTTTGCTTTGTGTTAAAATGTAACAAATTTGATTGAAAAATCAATGAAATATAGAGGTGCTTATGTCAAATGGTGAAATTGAAAAATTTTTGGAAGCTTGTGATGACCTTATCAGTTGCAAATTTTTGGTTGCTGAGTATAAAATTGCGAAATTGCTTAAAGCGATTGCCTCTTCAAGCGATATCTGTGATTTGATAAGTGAGTGCTTAAGCTCTTATAACCGCGACAGAGAATTTGCAAGAACCTACGTGCAAGATTCTCACGGTCAGTTTGTTTGCTTGATGCCAACGGAAGAATACAAAATAGTTGCGCTTGTTTTCTGCACGCTTGCAGACATTGACAACAAAAAAATTGATTTTACAGATTTTGTAAAAAGATTTTTCTCGAGTGACGAAAACCCATACCAAAATTTTGTTCAAACAATGATTGTGCCTTTCAAGTTTTTGATTGCAGAAGCTTTTGGTTATAATGCTGAAGAAACAGTCGAGAGCGACCTGCAAGAAGATTTTGCTCAGCAGGACGAAGAGTTCGAGGAAGAATATGAAGAGGATGCTGATAAGTTTGAGCAGTCAACAAAAATTGCTGTTCAAATTTTGGCAGAGCTTGAGCAGCAGCGACCATCTATTCAAGTGCAAGATGCTTTCAACATGGCAAGTTCAATCATCAAAACAGCAAATCTTCGAGATGAAATTGTTCTCAAAGCGCTGACATCCGCGCTTAAGTATGCAAGCAAATATGTCAAGCCTATAAGATTTTTGGTCAGAGAACTTTCTGATTTGGTTTTTGATTAAACCTTTTTAAATTAGGCTTAAAAAATCTTGAGGTAAAGGGGCTGAAAAACTCAGCTTCTTTTTTAAATATGGGTGATAAAAGGAAAGCTTGTTGCAGCAAAGGGCTGTGTGGTTAATTCTGTCAGACGCCTTGCCATAGAGCGCGTCGCCAACAAGTGGATGACCGATGCTTGACAGGTGCAAGCGAATTTGATGGGTTCTGCCTTGTTTTAAAGTGATTGAAAGAAGGGTGGTGTTCTCTATTGTTTTGATGGGCAGCACAAAAGTGGTGGCTGCTTGTCCTTGCTCGCTCACAACGCGTTTTTGCTGATTGACGCCATTGTCGCGGACGGTCAGAATAGGTTTTGAAATTGTGCAAGGCTCATCAATTACGCCTTCACAAAGGGCTAGGTAGGTTTTTTCAATGTTTTTAATATCTTTTTGAGCAATCGAATTTTTTGCAACCAAAACCAGGCCACTTGTGTCTTTGTCAAGCCGATTTAAAATTCTTAGGGTAAAATCAGGTTGGTTGTTTTGCAAATAATGGCAAATCGCTCCACCAAGATTTTCTGAATAATGCGACCTGTTTGGCATGGTCGAGATGCCGCTAGGCTTGTTAACTAGTAGGTAGTATGCGTCTTCATATACAATATCTAGTGGTAGTATGCAATGCATAATAGTTGTTTTCTGGTTTGGGTTGTTGCAAATTGACAAAGTTGCATTTTTGGGCAGAAAAGACTTTGTTGTTGCAATTTGGTTGTCAATAAGAATGTAGCCTTTGACTTTTCTTAGGTTGGTTATAAAGTTTTCTGAAAAACCGTTGTCTTTTAAATAATAATAAACGCTGTCATAATCCTTTGTGATTTTGTATGACGAAAAAGATTTGACTTTCTCAAAAAGCGGGGTTTTCTCTTCAGGTTTTGTCTTCAAATTGTCAGATTTTGTTTCTCTCATGATTTTATTGTATAGAAATTGTGTTTTTAAAGCAAGTTTTTCTTCAATTTAGTTGACAAAATATTTATTTCTAGTTAATATTACTATGTAATTTTGATTTTTTGACGGTTAAATAAGTGTCATAATATCGAAACAAAATAAAGACGATGATGAAAGAGTAGTAACTTGCAAATGTTTATCTTTCCAGAGAGCTTGTTCTTAGGCTGAAAAACAAGCGGGATAAAGGCGAGCGAATTCACTTTCTAGTTGCAGCGTGAAGGCCTTGTGGCTGTGTAGTGCTTGCCGCTTTGAGTCTGCGTGAATGGCTTAAGATGAGTGCAAGAAATTGCAGAAGTTAGGTGGTACCACGAAATGTTGCTCTTTCGTCCTAATAAGATGAAAGGGCTTTTTTGAAAATATCGCCTTGAAAGCTTCTAGAGAAAAAAGGAGAAATTATGGAAGAAGAACTTTTAAAAATCAAGCAAGAAATAGGCGAGGCTGTTGAAAGTGTTGAAAATAAAAAGCAACTTGCCGATGTTAAGGTGGCTTTTCTTGGCAAGGCAGGCAAATTGACCGCTGTTTTAAAGGGTATGAGGGATGTTCCAAATGAAGATAGACCTCGCATTGGCGCTTTGGTCAACGAAGTTCGTGCGCTGGTGGAAGAAAAGATTTTTCAGAAGGAAGAAGAACTTAATCAGCAAGAGCTGGCAGAGAAACTTAAATGCGAAAAAGTTGACATTACTATGCCGTCGGTAGGAATAAAAAAGGGTGCGCTTCATCCAGTGACAAGCATGACTGACAGGCTTATGGATATATGCGTCAACCTTGGTTTTTCAATTATTGAAGGGCCTGAAATTGAAAGTGATTACTACAACTTTGAAGCTGTTAACACTCCAAAAAGTCACCCAGCAAGAGATATGCAAGATTCCTTTTATTTTACTGATAACATTTTGCTTCGAACGCAGACTACGGCCGTTCAAGCAAGGGCAATGGAGACTTTAAAGCCGCCATTTAAAATTGTGGTGCCTGGCAAAACTTATCGAAATGATAGCGATGCAACTCATTCTCCAATGTTCAACCAACTTGAAGGTCTTGTGGTGGACGAAAATGTTTCAATGGCAGACCTTAAAATCATGTTGTCAGTTATGATGAAAAGACTGTTTGGACAAGACACTTTGATAAGGTTTAGGCCTTCTTACTTTCCTTTCACAGAGCCAAGCATAGAAGTTGACGTGAGCTGTCCACAGTGCCACGGTCAAGGTTGCAAACTGTGCAAAAATAGCGGTTATCTTGAGCTTTTGGGGGCTGGGGTGGTCAATCCAAAGGTGCTTGACTTCAACGGCATCGACAGCAAAAAATATAAGGGTTTTGCTTTTGGCTTTGGCATTGACAGAGCTTCAATGCTCTTTACAGGCAACACTGATATGCGTTCGCTTTTCAAAAACGATATTCGCTTTTTGAAGCAGTCGAGATAAAGAAAAAATTAAAAGGTGGAAAAAATGAAAGTAACATACAATTGGTTAAAAGAACATGTGAATATTGCTCTGTCGCCGGAAGAACTTGCGGCAAAAATGACAAAAAGCGGTTTTGAAGTTGAAGAGATTGCCTATCAAAACCAACACCTTCATCATGTGGTTGTGGGCAAAATCTTGAAGATTGAAAAACATCCACAGGCTGACAGACTTGTGGTGTGCCAAGTTGATATTGGTGACAAAACAACCCAAATCATCACCGCAGCAACAAATGTTTTTGAAGGGGCGGTTGTGCCTGTGAGTTTGCCTGGTGCTGACCTTGTCAACGGCGTCAAAATTCAACCCACAAAAATGCGCGGAGTTGAGTCTAACGGGATGTTCTGTTCAGGGCAAGAACTTGGCATTGACGAAAACTATTTTGAAGGTGCTGGCGTTGACGGCATTTTGATTTTGCCTGGTGATATGAAGATTGGCCAGCCTATTGAAAAGGCTTTGATGCTTGACGATGTGGTTTTTGATGTGTATATAACTCCAAATCGTCCAGATTGTTTGAGCGTGGTTGGCCTTGCAAGAGAGATTGCTGCAATGCTTGGCGAAAGCGTGAAAAAAATCAACTTAAATTATCCAATCGACATCTACTCAAAAGAAACCGTGCATGACTTTGTTGAAGTTGAAAATGCGACTGAAAACTGTTCACGCTACTGCATGGGTGCTGTCAAGGATGTTAAGATTGAACGCTCGCCTTTGTGGATGAGAGCAAGGCTGAATGCTGTTGGAATAAAACCGATTGACACCATTGTTGACATCACAAACTATGTGCTTGTTGAAATGGGACAGCCTTTGCATGCTTTTGATAGGTCGCTGATTGATGGTGGAAAAATCATTGTCAGACAGGCTGAGAGCGGAGAGAAACTTGAAGCGCTCAACGGCCAAAGCTACACTCTTGACGAAAAAGATATTGTGATTGCTGACAGCAAAAAGCCTATGGTGCTTGCAGGGATTATTGGCGGAACAAATTCTTGCATCAATTCTCAAACTAAAACGGTGGTGATTGAGTCGGCTGTTTTTGATTTAAAATCTATAAGAACGTCAAGCCGCAAATATGGCATCAGAACAGATTCTTCTGCAAGAAATGAAAAAGGCATCAATCTTGCAAGCGCAGAAGACGGCCTTTTGCGTGCACTTTGTCTTATCTCAAAACTCGGCTGCGGAAAAATTGTGAGAGGGGTTATCGACAAGGCAAGGGGAGAAAATGGCTGGAGAAATTTGACTAGCAGCGTTAGAAAAATCAATGATATTTTGGGCGTGGAAATTGCGGCAAAAGACATCTCAAGAATTCTTGCAAGCCTGAGTATTGAAAATAGGGTTGTGGGAGATAAGATTGAGTGCAAAATTCCACCTTATCGAGAAGATATTGAAAATGATAACGACCTTGCCGAAGAAGTGATAAGGCTTTATGGTTATGATGTTTACGACAACACAGATAATGTTTTGTTTAAAAATTCGCCTATAACTGAAAGCATCCCAAACAAAAGATATAACCTTGAAAGAACTTGCAGAAACCTGCTGGTAAATGAAGGGTTTTATGAAATTATGACTTTCACTTTTGGCGGAAAAGATTTTGTCAAAAAGTTGATGCTGACAGACCAAAGAGCAAATCCTATCAAAATTTCAAATCCTCTTGGAGAAAATTTTGCGTATATGCGCACCACAATGGCAACTTCAATTTTGCAAACTGCCGCCTACAACTTGTCAGTGGGCAACAAGCAGATGAGGCTGTTTGAGTGCGGCAAAGTTTATCTTTCTGAGCAAGAAAAACTTTCAACCTTGCCTTGCGAGCCAAATATGCTTGCTATGTTTGTGTGCGAAGAAGGTTTTGACTTTTTCAATTTCAAAAATGTTATCGAAAAACTTTTGGCTGGCGTGGGAGAAATTTCTGTTGAAAGGTCAAGCGAGCCATATTTGCACCCAGGGATTAGCGCAGATATATTTGTAAACGGGCAAAAGGTGGGGCATTTTGGCAAACTTCATCCTATGGTTGTCAAAAATTATGAATTGCCTGCAAATTCTTATTACGGCCAGGTGTGCACGCTTGAGTTGTCACAAATGCCTGAAAAGAAAATTGTGCTCAAACAGGTTTCAAAATTCCCTAACGTAGAGCGTGACTTGGCTGTGGTGGTTGATGAAGATGTTCAAGTTGGGCAGATGCTTGAAGCCATCAAGTCGGCCTGTGGAAAACTATACTTTGACGCATCGCTTTTTGATGTTTATCGCAATCAATCGCTTGGCGAAAGCAAGAAAAGTTTGGCCTTCAATATTATTTTGTCAGATGAAAACAAAACTTTGACAGACGAGGAAATTGCAAAGGTTATGGCTAAGGTTTTGAAATCTTTGCAATATAGATTTGGGGCGGTTTTGAGATGATTTATCTTGACAACGCCTCGACTACAAAAATGTTTGAAAGCGCATTAAGGCAGTATCAAAAATATGCTTGCCAGCTTTTTTACAACCCAAGCGCTTTCTACCGACCTGCAAGAGAGGTGAAAAAGGCTCTTGACGATGCCAGGCAAACTTTGCTTAAGCGGCTTGGTGCAAAACAGGGCGATATAATCTTTACAAGCGGCGCAACTGAAAGCAACAATCTTGCAGTGCAAGGCTCTCGCCGAAATGGAAAATGGGAATACGTTTTTTCAATGGGTGAACATCCCAGCATTTTTAATGTGGCAAAAGAGCTTGAAAGGCAGGGCTGCACTGTGCACTATCTTCCTTTGCAAGAAAATGGCGAAGTGGACTATAACGCTCTTGAAAAAGTGGTCAATGAAAAAACTAGACTTGTTTGCGTGATGCATATAAGCAACGAAACGGGGGCTCTTAATGACATAAAAAAAGTGAGCCAAATTGTCAAGACCAAGTCAAAAGCTCTTTTGCACGTGGATGGCGTGCAGGCTTTTAACAAAATCGAGTTTTCGATTGATGATTTGGGCGCTGATTCTTACACAATTTCCGCTCATAAATTTCATGGGCCAAAAGGCGTTGGGGCTTTGTATGTGCGCAATCCAAATTCGCTCAAAAGTCTTGTTTTTGGCGGTGGGCAGGAAAACGACCTGCGCTCGGGCACTGAAAATGTGCCAGGAATAATGGCGATGAAAGAGGCTTGCGAGCAAATTGATGTGGCAAAAAATTTTGAAAAAACTCAAAGGCTAAAAAGTGCTTTAACTCAAATTTTATGCGATGATGGTAACGTCAAGATTGTTCAAAGTTTTTCGCCATATATTTTGTCTATTTCATATCGCGGAGTGAACGGCGAAACGCTTGCTAGAGCGCTTCAAGACGAGGGGGTGCTTGTCAGCACTGGCAGCGCTTGCTCGACGAAAAAAGCAGGCAACAGAATTTTGGAGAGTATGGGCATGAAAAAAGAGGAAGTTGTCTCAAGCATAAGAATTTCTTTTAATGCTTATATGAGCCAGGAAGAAGTGGAAGAGGCAGGGCGAAAAATTTTGTTATGTGCAGGCAGACTTGCCACGCTTAACGTTTAAAGGAGAAAAAATGAGAGCGATTTTGTTGAGATTTGGCGAGCTTTATTTGAAAGGTGACAACAGATACATTTTTGAGTCGATGCTTATAACAAACATAAAGGCAAAACTCGCAGATTTTGATTATAAATTTGAAAAGACTTTTGGAAGATATGTGGTCAGCGGATATAGCCTTGAAAAAGAAGACGAAATCGTTGAGCGACTGAAAAAAGTGTTTGGGCTCTGCAGCATTTCGCTTGCTGAGCAGGTGGATGCGGATGAGCAGACCATCAAAAATTTTGTTTCAACAATCAAAATCAAAACATCCAATTTTAAAGTGGCAGTCAAAAGAGCTGACAAAACTTTTCCGATTTCTTCAATGGAGCTAGCAAAAGAACTGGGCGGGATTATTCTTGAAAAAAATCCTAACGTCTCGGTCGAGCTTTACAATCCTCAGACGACAGTTAATGTTGATATAAGGCTAAACAAAAAAGCCTATATCTTTGACGGAGTGATTAAGTGCCAAGGTGGTCTGCCTCTTGGAAGTGCGGGCAAAGGGCTTCTTTTGCTGTCAGGTGGTATTGACAGCCCTGTTGCTGGCTATATGATGGCAAAAAGAGGACTAAAAATCGAAGCGCTGCATTTTCACAGTTATCCTTACACTTCAGAAGAGGCTAAGGACAAAGTTTTGGCTCTTGCAAAGCAGCTGTGTGAGTATGTGGACGAAATCAAACTGCATATCATCTCCTTTACAAAAGTGCAAGAGGCAATTCATGTGCATTGCAGAAGCGAGTTTATGATCACCATTATGCGAAGAATTATGATGCGTATCGCTCAAAAACTTTGTTTGCGAGATGGTCTTGGCGCGATTGTGACGGGGGAAAGCCTTGGGCAGGTGGCAAGCCAGACTATGCAAAGTATGACGGTGACTGGAGCGGTGGTTGAAACTTTGCCGATTTTCAGACCGTGCCTAGCGCTCGACAAAGAAGAGATTATGGAAATTGCAAAAAGCATTGGCACATATCAAACATCGATTTTGCCGTATGAAGATTGCTGCACAGTCTTTTTGCCAAAAAATCCAGTCATCAAACCAACACTTGAAAAATGCGAAAAAGAAGAAGGCTTTTTAAACATCGAACAACTTGTCGACGAAGCTTTACAAACAGAAGAGATTGTGACTTTAAAAAGAG
>CALVTE010000009.1 GCA_944360075.1 uncultured Clostridia bacterium | reverse complement strand
AACCAGCGACTGGGGTGAAGTCATAACAAGGTAGCGGTATCGGAAGGTGCCGCTGGATCACCTCCTTTTAAAGAGAAGATAAGTCGACTATTGCCGTGTGGCAATCAGGGGATAGAGAGATCTATCTTAAAGAAACCGTCTAAAGACTCAAAAACTTTAGCTTTCTGTTTAATTGAATAAAAAAGCATAGCGTAAAGCTATGCTTTTTTTATTGCCTTTGAAGGGGATTTTTTGTTAAATTTTGCACATATTTTTGGCCGGAACAAAAAATTTGAAAATATTTTTGAAAAATAGCGGTTTTTCTTTTGAAATATTTTTCATGTGTGATAAACTAATCGTGCGATTTACAAAGGAGAAAAAATATATGAAAAAATGGAAAAAACTGCTGTTTTGTATTTTTCTTTTACCTGTGATTTTTGTTATGTCTGGATGCACTCCTTTTGGCGGAGATTCAACTTTAACGACAGAGCAAACTCAAGAATCTACGACAGACCAAACAGAGCCCGAGGGTGAAAACCAACAGCCTCAACAGCCGGTCAATCCTGACCATGAGACAGATGAGAATGAAAAACCGAGTGAACCAGCTGACCAACCAACTGTTCCAGAAGAACCAGACGAAGACTTAACTCAGCCAGAAAATCCAGATGAAGATATGACCGAATCTGAAATTCCAGCTGAAGAAGAAAAACCAACCAAGCCAGATTCTTCAAACAAACCAGACGGTGATACGCCGGAGCCAGAAAATCCAAGCGATGATGAAAATTTAACTCAACCAGAAAAACCGAGTGAACCAACTGACCAACCAACTGTTCCAGAAGTTCCAGGCGAAGACTTGACTCAACCAGAAAATCCGGATGGAGATATGGCCGAGCCTGAAAATCCAGCTGAAGAAGAAAAACCAACCCAGCCAGAAGAAAACCAATTTTTTATAGTCGACTTTGAAGTGAAATGTTTTGACTCAACAATGGCGGCTATACAAAAATTTGACACACCAATGTCAATTTCCACTATGTATCCAGATATACAAATCCAAAGCAACGACGGAATTTTGTTTTTCGTGGATGATTATCTCAACGCAAGCCAATACGCAATACATTTTAAACACTCACACGAAAAAGAAATTTGCACAACTTTAGAAAACGGTGCACAGGTGCTTGAGTTTGACATATATTATTCCATACCTTTCTGCCAAAGCACAATTTTTGTAAACGGCAATGCAGTTGCCTTGCTGCCGTTTACGGTCGGGTTTGAAAAGATGACGGTCAGAGTGGAAGTTTTCTCAAATTCCACCTTCACACTCGATTTGACAGCAATAATGTGAAAAACATTGCACCCCAAAAGCCAACAGCTTTGCAAGGTGCATTTTTTCTTGAAAAAAGACTCAATGTATTTTTCCTATAAAAAAACAAGCAGATACACTCAATTCTGCTTGTTTTTTGAGCCTTCAAGCTCTTTTTCTTTTGTTTTTCAGCACGCAAAAGGCGCGGTTATCTTTTGTGCAAAGTCAATATATCATGTTTAGCCGAGCCGCGTCAAACATTTTCAACAAAATTATGCAAATTTTTTAAATTTTTAACAACAACTTCTCTTTTTTGCTTATTTTCCTTACTTAGATTTTATCGCATTGCAATGCATATTTTGCACAAAATCAAACCTTTTGAATGCACAAATTTTAATAATCCGCGCAGCACTCAAAACCCAACAAGCCTCACAGGCCGTTTCCCAGCAAACCTACTTCAACACCACCAGCAAACAGCCCCCTTTAACCTTTGAGACTAGAGTTTGTTTGTGTTTGGTGGGCGTAGAGCACCTGCCTTCGAACCTTTTGCAAAAATAACGAATGCAAACCCTAAAAAATGGGAGTTTGAAACCGAGATTGATAAAACTGGAACTGTAAATGAGAAAGTTGAAACTGAAAATAAGAAAAGGGGATGACTAAAAGCAAAAAACAAAAAGTTGCCACCAACCATTCAAAAATTCTCAAACCATATCAAGTTCATCGACTACATCCCAACCCACGAGATAATAACCTACCGCCACCTCTTCGCCTATGGCTTCTATGTTGAATAAATAATTAAAGATCTTTTTTAAAAGAATTAATATTGTTATAATATATTTCATGCATATCCATTGCATATTGATCTATATCGGTATTACTATATTTTGCTAAAGCAGATTTGTAGTGAGAATGAATAATTTTGTTATATTTTTCATAAAAATTATCAATTAATTCCATTATAACAGATGCAAAATCCATTATTGGTAAAAATGTAAAGCATTTAAAATAATTATACATTGCAATGTTTTCTTTCGTTTTATGGGCGTCTTCATGTTTTATTAGGGTAAAACTTGCAATAAATAAATCCTCTCCGTTATTTTCATTCATCAAATTGCCAAAACCTAATTTAAGTTCAAAGATGTGTTGTAGGTAATTTCTCAATCCTAACAAAATTAGGTACCATTCATCTTCAAATAAAAAATTTATTGTTTTGATATACTTTTTTGTTTTAATAAAAGCAGAACTAAAGTCCTTTTCATATGAAAGTATATATTGCTTGATTATAGAAGAGGAAAGTATAAAATTGTTTAAAAGGCAGGAAATTTGTTTATATTCTATATCTTTAATTTTATGTCTTTTTTCATATGCAGAAAAAAGGACGCTGTAATTAAAACGAATATTATAAACTAAATTTCTTAGTGAGTCCATGTTTTTAATTATTTTTGCATATTTAAATTTGTTTTTATTATTCATAAAAGTATTATACCATATAAAAAGATAAATGTACTTAATTTTTATAAATTCTAATTTTATTGCCGATATCGGCAATTTTATTTTGCAAATCTCATTGACTTAATTGCCGATATCGGCTATAATTTAAATATCTAAAAGGTGAGGTATTATGTTAATGGGAGTTTCAACAGTTAGCGAAATCGCAAAGAAGTGGAAAATAAGCGAAAGGTCGGTGCGCAACTATTGCCAGCAAGGTAGGGTAAAAGGTGCAGAACTTAAAGGCAAAACCTGGATAATTCCTGAAAACGCCAAAAAGCCAGAAAGGGTAGAACGCAAAACCAACTAAAATTATTGATGACATAATAATTGAATGCTGCTTCAAGATGGCAACGACAGATTTAAGAGTTTGATTATGTTTAAAGAAAGTCCTGGACTATTTAATTGATATTTGTTTGGCAGCGCAAGATAAATATAGATAGTGGATGAAATATTTAAAAAAACGTATATAAAAATTATTAAACAAAAGGAAAAGGAAAATGAAAAAGTATAAATTTACATTTGTTGATTTGTTTGCAGGTATAGGAGGATTTCATCAAGCATTAGAACTTTTGGGAGGAAAATGCGTTACGGCTTCAGAAATTGATAAAGATTGCATTGACGTCTATAAAAGAAATTTTCCTGAAACTAAGGTGATTGGTGATATAAAATTGAATTGGAAAAATTTGCCTAATTTTGATATGTTGTGTGGAGGATTCCCTTGTCAACCATTTAGTAAAGCTGGAAAGCAGAAGGGGTTTGAAGATGAAAATAGGGGAAATTTATTTTATGTGCTCATGGATATTCTAGACCAACATGAAGAATGTAAGTTTATTTTGTTAGAAAACGTAAGTAACCTGGGTACTGGCAAAGATAAACAATGGTGGACAAAAATTCAAGAAGAACTAGGTAAAAGAAATTTTTATGTTACAGATATACCAATAGTTTTGTCTCCTTGTCAATTTGGGATACCACAGATAAGAGACAGAGTTTATATAATGGGTATTAGACGGGACGTAAAAGATGATAAAAAATTAACTAATCATTATATTCATATTGAAGACCTTGGTTTTGATAATTTAAAAAGACCTATTAATTCTTTAGAAATGGGAAGTGCTTGGAAAGTTTTAAATAATGAAACTGATATAGATAAAAAATACTTTTTAAGTAAAGAACAGACCGAGATATTAAATATTTGGGATGAGTTTAGAAAAGGTGTAAAGTTTGAAACTATTGGAGTTCCAATCTGGTTGGAATATTTTGGTGTAAAAAAAGACGACAACACATTTTATTCTACTCCGGATTATCAAGGAGTTCTATATAAGAACTTGCCGGAATGGAAAAAAAGATTTGTAGATAAAAATAGAAAATTTTATATTAAACACAAAACTTTTATTGATAAGTGGGTTGATAAGTATAATATGCTGTCAAGAAATTCTATTTACAAAAAGTTTGAGTGGAATTGTGGAAGGGATTGTAAATCGTTGAAAGATACAATTATTCAGTTTAGACATTCTGGAATAAGAGCCAAAAGACCAACGTATTTTCCCACACTGGTTGCAATAAATAATACTCCAATTATCTGGGATAAGAATAGAAAGAAATACAGAAAAATAACACCACGGGAGGCAGCAAATTTACAGAGTTTCAGAGATGACTTTGTATTTGGTGAACATGATGAAAAAACATATAAACAACTAGGAAATGCAGTTAATGTAGATATAATAAATATACTTGCCGAGAAATTAATTTCCTTCGCAATAAAAGATTGGAAAAAAATATAGGAGAAAAATTATGGATAAAAAAGTAACTCAGTTAAATATACAGCCACAAGCAGGTATTATAGGTGTTTTTTCAAGATTAAATTATAAACCATGGTATGCAATTGCAGAATTTGTAGATAATTCAACACAATCATTTTATACATATGAAAGAGTGATGAGACAAAACGGCATTACAAGTATAAATGTAGATATCAATTATGATTTTGAAAAAGATATACTTACAATTAAAGATGATGCATATGGAATGGAAATAAATGATTTTCATAGGGCGATTAAGGTTGATTCAATTCCTGCAAATCAGGGTGGAAGAAACGAATTTGGTATGGGATTAAAAACAGCTGCTAGTTGGTTTGGGAATGTTTGGAGCGTAGAAAGTACTCAATTAGGATCTACTAATAAGTATTATACAGAAGTTAACATTGACGAACTAAGAAGTAAAAATCTTAATAGTATAGACATAATTAATGTTGATTGTGATAAGGAAGAACATGGAACAACAATAGTAATTAATAAAATTACTAAAAAAATTGATGCTGGCCGAACAAAAGGAAAAATTATTAAATTGCTAGAAAGTATGTATCGAAGAGATATAAATTCAGGGAAAATAAATATTACATTTAATGGGGAACGACTTAAATTCGAGGATTACAACTGTCTTAATTTCAGAGATAAAACATGGAAGAAGAATGTTGATTTTTCCTTTGATTTTGATGGGAAAAGTCATCGTGTTACAGGTTTTGTTGGAATACTTGAAAAAGGTGGAGGATTTGGTAAGGCCGGTTTTGCATTGTTTAGAAGAAACAGAGTTGTTATAGGCGGAGAGGATCAAAATTACAAACCATATGATATCTTTGGACAGCCACAAAGTCAGATCTCATTGAGATTGTTTGGTGAACTAAACCTTGACGACTTTGATATAAACCAAGCAAAAGATGGGTTTGTTTGGGATAATGGATTAGAGGATGAGTTTGTAAATGCGCTAAAAGTAAATATTCAGGAATATATAAGTATTGCACGAATTTCTAATAAAGAAAGGGCTTCAGAAGAAAGTTTGTCTGCTAATGCATCACAAAATATACAGGAAGAAGTTGGAAAACTTCTTGAAGAAACCAGTTTGTTAGAAGAAAACCTTTCAGATAGTAAAAATCTAGAAAATGATGACAATAGTGTTGAAGATTTAAGAGAATATCAAAAATTTGTTGATGAAAGTAATAGTGGTCCCGAAATTGTATTGGAAGATAAAGTTAGAATATATCCAGTACATATTGATGCAATAACTGAAAAAATAATTCATGTTAAATGGGCAATAGTAGATAGGCAATATTGGATCGATGTGGAAGAAGACGGGGACAATATTAATATATTAATTAACATTAATCATCCATTTTTTAAACCGTATTCTAATGACTTGGATTTTAAAAAAGTATTAGAAAAATTCGTAATAGCATTTGTGGTTGCGGAACAACAAGCAAAGTTAACATCTGAGAATGATGGATATATAATGACAAGTGCTATAAGACAAAAAATGAATAAGTTATTAGCAAAGATGATTGAGGAATAAGTATGGAAAAATATGTAATAAAAGATGAGAAAAATGAGCCATTAAAATTGGGACGATTTTATGCTTTGGTAAACAATAAACATATAAACGCATATGGTGAAGTTGGTGCAAATAATATTGTATCAAATGTTATAGAAACCTATGAGAATATTCAAAAGCAATTTAATGATCCATTAAAAAATAATAATGTATTATTAGTAGGAAAGGTTCAATCTGGAAAGACATCAAATCTTGAATTGTTGACAGCAATTGCTTTTGATAATGGATACAATATATTGGTTATGTATGGTGGATATGATAAAAGTTTACTCGCACAAACAACAGATAGATTTAGAAAAACATTTGATGTCCCAGAACAGATTGAGTATAGTGATAAATATCCAGCTGTTTTTACAACAGATGATAGCAATCAACTTGCTGATATTGATGATGATATTGTTGCTGAGATGTTAGAATGCAAACAACCTATTATTTTTATTTCAATGAAAAGACCAGTAGCGATGAGAAAAATAAATAAGGTTTTACAAGAACTTGATAAATCTAAATTTAAAGCTTTTATTATTGATGATGAAGGAGACCAGGCAAGTTTAAATATTGCAAAAAATAAAAAAGAGGATGCTTCGAAAACGTATGCAGAAATTGTAAAGTTAAAGGGAATACTTAATAATCCAGTTTATCTTTCTGTTACAGCGACGCCGCATGCGAATATTTTTTTGGATGATTGGAGTGCTCTAAGACCAGATAATGTAAGATTGATTCAACCCGGAATTGGTTATGATGGGGCTGATGTTTACAGTTTAGAAGAAAATAATTTAATACAAATAATTCCAACTGAAGATGTTATGTTACTGGAGGATGGATGGATACCTCCTTCATTATGGGATGCTATTCATTATTTTATCGTCGCAAGCGCTATAAAACAATTTGAAAAAACACATTCAAAATCAAATTATAGTGACATGATAATACACTCATTCCGCGAAGTTGATAATCATTCAAATTTGTATAGGATAATTAATAGTAAAATAGAATTATATAAAGATATTGCAAGAAATAAGGATAAAGAAGGTTTAACAACAATATATGAGAAATTAAAAAATATTTATGAATCGAAACTTTTTACCAATGAATTAAGAAGTAAAATCAATTTTGATCAAATATTTGAAATTATAAAAATAGTAATAAAAAATATAAAAATAATTCTTAAAAATAGCTTAGGTAAAGAGACACAGTCAAATGAGTCGTTAAAGTACCACAAAATTTATATTGGTGGTGACTTACTTCAAAGAGGCCTAACTTTTTCAAATTTGATAACCACATATTTCACAAGATGGTCTAAAGATGGAGGAAATATGGATACTAATATGCAACGTGCTAGATGGTTTGGTTATCGAGAAAAATATATTGATCTTTGTAAGGTATTTACAACATCAGAGATAGCTCAAGAATTTTCCACATTGGGAGAGGTTGAAACTGATTTGTGGGACCAATTTTCTGAAATAGAAAATAATCAAATGGAAATTAGTGATATTTTGATACAAACTGAAAATACACGACAAAGACCAACATCTAAAAATAAAGCATCATATGAAAAAGTAATCTTTAAAAATCGTTGGATAAAACAAAGATATATTGTTTCTGATAAAAATCAAATAGAAATTAATAATTCTCTTTTGAATGGGATTATTAAAAACTCAAAATTTACTGATACGAGTGCAGGAAACAAATCGGGAGAAAAAACCGGTTCTTACTGTGTATTTGATGATAAATCTTTAGTTACATTAGTTAATCACATACAGACTGTTTTTGATATGGAACCATTTCAGCGTTCGGCTGTTAAAGAATTAATTTCAGGACAAGATATCATAGTTATTTTAATGAATTCATCAAATAAAAATGGTGTTAGAATGCGTACAGTCTATCCTAATTCTAACAAAATAAAAGCTTTAATGCAGGGTGCTGATAATAAGGATAAATCAAAGGTTGTATATGAGGGAGATAGTTTTGTTATTATAGATAAGAATAAAGTTAATATACAAATTCACAAAGTTATTCCAAAAATTGATGGAGAAGAAAAAGAAGAGTTTATACAATATATGTTTGCAATTTATGTTCCAAAGGAGAAAACATATTATGTTAAAAGATAAAGAATTTTATATTAATGAATTAAATAAATATCCAGAAGATGATAATTTAGTATACTTAATTGAAAAATTTTGCGATAATGCAGGTTTATTTGTGAGAAATAAGAAGATTTTATATCTCGTAAAAACTGAAGAAGAAAAAATTAAATCAATAAAGACAGAATATTTAAATATGTTTTCAAATGTTTGTGTATCGCCTGTTACTGAGAAATCTAATTTTTCGGCAGGCAACTATAACATTATTGAATTTAATGGAAAATTTGATGATGTTGTATTTAATTCTTTCTTAGAATTGTGCTACATACATTCTCAGGATATTAATAGTGTTAAGTTTGTCGAATTTTTTAATTCATTAGTTAATATGTTTCAAATCCCTCATGAGCAAAGATATAAAGATTTGCTTGGATTTTATGGAGAAATTTTATTTTTGATTAAATGTAAGTCATTAGGATATAACATTATTGATAATTGGCACAAGGGAGAACATAATAATTGTAAATACGACTTAGTATTTGAACGTTGTAATGCTGATATAAAAACTGTCTTATCACAAGAGTTAATAGTTACTTTAAAACATAATCAATTATTTAATAGTGACAAGAATTATTTAATTTTAATGCAATTAGAAAAAAATAATTCGGGAAAAACTTTGAATGAATTATTATTTGAATTAAAAAATGAAAATTCAATTGGTTATAATTATAAATTTTGGGTAAAGGTAGAAAAAGAAAAATTAAAAATATCACCAAGAGATATGGAGGAAGAGAGATTTTCTTTTAAAAATTGCTTTATTTATGATACTTCTGCCATTAATCCATTTCCAACAATTCCTTTAAAAGTGACAGAAATAAAATATGATCTAGATTTAATTGATGATGATTATTATTCTATAAATGAATATATTAAATTATTAAATCTTAACAAAATAACTTTGTGAATTAATTTTTTTGAAAATGTTAAAGATTAAACTTAAAGAAATTATTATAGCCTAATAATTATTTTGTTAAAGTATTAAATTAAAGAGGGGATTATCTATAAAACCAATTAGAAAATATCATATAATAATTGTTTTAATATTGTGTTTATTGTTATGCAAATTACAGTAAAGAATCTGTAAAAAAGAATTGCCTAAAACACGTTAAAACATCCAAACTCTTGCTTGGCGAAAAAGAAAAAGATGATAAAGTTCATGAAAGAGAGGTGAAATCTTTAAGAGACCTCCAAATTAGCTTTACGGATATAAAATAATTTAATTATATAAGATATTTATAATAAACCCAATTACCTGTTCAATTTCAATAGAGTGAAGCTCGCCTATTGCTAGGTCAAGGTTAAAGTATTCACGCCACTTGTCTTTTGAAAAATCTTTGGTGAATTTCTTTTCAAGTTCCACAATTTTTGTTAGTTGAAGTTCATATTCAGCTGACATTTTTTGTTCATAGTATTTTTCTTTAATGAATTCTACAAGAGTTTCATTTTTCATATGCCCTCCAAGTGTTGAGTGTGTTTTAACTTTGTTTGAAAGTTATTGCAAGTCATTTAACAATGTTTTTAAAATTAAATAAATACTCATTGCCTCTCTAATTGTGATGAGGAGAATAATTATGGATGAACAAAATTTAAACAATGTGATTGTGATTGATAGAATTTCAAATAAGGTGTTGAATGAACCAAAGATAGAGATTGGTGAATTTAAAAAATATTTTAGTATAAGATATTATAAATCTGATTTTAATATTTCGTAATAAAACACATCATAATATTGACCCGATTTATACTCATGTTCTCTCATCTTGCCAACATATTTCATTCCTATTTTTTGCATTACTTTACCACTTGCAGGATTATTATCTAAAAATCTTGCAAATATACTATTTAAATTCAATGTATTAAAACCATATTCTATAATAGCTCTTGCAGCTTCCGTTGCAATTCCGTGATTCCAGTATTTTTTTTGCAACCCAATATGCCAACTCTGCTTTATTAGAAGGTCTTTTAATACCCATTAAAGATATGCAACCAACTACTTTATCAGCATTTTCTTTTAATGTTATTGCTAATTCATATGACTTTTGATCACTCATAGCATCATTGGTATATTCTATAAAATTTTTTGCATCTTCTAAGGTGTATGGAAAAGGGATCCTTAATGTGGTTTTTGTTATTTCAACATCATTACATGCTTCATAAATTTTTTCAGCATCTGATTGCTTAAATGGTCTTATTATCAATCTGTTTGTTTCTATCATAAATCCTCCTAAAACCTTGAAAAATTAGTGTAGAATGGCTTAAATATATGTATAATAATTGATTATGCTAACTTATAATACAAAACACCCAACTAAACTAGGGTGTTCAGTTGGGTACATAATGGCGGAGAGATAGGGATTCGAACCCCAGGATGCTTTCACATCAACGGTTTTCAAGACCGCCGCTTTCGACCGCTCAGCCATCTCTCCATTATTTTCTGCAAGCTTTTTTGCTTGTTTGCAGTATTCATTATACACATATCAGCAAGATATTTCAAGCATTTTTCAAAAAATTTTTAAATTTTCTAGGCTTGAAGTTTGATGGGTAAGAAACTGTGCTTTTAAAATAGGAAGAAATCTTTTCTAGTTTTTGACATAAAAAGCCATTTATCGACAAAAAGTTCCTTCGCTTTAAAATTTTTTTGTTTTAATATAATGGCAGGAGATGTTTATGAACAGTGCTAGAATTTCGCTTGAAGAGAAATACGTCTGTCTGCAGAGCAATTTGAGAAGAGCGATATGGAAAAGCATCAGTTTTTCAAGCGGCAAAGAGTTGCTCGAAAAAGCTGGCAATATGTATGAGGTCAAATTCGGCCAAGATTATGCTTCGCTCGAGCAGGCGATTATATTTTTTATGGACTTTTTCGATTTGTTGTTAAAATGCCGTTTTTTGCATTTAAGCGGCGCGCAACTCAAACTTTTTAAAAAGATTTTGATAAACAAAGGCGCTCGGGCTTTGGTGAAGTGTGGCGACAATTTTGACGATAAAATTTTATCTTTCAAGCGTGGCGATTGCGATTTGTTTTATCCTGTAAAAATTTTGGAGCGAATTTTGTTTTGCAACGAAAACGAGTTTGTCAAAATCGTTGGCTTTTTGACTGACGGCGAATATCCACAAGATTGCATCCTTCAAAAATGGATGACAGAATATGGGCAGGATCGATATCTGCAAGATTATTAGTCAATTTCCACATCGGTGATGAAGTCTTCTTCCAAGGTGAAAAAAACCTCTTTGCAGGCGGTTTTGCCAGCGATAAAGCAATGATTTTGGTCGATAAATTTGAAATATTGTACATCAGGCAGATATTCTTTTAGCGCGGCTGCCGAAATTTTTTCTTGCATTTTTTCAGACAGAAGACTGCAAGCAAAAGGGAAGGCTTGGTTTTTGACCGCCTGCATAAACTGATAGGGCAAAAATGGTGGTGGTATTTTTTTTATGGTATTCCACTCAGTGTTTTTCAGCCCTTGTTTCGTGATTTTGTATTGGCAGTCAAAATATTGATTTGAAAGCACAAAACCATCGCTGAGCAATTTTATCTGCCCGTCAAAAAGTTTGATTTTGTTGCTTTCTGGGTTGAAAACAACAAGGCAATCCTCCTTTTCCCTTTCCAGCAAAACAAGAATAAGGTTGTGGATTTTTGTGCAGCGATATTTTTCAAAGTGAAAGGGGAGAGCAAGTTCAATTTTTTGTTTTTCTGACAAAAAGCCAATTTTTTCTGCTCCAACAAAAACTTGGCAGGGCTTTGCTGCACAGGTGTAGGTATAGACGTCTTGGACTTGCTTGTGGCAAAACTCTGTTAAAAAAATGTATGTCTGGTTTTTGCACGCTTTGAATTTGTAAAAGGGAGACGAGGATAGGGAGTCAAGGTCTAGCGCAAACGAAAAGGCTTTTGCCTTGCCGACGGGATAAACAAACACCTTGCAAGGCTCTTTGATGGTCACATTTTCATTTTCTTCAAGCAAAAATTCTTGCTCTTTAAATTTTAGCAGGCAGCTATATTGACTAAAAAGCTTAAACATACAATATTTTACTAAGCCAGTTTGGCAATAATGCAAAAAAATGTTTAAAAATTTTTGTAGAGTCAATATATTTAGCAAAGGAGAAAAAAATGAAGGGTGTTTGGAATAATGGCGAAGTGATTTCGCTTTTCAAAGTTGTTGAAGAAAAAAAAGAAAAGGGAGAGGGTCTGCGTAAAGCTTTTGAAGAGCACGCAAAAAAGTATAACAGAAAGCCAAATTCTGTCAGAAACTATTATTATCAAGAAGTTGACAAACTGGGCAGAGATGAAAAAAGAGCGGCAAAACTTAAGCTTGATCTGACAAAACATATCAAAAATCGAAGCAAAAGTTTTTCAAAACAAGAAGAAGAGTCTTTGATTTGCAAAATTGAAAAACTGCTCGGGCAAGGCAGAAGTGTGCGCAGCGCCTGCTGCCAACTTGCAAAAGGCGACCCGGCAAAAATGCTGAGATTTCAAAACAAATATCGAAACTATAAACACAGTTTGCAAGGTGGAAAAATGGAAGAAGGCAAGATTATTCAGTTCTCTTCCGGCAAAAAACAGCTTTTGACTGAGAGTGATATCACTTCGCTTTTTATGGGGCTGGTAAGGCTTGTGAAGAAAAACATTGCAAGCGAGTTTGAGAATAAACAAAATCAAGAAAAAGAGAGTTTGCAGCAGAAACTTAGAAAAACAATTGCAACGCTGGGAGAAAGGGATGGCGAAATTTCTTCCTTGAAAGAAAAATTTGAAAAACTCAAGAAGGAAAATCAGATGCTCAGCAAAAAAATGATGAAACTCAAATGCGAAAAAGCCTCCATGCTTTCAAAAAAACTGTCAACTTCAAAAGTTGAAGCTTCAATCAATGTATAGCCCCCGTTATTCTTGCCAAAAGCAACAATTTATGCTAAAATTATGCCATGCATATCAAACTTTGGGGAGAAGAAAACTTAAGCCTTGCCTCGCAGTTTATGTTTGAAGGCATAGACAGCCGTGATTATGAGGTCGAGCACGTGGTGATTGTGCCCGACAGATTTTCTTTGCTTGCAGAAAAACAGCTGCTGGAAATTTTGCCGGGCGGCATTTTGTTTAACGTCAAAGTCACAACCTTCTCTGCTTTTTCACAGCAGCTTTTGCAGCTAAGTGGCAATGCCAGCCTGTTGGCTTCGGCGGGAGAGCGGCTTTTGTATATTCAAAAGGCGGCGGAGCAGGAAAAGAAAAATTTTCAATATTTCAAAAAAAGCAACATAAATTTTTGCGCTCAACTTTTAAATACTCTTTCGCTTTTGTCTTCTTCGCGGGTTTCAGCGCAAGATTTGCAAAAGGAAGGGAAGGCAAGAGGAAAGAAAAAACTTGAAGATATCGCCCTTGTCTACTCTCGCTATCTTGAATTTCTTGGAGAAAAACTTGACCCAGCCCTTTTGTTTGAAAAACTTTTATGTCAAAAAAGCGTTCAAGATTTTGTGAAGAACAAAAAAATATATTTTGCGCAATTTGATAGCTTTACCGCTCAAATGTATGAAGTGATAAAGTTTTTGGCCTTTCAAAGCAAAGAGATAAACATCTCTTTTGCAATAAGCAAAAATTTTGGAAATGAATATATTTATGAAAAAGACTTGCAGGCAAAAATTGTGGACATTGCAAAATCGCTGGGGTGCCAAATTGATGTTTTGATTGGGCAAAAACAAAAGCCGCAATCGCAAGCGGTTATGTTAAAACAACTTTATTCAAGTCAAATTGAAAAGAGCAAAAAAACACAATTTTATCAAAGTTTTATGGCCTTCACAAAAAGGCAGGAAGTTGAAAACGTGGCAAAAATCATAGCGCAAAAGGTTGGTCAAGGGCAAAGGTTTTCTTCTTTTGCGGTGGCGCTTGGCTCGCTGGAAGCCTATCAAGATTTGGTGGAAGAGATTTTTGCAAAATTCAACATCAATTTCTATTTAGACAGTTCGCTTAACGCTTTTCAGTCGCTTATCGCAAGAGAGCTTTGCAGTTTTTTGTCAGTCTATAGCCAAGGCTTTTCTCAAGAGGCGCTTCTTCAGTTTTTCGCCAGTCCTATTGTAAACCTGGCCTTCGACTGCCAAAGCACAGTGGAAGAAATTTTGCAAAAACAGGTGGATGGCAAATGGAAATACAAAATGGTTTTAAGGGGTGATGTGCCTTTCAAAAAAATGCTTGACAGCCTTGAAAAAATTGAAAATTATGGGCAACTTTTTGATTTAATAAACAATTTTTTGCTTGTTATCGAGCCGTGTTTTGAAAAATATTTGGCTATTATGGAAGAAAAAGCCCTTTTTAAAGAAGCAAACATTGAAAGACAGGCGTTTGAAGTGTTAAGGCAAACGCTTGAGACAATCATTTCTGTTAAAGGAAAGCAAAGCAAAGCTGACGTTCGAGAATTTTTAAAAGAACTTGAACTTTTGCTTTCGTCAAAAGAAATCTCTTCGGTGCCAACACTAGTTGACGGAGTTATGGTTGGGGATGCCACCGAAAGTTTTTTTGAAAGCAGAAAAACTCTGTTTGTTTTGGGCGGGCAGTTGCTGCCAAAAATTATTGGCGACAACGCGTTATTAAATGACTCTGACATCAAAAGCCCAATCATGCAAAAAGTTGTAAAGCCAACCAGCCGCATGATCAATCGAAGAAACCGTTTTGCGCTTTTCAATCTGCTGACGCAACAGTGGAAGGGGCTTTACATTTCTTTTCACGCTATATCAGACGATGGCAAACTTGTGACTGTGCCAGCTTTTATCGACCAGCTCAATCAAATTTTTGACGAAAACCTTAGGGTTGTTGAAGATGAGTATCGGACTGAAATTGTTTTGCCGGAAGAAGATGAGGACTTGTTTAAAGAAGACAAGACGCTTTCAAAGCAGCTATTTTTCAAAAACGGAAGCGTTTCGGCTTCTCAACTGGAAAGCTATTTTTCCTGCCCTTTCAAACATTTTGCAAGATATGGCTTAAAACTAAAGGAAAGAAAGAGCTTTGCTTTTGACCAAAGAGACGTGGGCAATTTTTGTCATAAAGCGGTGGAAAAGTTTGTTGCTCAGTTTGTGGGCATACCATACGAAGAAGAATTTGGCAGAGCTGATAGATTTGTGGAAGAAAATTTTGATAAAATCTTGTTGGAAGAAAACCTGCAAGAAAAACTTGACCTTGTTTTTGAAAAAGAAGGCCTTATCAAATTTTTAAAATTTCAGCTCAAAACAATTTTAAATAGCGTTGAACTTGAGCTAAAAAATTCTTGCTACCAACCACTGCTACTAGAAGAAAAGGTAAAGCAAAAGCTGTTTGGAGGTCTTGTTTTTACTGGCAAAATTGACAGAGTTGATGTTTCAGGGGAGTTTTTCAGAATTATTGATTACAAAACTGGCAAGCCGCAATCGCTTGTTAAAGATTTGTATTACGGTGACAAACTGCAGCTATTTCTTTACTCTATCCCCATCCAAGAAAAACTGAAAAAGCACTGCGGCGGCGTGTTCTATTTTGACTGTCGGTTTGACTATGAAGAACAGGGGCAAGGCAAATGTATTTTAAAGGGCTTGGCTGAAAATCTTGACGAGAACCTGCTTCTTTTTGACAAAAATTTGCAAGAAAGGGGCAAAAGTTCAATTTTGCAACTTGCCCTGTCAAGTTCAAAAACAAAAAGCTTTATCGGCAACGCTGTTGCAAAAAGAAGTTTGAACTTTTATCAAACCTACGCGCTTAAAATTGCGCAAAAGGCTTGCGATGAAATTTGCCAAGGCTTCAAGCAGCCAAAGCCAGACGAAAAGGCTTGCGAGAATTGCCCATTCGGCTCTTTTTGCCATTACCAAAAAACATTTGGCACAAGAATAAAAAATTTTAGTGAAGAAGTCTTTAAGGAGAAAGATGATGGCTCTGACAGATGAACAACAACAAGTTTTAGATTTTGACAAGCAAAATCTGATAGTTTCGGCTTCTGCAGGAAGCGGAAAAACTTTTGTGCTGATAAAATACATCACAAACTTGATTTTGACAAAAAAAGTTCCGCTAGAAAAATTTTTGGTGCTCACATTCACCAAGGCGGCCGCTGCAGAGATGAAAGAGCGATTGCTTAAAGCTTTTTTAGAAGAAAAATCTGACAAGTTTTTGCTTGAACAAATCGACAGCCTGCCAAATAGCGATATTTGCACGATTGACTCTTTTTGTGAGAAAATTATAAAACAAAATCTTCCAAAAACGCAGCTAGACGAAAATTTTTCGCTTATCGACGAAAAGCAAAGTCTGCCCCTTATGCAAAAAGCCTTCGACAGAGCGATAGAAGAATTTTCGCAAAACAAACCAGAGCAATTTGGCGAATTGTTTTTTGCGTTTAAGAAAAACAGAAAGACAATTTTTGAATGTATGCAAAGCATTTTACAATTTTTTGACAGCCAAGAAGATGAGGAATATTTGCTGGAAAAATATATCTTTAGCAGCCAAAAAATTTTTGACGATGCCTGCGAATTTTTAAACTTGCAACTCAAAGACCAATTTATCGCGCTCAGCAATCAGCTTTTTGAATTTAATTCAACCGAAAAAGACCTGCAAACTTACTGCAAAGCCCTTCAAAGCGTGCTGGCAACCACTTTGAGCGAAGACTATCTTGAAAACGCCAAAAATCTTTCGCAGCTATCGTTGCCGCGAATGCCTTCCTCCAAAAAAGATGAGCAAAACAAGGCGATTTTAAAAACTGTTGCCTCTACTATAAAGACCATCATATCAAAGTGCAAAAAATACGATTTTTCTGCTCTTTCAATTCAAAAGCAGCGCAACGGCGATTTAAGCGTGGCAATTTTAACACTTTTTCAAGTTTTTTGCGAAAAATATAAAACTTTGAAAAAAAATTATGACTATATTGATTTTGCTGACGCTGAAAAAATCGCAAAAAAACTGTTGCAAGACCAAGAAATCTTATCTTCGCTTTGGCAAACTTATGCCTACATATTTGTGGACGAATATCAAGATACAAACAAACTGCAAGAAAAAATCATCAAACCTATCGCAGAAAAGGGCAGATTTGTGGCCGTTGGCGACATAAAACAAGGCATATATGGCTTTCGAAATGCCAACATGGAAATCATGCTTGAAGACATTGAGAACTTTTCAAAAGACCAAAACAGCCAGGCGTTGTTTTTGAAATCAAATTTCCGCAGCGACAAAAAAATCTTGAATTTTGTCAACTTTATCTTTGAAAAAATCATGACAAAATCTTCCACAGGCGTGGATTACAAAAAGACTTCAATTTTAAAAGGTCAGCAGCAATTTCTTCCAGCCAAAAATCCAGCGGTTCAGGTGCTGTTGTGCCCTGCCAAAGAAGAAGAAAAGCCGCAACTGCAGCCTCTTTACAGCGTGCAAGAAGACCAGTTGCAAATCAAAACCGACGGGCAGGAAGAAGCAAGGATGATTGCAAGCAAAGTCAAAGAATTTTTGAACAGCTCTATCTACAACCCAAAAACCAAAAAGTTTGAAAAAGTTTGTCCGCAAGATATTGCTGTTCTTTTCAGGGGGCGCAACAAAACGATGTCGCTTTGCTATAAAATGCTTCTCGAAAACGGGATAAGCGTGCAAAGTGACGCCAAGGGCTCGCCGTTTGACAGTCCTAGCGTAAAAGTGCTGGCAAGTTTGCTCAAACTTGCTTTGTCTGTCAAAGACGACATCTCTTTGACAAGTGTTTTAAACAGCCCCTTTGCAGATTTCTCTTTGGACGAAATCGCTCGCATCGCCATGCTTGAAGGAGACAGTTTTTACGAAAAATTTGAAAAAAGCAAAGAAAAAAACGAAAAAATTGCAAAATTTTATCAATTTCTTGAAGATTTCAAATTTAATTTGCCAATCAAGGGTGCAATCTCTCAGCTGAAAGAAGAGATGCTGAAAAGCAATTTTTTGGAAAGGTTTTCTAGCCAATTTGACGAAAAAGGAGAAAGGCAGAACATTGAAGACTTTTTCAAACTTATCAAAGATTTGGGGGCGCAGTTTAACATCCCCCGCATTGTTGCAGCCTTTGACAATTTATCGGTCAAAACTTCGGCAATTTCGCAATCAGAAAACTCGGTGCTTTTGACAACTATTCACGCCACAAAGGGGCTGGAATATCCTATTGTGATTTTGGCCGGCTGCGGCGAGAGTTTTGAAAAGACGGAAACCAAATCTTATGCCATTTCAAGGCGCTTTGGGCTTGCTACAAATGTTTATGACAATGTGACTTTGACAAAAAGCCCTTCAGTGGTCTTAAATGCCGTCAAAGCAGAACGGAAGAAAAGAAACTGGGTTGACGAGATTATGATTTTTTACGTGGCGCTTACTAGGGCAAAAAATCATCTTGTTTTGACGGGACAGAGTAAACTAGACTGGCAGGTTAGGCCTCTTGACGAGTGCACCAGCTATTTTGACCTGCTGCTCTACTGCCTTGGCCAAGAAAGAGTGAACATTCTCTTTTCTTCTGGAGAGTGGCAAACGCAAGATTTTTGCATAAAAGTGCAGCAAAATCCACTTTTTGAAGAAAATTTTGACCAAAAAAGAAAAATTTTGGTCAAATTGCCAGACAAAGTGATTTCTGATTATCCTTTTATGCAAGCGCGCGAGATTGAATTGAAAAACTCAGTCACAGAGCTTAGCAGCGAGAAAAACCCAAAGATTTTTGAAAATCTTGGCGCTGACAGAGAAGAAAGCATAATGGTGGGCAACGCAATGCATAAGGCTATGCAACTGCTGGACTATGACAAAATATCAAATCAAGAAAGTTTGCTGAAAGAGCTTGAAAAATTTAAGGACGTTGTTGATTTGACTCTTATCGACAGGCAAATTTTGCTAAACAATATTTTGACTGTCAAAAATTTATGCAAAGGCGGAAAAATATATAAAGAAAAAGAGTTTGTTATGAAAATGCCTGCTTTGGAAGGAGAGGGGCAAGACCAAATTATCGTTCAAGGGGCAATCGACTTTTTTGTGGTAAAAGAAGATGAGGTTGTTTTGGTCGACTATAAATTTACACAATCTCAAAATGAACAAATTTTGCGAAAAAGATATGAAAAACAGCTTGATTTTTATGAAAAAGCGTTGCAAAAAGCATTTCCAGGCAAAAAAACAAGCAAATATTTGCTGTCGTTAAAGCAGTCAAAACTTATCAAATTTTAAGATTTTTATATAAATTTTTCAGCCTTTATTTTCAAGTTAAACAAGCGAATTTAAAAATCAATAAAAAAAATAAAAAATATTTTTGAGAAATTTGACGAATTTGTTTGTAAATCTCTTTTTATGTGATATACTAAACCTTGAAAAAGGAGTAAGGTTATGTTCTATTCATTGCTTGCTGACGTTGACAGCGCAATCATATCTTTCTTCACTCAGCTTACGGCAGCCATTGGTTTTGGTGGCTATCTGGGAATTGCTTTGGGTGTGGAAGTGTTTTTCATTTTGCTGTTTCTTTTGCGTTCAGCTTTTTCTTATGAAGCAAGAATCAAAAGGAGTTTTGACAAATACAACAACTGGCTTTTCAAAAACAAAAAACTTGACAAGCAAAACATAAAAGAGTTCAACACTCTTGTCAAGAAAGGGCCAAAACGTTTTGTGTATTTTTGGCAACAATATATTTTGTTCCGCGAAAAAGGTCCGACCCACTATTTGTCAGAAGAAAACCTTATTGACAAACCTTTAAAAACCAGCAGCTGGGCAGGAAATGTGAAAAACTTGACTTTGCTCACTTGTGCTTGGGCAGTTATCAGCCTTTTGTTTGGTTTTGCTTCTCAAGCAGGCAGAGCCTTTTCACTCAACCTTTTTGCAGTCGCTTTTGTTCCTGCAGTTTTGATTTTGATTTTGGGGATTGTGACGGTTCTCATTTTGAAAGCAAAAAGGGTGCTCAACCTTGACGATATTTATCACAGCTATCACATCTTTGCAAGGTTTATCACCAATGCCTGCATTGATTTGCCAGTATATATCGACTATGACCTATTGTTTACGCAAAAAGAAATTTCAAGAGGAAATCCGCAGCTTCGAGAGTTCTATGAGGCCAGGGCGAGAAAGGCTAAAGAAGAATTTGAAAACGCAAAACAAAACGAAGTTGAATATGTGGAATACAACTTTGAAAAAGCGGGCGTGGACGGCTCTTTGGTGCTTGAGCGCGCTATGAAAGAAAGTGAAGCATACCTCAACAAAAAGCAAAGTATTCTGACAAAAATTGCAGATATTGATATGCAGAAGGAAGCTTTGAAACGAAATTACGAAAACACGCAGAAAGAACTTCAAAAGAAAATTCAAGCAACAAAAGAAAATATTGCAAAACTTTTGCAACAACAAGAAGCCACCACCAGCAGAATGGAAGTCAGCTTTTTGAGAAAACAACAAGACCAAGAAAGGTCAAAGCAAGAACAGTTGCAATCTGAATATGACCAAGAAGAAACCAGATACGCAATATCTAGCGACGAACTGAAAAAAGAACTCGAAGAGCTGCAAAGCCAACTTGAAGAGTCTAAGGAAAATGTTGAAAAAGCCATGATGGCCGAATATCAATCTTTCTATGAAAAAGTTTTGAAAGTTTCTTCCGCTAGGGCTGAACATAAAGTTAAAACCGAAATTTCATCTTTGCGCGCAAAAGCGGTTGAAAGCGACAAACAGCTCACCATTGTTCAAACTCAAATCAAACGCTTGATTGACGAAAACGAGACGCTGAGAGAAGAACTCAAAAAAGCAGGCGGACAAATTTCAGAAGAGCAGTTGCAAGGCAAGTATGACGAAAAGGGTAACTATGTTTATCAAGACGGCTCGTATCACGACCCAGAAGGCTTCTTCCACGCTGTAAATGGCGAAGTTTACGACACAAACGGAAATCTGGTGTCTATCAAAAAGGAAGATGACGATTCTTTGCAAGGCCAGTTTGGTGCTTCTGCCGAAGAAGAAAAGAAGGACGAGGCGCAGGAAGAAGAGATTGAAAAGGCAATCGCCGACCAGTTTGGCTCTGGCAGCGAAGAAGAACCTGTGCAAGAAAGCGAACCTGCCCCAGTCGAAGAAAAAGAGAAGAAAAAACGTGGCCGACCAAGAAAACCTGTAGAGGTCACCCAAGAGCCAAAAACCCCAAAGAAACGGGGACGACCACGAAAGGATAGCAAGAAAGAGAGCGCGGTAGAAAACCCAGAAGAAAAACAGCCAACAAAAAAGCGCAGTCCTTACAAAAAGACGGCTGGCAGAAAACCTAAAAAAGAGTCAGAAAAAAAGGCTTCAACCAAAAAGGCTTCAACCAAAAAGGCAAGTTCAGCAAAAAAAGCTGAAAAGCCAAAAAGTTCTTCGTCAACCAAAAGGTCTCCATCGCTCACTCAAATCAGCAAATTGATTTCTGAAGAAGAAGAAAAATTGAGCAAAATGAAAGCGTTTATCAATTCAGAGATTGAAGATGTTGTCAATGGCGAGCATACCGAGGCCATCGATAAAGAAAAAGACGAAATCATGAAGACTGTTGAAGACTTGAAAGAAAAGGCTGAAACTGTGAAGAAAACTGACAAGTCAGAAACAGAACTTGCCAATATCAACAAAAGGCTGGAAGAACTTATAAAAGAAATTTCTGACCTTAACAGCAAAAAATAGGCAAAAGGCTTCTTTATAGAAGTCTTTTTCTTTGCAGGGCGGCAGAAAAGTCTCTCATCTTCATATTTTTAAAAAACTTTGCCAACAATCCAATTATTTTATTTATATAATACTTGTTTTTTTTGATAATATGTGATAAAATTCTAAAGATAAAAAGGAAGACTAAACAGTATGATAAACGAGAAGATAAGAAATATTGCAATCATTGCCCATGTTGACCACGGCAAAACATCGCTTGTTGATGCTCTTTTAAAACAAGGCTCTGTTTTTCGTGACAATCAGGCCGTTGAAGAAAGAGTGATGGACTCAAACGCACTCGAAAGAGAAAGGGGTATTACAATTTTGTCAAAAAACTGCTCCTGCATTTATGACGGAGTCAAAATTAACATTATCGACACCCCAGGTCACGCCGATTTTGGCGGAGAAGTTGAAAGAGTGCTGAAAATGGTAGACGGCGTTTTGCTGGTGGTTGATGCTTTTGAAGGACCAATGCCTCAAACGAGATTTGTTCTTGAAAGGGCTCTTGCCTTAAACCTTAAAGTTGTGGTGGTTGTCAACAAGTGCGACCGTCCTGATGCAAGACCAAACGAAGTGGTTGATGAAGTTTTGGAACTTTTTATGGATCTTGACGCAAACGATGAGCAGCTTGACAGCCCATTTGTTTTTGCCTCTGCAAGAAATGGTGTTGCCAGCCTTAAAGCTGATCAGATAGGGCAGGATATGCAACCACTTTTCAAAACTATTTTGAGCCACATTCCTGCACCAAGCGGAGAAGAAAATGCTCCTTCTCAGATGCTGGTGTCTTCTGCCGAGCACAACGAGTATGTTGGCAAACTTGCAGTTGGAAAAATCAGCAGAGGCTCTTTGACGGTGGGGCAATCGGTTGTGCTTTGCAACTATCATGACCAAAAGAAAATGCTGAGAAGCAAAATTGTCAGCCTGTTTGTTTTTGAAGGGCTGAAGAAAACTCCTGTTCAAAAGGTGGAGATGGGTGATATTGCTTGCGTGGCGGGGCTTGAAGATGTGCAAATTGGCGACACCATTTGCGACCCAACTTTGATTGAACCTGTTGAGTTTGTCAAAATTGCAGAGCCAAGCGTTGAGATGACTTTTATGGTCAACGACAGCCCGTTTGCTGGCAAGGAGGGCAAGTTTGTGACTTCTCGTCATCTTCGCGACAGGCTTTACAAAGAAGCTGTCAAAGATTTGTCTTTAAGGGTGGCTGACGGCGAGACCGCTGAAAGATTTAAGGTTTGCGGTCGCGGCGAAATGCACCTTTCAATCTTAATCGAAAATATGAGAAGAGACGGATATGAATTTCAAGTTTCAATGCCAAAGGTTTTGATCAAAACGATAAACGGGGTCAAATGCGAACCTGTTGACAGGCTCTATCTTGACGTGCCAGAAGATTGCACTGGAATTGTTATGCAAAAAATGGGCGTAAGAAAGGGCGAACTGGTGGGCATGACACCGCACGGCAAACGCATGAAAATGGAGTTTACCATTCCATCTCGCGGCCTTTTTGGTTTTAAAAGCGAACTTTTGACAGACACTCGCGGCGAAGGCATCATCAACTCGATTTTCTTTGAATATCAACCTTGGAAGGGAGAAATCAAAAGAAGAGAATACGGCTCGCTGATTGCTCATGAAAATGGCGAAGCAGTTGTTTATGGGCTGTTTAACGCTCAAGAAAGAGGCGATCTATTTATCGGAGCAGGCACTGCTGTTTATGCCGGCATGGTGGTTGGGCGCAACCCTAAGGGGGACGACATTGTTGTCAATGTTTGCAAGAAAAAACATCTTTCAAACTGCCGCGCATCAGGTTCGGACGATGCTTTGAGGCTGACTCCGCCAATCAAAATGTCGCTTGAAGATGCTATTGAATTTTTGGCAGATGACGAAATTTTGGAAGTCACACCAAAAAGCATGAGAATAAGAAAAATCATTCTTGACCACAACATGAGACTTCGCGAAAAAGGAAAACTTTTAAGAGGAGAAGCTTGATGACCCCAGAAGATGGAAGAAATTTTAGACGAAACTATAAACGGCTGATGTGGTTTTTACTTGGCATTTTTTTGATAGACTTTTTTATCGTTTTTGTGCTTATAAACTACGCTCATCTCTCAAGCGTGCTTGCTGGTTTTATTATTATAGTTTTTACTTCCATTTGTTATTTGTGTTTTTATCTGATTTGTGCTAAAATAGACAAAAAGAAGAAAGAGCAGCAAAATTCAGAGAAATATAAAGACCCTTTTACAAAAAAATAAAGTCAAAGGACGGGCAGTTTTATGGCAAAGGATTACAAAATTCAACCACACAATTTGGAAGCTGAGCAAGCAGTGCTTGGCTGCATTTTGATTGACAATCAAGCGCAAATCGATGTTCTTGCACTTATGCACGAGTCAGATTTTTATTCAGAAGCCCATGCTCAAATTTTTAAGGCGATGAACAAGGTCTATCAAAAGTCAATCCCTGTTGATTTTGTAACGCTGACCGATCAACTTGAAAAAGACGGACTGCTTGAAAAAGTTGGCGGAATTGACTATATCATGACCTTGACAAACACCGTGCCGTCAGCTGCAAATTTTGCTCACTACTGCGATATCGTCAAATCTGATTCCATCAGAAGAAAACTGATTCGCTCAGGGCAAGAGATTATTGAAGATGCTTTTGAAAACGAAGACAAAGACAAATCTTTGCAATTTGCCGAGCAGGTGATTTTTGATATTGCTGAAAAAGAAGGCCGCTCCAGCCTTGAACACGTTGGCCGAAGCGACGGGGCAGTCAAAAAAGTTATCGACAAGTTTGGCGAAATTGCAAAAGACCCAACCGTTTTGAAAGGCATTCCAACTGGCTTTACAGACTTTGACAAAATCACCAACGGACTGCAAAACAGCGACCTTATTTTGCTTGCAGCCCGACCAGGCGTGGGAAAAACCTCATTTTCTATGAACATTTTGGTGCACGCTGCCACAGAACTAAACAAAAAGTGCGCAATATTCTCGCTTGAAATGAGCAAAGAACAGCTTATACAAAGGGCGGTTTGCTCGCTTGCAAAAGTGGATATGGGCAAGGCTTTGAAAGGCGAAATGGACGCTGAAGAATGGAAAAGAATTTGGGCGGCAAGCAAAAAATTGGAGCAAAGCGGGCTTTATGTTGACGACAGCTCAATGACCACACCTGCCGACCTTTTGTCAAAATGTCGAAGGCTTAAAATGCAGGACGGTCTTGACCTTGTTATGGTCGACTATATTCAGCTTATGACTTCTGCACGAAAGGCGGACAACCGTCAACTTGAAATAAGCGACATTTCACGAACGCTTAAAATTGCAGCAAAAGAGCTCAACGTTCCAATCATTGTTTTGTCTCAACTTTCTCGTGCGGTTGAAAGCAGGCAAGACCATAGGCCGCTTTTGTCTGACCTTCGTGATTCAGGCGCAATTGAACAAGACGCAGACATTGTGCTGTTTATCTATAATCCAGAAAAATATAACGATGTGGCTCAAGAAGACGAGCCGGGCACAGTTGAACTTATCGTTGCAAAGCACAGAAATGGTGGCACTGGCACAGTCAAACTTCGCTGGATAGGGCAATACACAACCTTTGTCAACATCAAAGACAAGGTTTTTGTTCCAAAACAGGCAAAGGTGCAAGCAAAAGATATTTCTGAGCAACCAGTTGACAATGTGGATATTGATGTTTTTGATGATTAAAGGAGAAGGCGATGGCAGAAGAAAAAAAGAAATTTAACAAAAAATGGCTGATTTTGATTGCGATTTTGGTGCTTATTGTGATTATTGTTGTCACAATAATCCTATGTTTGCCGGGCAATCCTGCCAGCACAGTTTCGGCTTTGAGAAATCAGGAGCAAACCTTTTTGCTGAAAGACACAAGGGCAAAAATTTTATATAACAACTTTGAGTTTAAAGTTGAAAACAGCGACGTTAAGGTTTACTCTCAAGAGATGGAAGATGTTGAGACTGTGCTTAACAGCATGTCAAAAGTTGTCGATAAATATGAAGATTACGCAGTCTTTTTTGAAATGAACGACTATTTTTACAACAACTACAAGATTGCAACCGAGGCGTTAAACAAACTCGAGTCAAGCAAAAGTGCTTTTGTCAGCCAACTTGAAAATGTGAAAGAAAACTATGACGAAAATTCTTCTGACTTCTTGCGAAAGGCTTGGCTTGATATGCGAGTAAACTTTGTGGACTTGCTAGAAAATCTTTCAACTGCTTTTAACAGCTTAAACAAAATTTTTGCAAACAGTTATTTTGGGCTTGAGCAAAATCTTGCCACTACTGTTGCTTTAAATGCGGTGGCAGATTATACTTCTCAGCTGGCTATAACCTTTTCTTCGCTTGAAAAAACAGACACAGAAAGCGAAGTTGTGTCTGAATATGCTTACAATGGCGGCGCGTTAGTCAGGGCTTTTGCAAGCTTTGCAAGCAGTCTGTTCAATGGCAAAATTTCAAACGACAGCAAAAATTTCTATCTGGATCAGGCAGTGGCTTCAAACTATGAAAAAATAAACAGCTTCTATACCGTTTTTGACCAAGATTCTTTTCAGGCAATCATTGCAAGCGCAAAACTTAGCGCGAGCGGGGTGACCTTCAGCAAAACCTTTGAAAACGTGAAAGACGAAAATGGGTGTCTGACAAGCGTTAAAAACTTTTTAGGAGGCAATAATGGTTAATTCAAAAAGCAAAATCATCACCATAATTTTGTCGGTAATTCTTCTTGCGTGCAGTTTTTTACTTTTTGGTTGCGACAAAAGAGAGACGACCGAGCAGATTCAAAAAAGTCTTAACAGTTTTATTCAAACGGAAAACGGAACAGGCTCATTCTTAGGCAGCGACAACACCTTCAATGATTTCAAGGTTTATGACGATCAGTATCAACTGGAAAATATCGACAATTATCAGTGGCTAGTGTCAATTGCTGTTGACTATATCGAACAATACTCTTCAAAGTTTGAAAGTGAGCAAAATTTTGACTATTCGGCCATCTCGCAAAGCCTTGAAACCTTAAATAAAAGCTTTGAGCAAACTTTGCATGAATACCAAAGAATGCTAGAAGTTTACACCTCTCAGCCAATGACTTTCAGCGGCCCTGCAAAAAGATATCAAAGCTCGGCAATAGATTTTATTAACGCTGCTTTTCAAACAGCTTTGTCAATCAAAGACAATTTAGCTCAAAATTTTGGCCTTTTGGATGCCGATTTTGAAAAAGAAGTCACAGTCGACCAAGCAAATGCCTATCTTGACGCAATAAGGCTGGAGATGGCAAACAGCTATCGACAACTTTTGCTTGGCTCTTGCAAAGGAGAGTCTTTTGAAGAGCATGGATTTTACGCAGCAGTTTCAATGCAGCTTCAAACTTTGCAAAGCGTAAATGACACCTTGCTTACCGCGGACAAGGAAGAGGAGTATGTTGAACTGAAAAAAATGTTTGACGCTATAAAAAGCGAGCAGCCAATCATTGAAAAAGCGCTTGCAAACTTTTCTTTTTACGATTTTGTGACAATTTATGATGGCAATATCGCCGCATATCAAACAGTTTTGCAAGACGCAGAAAATTATTTGCAAAAAATTGAAAGTTATTTCTATAATGCTCAAAATCAAGGCGCTATAGGTTGTCTGATAAGCAAAATAACCGAGCTTTACTTTTGAGCAAACTAAGGGGAAACATGAACGACTATCAAAAAATCGCAGAACTCATTTTTCCAGGCGGAGAGTCTGTTGACGAAATTTTAAAAAGATACCCACCAAGAAAATTGAAACAAACGCAGCAAGTCACTCGCTTTGCACCAAGTCCGACAGGCTTCATGCATATCGGCAATTTTTTCCCAGCCTTTATCAGCTATAATCTTGCAAAACAAAGTCAAGGAATTTTTTATTTAAGATTTGAAGACACAGATTCAAAAAGAGAAATCAAGCAGGCAAAAGAAGTTATCTATGAAATTTTGGAAAAATTTGATATTTTTCCAGATGAATATCAGACGCTAGACGGCAAAGATGTTGGCGACTACGGGCCGTATGTGCAAAGTCAAAGGGGAAGCATCTATCGCGCTTTTGCAAAAAAACTTGTTGCAGAAGGCAAAGCCTTTCCTTGCTTTTGCAGAAAAACAGAAGGTAAAGAGGATGTTTTGAAATCAAGGCAGACCAAATTTGAAGAAGATGATGAAAAAGAATACGACCCATGCAGAGACCTTTCTTATCAGCAAGTCAAGCAGCACCTTGACAATGGGGAAAAATTTGCAATAAGGCTTAAAACCAAAAACGACGGCTCAGAGAGAGTGAAATTTTTTGACCTTATCAAGGGAGAAATTGAAGCAAAAGCAAACAGCAAAGACTTTATTCTTCTCAAAAACGATGGCATCCCGCCTTACGCCTTTGCTCACGCCATTGACGACACTCTTATGGGCACAACCATTGTGGTGCGTGGCGAAGAATACATTTCGTCAACGCCAATGCATATTGAATTGTTTGAAGCACTTGGCTTTAAACCGACTTGCTATTGCCACAATCCGCTGATTTGGAAAATTGACGAAAATGGCAACAAAAGAAAAATATCAAAACGCAACGACCCTGAAGCCGACATGAGATTCTATTTCCGGCAAGGCTATCCAAAACAGGCAGTGCTGGAATACCTTCTCAACCTTATCAATTCTGGCTTTGAGATTTGGAGAAAAAACAACCCTGACAAAGAATGGACAGAGTATCATTTTGGCATAAAAGACATCACAACCGTGGCGCCTGTTTTTGATATAGTCAAACTCAGCGATATTTCAAAAAACATCATTGCAGGCATAAGCGGTCAAGACCTTTATCAGCAGTGGCTGGAATGGGCAGGGCAGTTTGACAAAAATCTTGCCAGTGTTTTGACTGAAAACAAGCAAAAGTTTGTCAAACTTTGCAAAATGGAGCGCGATGAAAGCGCAAAACCTAGAAAAGATATATATAATTTGCAAATGATGAAAGAATATTTCAGCTACGCTTTTGAAAAGCCAAACCTTGAAAATATTGCAGAAAAACAAAATTTTGTCGATTTTATCAATGCATATCTTGCCTCTTTCAAAATGCCGCAGTCAAATGAAGAGTGGTTTGCACATATAAAAATGGTGGCGGCAGAAAACGGCTTTGCCACAGACAACAAACTTTACAAACAAAACCCAGAGGCCTTTAAAGGCAACATTGCAAAAGCTTGCTTGTTTGCAAGGCAGGCAATCACAGGCAAAGACAACGGGCCTTCGCTATATTATATCATTGACGCGCTTGGCCAGAGCGAAACGCTGGACAGGCTTGAAAGAGCGGCAAACTTACAAATTTGACTTTCAAAATCAAAAATTCACGCAAGGCAAACTTTTTGAATAGAATGCAGTATGACAAAAGACGAAGATGGGCTTGAGTTGACGGGGGAAGAAATGGTCGCCCTTGCAACAAGTGTGGCTTTGTGCCTTTCAAAAAAACTGACGCAACGCGAAGTTTGCCTTATGCGAACTTTTTTTCAGACAGTGGCATCAAATTTGGCCACTATTGAATACACAAATTCGCTGTGCAAAACAAAAAATGACAAACGCTAAAATTTTTAGCGTTTTATTTTGCCATTTTTGTTTTTTTGTGATAAAATTATTTCAGAGTTGTTTGCAGGCATAATTTAGTGGTAAAATGTGTGCTTCCCAAGCATAATTCGCGGGTCCGATTCCCGTTGCCTGCTCCAAAAAAAATTTACGGAGACAAGTATGTATCAAATGTATATGCCCCTTGCCAAATTGTTTTACGAACACATAAACGACAAAATTGCAAAAAAACAATTTAACAACTCTCAAAACAAGTTTGATTTCTCTGTATTTGAAAACTATGTCACAGACCAGTTGTTGCAGATGACCACAGACAAAACTCTTGGTTACGAAGGCGAGGCAAATGTCGGTTACAGTGTGCTTAAATGCTTGAAAGATTTGAAGATGCCGATGACCGATGTTTTTAAACAAAAACTAGACAGACAATATTCTCGCTATAGAATTACAGGCAAAACAGAAGATTTTTGCCAAAGATTTTTCGGCTACGGTGCGATGCACGTTGAAAACCTTGTTCAAATGGCAGAGGCGTATCAAAATTCTGTTCAAGAGCAAGGCCAAGCTTTGATTGACGAAAAAACTCTCAATCTTTTGCCTATCGTCAAAGAATTGACTTCACAGCAGCAATTCTCTTCAGAGCAAATTGCGGAATTTGAACAAAAATTGCAAGCCTCTGGAGTTGACTTGTCACAGATGTGCGACAGCATGGAAAAGGGGCTGAAAGAAAGTTTTACTGAAAGTTTGAATGGCCAAGTTCAAGCAACGGTTGATGCTCTTCAAGCGGACAGTTCAAAATTAAAGGTTTTGGATGGACAGGATTTCAACCTTGTCATCCATTCATCCAACACGCCTGAGGAGTTTCTTGAAAACAGCGGGCAAGATTATCACCAAATGCTTTCGACTTCGCTTATCGACAACAAAAACATAAGGGCTTATCAATCGGCAAATGTCAAATTTGCTTTTTATGAAAAAATAAATCCAGAAAATCTGCTTTCCGCCTATAGTCGAGATGCAAGCACCGATTTTTCAGACGAAGGCGTTATTTCATCTTTTTCAAATCCAGACTATCTGCCGCTTGAAGAATTTAAAAACAAAACAAGGAAAGGAGAAGGGCTGAGTGGCTATAGCGAAATTATGCTGACTGGCCAAGAGAATATAAGACCAGATGCTATTGTTTGTTATGACAAAATAACTGAGCGAGAGCAAAATCTAGCCGACCAGTATAACCTCGACATCATTTTGATTGAAACAGACAGGTATAAAGAAATGCTTAAGCCGGACTATTTGAAAGAGCAAACAGCGGAGGGCAATATTGAATAGCAAGTCAAAACTGAAATCAAATTTTATGTCGCCACTTGGCAATATTGTGATTGAAGGGAATGAAAACGGGGTGAGCGCTCTGCGTTTTGTCCCTGCTGAAAAATTTTTGAAAGAACAATCTAGCCTTGCGATTGAAAAGGCAAAAAACTGGCTTGAAAAATATTTTTCTGGCAAAAACCCTGAGATTGATTTTTCGCTAGCCCCGCAAGGCACTTCTTTTCAAAAAGCGGTATGGGCTGAACTTGAAAAAATCCCTTACGGCGCCACTTGCACTTATGGCCAACTTGCGGCAAAGGTGGCAATAAAACTTGGCAAACAAAAAATGTCTGCAAGGGCGGTTGGGGGTGCAGTCGGCCAAAACCCGATTGCGATTTTGCTGCCTTGTCACAGAGTGGTTGGCGCAAACGGAAAACTGACTGGCTACGCGTGGGGGCTTGAGCGCAAAGCCAAACTGCTGGAAATGGAAAGGTTTAAACAATAAAAAAAAGCGGCTCAAAAAAGCCGCGAAAAACATCGAGGTGTAGCGCAGGGGCAGCGCGCTTGGTTCGGGACCAAGAGGTCGTGAGTTCAAATCCCACCACCTCGACCAAAAACATTAAAAAACTTATAGAAGAAAAAACTCCTGCGATATTCACAGGAGAATTTTTTAAGACTTCTCGTCAGGATCGTCTTTTGTTTTCAAGAAGTTATTCGCAAACGTATCTCCGAAGGACTCAGATTCTCTTAAGATTTCTGCAAGAATCTTTGTTATTTCTTTCTTCAAGTTTCTCGGTTTAGATTTTTCTTTGAAGATTTCTGAAAATCGAGAAACCAATTTCTGCACAATCTGATTTGCTTCAGTTCGGTCGGCGTATTTGATGTAATCCTCTGTTTTGTTTTCTCTTATATTACGTTTAATTTTATTCTCATTTTTGAGAAATACCGCGTTTACTGCAGAGAGTTGATCACGTTGGTCTTGAGTGACCTTCTTTTTTCTGGCGTTAGGAGCATCAGCTTTTGAGTATAATTTGCCTAAAACATCTTTCGCAGCCTTCATTATGTTAGCACAAGTTATAGGCGCTGGTTTCTTTATAAAAGTTTCGACATCTTTTGGTGGCGTAAAGCTACCATTGCCGTTTTCAGGATTTTCATGGTTGCCGCCTTCTGGATTTCCACCGTCTACGTCTTCTGGGTTTCCAACATTGCCGCTATCAGAGCTATCATCATTTTCGTTTTCAGGAACTTCGTTAATTTCGTCTTCAGGATTTCCACCATTTTCGCTTTCTGGGGTCTCATCATTTCCGTCTTCAGGATTTCCACCATTTTCACTTTCTGGGGGCTCATCGTTGCCGCTTTCTGGGTTTTCGTTTTCTCCTATTATGACTGGTCTTTGCTCAGCGAAGTAATCTTTACCAGTAAGGCCTTTGACAACGTCGTTTGCCGCTTCCACAGCTTTTTCAAGGGCTTTGCCACCATGAGAGGTGTTTATTTCAATGACAGGGTCCAAAATAGCTGCCAAAACTCTGTCGTCAACTTCTTTTTGGCAGGCTTCGCACATATACAAAAATGCAATTTCAGAAGCCAAAACCGCAAGGCCAGTGTTGTCAGTTTTAAGGTCAGGATTTTCTCTTATTTTGCCTTCAAGTTTGCTCAGAGCGTAGGCAATATATTTTGAATTTTCTTTTAAGTCAAATTTTGTAATAGCTTCTTCAATGGTTGTTGTTTCATCAACTTTGTCAAAATTTTGAACAAGCGGTTGTTTTTGCATATTTTCATAATAACTTAAAACCTGATTATCCTTATCTTTTTTAACGCTGCAACCAATGTGGTTGGCATTGTTTGGGGTGTAGGCAATTTTATTTGCAGTCAAAATCCTGTCAAAAAGTTTGGCTGTTTTTTCTGCCAAAGAAGGATCTGCGATTCTGATCGTTTCAACGCAATGTTCGGCTAGAGTTTTGCCAACAAACACATCTTCAAAAGAAAACGATGCAAGAGTTATAAATTCTTTCAAAACTGCGATATTTGGATCCTTTTCATGCTGCGCGCAAGTTGCAGCAAATGCAGAAAGAGCAACTATTGGCGCTTTCTGCATAGATCTTGTGCTTACACTTTCATAGATTTTTTTAAATTCGCCGAACAGATTTTTAGCTCCAGCAGAAGTATAATTTTTGTTAAACAACTCTTCAGCTTTTTCAATCCATTTGCTTTTTGTCGTTTTTTCAAGAGCTGAGATGTAGTCCTGTTTGGTCTTTTTGAAGTTTTTTATAGTATCTGCATTGGTTGAAAAAATAGTATTAAGACTGTTTTTAAGTTCTATGGTTGAATTATCTTCTGGCAACTGAGCAAGAACATCGAGCGAAGAAGAGTCAACGGCAATTAAAAGCTCACTAACAACAGCAGCAAGGTTGCCGTTGCTGTTTATCGTTTGCAAAATTTTCTTTAATTTTTCTTGATTAGTCATATCATCCCTCCGTTTAATTTATTTTGTGACTTGATCTTTATTTACATTTTTATTATATCACTTTTAGGGCGATTTTTCAATACCTAAAATCAAAAAACAGCCAAAAATATATAAAATTATATGAATTTTGACCGTTTTTGTTAAAATTTTTGTCTAAAAACTATTTTAAACGGAAAATTGTGCCAATATTTGTGGTGGCAACGTCAATTTTCAAATCCCTGCCTTCTTCAATTCCATCCTTTTGCAAAAACCTGCAAGCGGTCGTGTAGGCAATAGAGGGTGAATTGTTTTCTTTGCTCAGGTGCGCAAGCACAAACTGTCTTGTTCCGCCGTAGGCAAGTCTTTCAAGAGCGTCGCTGCTGTCAAGGTTGGATAGGTGGCCGTTTGGCCCATCTATACGCCTTTTTAAAGCTAAAGGATATTTTGTGCCTTTGTATAGCATCTCTCTGTCATAGTTGGCCTCTAGATAAATCAAACGGCTGCCTTCCAAAGCGGAAAGAATTTTGTCGTTGAAATGCCCAAGGTCAGTCGCCACGGCCACCTTTTTGTTTGGCTGCTCAAAACAAAAGCCATAACAAGGCACATCGTGTGGCAAGGCGACAGGAGAAATTGTCAAATCGTTTATTTCAAATTTTCCATCAAAAACCTTTCTGTTTTTCAAGGAGACTTTTTTTAGTTTTTCATCCATGCCAATCCAGACTTGTTGATGGGCAAAAACAGGAATGTTGAGTTTGTTTGCAAGCACATCAATGCCTTTTATGTGATCGCTGTGCTCATGCGAGACAACAATTGCACATAAACTTCCAGGGTCCACCCCCAAAATTTTTAATTTTTCAAGCGTTTGTGTTGCGTTTATTCCGTCATCAAGAAGCAATTTTGTTTTTTCAGTTTCAATATAGGTGCAGTTGCCATCGCTGCCCGAACTTAAATTTACAATTCGCATAGATTGATGATATCACAAAAAAGAAGAAAAATCAATTTCTAGCTGAGAATTTTGTTGAAATTTGTTTTGAATTTGATAATTTTGTGTTGAAGAGTTTTGCGCAGGCGAATAGGACAAGGCCACAATCGTCATCATCCACACACAAAGACAAAACAGAGCAATGCCTACAAGCAAAAAAAAGCGGTTTTTCACAAAAACATTTTAGCAAAAGCTTGTGTTTTTTTCCAGAAGAAAGGTTTTGCTTTTTGAATTTTTCTGTCGAATTATGCCGTAAGGCTATGTTTATCAATTTTGCTTGACACAAAGATTTCTTAGTGTTAAAATGGTTGAAAATCAAGGAGAAAAAATGAAAGAAAAATTTTATATAACCACGCCAATTTATTACCCAAGCGCAAAATTAACTATCGGAAATTGCTACACAACAATAATCTGCGATGCTATCGCGCGTTTTAAAAAATTGCAAGGCAAAGATGTGTTTTATATGACTGGCACCGATGAACATGGACAGAAGGTTTTTGAAGCTGCTCAGAAGGCTGGAAAAGAGGTTAAGCAGCACCTAGACGACATCGTGGCAGACACACAGCAACTGTGGAAGATGCTTGATATTGACTACGATAAATTTATCAGAACAACAGATGAAGATCACGTCTGTGCCGTGAAGAAAATTTTTAACACCCTTTATGAAAAGGGGTATATTTACAAAGCCACCTACAAAGGGCTTTACTGCCTGCCTTGCGAAGCTTTTTGGACTCCAAGTCAGCTTGTTGATGGCAAATGCCCTGATTGTGGAAGAGAAGTTTGCGAGCAGGAAGAAGAGGCGTATTTTTTCAAACTTTCTCAGTTTGGTGACAAGTTGCTCAAACTTTACGCCGACAATCCAAAATTCTTGCTTCCGACCAGCAGAGTCAACGAAATGGTCAACAACTTTATCAAACCCGGCCTTGAAGATTTGTGCGTCAGCAGAACAAGTGTGAAGTGGGGTATTCCTGTGGATTTTGACCCAAAGCATACCATTTATGTTTGGATTGACGCTCTTTCAAACTATTTGACAGGCCTTGGATATATGTCGCAAGACGAGAGCAAGTTTCAAAAGTATTGGCCAGCAGATCTGCACTTGATTGGCAAAGATATCGTGCGCTTTCATGCCATAATTTGGCCGGCAATACTTATGGCTCTTGACCTTCCCCTGCCAAAACAGATTTTTGGTCACGGCTGGTTGATGCTTGGCGGCGACAAACTTTCAAAAAGCAAAAAAACTGAAACGGTGGAGTGCACCGATCCAAGAATTTTGGTACCACGCTATGGCTCTGATGCTGTCAGATATTACCTTCTTCGCGAAATTCCGTTTGGCTCTGACGGCAATTATTCCACTGAAGCCTTTTTAAACAGATTCAACTCTGACCTTTGCAACAACTTTGGCAATTTGGTCAGCCGAACATTCTCAATGCTCAAAAAATATTTTAATTCTGAAATTCCAGCAGTAGAGTCTTATGGCGAAAACGAAAAGCAACTTCAAAGCAGGGTGCTGCAAGAGCGAGATAAGGTTTTGCACTATATGCAAACCTATGACGTTTCAAAAGCGGTGGCTTCAATTTTCAACATTTTTTCAGAAGCAAACACCTTTATTCAACTTGCTCAGCCATGGGCGGTGGCAAAGCAGGAAGATGGGCAGCAACAATTAAAAGCCATCATGCGCTCTCTGCTTGAGACTATCAGAATTGGTTGCGAGTTGCTTGAGCCTTTTATGCCAAACTCGGCAAAAAAGGTTTTGGCAGCTTTGGGGCAGAGCGACAAAGAATTTTCAGATTTTGACAAGTTTGAAAAATTGAAGCCGGGCGAAAAAATTGCACAGCTTTCCATTTTGTTCCCTCGTCTTGACGTGGCAAAAGAGCTGGAAGAGTTGTCTAAATTGGTTTAACATATTGCCTTTTTTGGCAATATGTTTTTTTTACATTATTCTGCATAGCAGGCAGGCAAGGATTGAGCCGATGGTGGAGCAGATGAGCGCGACCGGAATGGCATACAAAAGTTTTTTAACTTTGGTTTGCGACATGTATATTGTGGTCACGTAAAATATGGTTTCGCTGCAGCCAAGAATCACGCAGGCGCACCGAGAGATATAGCTGTCTGGGCCATATAAAGCAAGCACGTCGCTCAAAAGTGCGTAGCTGCCCGAGCCGGTAAACGGCCTTAGCAGCACAAGTTCAATCAGCTGGGAGGGAATGCCAAGAAAGTTGAAAACGGGGCTGGACCACTGGGCAAGCAGAGCGGTGATGCCGCTTGAGCGCAAAAGGGCAACCGCAATCATAATGGCTGCGATATATGGAAAAATGTCAATCACAAGCGGTATGGATTTTTTTGCGCCTTGAATAAAGGTATCGTAGGTGCTGACCTTTTTGAAATGGCTGTAAACAAAAATAAACAAAAAAAGAAGGGGCAAAATGTAAAGACTCACTTAAACCTCCTTTTAAAAATTTTTTGGCAGAGCTTGCCAAGCACTATTGCCAAAAGCGTGGTGCAAATTGTGGTGATAAGTGTGGGCAAAATTATGTCGGCAGCACAGGTTGAGCCAGCAGCCTGCCTTAGACCAATCACCGTTGTTGGCAGAAGCTGAATAGAACTGGCGTTTATCACAATCAGCATAATCATGGCGGGGCTGGCAACGGGTGAGCCTGAGTCCATTCTTTTCATCGCTTTGATGGCAAGAGGAGTGGAGGCGTTGCCAAGGCCTAGCATATTTGCCGAGATGTTCATAGCGATAAGTTCTTCAGTTTGCTGGTCTTTAAGATTGAAAATTTTTTTGATGACGGGATGAAGAAGTTTTGCAAGTTTTTGGCTTAAGCCGCTTGCCTCAACAAGCTCTAAAATGCCCAGCCAAACAACGTAAACTCCGCAAAGTTCGGCCGACAGGGCAAGGGCTTGGGAAGAGGCGCTCAGCATTTGGCTTAAAACAGATTCTGGGCTTGAAACGAGCAAAAAACAAAGCGAAAAAACAATCATTGCAAACCAAATTTTGTTCATGTAAAATATATATTCGCAAGACGCGCAATTTATCAATAACAAGAAAGGTTTAAGAAAAAATTGACTTTTTTTGGCAAAAAGGCTATCATTTTTGTGGAGAAAATTATGTTTATTGACACGCATTGTCATTTGACTGACAAACAATTTGAAAATGATATTGAAAAGGTTTTGTCTTGCTCGAAAGATTTTGGAGTGAGCAGCTTTATCACCTCAGGCTACGACTTTGCTTCTTCGGTGCAGGCGGTGGAGTTTGCTTTGCATCACCAAGGAGTTTATGCAAGCATTGGCGTTTATCCAGAATTTGCCCCTTCGCTTGACGAGCAGACCCTTGAAAAAATAAAGGATTTGGCGCAAAACAAAAAGGTGGTGGCCATTGGCGAGATAGGGCTGCAGTTCACTGAAAATTGTCCGCCTAAAGAAGAACAAATCAAGGCCTTTGAAAAGCAGATCGAACTTGCTTATTCTTTGAAAAAACCTATTGTTGTGCATGCTCGCGAGGCTATGGGCGCAGTTGTTGAAGTGCTTGAAAAAAACAGAGAAAAACTTGTTTATGGCGGAACGATGCACTGCTATAGCGGAAGTCTTGAAAGCGCAAAACGGCTGATTGATTTGGGGATGTATATTTCTGTTGGAGGCGTTTCAACTTTCAAAAATGCTGCCAAGTTGCAGCAGACTATCAAAGCCTTGCCGCTTGAAAAAATTTTGCTGGAAACTGACTGCCCTTATCTTGCTCCGCACCCATATCGCGGAGAGCGCAACAGCCCAGCATTTATTCCGACCATCGCCCAAAATTTGGCAAAAATAAAGGATGTTTCGGTGGACGAAGTGGCAAAAGTCACCACAAAAAACGCACAAAAACTTTTCAAGTTGGAGGGGATGGATGCAGCACAAATTTAAAAAGCAATTCGGGCAGAACTTTATCTCTGATGCCAACCTTTTAAAAGCCATTGTCAGTGATGCAAAGGTGGAAAAGACCGACCAAGTGCTAGAGATTGGTGCGGGCGAAGGGGCTTTGACAAAATATTTGAGCGCGGCGGCACAAAAGGTGGTGTCTTATGAAATCGACTTGTCGCTTGAAAGCTGCCTGCTTGGCCTAGGGCTTGAAAATGTTAAGTTTGTTTTTAAAGACGCCCTAAAAGAGCCTATGGACAAAATTGAAGAAGATTTTGACGGCGACTATAAAATCGTTGCAAATCTGCCTTACTATATCACCACGCCGCTGATTTTCAAATTTCTTTCGCAAAGCAAAAGGGTCAAAAGCATGACGATTATGGTGCAAAAAGAAGTTGCCCAGCGCATTGTTGCAAAGCCGGGCGGCAAAGATTACGGCGTGCTTTCGCTTATGTGCCAGTTTTATTCCACGCCAAAAATCACACGCATAGTTGGCAAGCAAATGTTTTTTCCGCAGCCAAAAGTGGATTCTGCCCTTGTCTGTCTTGACATAAACAAACAGCAAAAGGCAGACGGCGAAGAGTTTTACAATTTTGTCAAAAAGTGCTTTTCAATGCGGCGCAAAACTTTGATCAACAATTTGCAGGGCTACAGCGGGCTGAGCAAAAGCGAACTTGCCGCAAAATTGCCCGAGTTCGACCTGAATTTGCGGCCAGAACAATTTTCGCTTGAGCAATATCTGTTTATGCTGAAAAAAATTGGCCACTAAAATGTTTTTATTTGCAAAATATTGTTGATATTTGTAATTATTTTTGTTATAATGAAGAAAATAGAGTTTATAAAGGGGGAAAGGCTGTGAGCATATCGTTGCTGGGATTGAGTTATCTAGATCAATTCCTAACAATTTTTGATATCATCCCAAAAATTATATATTTGATGTATTCATGTTTTGCCAGTGCTGCTGATGCAATGCAACTTTTGGTGCGCAGACTTTGCGGCCTTGATCTTTATTATATCGACGGCGAAGAAGTGTTTTTGACCGACCCTTTGACAGAATTTATCAATGGCATTTTGGGCATCGGCAATTCAGCAGGCACCATGCAAGCGCTCAACACAACTTTCTGGTCACTTGCAATTTTTGGACTGATTTTGCTTGCACTCACTTCCATCGTTGCGCTTATCAAATCACATTATAAAGAAGACGTTGCTTCAACCAGCCCAAGCAAAATTTTGTACGGCGCCTTCAAGTCTATTCTCACCTTTGCCATTGTGCCGATTGTGGTGGTGATTGGTTTTCAACTTTCGGGCTTGCTGCTCAGAACGCTTGACAACATCACGGGTGGAACAGTATCAGAAGAAACGGTGAGCGGCATTTATGGCAGCGATCATGGTTTTAAAGAAGTTGGCGAGCGCGATGGGGCAAAAATCTATTCATCTTACGATTTGTTTGGTATTTTGGCGCATCCGGCGACCAACTATCCAATTTCTGGTCAACTTTTCAGAGCGGCAGCCTATCAGTCAAACCGATTTAGGCTGGGCACTTACACAACCGACAACGTAAAGGACGGCAACAAAGATGTTTCGCTCGGGTTATTGGGCAAAGGCCCAAGCTATGATTCTGCCGAAGACAAAAATGAATATCTTGCCTATCAAGTCGACTATGCTTTTATGAACAGTCTGCAAATCAAAGATGACAAGCAGATTGAAAATTCAACCATAATGGACAATGCTAACAATGCAGGAAACAGAATTGGCAAGTCAAACAACTTTGCCGTTGGAAACAAGGTTGAAAGCTTTACAAAATACAACGTTTTCTTGATTTGGGTTTACTATGACCTATGGCAATTCAACTTTATCATTGCTTTTGCTGGCGCGCTTTCAGTGTTTATGATTATGGTTTCCATCATCATCGGCCTTATGATGCGTCTTATCAAGTCGGCAGCCATGTTTCTTATCTATCCACCACTTTTGGGCCTTGCACCAATGGATAATTTTAAGGCATTCCAATCGTGGGCAAACGAATTTATCAAACAAATTCTTTCAGCGTTTGGCGCAATCATTGGCATCAACTTGCTGTTCTTGATTTTGCCATATGTTCAAGCAATCTCCTTCTTCAACCAATGGTTCCTTGACGGAATTGTCAACGTTGTCTTCTTGGCAACAGGCCTTATCATGGTCAAAGACTTCATCAGCATGGTGGCAGGCTTTGTGGG
>CALVTE010000008.1 GCA_944360075.1 uncultured Clostridia bacterium | reverse complement strand
TTCAAGCAGTGGAAGATAGCTCGCCCTTGATTTTGCATTGTCCGCTTTGTGAAAAAGCCTCAGCTGCGGCAAATCAATCACGCACTCTTTTCTATCCCCTTCAACAGCCAAAATTTCGTGGACAGGGTTTTTCCATTTATACATTTTGTTTAAGTGCATTTTGTCCGCCATAAAAACAACGCCTTCGCTGCCATCTGGATTAAAATTCCAAGTATAGCGATATCTTGCTCGAGTGACGCCATCCTTCCAGTTTTCCCTTACAATCTGACTCCACCCCTTTTCAAAAAATTCGTCAATATCGACTGACACGCAAATATCGGCATCGTTTGGAATAAGTTTTAAACTGTCATTTCGTGCTTTGTCAAAGCGGAAATTTTTGTATTTTTTTCGTCCGACAATCACGCCAAGATGTTTGAGCTTTTCGTAAGTGCCGTCGCTGCTGCCAGTGTCAAGCACGCAAACATAGTCGGCTTCTTTGACCGAGTCAAACCAGCGCTCGACAAACTTTATCTCGTTTTTTGCAATTGCATAAACGCATATTTTTCTATCCATACTCTCATCTTATGCCCTTTCTCTTTCTTTCGTGCAACACATCCCCCACGCGTTTTGCCGTCAACTTTTGGAAAAATGGCTGAAAATTTGCAAATAATCAACCAAAATATCAATAAAAAGATTTTTCTTCTCTTCTTTTTTGTTTGACAAGGCAAAATTTTTCTGATAAAATATCTAATAGTGTTAGATATTTTTTGGAGGAGTCATGGAAATTTCTGCAATGCAAATTTATGAGCTGTTTATGAAAATCAATTTGAAAGAACTTATCAACATTATTCTAAGCGGCTTTTCTGGAGTGTTTCTTTTGCTCAAAATTTTGAGAAACAAACGCAAAGCTATGGCTGCGGGAGAGCTTTCCAGCAAAATGAAAGTCTCATCTGCTCGGATGGCCGCCATGTTGAATAACCTTTCGCAAAAAGGGTATATAAAAAAAGAAAAAACAGAAGATGACGGCAGAAAAACCATTGTGACCATCACCAAAGATGGACAAAACGCTCTTGCAAAACGCGAAGGCAAAGTGGTTGGACTGATTGACAAACTTCTCAAAAAACTGAGCAGCAAAGACATCAAAAATCTGCTTGATATTTGCAAAAAACTGGCTAAGCCGCAAAAGCAGGTGTAGAAATGCTTTACGCTCTTATCATTTTGCTGACAATGGGGCTGGACTTTGGCTTGTCAATATCGCTAGCGCTTGTCAAAAACACTTTCTCGCTAGATTTTGCCATCCTCTGCCCTTTGCTCAGTTTGATGTTTGAACTTGTTTTGATTGGTCTTCTAGACATAATTTTACACCTGCTGCCAAAAAGGCTTTACAACTATGAAAAGCGCTTTTTTGTCACTTCCAAAAAAGAGATTGCGCTCTATAACAAAATAGGCGTCAAAAAGTGGAAAAGTTTGGTGCCAGAGCTTGGGGCAAGTGGCGGATTTTCAAAAAGAAATCTGCAATCGGTGGACTAGAAATATCTCGAGCGTTTTATCTGGGAAACTTGTTTTGGCTAAGTGCTGCATTTGTGCAGCGCTATTCTCGGCTTTTTTGTAATCTTCTGCTTTGACCTTCGATATTTTTACATCAGTCTGCCCATCGCCATTGTTAACTTTGTGCTCAACTTGCTGCCTTGTTTTATACAGCGATACAACCGGCACAAACTTGTGGTTGTTTTGCAGTTTGCAAAACGCAGAAATCAAAGTGGGCAAGCTTTCCGCAACTGAAACATCACTAAAAACCAAAGGAGAAAAAGATGATTATCACTCTTGTGACAGACCAGTTTTACAAAAACAACAACGGAACCAGTGTTTCTTCGCAGCAACTTTGTCGTGAACTTTTAAAAGAAGGTCACACTGTGAGAATTTTGACCGTTGACGAAGAAAATCAAACTCAGTATGCTCTTCATGAACGCAATTTTGGAGTTTTCAACAAGCTTATTCACAGCCAAGGAATGCAACTGGCAAAACCAGACAACAAAGTGATAAAACAGGCGATTTTGGGCGCCGATATTGTACATATTTTCACCCCTTTCAAACTTGGCAGCCGCACCATCAAACTATGCCGAAAACTGCACATTCCTTTCACGGTTGCCTCGCACATTTTGCCAGAAAACATCACTTCAAGCATACTTTTAAAAAACAGCAAAATTGTCAATCGCGCCATTTGGAGTGTGTGGCGAAAAAGCATATACAAAAAAGCGCAGCACATTCACTGCCCTTCAACCATGATGGCAAAACAACTTGAAAAGCACAAAATAAAATCCAATTTGCACGTGATTTCAAACGGGTTTCCAAGCGATTACCAAATGCAAATTGAAGAAAAACCAAAGATTTTCCAAGACAAAATCATCATTGTTGCAACGGGCAGATTTTCTCGTGAAAAGCGTTATGACTTGATTTTTAAAGCGGTCAAGAAAAGCAAAAATGCCGACAAAATTCTGCTTATTCTTGGCGGGAAAGGGCCTTTGCTCAAAAAATTCGAGAAAAAAGGCAGAAAATTGCCAAATATGCCCGTCTTTCTTGGAAAATATCAACGAGAACAGCAACTGTCTTTTTTGAATTTTGCAGACATATATATTCACGCAGCCGACATTGAAGTTGAAGGTATGACCTGCCTTGAAGCGGCCGCCTGTGGCTGCCTGCCCATCGTTTCAAACAGCTCTCGCTCGGCAGCAAAACAATTTGTGCTTCATCCGCAATGCCTTTTCAAACATGGCAGAGCAAAAGACCTTGCTAGCAAAATCGACTGGTGGATTGACCACTCTGACAAACTCAGCCAAGAAAAGAAAAAGATTGCCGATCATGCGCAAAACTTTACTCTTGCAAAAAGCATGAGTTTATATCGAAAAATGTTTCTGTCAGCCATTGATGAGCATAAAAAACAGGCGTAAAACAACGCCATTTTACAAATTTTGCCAAACAAAATGCCCTTTCTGCTTTGGCAAAATTTTTTTTGCTCAGCTTGCAAACATAAAAGGCTGCACTGTTTCAGCCTTAAATTTATTTTTTCTTTGCTGCAAGAAAGCTTCTATCGACAAGCTCAAAAACTTTGTCTGCACTGATATCGCTCTCAAGAACAACACTCACCCAATTTTTCTTATTCATGTGGTAGGCTTCAAAAAAAGTTTTTTGGTCAATCAGTTTGGCCGCATCACCATCGCCAACACGAAGGACAAGAGCTTCAATTTTTTCTTTTCTGCTTTCATTTCCTGCAAGATATTTTTTTGGCACTTTTGTCAGCAGAGCATACCATTTTTTGTTGTCACTGCGGCGCCAAATTGCACTATCTTCAAATTTTTCCCACAAAAACTCCAATTTGTCGCCATATTTTGTGGAAATATATTCTATAACTTTGTTGGCAAGAGAACTTGAAAACACCTTTTGCTTAAAGCAATTTTTGCAAATATCTTCAAGCAGTTGGCAACACTTTTCTTTCAGCTTGCCCACAAAACTGCCTTGACTGGACGGCACAAAAACAAGTGCGTAAGGCTCGCCCGAAGCAATCTCAATAACTTTGCAACTTGCACAATCTTTCCAAACAAACTCTAAAACAAACTCGTCATCAATATTTTTGCAAACAACAAATTCATCGCCATGACAAACAAAGCCATATCGCTTTGCCAGCATTTGGTCAAGCGTTTTGTTTTTAAAAAGTTTTGCAATAAGCTCGTTCATAACCCAATTATATTCTCTTTTGACTTTTTTACAAACAAAAAAGCGGCTTTCTGCCGCCATTTATTTCAAATTATCGCAAAAAAATTCTTTCAACTTGTCAAGCGGAAGATATTTATAGTTGTCATACAAATCACAATGCACAGCGCCCGGCACATTGCTTTGTTTTGCAAATTCGTCATAAAACGAATCGATTTGATAAAGCAATTTGCCAAATTGATAAAAAAATTCTCTGCTGCCTGCCATACCGCTCCTTTTTAAAATCCTAATTCGTATTTTAACAATTTTCCAGATTTTTATCAAACTTTTTTGAATAAGTTTTGCAAAACAATTTGGGTGAATTTCTTTGAAAATTGTTTAAATTGTGATATATTTGTAAAATAGGATTGTTATGAAAAAAATTCAACTGATTTTCACAGGCGGCACCATCATGAGCCTGCAAAAACAAGAAGGCCTCAATGTGGACGGTCAAACGAAATATATGCTGCTTGAAAAAGCTCTCTGCCCTGAAGAAAATTTTGAAATCGCATCGCCCTTTTGCAAATTGAGCGAAAATTTCACTCTTGACGATGTTTTTTGTTTATACCAGCAAGTTCTTTCTTGTCAAAAAAAGGATGTGAAAGGCATCATAATTTTGCACGGCACGGATTCGCTAGCCTGCACAGCACCTTATCTTGCCCTTATGCTTCAAAAGTGCAAAAAGAAGATTGTTTTGGTCTCCAGCAATTTTCCGCTTGACAACCCCGCTGCGAATGGCGTTGAAAACTTTAAAGCCGCTCTCAAAATCATTGAAGACGACCGATTTACCCCCGCCGTTTATGTAGCCTACAAAAACCCGTGCGACAATTTTCTTTCCGTCCACTATGCTTCAAGACTGCCCGAACCACTGTCTCTGAGCGACTGCTTTTATGCTCAGCAAAACCGGCTGGCTGCAAAAATTGAAGGCGACAAAATTTCTTTTATCTCTCCTTTGCCAACTTTAACTCGACACAAATTTAAACTTGAAGGCACTTTTAAAAAACGTTGCTTGCAAATTTCTTCTCACACAGGACTTGACTATCAAATTTTTAGTGCTTGCAATTTCGATTACGCTCTTCAAACGCTTTATCACAGCGGCACAGCAAACGCATTGGCTGAAAACGACAGCCATAGCGCTCTGTGGTTTGCAAATGAATGCAAAAAAATGGGCAAAGAGCTGTTTTTCTGCAACATTCAGCGCGCGGAAAACTACTACGCAACAACAAACTTGCTGGCAAAAAAGCAGGCAACAATGCTTTATAACATTTTGCCAAATGTCGCTCTGGCCAAAGTTAACATCGCCCAAAACTTTATAGCCACAAAAAAAGAGCGGGACAGATTTTTATCTTCAAACATTGCCGGCGAAATTTTGGACTAACAAAAAACCGCAAATCTTATTGCGGCTTTTTTTGATGCGTCTGCCGGGACTCGGCGTCGCAATCTTCGTTCTTGGCGATTTGCTATTTGCAAATCCGCCCCTTTCACTCGTTTGCTCCTTTTCCCAAAAATACTGTCGTATTTTCGGGAGCCCTATGCTTTCTGGGTTCTCGTCCCGCTTAAGGCTTATTAAAAAACCGCAAATCTTATTGCGGCTTTTTTTGGTGCGTCTGCCGGGACTCGAACCCAGAATAACGGTTCCGTAGACCGTCGTGATATCCATTTCACCACAAACGCGGAAAAGTTTTTGCTCACTTATTATAGCACACTGCAACGCAAAAAGCAATATAATTGCGGCAAAAGAAAAAATTTTTGATAAAATTGTGAAATATTTGACATTGCACCGCATATGTTTGTATAATCTTTTAAAAGGAGGGAAATATGAAAAAACTTTTAACAGCAGCAATCGTTATTCTCAGTGTTGGGCTTGCAATGATTTTGGTGGGAGGCGTTTTGCAAGGCGTGACATGGCAAGGCAGCTTTGACGGACAGTTTTTGGCAGACGCGCTGAGCAATGTTGGCTATATTGTTGCAATGCTTTCAGGCGTTGTGCTCACCGCTGTTGGAGTGGCATCGGCAATCAAAGGCGGATGCTGCGACAAAGATTGCAAAAACCAAGAAAAATGCGACAAGAAATAATTTTTGCATAAAAAAGCTCTGCTTGCTGGAGGCTCCTGCGTGCGGCAGAGTTTTTTTGTTAAAATAGTGAAGAAAGAAGGCGCATGATGGCTTGCAAAAATTTTGTAAGCCATCGCTTTTTCTGGAAATAATTTATGCCAACTTCTTTTGATGCTTTGATGTCTTTTTTGAAAATGTCATCATACTGTTTGTTGATTTGTTTTGAATAGATAAGCACAGTGTCTTCAAAATTAAGGCCAAACGAGCGATTGTCGGTGTTGCAGGTGCCGATTGAGACCTTGTTGTTGTCAACAAGCAGTGTTTTGCTGTGCAAAAACCCTTTGTAGAGATAAATTTTTATGCCCAGCTCAGCCATTTCTTTAAGATAAGAAAGAGTGGCAAGATAGACAGTTTTTTTGTCGGGTGTTTGCGGCACCATAATGCGCACATCCACCCCGCTTTTCACGGCTATGCGAAGGGCAGAGAAAAACACGTCGTCAGGGATGAAATAAGGGGTTTGAATATAGACTCTATCATGCGCATCGGTGATCATTTTGACAAAAGTTTCTTTGATTTTTTGCACGTTGCTGTCAGGGCCGGAAGAAACCACTTGAACGGTCGCATCGCCTTTGATGACAGGCGAAGGAAAATACCCTTTTTCAAGATAAAGCTTTGCTGGCAAACTTTCATTGACGGTATAGCGCCAGTCATCAAGAAAAATGTTTTGCAAAGCGTAAACACCGCCCCCTTCAATACGCACGTGAGTGTCGCGCCAAGGGTTGAGTTTTTTATGCTCACCCATATGGTCATCGCGGATGTTTATTCCACCCGTATACCCCACTTTGCCGTCGATAACCACAATTTTTCGGTGATTTCGATAGTTGAGCTTAAGGTTCATCAATCTTATATGAAACAGTGGCGGAAAAAACTCGCCCACTTTGCCACCCGCTTTTTTGAGTTTGTTAAAGAATCTGCGAGGGGCATGACGAGAGCCGATTGAGTCATAAATCAGTCTTACATCCACCCCCTCGCTGGCTTTTTTGCAAAGAATGCTCATAACTTCTTTGCCGATTTTGTCGTCAGCAAAAATATAGTATTCAATGTTTATCGAATGTTTTGCTGCCAGCAAATCTTTTTTGAGACAGGCCATTTTGTCTTTGCCGTTTGTAAAAATTTTGATGTCGTTGCCCGGCAACGGATAACTGCCAAAGCTATAGCAAAGAGTGACAAGCTCTTTGTCTTCCGCCAAAATTCCGTCAAGCCTTGCCTGTTCAAGCGTTTGAATACCTTTGATATTTTTGATTATGTCGCGCTCAGAAATAGCTTTTTTTCTTATCATTCGGCGCGTGCGCACACTCAGTCCGCTGCCAAAAATCACATAAAGCAAAAAGCCAATGATGGGCAGAAAAGTCAAAACGGTCAGCCACGCAATAATGTTTTGCGGCTTGCGTTTTTCAAGAAAGACCATAAAAATCAAAAGAAGAAAGTTGATGCAAGCAACGCAAGTCATTAAAATGGTAAACCAATTATGCATAGACCTTTCTCCTTTTAATGTTTTTATCAATTTTTGCCAAATTTGGCATTAAATTTTCATAATATCAAAGTTGATGCCTCAGGTGGAGTGTATTCAGCATCTTCAAACACCAGCTTTCGCACCTGCAGCAAACCGTTTGAGCCCAGCAGCAAATAGGTTTTGCTTGCAAACTGCTGATTGGCAAAATTCACAGTCCATGTTGTCACATCTTCGCCAAGCTGAAGAGTAGCTTCGCTGTCGTAAGCCACTCCATCGAATTCAAAGCCGTCAAATGAGCGCTCGATGCCTGTGAATTTGAAGCGGTTTGTGTCCCATAAAACAGAGGTTTCTCCATCTCCAGGGCCATTGTCAAGGCGAAGATCGCTTTGCGTGAAAAACCTGCTTGCATATTCGTCTCCGTCACCGCTTGTCGTCCCTCTTTGCATACTAAAACTTTCAATTCCGCCAGATGTGACTTGCGGGTTTTCAAGCGAAAATTTCAGCTTTTCCGCTTGGAAATTTTCAATATTGCGATAGGCAATCAGGTCGGCCGTGGTGACAGTTTCTTCGGTCGAGGCAGCAGTGTCGTTTTGCAAAAGAATGCGGTTGATCTCTTCGCCGTCATATTTGACCACAAGTTCTGCCTGGGCATAGGCTGGGACTGTGACTTTGTGCTCTTGGTTTTCATAATAAGTTCCAGCCGGCAGATATTCAGAGAGGGTTATTTCTCCCCCCCCCGAAATTTTGGCTGCATTTGCCGGATAGACATAAATTTCTTTTTTCAAAAGCTGCATCTGGTTGATGTCATTGTCGCCATAGCTTCCATCAATGCCACTGACTTTTTGATAGATCTGCACTTTGATATAGTGGCTGGCTGTAAAGCCTTCTTTCAACGTTATTGTTCCGGTGTTTGGATCGATTGTTGCATAACCAGAGCCGCCGCCAGTTTGGTCTGAAGTGATGTTGAAGTAAAGGTTGCCGCCGTCGTCGCCTTTGTAACTTCTCAGCTCCTTGTCTGTATCAGGTTTGCCATTGCTAATCACAGTATAGGTCACGCCTTCTGCCCATTCGTCGATTGTTACAGCTCCTTGCAATCTTGGCAAGGTGCTGATTTCGATTGCGCTCTCGATAGATTTGAAGGTGCCGGTCAGTTTGAATTGATGTCTATATCGGTAAGCATTGTCGCCAATCTCGACCACATAGTATTGATTTACCACCATTTCGCCGTTGTTGTCAAGCTGGTTGTGATTTGCAATAGTGATGCGGTCTTTTGTTATCGGCTTCATCTGCAATGTTAATTGTGGATAGTAGTAGATGCCGTTGTATAGCACTCGGAAGTCGCCTGAAACGCCAAGATCTTGTTTTGTGATAGTGATAGCATCTCCAACTTTTACTTTTTCTTCGTCAGAAATATCATAACCGCTGACGGCTGAGCTATATTCATAAGCTGCACTACCTGTGTTTGGAATATCAGTTTTATATTCCGTCCAGGTGCTGCCGTTATACGTTTCAACGCGGAAGAAGCCAGCATCTGCCACCTTTTTGAAAGATGTTTGATCCTTTGGTGTTACTACTTGGGCGTTTCCTTTGCCTGACGTTTCATATCCATAATAGAAGGTGCCGTTTTGGTCATGAGGTGTGATTGTGATGGTTTCTTTAGTCAAAACTGTGCCAAAGGCTTCTGAAATTGAAAGGTAGTAAAGGCTGTTGTATTGAACTGCGTCATTGCCGGCAGAGAGTGTTGTGGTTACGGGTTTGTCAGCCTTTGTATAAGTCAAATCAAATTTTGTTGTGCGTCCCCCCTTAACTTTAACGGCAAGAGTGTCGTCGTAGAAGGTAGGGGTTGTATTACCTGTAACTCCGATATAATTTGCAAGAGTAATTTCGGTGTTATCGGCTACATATTCCTTTGCTGATGTGATTTGAGATGTTTTGCTCAAGGTGATTTCTTGCCCCATCTGGTAGTATTCTGTGTTGGTGTTATTGTTGATTGTTTTCTCATATTTCAAAGTAACAACCATTGTGACTTGCACGCTGTTGCCGGTGCCATAAATCCAAGTATACTCTTGTTTAACCGTTGGCAAGTTGAGTTTAGTGGCTTCTGTGCCAGCATCATAGTAGCCTGCTGCGTTTGCATCGCCATTGCTGCGTTTCGCATTCCAAAGATCTTCATCTGATACAATCTTCGTTCCTAGATTTTCATTAGATTTTCCAACCGGTTGGTCTTGATAGAAATATTCAATTTTGTCGATTGTGACGTATGCCAAATTTGGAACTTTCAAATATTTCTGACTTTCTGTGTTGTGAAGGTAATATGTTATCTCGCCACTCTGTCCGACAACATTATCCTTTATACCATAAGTATCGTAAACAGGAGGATTTTCGGAATTTTGTTCTGGTTGTTTTTTAATATCTCCACCAAAGTATGTTTGACTACTTGCGCTGACTGTAGTCCCATAATATTCCCGATTAAATCCCCAAGCTTCCAAGTTTTGAATAAGGATCATTGGCGTATCACCTTCCGGCGTTGGAGTGCCTGGCTTGCTGGTGATCACAAGGTTTCCGCCATTTGTGCCACTGCCGCCATCTTCAAGTTGCACGGTAAGCTCTTCGTAAAGCGCGCCAAAGTTGACTGACGCCCCTTCGGTGAATGACAGTGCGCCATTTTCAGTGGAGATGGTTGGAACGTCTGGGCTGTCAGAAGAAAGTGTGAAATAGAAGTCGAATTTATAGCCATAGTCGTCCTTGGCCACAAGATGATAATATTGCTTGCCAAATTCCACCGCTACAACTTCTTTAAACACAAGGCTGTCTTTGTCTCCTTTATTCCAGGTGTATTCTTCTGGCTCTGGGTCTGTTGTAGAATCTGGATTCCATCCGTTAGTTCCCATTTTCAACTTCGAGTCGATGTTTCCGGCAATGTTATAGCCGCCTGCTTCGCCCACCGTCATGGTGTAAGCAAAGCTGTCAACTGAGCACTCAGAGGCAGAGGCATCATTTATGTGTTTGACAGAAAGATATGGAGTGTAAATTTTGGTCTCGCTGTCACCCGCTGAATTCTCTGGATATGAATAATCCGCTCCGGCAAGCACCATAGGAGTGGAGCCGTCTGGAGTGAACTCGTAAGGCGCGTCGATGTTGGAGTAGACTGTGTTTTCGCCCAAATCAACCGAGCTGCCGTTGACTGAGAACTCATAGTCAGGCACAACCTTGACTGTGACATCAAATCTTCTTGAAAAGCCACCTTTTGAATAAGTCAAAGTGAAGTTGACTGTTTTCCCTTCGTTTGGCGCGCCGTTGCCGCGAAGCTCGATGTCGTAAACTACAGGTTTTTCATTTCCAGTTGTTGGGTTTTGAACGTAAGAAATGCCGATATATCGTTTTCCGTTGATAATGTTTTCTCTTTCATCCGTTTCTTCAAGCCCAAAGTTAGCCTCGCCGCTGACCATATCGTCTATGGTTATTCTCTGCCCACTAGACTTTCTGGTGATGTCAAAGGCGTCAACAATTCGCACTGGTCTGTAAACTTCAATCTTCACCTCTTTGTCTTGGCCCGCCATGCCCACATTGATGTCAAAGTCTGGCATGTAGTCATATTCCAGATAGAAGGTTTTTGTGATGCTTGGGCCTGTGCGCGTTTCAGCGGTTGGATCAACAATTGTTCCGCCATTTGAATAGTTGAAGGTGAACTGGTAAACACCAGGTGCTCTGCTGCCAAGAGTTACATTGCTAGGAATTGTGAAACCTGTGTCTGCAGGATTTGCACTCTCGTCCTTAGCAAGAGTTGTGCCTTGCTGGTCGCTCTCACTTGTGTAATATTTTACCGAATCGCTATATTCATCATAAGCCACTGCGTTGTCTGCGTATGTCAAGGTGACTCTGGAAGAAAGTTTGAAAGACGAGAACATTTGGTCAAACACATTGCGAGAAGCATATTTGTTTTTCAAATAATCAAGATATTGTTTTTCTGTTGCATCTGTTGCAGCTGTTGCATCTGTTGCAGTTGCATTTTCCAACGCTTTTTCCAACGCTTCTTGATAATAGCTGTCAGCAAACATATATGCGCGGTATTTGCCGCCAGAAAGGTTTACGGTGCTGTCGGTCACGCGCTCGGTCAATTCGCCAAGGTCGTTCAAGCCCAAATCAAGATAGATTGTTTTTTCCTTGTTGCCGCTGCTGCCGCTGTCATCGCCATTGACAAAGGTGTTTGAAAGATTGATCACTTTTGAGATGTAAACTATATTATCATTATTATCATTGTCTTGTTGCGCTTGTTGCGCTTGTTGCGTTTCAAAGAAGATATAATAATCGCCTGTTGGAGCGCTGCCGCTTAGCTCCACTTCTGCCATTCTGTTTTCTGCAAACAAGTCTGTGGTTTCGGTTTTGTCAACATAGATGTTTTCGTAAGAGCCGTCTGCGTCACCAGAAAGGTTGTTTGATGCCGGATTGACTGACAAGTTGAAAAGCGAATCTCTGATTTCGATTGTGTAAGTGATCACATAGTTGTTGTAAGAAATTGAAAGCGTAACCGCGCTTGTTCCACCGCTTGAGCCACGTGAGAATGTGATTGTGTCAGTAAGAACAATTTTTGAATTTACTTCTAATTCAGATTCTCCACGGTGCACCGTTGCGTTCGTGATGCTTGAGATTATGATTCGTTTGTCTTGAACACTGTCAATTTCGTTTGTGTTATAAACAATAGAATCACTGCCCGCATCAAATGAAGCATATTTAACTTTGATTCTTGCCCCGTCTGCAAACACTGCCCTGCCGCCTAAGAAGTTGGCTGCAAAACCAGCAAATTGCGTGTTGTTTTCGATATATTCTCGCTCAAGTTCTGTGGTGCCGTCTGGAGAAGGATAAACCGCTTCGATTATTACGCTTGGATGAATCACGAATCTCACATTGACAACAATTTCTGTTGATGTGCTTGCTGCTGATGCGGCAAAATTTGGAGTTACTGTGACTGTGATTGGAATTGTGACGGGTGTTTCTGCCCCAACTTGGTTGAATTCAACGATGAGATTAGTCCCATTCGTAACATTTCTGATTGCCGAGTCGCTTGGCTTCTGAGCAGAAAGAGCTATTGTGCTGTAGTCGTAACTCAGCGTTCTGCCGGTTGCCTCTTCAACATTTTGCAGCAATTTGTCTGCTGTAACGGTTGCTGAGTTTCCGCCAATTTGAGTGTCAAACTGCGCGTTTATTGTCTCTTGGCTTTGCGGCACAAGATTTTTGGTTATGGTAAAGTCTGGTATGGTAAAGGTGTAGGTGTAAAATTTGTTGTCTTCACCCCAAGTAACAGTCAGTGTCAAATCTCCAGTCAAATCTTGCACAACCGAAGCGATTTGCAAGCTGTCGTTAGAAGCCTTTACAAAATTGTTGTAATTATTGTTGTCTGCGCCTGTAAAGGAATTTATTACAACACTACTGTAATTCGAAACATCATTGCCATCACTTTCTTTGAGTGTGAAGATTTCATTCCAACCATAATTGTTTCCGCCAGTAAAGCTGTCTTTTACATCCTTCTCTTGTGCGTCTGGCTTGAAAACAAAGTCGATGGTTGCAAGTTTGCCATGGTCAGTGAAGAAGGTGGCGCTGAAGCGATACTCTCTTGACAAATACTTCGGATAAGTGACTGTAAACGGTCCGTTGATCGAGTTGACATATACAAAAGTAAATTTTAGTTCCTCGTTGTCGCTACCAGTATAAGTTGCGGTAAAGCTGTTGTCAAGGTTGTCGTCGCCCGTCACATTCCATCCAGCGCCGTCAGGTTTGTGCAAGTTGAAGAAGAGTTGCCCTGCCACTTTGCTGCCAACTTGGGCTCCATCGCCTTGGTTCCACCCTTCAATAAGGAAGAATTTTCTTGTTTCATTTCGATTTTGGCTGTCTTCAGAATGTGTTTGACCTGAAGTTTGTACGTCTGACCAGTTGTTGATGGTCCATGTGTAGCCATCTTTCAAGCCGTTTTCTGTGCCCCCAGCATGTTCAGCGCGGAGAGAATAATTTTTATCGTCGTTGATCACAAAGCGATAGTCGATTGTGCCGCCAACAACAGAGCGCTCGTCGACCCCCTCTCCGCCAATATAAGAGCGGCGCACAACAATTTCAATTTTGACAGGTTCAGTTGGTGTTTTGTTAAACTTTAGAGTTGACTGACCAGCGGTGTTTTCAATAGCAACATCGATAGAACCTATCCAGTCAGAAGGGTTGGTGTAAGTCACATCGCCAAGTTTTACGGAAACAATTGAGTCTTGATATTTTAATCCTGGGACAATATTTTGATTATTTTTGTCCCGAATTTCAAATCTATAGTGCCCGCTGTTTGCAGTTGTTTCGCCAAACTCCTCATCCAAGTTTTTTTCTTCGAAAGATATATACTCAGCTGGGTTGGTCTCAGAGCCTGTCGCGTAAGGATAGTTTGGCGCTGAAACTGTGACGTCTGGCTCAACTTTGAGCAGATAGTTGAAAGTCTGTTGCGCCTTTGTTGTTTGATGTTCAAGCGTGTAAGTCAAAGCAAGGTAGGCATCATCATATACGTCTGAAAGGTGGTTGAGTGTAAGCTCGCCGTCCGCAACAGTAAAATTTTTGAAAAGGCTGCTTGGCAGTTTGTCGGCTTCTGACAAAGCCACGCTTTCGCTAAGCGTTAAATTGATGTTTCCTGGTTTGAAAATTCCTGCTGTATCGGTGTTAGGTAGATATAGCGAAATATCTCCGCCTGCTGTGACGGTTTTATAGAGTTTTTCTTCAAAAAGCTGCTCGGCGCTCTTCATGGCGTTTGCAAGAGAGTTTTCTGGTCGTTGCCCCTCATAAGAAACGAAAGTTGTGCCGATTGCTGAAACAATGGTTGGCGCTGCAACCGTGATGGTTTTATTTTCACGAGTGAATATAAGCAAGGTGTAAACCGACTGGTTGTTGTAGCCATAAAGCAAATTGTTGTTCGGTTTGTAACTGAGTTGGTGACTGATACCCGTATCATAGTAGTTGTAAATTGAGCCGAGTTGTACGGCGCCGTCTTGCTGCGATGAAGTGATTGTGTATTCTGTTTCTTGGCTATTATCAGCCGTATACTTATATGAGCCCAATGTATAGGCGATTGATTCCACCACCAAGTAGTGCAGCTCGGTATTGTTTTCGTATGTGAAAACTTGATGTGATGGGTGTTTTTCTGTTTGGTCGTCAGAAGTATGAGTAAACTCGACTGCAACATCACCCCAGAAATCGTCTGGCAGAACGATTTCGAGCTCCACCTCTTGGCTGTAATAGTCGCCGTCGGCAGGCAGTTGTGCTTGGTCCTCTGCATAAACATAGACGATAACTTTTTGAGTCAAGCTTGTTTTGCCATAGTCAAAGCGAACTTTTTGAGAAACTTGGAATTGGTTTGGGCCAGACCCGGTTATCTCGATAACATTGTTCCCTTCTGGCAAAGCAAACTGATAGTTATACCCATCGCCAGTTCCTTCTTTTTGTTGGCCAACAGTTATGTAGGTTTTAAAGTCTTGAGCGTCTTCAGCAAACACTTGAATGCTTTGGCTAGTTTTCTCCACTTTTATGTTTCGCGACACTGTGAAAACTGTTGTTGCCGAAAGAGCAAACACATTGTCAACTTCTGGTGTGAACTTGACGCTAAAAGTTTGTTTTTCTTCAGCGAAAATGTGATTGAATGTGACTTCGCCGTTTTCAATAGACCCAACTGCGTTTTCGCCACTTGGAACAACGATATACCCGTCACCATTTTCGTTTGGCACGATAGAGCCGTTGCTGAGATAAGAGCTTGGATAGTTGTTGTTGCCCTCTACTTTGCGGTGATAGCTGATAGAATTTTCAACTGTAGCTTCAACGTTTGCATCAACTGACATGCTTGTTGACATTGAAGAGCTTGCAATGTTGCTCAGCAGGCTCAAGGTGATGCTGCGAGACACCGCTCCACTTTTGTCAGTGGCAAGCAGTGTGATTGAATGGTCTTGGGCAAAGTTGTGATTGATTGCTATGCTTGTGATAGGAATATTCCCAAGCGCACTTTGCGTGCAATCTGTAGGCTCTATCCCATTCAACTTAATCATTCCGTCAGTCCCAAACAAAGCTTGAAGGATGCTGTCATCTTTGCCAGCAAAGTAGGTTGGACTAAGTTTGAAGGTGACGTGTTCGTATTCTGTTTGTCCATCCCCTACGCCAACATAGAATTTGATTAAATTGTTGATTGTAAAATCTGCCCCTGCTGCACCATATTTTTCTATGACAATTTCTTGATTTTCGAGCAACTCATAGTTAGTCAACTCTCCTTCGGCAACAAAGTCTTCGCCAGGATTGTCTGCATCATATTTGATAGCGGTGATGCCGACTGCGCTTATATCAAAGGCAATCGAGTTTTCCGCGCGCTGATTTCCACAATCAACATATAAGGTCGCATTCCCTTCTCCCGTGAAAGAAAAACCTTGATTTGGCTTGCCGCCAGTCTCTTCAGATGTTGTGATTTGCAATGCCGTCGTGTTGGAGCTTGTGAAATACCAACTGTATTTCAAAGTGTCTGTTTTGTCAAATTGGTCGGTCACAGTTATATTTTCGCGGATTTTTCCAATAAGTGTTGGCAAATCGCCTATTTGTTCGCCTGCGGCGCCAGTTATGCTCACCTCAAACAGCCCCTCTTCGTTTAAGGTTTGTTCGACTGTATAGCTTTCTTCAACACCGTCAGCATTGAGCTCAACTTTTTGTGCGGCTGGTGTGTAAATGTTAAGAGCGCCGCCATCATACAAGTTTTCAAACGGCCAAGTCAAATTGTTTGATCTGTTTTGCGTGCTTCTATATTCAAGCTGCGCCAGAGTGACTGACAATGACTCTTGCGTGACTGAAAAACTTTCGTCTGCAAGCAAAGTGTAAGTCAACGTCAAAGAGCCATCTTCGTTTGTCTGCTCTGCAAAGCTGCTTTGCTCGATCAAGAAATATGATGTGACGTCGCTTTGACCAGCAAAAAGTTTGAGTGTGATATAGCCGTTGGCAAATTCTTCTTTGAACACCTCGACAGAGTCTGCCGCAATGGTGAACTGAACTTGAATTTGGTCTTTAATCTCGTTGTCTGTTTTTGTTGGAAGATACTTTCCCTCAGTGATTTCGGTAAAAGTTTCCTCTTCTGCACCCTTATACAAAATGGTGGAGCCGCTGACCGAGTTGATATACAAGGTTTTTGTCACTTCAAACGGTATTGCATTGGCCACCATTTGAACGATTTTGTATTGCCCCTCTTCAAAGCCGTTTGTGGTGGCAAAATACAAGTCAAACTGGCCAACTTCGCTGATGTATAAAACATCGTTTGTGATTGAAAGCGGAACCATGGTCAAACCGTTGTATGTTCCTGCAAAGCTCTCTTCGATTTGCCCGTCAAACATTTGTCTTGCTCTTTCGACAGACTGCTCTTTGTCAAGGCCTGCAAAGGAAACAAAATATTTTGGAGTCCAATAGATATTTTCTTCTGGAATCTCAGTCAAGCCTTCAAGCGGAACTTCTGCTGACGTTGGAATGGAAGAGTTTGGCGCGTAGGTCAAAACTATTTTTCTTGCTGACTCATCCGTCCAAGAAACAGGGTTTTCAACATGCTCAACTGTTTGCAATGTGATGGTGTGCTGCGCAACACCTCCGCTCTTATCCTTAAACAAATCATACCCGCCTTCTTCATTTTCAAGCAAAAGGCTGACTGTCATGATGATGCGTTTGCCCACCTGATTTGGCTCAAGCGTCAATTCCCAGAAGCCAGTGCCATAATTTTCCGGATTGCCAAAAATTGCCTTATAATACTTGACTCCGTCAATATCGTCATAATCGATTGGGCGGCCCTCTCCATCCTCGACAGAAACAATGGCGTTTTCGCCCACCGTTGGGTCTTGTCCGTCAAGACTGAAAGAGACAACAACGTTTTGCAGCATATTATTTAAGTCCATGCCGTTTGTTGATTTGATTTTGGTGGACAAAAATTTGTCTCTTGGCTGCTCTTGGTAATCTCCAACAAAAATTCTCAGTGGTGCTTGGTCGTGCAAGTTGAAAGTTTGTCCAGCTAAACCAACTTCAAAAGTATCAACACTTGCCTGCACAATGTCTAGGCTGATTTGGCCAGTCAAAACCTGACCGCTTGTCTTTTTGTCGCTAGCTGCAGCGTCGTAACTGATCAGATATAGACGATAAGCTTCGCTGTTATCGATCTGCTGACCCATTTGAGCAACATCTTCAGCAACTTCGCTGTAGATTTGCCGTTGCATTCTGGCATTTGTTGGTGCAAAATAGTCAATCTTAACGCCGTCGGTGATTCTTTCGGCATAGAAGTGTTTGCTTGTGGCGCTGTCAAAAATTTGCGTGACATTATCGTTGTCGACAGCCTCGTAGAACACTGTTTTTTCTTCAATTTCTGCATCAGGATTGATGGTTGATGGACCTTTTGAGAAAACATATCTGCTGTGCGCTGGATAAAATTTTGTTTCAACATAAAAATCTTCTTCTTCAGTCACTTCAAAAATGCCATTTGTTTGTTTGATTTCGTTGCCGTTTTTGTCGGTAAGATAAAGTTCGACTTCAAAAACAGGCGTGTCAACCGCAATGGTCAACTCGTCAGTTTTTCCATTTTCACTTTTTGCAGATATGGTGGTGATGCCCCCTCGGATTTGGTCAATCACCGACCCGTCAGGTGTGTCGCTGCAGCGATAGGTTGAAAGATAAACCTCAAAAGGCTGCCCCACTGTGACGTGTTTTGGAAAACGAATAATGCCGTTGTCTATGTAAGCCTCTTCTCTGTTGACAGGCAAAAAATCGCTGGCAAACGCTTGCTGATTTGCGTTGTAGGCGTAGGTTGAAACTGAATCAAGCTCAACAACACCAGCAGTGATGTTGGTGGTGCTTGAAGTTATGGTGAGTTTGAAAGAGTTGTTTTGGTCAATCTCTTGCGTGGAAATCTCAAGCCTGTTTAGGTCGGCGTTAAAGTTAGGGCTTGTTTTGGCGTCAAAAACAATCTCGTTTGGAAAAGTGCGGTCTTCATCAAATCCGCGACCGAGATAGACTCCCAAAACTGCTGCGCCAACCACAAAAGCCACCGACGAGATGATGATGGCAAGAGTTTTGCCCACTCCCCAGCGTTTTGTTTTTACCTTTTCTTCAGTTTGTTCTGCTTTGTTTTTCTTTCTCATGAAAAATCTCCTACAACAAAATTCAAATACATTATAATTTTTTCAAACCAAAAAAGCAAACAAATTTCGACTTTTATCGATTATATTATAAATATATAATCGAAAAATATTTATCACCAGCAAAACACAAGCAAAAGTTTGAGCAATTTTTTTGCGCGATTATTTTGTTTGAAAAAAGAAAAATATTCAAAAAAATATAATAAAAAATCAATTTTTTCGATTTTTTTGCTAATTTTTTCGATTTTTTCATTATTTTTTTATATTTTTTGCTAATTTTTATAATTTTGAATTTTTGCCTTCTTGCAGCGGCAAAAAAACATTGACAATTTTTTTTGTTTATATTATACTTTGAAAGACAAAATTTTTAATATATGTGGGAGAAAATATGATTCAAGTTATCAACGTTTCACTTGCTTTTGGCAACAGAACTTTATATAAAGAGGTCAATCTCAAATTTTCAAAAGGGAATTGTTACGGCATAATTGGTGCAAATGGTGCCGGCAAATCCACCTTTTTGAAAATTTTGACAGGCGAAATTGAGCCAAACACTGGCGAAGTTGTCATCACGCCCGGCGAGCGCATGAGCGTTTTGGCGCAAAACCAAAATGCCTATGACGACCAAACGATTTTAGACACCGTTTTGCTGGGGCACAAACGACTGATGGAAGTTCAAAAAGAAAAAGACCTGCTCTATGCCAAAGAAGATTTTTCTGAAGAAGACGGAATACGCGCTGGCGAGCTGGAAACAGAATTTGCAGAACTTGGCGGCTGGGAAGCGGAAAGCGAGGCAAAATCACTTTTGCAAAGCATTGGAATTGGCGAAGAAATGTATTACAACCTTATGGGCGACACCGACCCGAAAATAAAGGTTAAAGTGCTTTTGGCTCAAGCTCTGTTTGGCAATCCTGACATTTTGGTTTTGGACGAGCCAACCAACAACCTTGACTTCAAAACAGTGCGCTGGCTTGAAAACTTTTTGCTCGACTTTGAAAACACCGTTATCATTGTTTCGCACAACCGCCACTTTTTAAACAAAGTCTGCACTCATATTTGCGATGTGGATTATGGCAAAATCAATATGTTTATCGGCAACTATGACTTTTGGTATGAATCGAGTCAACTTATTTTAAGGCAGATGAAAGACCAAAACAAAAAAGCGGAGCAGCGAGCCAAAGAACTCAAAGAGTTTATCGCACGCTTCTCGGCAAACGCATCAAAATCAAAACAAGCCACTTCAAGAAAGAAGGAACTGGAAAGATTGACCATTGAAGACATCAAACCATCTTCTCGCAAATATCCTTACATCAATTTTGAGTTCACGCAAGAAATTGGCAAAGAGGTCATCAAAGTGGAAGGTCTTAGCAAAGCTGGAATGTTCAAAAAATTGAATTTTAACATAGAAAAAGGCCAAAAAGTTGCTTTTTTTGCAAAAAATAGCCAAATTTTGACCACTCTGTTTAATATTATTCTTGGAAAAGAAAAACAAGATAGCGGCAATGTGTTTGTTGGAAAGACGATAAAATTGACAAATTTGCCGCAAAATTACGACGAATATTTTGACAATGTTCATCTTTCGCTCGTCGACTGGCTAAGACAATTTTCAAACGACCAAAACGAAACTTATATTCGTTCTTGGCTGGGAAGGATGTTGTTTACGGGCGAAGAGAATATGAAAGAAGCCTGCGTGCTTTCAGGTGGTGAAAAAGTGCGTTGTATGCTTGCAAAAATGATGCTGCAGCAAGGCAACACCATAATTTTGGACGAACCAACCAACCACCTTGACCTTGAATCCATCACCGCTCTAAACAAAGGTATGCAAAATTTTAAAGGAACAATGCTGTTTGCCACTCACGACCAAGAAATCATTGAAACTGTGGCCGACAGAATCATCGAAATTGTTGATGAAGACCATTATATTGACTATACCGGAACGTTTGAGCAATATGCTGAAAAATATAATCGATAAAAATTAAAATGAGCCATGCAAAACGCATAGCTCATTTTTTTTACAAAATTTTCTTTTTATTCTGGCTTTTCGTCAGAAAAAATATCAGCAACTGCATTTTCTTCATTGTTTGTTCTGCAAAAATCTGCCGTCACAACCTTCAATTCTTTTAGCGCCTGCAAAAGCCCAGAGTTGTCATATATCTCAACAAACCTGTTTCTGACAGCAAAACTTTCAGGGTTGTCGCAAAGCAAAGCATCTTGCGAAGGGTCGGGAGCAAAATAGATATACACGCCGCCCTCTTTCCAGGTCAAAAGTTTGACAAAAATGCCGCACACGCCGTCGGTAAGTTTGACTTTTCGGTTATTGTCGTCAAGCCACTCAAGCGTTTCTATATATACAAATTTGCCTGGATAAAGGTCTTCAACTTTTATCCCTTTTTTCAAGATTTTCAAAACTTTTTTGTTTGCCTGAAGGTTTAATAGTTGCACCCTTCTTCGCTTGATTTCATATGTAATTTTGTCTTTCATGCAAAAATTTTAACATAGAAAAGCTCTGTTGTCAATAGCAAAAAAGCAGCAATTTTGCTGCTTACTGTGCTGCGGTGAAAGTTATTGTTTTTGTTGCCAAAACCGCGTCATTGTTGTCAAGGTCAACAAGGTTTAAGGTGACGGTGTAAGCCCCTTCAGCTTTGGCAGTCACGCGAAATTCTGTGGTGACGTCATAGTCTTTTGTGATGGCAAAGCCGTCTGGCGGCCCCCAATAGCCAACTTGTGCAACATCCCATTCCTGCGATTGGGTGTCTGTCGCTTTAAGCTCAAGATTATCTTTGTTTGTTGCATCAACTCGAATCAGAACTTTATCGTAACCTTCACTTCGAATTTCGGTTGCCTTAAGCGTGACGTCTATGTTTGTTTGCTGATTGACATTGACCTGGCTTACATCTTCCACCTGAAATTGATAGGTTGAATGAATCATGTCTTGACCGCAACCAGCAGCTCCGCCTATGGCTGCAAGGCAAGAAAGCCCTATAAAACCTTTGATTGCCCAATTTTTTAACATATTCCCTCCTTTTACCAACATTATTATCTTCAAAACTGCAAAAAATATGCAAGCAAGCCGTTTACAAAATAGAAAAAGTATGATATAATTGCAAGCGCTGACTATAAAGCTTAAAAGGAAAAAATATGTTCCCACAAGAAGAATTTGATTATGAAAAACACATTCGTTCAAAAAAAGGTTTAACTTTAAAACAGATGACCAGTTTTGTTGACACTCTTTTGCGTGTTTTGCGAAAAAAATGCGGCGAAAATGGTTCAAACTATTCAATTTATCAACATCTGATATGGTTTCGAGAAGATGGTTTGGAGAATATTGTGCGCGGAGTGTTCAGCAATGGTTTATGGGTGAAAAATCCCTGCATCTCTTCCACAACAAACATCACTGGCAACCTTTCCAAAATCAGTGCAGAAGATGTGCTTTCTTATAGATACGACTACTCAATCGACTATCATCGGCACAATCTTGGCTTTATCATACCAAAAACAATCGTTGACGAAAAAGGACGAAGAATAAACCTTTCACTTGACGAAAAACCAAAAGATATAAGGTGGAATGAAGGCTATCATTCTTCAATGATTGACTTTTTGCTTAGCGGTTGCAAAAGCCTGCCAAACGTATATTCACTTTTTCACTTTGACCTATATCTTCCTGGAGATGAATTTGGTTATCGACTAAACACCAACGCTTTGCCCTTTTTGCCAAAAGAAAAACAGCGCGCGCATGAACTTGCAATCGCAAAGCTTATAAAAAACACATTGGTTTTTGAAAAAAAAGTGCTGACTGAAGAAGAATACGACAAAGCAAAAGACATCAATCCTTACATCGAAAAATTGATTGCCGACACCTTGGCTGTCACAACAGGCCCATACATCGACCCAGCATACTGGGAATTTCCATAAAAAAAACAGCAGCCCGCTGTTTTTTTTTATTATTTTGATATTTTTTTCGATTTTTTTAATATTTTTTGTGTATTTTTTCGATTTTTTTTAATATTTATTTATATTTTGTTTTTTATTATATTTTTCTCCTTTGTTTTTGCAAACAAAAAAATATTCTTAAAAATGCAATTCTTCTGGCAAAATCAAACTGCAATAGCCTTGTTTTGCCTGACAAAGCGGACAGGTTTGCCAAGCCTTTTTGTCATAACTTACATAGCCGCATGAAGGGCAAATCCAAGCCACTTGTTTTGCTTTTTGGTATAATTTTTTATCTTTCATTTGTCTATAAAGTTCTTGAAAAACTTTGCTGTGGCGCTCTTCCACTTCTCTTATCATGGCAAAAAGGTCTGCAATTTCGACAAAGCCTTCTTCTCTTGCTGTTTTTTCAAATTCTTGGTAAGCCTTTGCTTCATCGATTTCGTCTTGGCCAAGAAGTTGAAGGTTTTCAAGCAGTTCCCACTTTTCTTTAAACGGCAAACCTAGGCAAATGTCTATATTGTCAACTCGCTTCATTTCGCCGTCTTGCAATTTCATGTAAAGCATACGTGCATGATTAAACTCTTGATAAGCAATTTTGTCTATAAGCGTGGCAATGGCTTCATAGCCGTTCATGCGAAAGCCGTATTCGCAAAATTCATAGCGCCCTCTGGCTGCGCACTCTGCCGCAAAAGCCCTTGCCAGATTTATAAAAGTTTGACTGTCTTTCAGTTTCATAAAAAATGCCTCCTTGCAAAATTATTGCAAAGAAGCAGTTTTTTAAACATTTTTTTGATAAAATTGCGCAAAAAGCAGTTTTTTAATGCCTTTTACATTTTTTCAAAAAGATACCAGCACCTGACAAAACCGCCAAAGACATAGTCGCCGCTTTTCCACTGCATAAGCAGCATTTCTTTTCCTTGCTTTGTCACCAGTTTTGTTTGCATGACAAGTTTTTGGTTTTTGTCGATGATTGCACCTTTTGTCCAAAGCAGATTATACACCCCTCCTTCGCTGCACCAAACTGCTTTGCCGTCTGGAGCGATATACAGATTTTTAAGAAACAGCGAAGTTTTGTTAATCTTGTTCTCATCAAAATTGTCAACATCTTTTGTCTCGACAAGTCCGACCGTCTTCCAAAAGCCCACCATTTTTTTATCGGCTTCAAAAGGCAGGTTTACGTCATCTTTTTTTGCTATTTGCTGCGCGGTATAGTTTTTATTGTCAACTCTGTCAAATTCCGCTTTGATGCCGTCCTTTTCCTCTTCGCTTTCAACAAAAAGTTTGTTCTTTTCAACGCGGTAATTTAAGACGCTGTTGTTATACAGCAAAATTTTGCCTTTGTTCCAGCGTGAGAAAATCCAGTAGCCTTCTCCGCCCGGCAAAAAGTAAAGTTCTTTGACAGGCCAATTTTCTGCAACCTTTTCAGCACTCCACTTTCCGATCACTTGAGGATCGTCGATAAAGAAAGAGAAATATTTTCTTTCTTTGCTTGCAAGCAAACGACAAAGATTGACCTTTTCTTGCAGCTTATGCATTTCGCCTTTCAGCTGCGCAATTTTTTCTTCTGCTGTTTTTTCGTCTAGATTTTTGATTTCTTCAAGCGAAAAACCCTGTTTTCTTAAAGATTTGACGAAAAACAACCTTTCAATTTGCTTATCGGTAAAAAATCTGTAGCCACTCTGCTCGTCTCTCTCCGGTTTTACAAGCCCCCTTTCTTCGTAAAACCTGATTGTTTTGATTGGCATTTGGCAAATTTCTGCCACCTTGCCGATTTTGAAATTTGTGTTCATTTTTCCACCTCCGCCAGCAGTATAACACTACAGTAAACTGGAGAGTCAACCCCTTTTTAAAAAAATTTTTGAAAATTTTTCAGAAAACTTTTTCGGTGCAGCGGACATGGGCCAAACTCCTTCAATTTTTCAATATGAAGTTTTGTTCCATAGCCCTTGTGCTGGGCAAACTGATACTGCGGATATTGCAGCGAAAGTTTTTGCATAAGCCTGTCTCTGTGCACCTTGGCCAAAATTGAAGCCGCGGCAATGTTGTAACTAAGCCCGTCGCCATGAATGATGTTTTTCTGCGGAAGGTCAGTTTCGATTTGCACGGCGTCTGTGAAAACAATTTCTGGTTTGACAGCCAAAGCTTCAAGCGCTTTTTTCATGCCAAGTTTGGTGGCATTTAATATGTTAAGCTCGTCAATCGTCTTTTCGTCAATTTCAATAATTGAATAGGCAAGCGCCGTTTGAAGGATTTGCTCAAACAACTCCTCACGTTTTTTTGGAGAAAGCTTTTTGCTGTCGTTTATCCCTTCAATTAAATCTGTTTTTGGCATAATCACGCACGCACAAACAAGAGGGCCTGCCAGCGGCCCCCTTCCAGCTTCGTCAATGCCTGCAATCAAGCTTTCTTTAAAATCTTTTTCAAAGTCAAGCATGCTTACTGTGGAAATTGCACAACAGGCGCTGTCACCATAGCCCCGATTTGTGAGTGAAGAGTAAGCTGTGAAATTATGCAAGAGACTGTGCTTGCAAGCACTCTTGAAATTTGAGAGTTTTTGAAAAATTCTACATCATCTTCAAGTTTTTCGTATTCAGAAGTGTTGATTAAGCACTCCACACCCAAAGCCACTTTGATTGAAAAGATGGTGTTAGGCTCTGGTTCAACATTTCGTTGCAAAATCACTTTGACTGCATCAGAACGCAATCTTTCAACCTTCATTTCATCCCAAACTCTCATGTTTATTTTGTCGTTTGGTTGAGGCTCGCGCTCTCTGTTGTATTCAATTTTTTCAATAATTGGTTTAAAATTCATATTTCTTATAACATTTGCCATGATAAACTCCTTTCATAAGTTAATATACCATAAAGGCAAAAAATATTCAAGCAAATCAAATGGAAACAAAAAAATTATGCCAAACTCGCGCTTTTGACATAAGGTGAAATTTTGTCTGCAACCACGCCGATAAATTCACTGTTGCTTGGTCTGTAATCGTTTTTGTAAACAACGTTGCCATAAAGATTGTTGATTTCAAGCAATCCGCCGCTGCTATACGAAATGCCGATTGCAAATCGAATGCACCGCTCCACATCCTGCGGCTTGACGAAAAAGATATCTGCAAGGTCAACATAGAGCCTTTTTGTCACAGACTGCAAATAGCTTGGGTCAAGCGCCACAAGAATAATGGCCTCGCGCAAATATGCAAAACCTTTTTTGTCAGGCGTTATGCCCATGCTTATCAAAAGTGACGTCAAAAACTCAAAATTGCCAATAGTCTTTTTCATGCTTTCTCCTTGTAAATGCAAGGTAGATTATATCACAACGCGATTTTATCTCAAAACATTTTTTACAAAATTTTAATATTTTTTACATAATTTTACAAAAAAAAAATAAAAAGCCTTTTTCAGGCTTTAAAATATTTTGTATGCAGAGCTTCAAGATATTTTCCGTCAGCGTCATTCACAGTCAAACTTGGCAGCACTTTCAAACCTACTTTTGCATCCTTCACTCCCTCAATAAAGCACAGCTTTATTTCTCCTTTTTGATTTTGAGTGAAAAACATTCTTTTCGGCTCAATCTTGTTTTTGCTCATGCAGGCAAAAATTTCGCTTAGTCTGCTGGGTGCATAACAGAGAAAAAACTTGCCGCCACTTTTTAAAAGTTTTGACGCGCAAGAGCAAAGCTTTTGGGGCGGAAGTGCTTTGTCGTGACGAGCGATTGATTTGACGCTGTTTTTGCAAGCAAACGAACTGTTCATATAAGGCGGATTTGAAAACACAACATCGGCGCTGCCATTTTTGAGATATTTTGAAAAATTTGCAATATCATCGCAAAACAGTTCAATTTTTTCTTCGAGACCGTTGAGCTTTATGTTTTGGCTGGCAAGGTCAGCCATTTGTTTTTGAATTTCAAAAGCAAAAATCTTTTTTACGTCTGTTTTGGCTGAAAGCAAAATAGAAATCACTCCGCTGCCCGAACCGATTTCCACCGCACTTTGATTCTTTTTTATGTCCACAAAATTTGCAAGCACCACCGAGTCAGACGTGAAGGTGTAAAGCTGGTCATCCTGCACTATTTTCAATCCTTGACACTGCAAATCCTCTTCTCTTTGCACTACTGTTCCCTTTTAAATTTTATCAGTCCGCTGTCATAAGTTTTGATTTCGGTGGACTGCTCGTTTTGAAATTTGACAGAAACTTTTTTCTTGATAAGGTCAAGATAGACCACTTTTCCTTCGCCGTCAGGAGTTTTGACAAAACTGCCAATTTTTGGAAGCTCTTTAAGCGTTTCGGCGTAATACTGGTTTTCATAGGCAAGGCAGCATAGCAATTTTCCACAAAGGCCGCTTATGCTGTTGGGATTAAGGCTTAAAGATTGGTTTTTTGCCATTTTTATGCTGATGTGGTCGTTGAATTTTATTCCCTGGCTGCAACAAGTCTGTTTGCCGCAAACGCCAAGGCAAGCTTGCAATCTTGTGGCATCACGCGCACCAATCTGGCGAAGTTCGATTCGGTTTTTATATTTTTCCGCCATTTTTTTGACCAAATCTCTAAAATCCACCCTGTTTTCAGAAACAAAATTGACAATAAGGCGCGAAAAATTATAATTGCTTTCAACTGAAACAATCTTCATGTCAAGATTTTCTTTTTTGACCAATTCTCTTATTTCGGGAAGCAAACCAGCCGCTTTTTGCTGACTTTCTTTTGCCATCTGCTCCTCTTTTTCGCTTGCCTTTTTAAGCACATTTTTAAGCGGCTCGACAAGCGTTGAGACATCGATTAGTTTGCTCTCTCCCACAATAGTCACAAGGTCTTTGCCTTTTTCGGTGTCAACAATCACTTTGTCGCCATTTTTAAGTTCCAGCCCGTTTGGCGAAAAATAGTAATCGTTTGTCCCCTTATAAAACCTTGCGCTAACAACTTCTATTTGCATATATATTTAACCTCCAAAATATTCAACAACAAATTTTCTATGGCAAAAGTTGGATTGACGTTGTAAGACAATTCCTTTTCAAGCTGACAAATTTTTTCATCAATTTTGCAAAGCGCTCGAATGGTATACTCCTCAGCTTTGGCGCTTAGCTGCTCTTTAAAAATCTCAAATTTTGGCTTCACGCCGGCTTTGATTTGCAGCATGGACTCAACAGCAACAGACAAGCACTTGACAAAAAGAGAGAAATCTTTTGAATGCTTTTGAATTTTTTTTGAAAAGTCAAGAATCTGTTTGCTGGAAGTCATTTGCGTCAGCACCTGAACTGCAATAGTGGCAATCTCTGACAGTTCTGGCTTGGCAGCCAGTCTTTGAGCCAAGCCCACTCCACCATCAGCAACAGCGGTTGCAATCGCGGCATTTTCGCTTTGCCCAAGCAGTTTCAAAATTTGCTCATCGTCCACTTTTGCCAACTCTTTTTTGACGCAACGAGATTTTATTGTTGGCAAAACCAAGTTTGGATTTGAACAGGTTAAAATCATAAAAACATCTTTTGAAGGCTCTTCCAAAGTTTTGAGCAGTTTGTTTTGTGCGCTCTCTGTTGAATTGTCAATATTTTTTATCACAAAAATCTTGCGCGAAGAAAAAATTGGTTTAACAAAACTTTCAGCAACAATTTCTTGACTATCGGCAACCAAAAGTTGATTTTTTGTTGGATAATATTTGACGTCAGGATGAGCGCCAAGCATAACCTTTTGATAGTTTTGACTGTTTTTGTCAATTTTGCCATCCAAAATCAGCACAGCAAGAAGCTTTGCAAATTCAAGGCAAAACTCCTCGTCTTTGCAGATAAGCATGATCGATTGAGCTGGCGCGCTGCTTTTTGCAAAATAGTCAAAATCTTGGCTTTGCATGATTATGTCAAAAATTTCCATGAATATATTTTATCATAAAAATTTGATTTAATAAAATATTTTGCAGGCAAAATTTTGTCATTACAGCAAAAAAATAGGCCAAAGCCTATTTTCTTTGTTTGTTTTCTAAAATTTTCTTTTCGCAAAATTTGTAGAGCTCGCTTATCGCAAGCATGGCAAAACAAAGAGCAAAAATAACAATCCAAGCTTGCAAGGAGAGCGTTTCAAGACCAAAGAGTGTGTGCAGCGGTGTCAGGGCAAACAGCGCAACTAGGGCAAAACAAAACGATACCGCCAAAATGAAAAATTTGTTTTTGAAAGGTTTTGACCTGTAAAACGGTTGGTTGGTGCGCATGGAGGCAAGATAGAACATTTGAATCATGTTCAGGGTGTAAAAAGCCATGGTTGTGGCTGTGTATTGCCCGTAAACATAAAGCCCGATAACATAAGAAATCACAACAAGCAAGGTTTGAATCAAGCCCAAAATCACAATTGAGATGCCGTTGCCGTCTGCAAAGAGCCCTTTTTTTGAATTTCTGGGCTTTTGCGCCATAAGGTCTTTCTCGGGATTTTCAACACCAAGAGCAACGGCTGGAAGAGAATCGGTGATAAGGTTGACAAACAAAATTTGCACAGGCAGCAAAAAGGTGTATTGCGGAAAAATAATCGTTACGATAAAAAGAGATAAAAGCTCGGCCATGTTTGCAGAAAACAAAAATTTGACCGTTTTTTGAATGTTTTGGTATATCTTTCTGCCCTCTTCAACAGCAACTATGATGGTGGCGAAATTATCGTCTGCTATGATGATGTCAGACACTTCTTTTGCAACATCTGTGCCACTTTTGCCCATGCCTATGCCAATGTTTGCTTTTTTCAAGCTGGGTCCGTCATTCACACCGTCGCCCGTCATGGCCACTATATGCCCTTTTTCTTTAAGCGCTTGCACAATGCGAACTTTGTTTTGCGGGCTGACTCGAGCAAAAACTGCCACGCCTTCAATCTTCTGTCCAAGTTCTTCATCGCTCATCTGGTCAAGCTCAGCTCCGCACAAAACTTGGTCTTCATTGCTGGCAAGACCAATTTCTTTTGCAATGGCAAGTGCGGTATTTTTATGGTCGCCAGTAATCATGACCGCTCGCATGCCAGCCCTTTTGCACTTTTTGACGGCTTGGGCAATTTCTTTTCTAGGTGGGTCAATCATGCCAACTAGCCCAACAAAAGTCAAGCCCTCCTCTTCCAAAGCCCCGCCATTTGTCTCTTTCACAGCAAAACCCAAAACTCTGAGCGCTTTTTTTGACATCTGTTCGTTTGCTTTGAAAATCTGCCTTTTTGTTTTGTCGCTGAGAGGATAAATTTTTCCGTCTACAATGGCAGAAGAACATTTTTCAATCAAAAAGTCAACCGCCCCTTTTGTGACCATAAATTCTTGCTGCCCACTTTTGAAGGAAACTGACATAAGTTTTCTGTTGCTGTCAAAAGGCTTTTCTTTTGTTCTGACAAAAATTTTTTCAAGCTCTTCTTTTTTAAGCCCTTGCTTTCGACAAAAGTTTGACAAAGCAACTTCTGTGGGATCTCCCAAAAATTGACCTTTTGAAAATGTTGTGTTGTTGCAAAGCATCATTTGCTGGCAAAGATTTTCAAAACTTTTGCCAGGTTTGTATTTTTGAAAATGCAGCTCGCCATCATAGTAAAGCGCAGTCACTTCCATCTTGTTTTGCGTGATTGTGCCCGTTTTGTCTGAGCAAATCACATCACAGCAGCCAAGCGTTTCCACTGCGTGCATACGTTTGACAATCGCCTTTTGTTTGGCAAGCCTGGCAATGCCCATGCTCATGATGATTGTGATAACGGCCGGCATACTTTCGGGGATGGCAGCCACCGCAATAGCCACCGCCGTCAAAAATGCTTCCATGATGTTGGCTGGAGAAATGCAAATTTCAATCACAAAAGTGACAAAAGCAATGGCAAGCACCAAAAAAGTCAAAATTTTTGCCACGTCTTTTATGCTTTTTTGAAGAGGAGTCAACTCCTTTGAATTTTCTTTCACTCCTTTGGCAATTTTGCCAAACTCGGTGTCTAAGCCAAGGGCAACAACGCAAGCTTTGCCCCGACCGTAAGTCACGTTTGTGCCTTTGAAAACCATATTTTTTTGCTCGGCGATTGGCAGCGAGTGGCTGGCAACAAAACGGGCATCTTTTTCAACCGACTGGCTTTCTCCCGTCAAAGAAGACTCGTCAATTTTTACCTCAAAGCTTTCGATCAATCGACAGTCGGCGGGCAAAATAGAACCTGCTTCCAGCGAAATTATGTCGCCAATGACAAGCTGAGAAGAAGAAATCTTTTTCAAAGCGCCATCTCGATAGACAAACGCTTCTTGTTCGGTCAATTTTTTGAGAGCTTGCAGCGATTTCTCCGCCTTATGCTCTTGCACCACGCCAAAGATAGCGTTCATAACCACAATGGCCAAAATTGCAACTCCGTCTATGATTTCTTCGCTGGTTTTTTGAACCAAGCCAATGACGATTGAAACAAGAGAAGCCAGCAGCAAAATGATAATCATAAGGTCAAAAAATTGGGCGAAAAACTTGCTGACAATTCCCCTTTTTTCATCAAAAAATTCATCGTGCAAAACATCTTTTTCTCTGCGCTTTGCCTCTTCTTGCGACAATCCATTTGCGCAAGACGAAGTTTCTTTAAGGCACTGCTCAACTGACTTTTTGTAAAAATCCATAACTCTCCTTTACAACAAAATAAACGAAGCGATTGCAATCAAAACAAGATAGGCGCTGAAATATTTTAAGTTTGAGCGGCTGGTGAGTTTTATCATAAGCTTGATGGATAAAGCGCCAACAACAAAAGCTGTCAAACAGGCCAGCACAAGGCCAACAGGCGAAATTGAAAGAGAAAGCTGAGAAGATGAAATCTCGCAAAGCTCCATCAGCAGCGAGAGAATGATGATGGGCAGGCTCATCAAAAAAGAAAATTTTGCGCAGGATTGTTTGCCTGCTCCCGCTTGCAAACCAGCGCTTATTGTTGCGCCTGATCGAGAAATCCCAGGAAAGATTGCAAGCCCTTGCGCCACTCCCATCAGCACGGCCTGTCTTGCCGTAACAGAGCCCCCTTGCACAAAACGATTTTCGTTTTTTCTTTCAGCAAAAAACAAAAGAAAGGCACTAATCAAAAAGGAGACTCCCAAAAATTTGCCACTGAATGCCGCATCTGCAAAAGGCAGCAGAATGAGGGCTATGATGCAGGTTGGAATTGTGGCCAGCATCAAATTGACGCCTTCTTGAGAAAAGGGATTGCGAAGGATGTGCCAAATTTCTTTTCTAAGCACAACAACAACTGAAAAAAGGGTTGCGCAGTGCAAAAGTATTGACACAAAAAGAGTTTCTTCCACTCCAAACAAATTGCCAAACAAAACAAGATGTCCACTTGACGAAACAGGCAAAAACTCGGTCAGACCTTGCAACAATCCCAGCATGATAAGCGCAAATATTTCCACAATTTCTCCTTTAACCCAATGTAATATACAAAAAAGGACATGCTTTTATGACATGTCCTTGTTTTTTCTGCTGAGACCTTGCTTGCTAAAGAGAAGGCTGCAATGAAGGCTGCGTGATGGGTATGCTGACGCATACAAATTCTAAAGAATTTGCCAAAATTTTATGCCAATAAAATTTTGGCCATCACGCAGCATCCGTCAAGCATTATTCTCTTTCTTTTTTTTGTGATTTTTAAGCAGCACTATGGCTCCTCCACCAAGAACGACCACCACTGCCAATCCGATAACTGTCAGATACCACCACTGCGGATGCGCTTGATAGTAATACAAAACAATTTGGTCGTTTTCTATGCTCGACTCCACCGTCCTCTGCCAAAGATGATGATACATACCGCTGCTGTCGGCATAAACACTGTCAGCATTTGAACGTATCTTTGATGAAGAGAGTGCGTAGTCGTAGCTAAGAATGGGGTTGTAAGATTGAGAAAGGTCAACACCTTGAACAGCAGAAAGATAAAGCTCTTTCAAATACTGCCCCACTGTGCCTTGATAGCCAGGCAGGCTTTGGGCGAAAATAATTTGCCCTTCTGACTTTTCAGTGGTAACAAAACCTTCCTGTCGGGCCTCTTCAGGCGACTCAGAACTAGGATGATAAAAATCCCACGTGTCTTTGTCTTTAAAATATAGCTGCAGGCCGTAAGCATCGTTTGTTTGATCGTAAACCAAAGTGATTTGCAGCGCTCCGTCTTGACCAATGGCAAACTTGTCGTTTGGATTTTTAAGATATATAAGGGCAAAATTTTCAACCAATATGGTTTTGAGCCCTTTTATTTTTTCATATAACGCAAGGCGAAAGCTTTGAATCTCTTTTTGAGTGGCGCCGCTTTCTGTCAAAAACTTTTCGTTTGCTGAGAAATAAAGCCCTTGCAAAACTCCGCCATTTGCATAAGAAACGGTTTGAACTTGAATAAAGCCTGTGGTTTTTTCTTCCGCCGATGCTTGGCCGCTTTGAATTCCTAAGGTGAAAGGCAAAATCAACAGAAGAGCCATCATTAAAAATTTTTTCATAAATTAAACTTATTCCTAAACATGATTTAAAATTACATCAGCCCTAAACTTTGCTAAGCAAAATCGTGATAGTTGTTGTTGAAGCTTGCTCTTCTTTGACAACTTGCAGCATATATTCGTTGTTATAGACAAATTGCTGCCCATCGTCAAGCCCATTTGGCAAGGTTGTGACAGTAAGTCCGCTTGCTGAGTTTTGATAGGCATAAACTTTTCCGCGTTGGTCTGCGCTTCCGCCATATATGGCAAAAATCACATCGTTGCCAGAGCAATTAAACATATCTCCAAGCTGCCCAGAGCGGTAATAATATATAACGCCTGAAACTCCGCCCCTTGCCGATGAAAGCGTTTTGTTGTTGAACAGATAACCCGTTTTTCCAATGTTTCTGCCTATCACTCCGCCAAAACCTGCGGTGTATGACGAGCCAGTGATATTTATTGCCCCATTGTTTCCACAAGCATAAACTTGGCCGCTGCTATTTTCATAAACCACTCCGCCGCCATAAACGCTCGAGCCGTTTCCTCTGACAGACACAGAAATTTCTGCGTTGCTTTCACAGCCCTTGATGATGCCGTTTGAACCATTTTGAAGAGCCACACCACCATAAATCAAAATCATAGCCGAAGCAGGATATGTGTGCTGGGACGGCGCGTTGTTTTGACAATCAACAATGGTGCCATAGTTAAACCCAACAACGCCCGCCAGCGCAATAGTTGACAGCGATGATGAATAGGTGGAAGAAATTGAAGTCACTTGAACGTTTTCCACCCTGCCATAGTTGAACAATGCCAGTCCGCTCAAAACAGTTGGCGCATAATCTTCGCAGTCAATGCTTTGCTCAAGCTGCAGAGATAAATTTGAAATTGTTGCCGAGCTGTAAAGAGTGCCAATAAGGCTTTGTGCATGGCCAAAACTGATGGAAGTGGTGCTAGAGCCAAGCAAAACACTCCCCACACTTTGGGCTTGTTGATAAGTTTGTTTTGCAAACTTTATGGTAAGCGTTTGTCCATTTCCGTCAAGATGACCATAGAAGCCCTCAAGAAGGTGGTCAACTTCTGACAAAGTCAGCTCAAGTGAAGAGCCAAGTTGGAAATATACCACGGTGTTTGGGTCATCTCGCAAGGCAATATTGGAAAATTGCTCCAATGTTTTTATAACGTAAGGCGACCCTTCTTTGCCGTCACCGCTTTCGAAAAGTTTATACTCAACTGGTTTTGTCAGTTCCACTTCAATTTTGCCAAAGAGCCCCACTTGCATTTGCAAGCTTGGGTCAACTTCCACCGCTCTTGCGTAAAGCTCCACTCGCGAAATTGTGCCCATTTGGCTTGGTTGATAGTAGTATTGCCATATCTGTTCTTCCTGCCCAATGACTTGATAGTTGTCCACAAACGCTTTTTCTTCCCCACCGCTACTATAGTGCAGCACTATAAAGAATTGATATCGTTTTGTGTTTGCAAAATTCCACTCAAAGCGAGTTGCTTGCTCGTTGAAAGCAAAACTGAGAGGATTTTCTTCTTGAAAACGGTTGAATTTCACATTCACAACATTGCTTGCAAGATAGTTTGTTTGACCGCTCTTTGGAAGCACAACCACGCTGAGCGCCTTGTCTGACAGGGCAGAAAGGCTTTCGCCGCTATCGTCGCCATAAGCCATGTTTTCGCTGTCTAACACAAACTGCTGTCCGTTTGGAAGAGAAAGCTGAATTTGATACATTGAGTTGGAATATGAATAAAGATATTTTTCAAAGTAAGCAGAAAGGTCAAGCACATTTTTTTCGTCAATCAGCTGCATCTGCATATCTTCCGAGGCCACTGAATGGAGCTTGTAAAAAGCCTTGGTCTGCAAAGGTTCTGATTTGATTGAGCTTGCGCTGTAAGCGTAAAGTTTTAAGCTGAAAGTGGATCCGCTTGCAAAATCTTCGTTTATAATCGAGATGAAGTATACGTCATACTGCGTGTTGTCTGCAAGAATTATGCTGCTTCTTTCAATCTCAAAGTCTTCCCCTTGAACCAAATCATAGGTTTGACTTTGACTGACAAGTTTTATTGCAAAATTCAAATTTGTTGCCCTGTTTCGATGGATGACGAGTTTGCCTTGATAGGTCTGCTCGCTTATGGCAAAACTTGGCGTTGCTTGTTTTGAAACATTTTGCAAAGTAGTGGCATTTGAATGCAGCACGTAGGCGCCGCTTTCAGTTTGGATTGGCCGTGCTATGTCAACGCTTCCGCCTTCAACAAGCGACTGTCCGCCTTCGCTGTAGCCGGCATAAAGATAAACTGAGAAGTTGAAGTATGCGCCGTTGCCTTGAGAATAAAGATTTTCAATCAAGGAAGTGTCAAAGCTTGTTTTGCGAGTGTAAAAATCTTGCGTCCCTTTATAGCCAGTGGAATCATAATAGTCAATTTGCAGCCTGTAAAGGCTAGTCACGTCTTGAGCAAGGCCTTCTGGAAGAGAAGCCTCGTCCCAATATAGGTCTCCATTTTCAATTCTGAAATTTGAAACTTGGTCGAGTTTTTGAAGAACAATTTGACTGGCTGGAGAAGAAAGCACCAAGCCGTCAAGGTCTATAAGATACTCAAAATATGGCAAATTTTCTTGCGGTGTGTTTTCCACAATGCCAATCACTGCAATGCTTGGCGAGATAAATCTGACCTCATTTTCGCCGTCAACATTATATCGTCCATGGTCGAAAACAAGACTGCTCAGATTTCCGCTGCTGCTGACAAAATACTGACTGGTTGAATCCACTTCCAACTCGCCATTTGTCAGTCTGTAGATGAAAGGCCCATAATTTCGATCATTCGAATTTGCTGAAATTTGCAATTTGTTTTCAGACGTTTGCAATGATGGTGCATTGAGCTTGTAAGGGCTTAAAATTCCATAAGAATCGCTTGGCAACTTCATGGTCACTCTGTTGTGATCAATCTGCCCCATAACATTGAAAATCACATAGTCATACAAGCCAGAATTGGTCAAGATGTCGTTGAGAACAACTTTGCCCTGCGCATCTTGAGAAGTTCTGACAATTTCTTCCTGCACTTCGTCATCAGAGCCATATCGTCTGCGATATTTGACTAAGATGTCGCTGCCGATTTCGTTTTCAGAAGTGGTGATGATAAAGTAGCCGTCAACCACCGAAAGATTTGAGCTTTCAAGTCTTAAGAAGGCAAGATTCATCACCGAACTCTTCCCAAAACTAGACCTTGAATTGCCGACAGAATAGATATGAACATTGTAGGTGTTGGATTTGTCGATAAGATAGTCGTCGCCTTGCATAAGCTCGCCCAACGCGGTGTAGTTGATAGTGAAAGATAGTTCGTCACCGCTTATAACCCCCTCAAGCGGCAGCCCGTTGCTAGTTATCGACCAAGCCCCGTCATAGGAAATCATAAACCTGTATGCATTTTCTTGACCTGAAGAACTGTTTCTGCGAAGAAGCATCACGTAGTTATAGCTTTTCTCCATAACCCCTTCGTCGCTAATGATAGGCACCAGATTAAACTGCGCCGTAAAAGTCTCTTCGCCAGTTTGAGCGTCAAAAATGCTGTCCATGGCAATCGTTGGAGCAGGCGAGAGGTAGATGAGTTTTGAATTTGAATAGTTGGAATCAATATAGTCTTCCATTGGGTTTGTTGCCGTTTGACAGATTGAAACATTATAGTAGCCCGCTGGGATTGCCTTGCCAAAGTCGTCAAAGATGATTTTGCCATCCCCCACGCCCTGAGTCATGCCCGAAATGACTTGGTAAAATCTGACAAGTTGTTGGAAATTGACCTCGGACGATTGTGAGTGCTGGTCAATATATTCTTTGATTTGCGTGAGAAAATCTTGGTTTTCAACGGTAAAGTTTGGCATAAGATTCAAAGCATTCATTGAAGCGACGTAAACATTTCCAGTGTCTGACAACCCTTGAGAATCTGTTGAAACAAATCGCAACTTGATGGTCTGAGAAGCCACTGTGCTGATTTGGAAATTATATATGTCAGAAAAACCGTTTTGACCAATTTGCGCAAGATTGTCGGCGATGTTTGCGCCAGTGGAGGAATCAAACACGCTGACAAAATCCAGACTTGAGTCAATCGCTCCGTTGTAGTTTAAGTCATAAACTATTCTGCCGCTTTGCAAAGTGGCAGATTTTGTTTGACTATATTTGAAAGGCTCGAGCGGAGTTTTCAAAACAGAAGAAGCAATGATTGACTGGTCTTGAGAAATGGCTTGAATGGTCAGAATGTTGCGCCCTTCAAGCATATTTACAGTGGTAAGATCCAGTGAATTTTCTGAAATAATCAGCGATTGTGTTTGCTCTTGCGACCCTGCTGGCCAGAAACTGATCATATATGCTGTTGGAGCAAAATTTTCAGGCAAAGCTTGGTCGGCCTTAACCCAATGCCACGATAAGATGTTGCCTTCGATGTTGATTGACAGTGCGCTCGTTCGCTCTTCCACAACGTTGTTGAGCTTCATAAGGGCAAAATTTTCAGAACTGAAAATATGGTATTGCTGCCCGTCCCAAGCAATTCTGCAAACTTCGATTTCAAAAGTGCCGTAATCATATGCTTGCAAAATATCATTTATCGACAAGGCATAGCATGAATAGACTTTGTCGGCTTCTTGGCCTTGATAGTTTGGCTTAGTCGGCACAAACTGATTTGTATTTCCGTCCCAGAAGCCTAAAAGATCTGCGTTGCTTTCAACTATGACTGTTTGCGTTTCAAGAGTTTGGCCTTGGCCGTCTTTGATGATAATCCTAAATCCCGAAGTCGACAGCCCATTTTGCAACTGTGCATTGAAAACAAAGTAATCGCTGGTTTGACTGCTTCGTTTTTTTATAACCGCGCCATCTTGCTCTACATGATAGTTTAAAGTGAAAGAAGTTGGGTCAGAATTGAGCGAGCCTTCCGCCCTTGCCATAAGAGCAAGCGAGTAGCTGTTTTGCTGTGTGATTGAAAGCTCTTTGACAAAATCTTGCAGCGAATAGCTGTAAACAAATATGTTTTCTGTTTGCGTTGGATGGAAAATGTGAAAAACTCCATCTTCCGTTTGAGCAACAAACTCAACCTCTTTTTCCGCGCCAGAGGCGTTGTCTGGCAAAGTGAACAAGATTTGCCCGTCAGCAGAAACATCAATCGTTTTTATGGCTGCAAATTTTGTGGTGGAAATATTATAGTTTGTTGGGCTGCAAAGCAGCTGATTTGTTGATGAAACAACAATGATGTCAACACTGACTCCACCGCTTCTGCCGCGCAGCAGGTTTGAAATATCAATTTGGCTTGGCAAGCCTTCGGTTTGAGTGAAAAGCGTTTCTTGCCCAATGGTGACTCTGACAATCACGGAGTCTTGGCAAAGGTTTCCGTAACTTACGCTAAGCACCCCTTGAGAATTTAAAGAAGCCCGAGCAATATCGCTGTTTCTGGAAATGTAGCAGTCGGTTAGTTTTGAAGAAATTTTGTCTGTCTGGTTGACGCGAACAGAAATTTTATGCTGGCCAGCACTGACAAACATTGAAGAAGTGATATAGATGTGATAACCTTGTTCATCCTTTGCAACACGGCAACTTGTGTAAGGGTTTGTGGTTGAAACAGCCTTGAAAGAAAGTTGATCGTCAATATGCACGTCAAAGCTCACATCTCCCACCCAAGCATCCGCAAAAGAAAGTGCCACTGTGCTGGCGCGCTGCTGCAAGACAAGGTCTTTCTCTTCTGGCAGCTCGATTTGCACAGCAATCTTTTCGATTTGGTCAATCTTTTCAACCTGTATGTCATTTTGGCTGGTTTTGCCATAGCCTGCGCTGCCATCGTTTGACAAAACAAAGGTGCTGAGATTTGAATATATATCGATTGTGATTTCTTGCTGGCTGTCAAGCTCAACTTGAATCAGTTTTTCAATTTCTGAAAGCGCTATTGAAGTGTCAAAAATGTTTGGAATTGTGTAGTCAACTCCTGCTGAGTGAACAACGATTGTGAAGGAGACCAAACCTTCTTGCATCTGCCAAGACTCAAACGCGCTCTGCCAAGAAAGTTTGTCGTTTGAAATTTCCGCTTGCATATCGGTTGACGAAACATTGGTCAAAGAAAATTGCGTCTGAGTGCTGTCAAGATAATATATCTGCTCGCTAGCGCTATTTTTTGCTTTAAGGCTGATCTCAATTGGTTTGTCTTGATAACTGTCTAGCTCAAAAATTGCTGAACTTTGCCCAGTTTGATAGTCAATCGGCTGACCGCAAACAAGGATTTGCAAAATTCTTCGAGCGTCTGAATTTTTTTCTATTAAAACCTTTGCCTGCCAAACATCGCCGTTTTGCGAAATTGTGATTTGGTCAATCTGAGAAAGCTGTGCAACTGTGATTTGATTTGAAGCCGATGAGTTGAGATATTCTGGATTTTTTGCCACCACTTTGAAAACTGCATTCTCTTGCGTCAAGCTTGTGCTGCCAAGCACACTTTCAAGCGAAGTTTGATTGCCTGAAAAATCTTTCAGCATCACGGTTTGCCCGTTGTAAACATCATAGACTGTGTTTTGCCCTGTTCTGTTCCACTCAAAAGTGCCTTGCAAGCCGTTTGGTGTGAAGCTCAAAACAGGCGACTGCATTTTTTCCACAATCAACTGCTCTTCTTCCGACTCGCCTCTGCCCTCCAAAGATTGCAACAAAAGCTTTCCTTGAGTGCTTTGTGGAGAGATATATGCAAACACTTTTATGCCAATTTTTTCAACTTGTGCAAATTCGTAGCCAAATTCTTTGTTTTGGCTGAAGCTTTCAATTTTTTCTTGAATATCAACGCTTGTCAAAGTTGTGTTGGTGAAGAAGGAGATTGTTCTGTTGCCACTTTCCACAAAAAGTTCAATTTCAACAAAGTAGTTTTCGCTCTGCCCGCTGTTTGTGTCAGTAAAAGTTATTTCTCCGTTGCTATAACCAAATTTTTCTGGCCTGTTCAGCCTTGAAACCTCCACTTCGGTAACGGCGCTGTCAAGATAATAATGCCCGTTTTCTTCATCGTCTGCGATTGCTTTTGCTTGCAAACTGAGCATGAAGGTTTCTCCTCTGCCCATAAGATTGATGTAATTTTCAAGGTCAACGTTTGCAAGAGTTCCATCCACCTTTATTTCAAAGTTTTCAACAAAAACATCATCTGCTCCGCTGCTGACAGTCAAGCGCTCTTCGAGCTTTTGACCATACTCGCCTTCAATGCCAAATCGTCCGCTTTGAGAGTAATGCTCGGTGACGTTGTAGCTTGGAGCGGCCACCCTTGTGATGTCAATCTTGCTTGGCTGTGAGTCTGGATGCAAAGTTGGGTCAAAATTTTCGCCCGCGCTTGCCACCACAAAAATTTGGTAAGTTTGCTCTTGAGCAAAAGTTTGGTCAAGCACTCTGACATATGTATCCTTTTCTTCGCTGACAGAGAAAGAATCGATTTCTTGCTCTTCCAAGAAAATTGTATAGCTGCTTGCAAATTCCACATGAGCAATGCTGATTTTAAATTTTCCGTTGTCTTCAATCAAAGTGATTTTTGGGCTTTTGATTTGCTCTGTCACGATAAAGTTTGCCCTCAAAACTTTTTCTGGGGCGTGAAAATTGCTGTCTAGTTGCAGGCTGTGGTTTGCGCTTCGAGCAACAACTTCAATGGTGTAATATCCAAAAGGCAAACTCTCTTTCAAGAAGGTGTCGGCGGTAGTCTCTTGAGAGACAACCTGCCCGTTTTGCCATGAACTGTCAGTTTTGCTGATGGTGTAGGAATAAACCGCTTCGCCTTCAACTCTGCTCCACCTAAACTGTCCGTTTTCAGCCTCTTCTGCCACCGGGGCGCTCAAAATTTGCAATGTTTTGACGGCCGAGCTTTCAAAGGCAAATCCGTCATTTCTAAATGCTTGAATTGTAAGTTCGTAGCCGTTGTTTTCGTTTGGCTCAAAACTGTTTAGCCCTGAAAAATATATTTTTGTTCGACTGCTGCCAATATCGAAAGTGAAATCTTTGATTTCTTGCTCGCCCACAAACAGCCTGAAATTGTCGGCATAATCCACGTTATCAAAAGTTAAAACCGAGGCGTCTCCTTCAAAAGAATGAGTGATCTGACCAAACTCTTCCAAACGATAAACGGCTTGAGTTTTTGCTTTTGAGTTTAAAACGCGGTTTGTCTCGGTTTTGCCGTCTGAATAGTAAGCCACCCCTGTCGAGGAAACGTTATCGGCCTTTGGAAGGGCGTAAACCTCGAGCGTGTTTGCCCCCTCGCTTAAGTATGTGCGGTCAATATCAAGCTCGAGCGAGGTTTCAATGTCAAAGATTTGCCGATAACTGCCCACCACCACCTTGTATGTTCTGACATAATTTTCTGGGTCTTTGGTAAAAGAAAGATGAATCATCTCTTGTCCCACTTCCACCTGCACTTGAGGCTGGTCTAATTTTGCAAACTGAAAAGATTGGCTGACATTTGAATTTACAGAAATCGAATCGCCGTTGTTGCCACCCACTGCTTGAATTGAGATGTTGTAAATTCCATGGTCAAGTTCGTCTAAAAATTCTTTGGTGGAGCGAGAAATAACCTTTTGCCCGCTTGTTTGGCCGTCTATAGATGACCAATACACTATGTAGCCATTTGCTGGCTGGTCGTCAGCCACGACAAGATAGCCGTCGCCCTCTTCTTGATTGTAGGCGTAAGAGGCATTCACAGTTCGCAGTTTGTTGATTATGTAACTATGGCTGACTGAAAGTTTTTTGTTTTCTGATGCCGCATCATAAGCAACTATCTCCACTTCAATCTGCGCGCCACTATTATAATGCGAAAAATCATAAGGCAGGCAGGCCGTTTTCAGCGGAGTTTGCGTCACTTTAAAATCGTTGAAATAAACGTCATACACAATGCCTTGACTGCCATTCCAAGTTAATGTGGCTGTTTGGTCGCCAAAACTTTGCGAAGGCAGAACTTCAAGCCCCGCAACCATGCTGACATAGTCATAAACCACAGTTTTGCTTTGGCTGTATTGTGATGCCAAAATATGGCTTGGCTCAATGCCTACTGCTTGAATTCGAACTTGATAACTGCCAAATTGAAGATCGTTGTCTGCAAAACTGAAACTATTTTCGCTTACTCGATAAAGTTTTTCTTGCCCAACTTCAACAATATACTGCTGTGGTTTTATCAAATTGGCGCCTTGATTTATGGTAGGCTCTGACCAAGAAAGAACGCCATCTTTTGAAATTTGCAGATTGTCAGGAGAAGCAAACTGATAGTTGACATACACAAAACATTGCGCCAAAATCTGCTCTTGATAACTTGCAAAAACCAAAGTCTCGCCGCTTTGGCCTGCTTTTATGCCTTGCGAGGAATGATTTAGCACCTGCGGGTTTGAAAAAGAAATTTGAAGCTGGTCAAATTCCACACCCTTCAAATTCAGATTGCTTTTTGCATCAAAAACGTCACCCACATTCAAAACATATTCGTTTTGCTTAAACTGGGCAGAAAAAGATGGTGGCGGACTGCAAGCAGAAAGCCCCAACACGGCACATAACGAAACAAAAATCAAAGCGAGAAATTTTTTCAAATCATCCTCCAAATTTGTCGGCCTTATGTAAGTATATATTTAATATTTACATAATAACACTTTTTACAACAAATTTGCAAACGATTGCGAAAAAAATCTGATTTGCAAAAAAAAGAAAAATTTTTGTAGAAATAAAAATTTGCAAACTAAAAAAATGTAACAAAAATCACCAAACGCCTGATAAAATGCGGCCAAGAAATCTTCTATTTTATTTTGTAAAAATCGGCCTGGCAAACAAACTCTTTGTTTTGCAAATATTCAAATTTTTTATCAATTTTGTCAATTTTTAAATAAAAACAATGCAATTTTTGATATTTTTCATTGAATTTTTTGTTAATTTCATTTTTGCCATATTTTCCGTCTCCAACTATAGGATGTCCAAGAAAGGATAGATGCGCCCTTATTTGATGAGTCCGCCCTGTCAAAAGCTGGCACAAAACAAAACTGGTTCCGTCACTCAAGTTTTCAAGCGTTTGAAGTTTGGTTTGCACAAGTTTTCCACCCTTAACCTTTTGCGAAAATATTTTGACCTTGCTTTCTTTTGCATCTTTTAGCAGATACCCTTCAAAAACTTGTCCGTTAAAATTGCTATGACCATAGACCTGACAGATATATTTTTTTGTAATCCATTTGTTTTTAAAGCCTTCTTCCAAGCATTTGGCAACCTCTGGATTTTTGGCAAGCATCACAAGCCCTGTAGTGTTGCGGTCAAGCCTGTGCAGTGCAATGGCGTTTAATTTTGAAGCCACCCCCTTTTGCCCCACCACCTCAATGTTTCTGGGTTTGTTTATCACAATCACGTTTTCGTCTTCATATATTTTTTCAAGTTTGGCCTCAGTCTCGCTATAAAAAACCTCGACACTTGAGCCGACATCAACAATCTGATTGGTTTTTATTCTCTTTCCTTGAATTTTGATATCTTTTTCTCTGAGGGCTTTGAAGGCTTGATTGAAATTTAGTCCCTTCTCCTGCAGAATATCAATGATTTTTGCCTTTTTGTCGCTTACAAACTCCAACTTTTCCATAAGAATATTTTACAACACTTTTTCGTTTATTGCTAGCATTTTTAAAAAGTTGTTTTCATAAATTATGTTATCGAAAAGAAGAGTTAAGGAGAAAATATGAACGAATGTTTGAGTGTTGAAAATTATCAAAAAATCCAGTTGCAAGGCGCGACAAAGGTGGCCAGCGCAACCACCTCACAAACGGTGATTGAAACAGAAACCAAAACTGTTGTTGTGACCGGCTCGAATCTCGAGATAACCAAACTTGACCTTGACAATCACCTCGTTTGTGTGGAAGGCAGTGTTGCTGGTTTGAAATTCACCCTATCGGCCAAACAAAAGCCGAGTCTGCTGAAAAGGATTTTTAAATAATGCTTTATCCTTCAATAAATCAGCCTATAATTTTTTTGGCTATATTGACCTCTGGAATTTTGTGCGGTTTGCTACTTTTTTCAACAGAGCTTTTCGCTTCAAAACTAAAAAAACAAACTTTTTTAGCGCAACTTCTATATTTTTTTGCAATTTTACTGTCTTTTTTGCTGTTTTCGGCCGTCAATTTGCAAATAAACTATGGGCAATTTAGATTTTACACCATTCTGACCTTTGTTTGCAGCAGTTGCTTGTTTCGATATTTTTTCAAATTTTTATGGACAAAATGGTGGCGCAAGTGGTATAATCGAAACCATGGAAGAAAAGCAAAAGCAGAAAAAGAAAAAACTTAAAACCGTTTTACTTATCAGCGGTATGGCGCTGCTGATTTTGTTTGTTGTGGTCACTTCAATCGTCATCCACCACCAAAGAAAAACACTTGATAAAATAAATGAAGACAATGACAAATTGCCACAGCAAGAAATTGTAAAAATTTTATAATTTTTTTAAAATTTTTGTTGACTTATCAAAATAAATCTGCTATTATAGCAATGCAGCCTGCATGAAGGTTGCCAAGTGTTTGATCAATTTCAAACACTTGTTCCATCCCTCTTCTTTTTTTTACAACATTGATTTTGCAGCGGATGGCAACACAAAGCGCAAGCGGAATTAAACCGATAAAGACTCTTCAGCCGAGTGCGACAAAAACTTAATATCTGCGAGAGTAGCTCAGTGGTAGAGCACTCGAACTGGACGCCAAGACCGCAAGGTCTGCGTATGGAGCGCAAGCGGAATTAAACCGATAGATAAAAGGTTGACAGCCGAGTGCGACAAAAACTTAATATCTGCCTCAATAGCTCAGTGGTAGAGCACTCGGCTGTTAACCGATAGGTCGTAGGTTCGAGCCCTACTTGAGGCGCCAGAGAAGAACGGATAAAAGCCGTTCTTTTTCTTTGCGAGAACCTGCGAGCGTAGTAAGAACCACACCTGCCCTGCCTTGGGTTCTTCTAGGTTCGCTTCTGTTCGAGCCCTACTTGAGGCGCCAGAAAAGAACGGATAAATCCGTTCTTTTTTTATGAGAACCTATGGGCAAGAAAAAAAATAAAACAAACCTTGAAAGAGAGCTCGTTTAAAGTCAAAGTTCGTTTTTTTGTTGGTTTGAAAAAATTATTAAATCAATTTTTGTTTAAAGTAAAAATTTTTCAGTTTTGCAAATTTTTCTTCTCTAACTGCTGTTTTTTCATAATAAAAAAATCGAAATCGTCATTTGCAGAAAAATTGACCCCTTTTTGATGCTGCATGGCCCTGTATTCAATTTTCAATCTCTCAGCCAAAGAGCACACCACCTGCTTGACAGAAAGCGTGTCGATGTTTAAACTGCCAAAAAGAAAACTCAAATCGCTTTCAGAAGACTTGCGTTTACAAATTTCGCACACCGTTTTCAGCCTGCGCTCAATTTGGCTGACTGAAATTTTGTATTTTTCTGCAAGGGGTGGGTATATCAGTTTGTTAAAATTGCCTTTTTTCCAGCTCTCAAAAACAAGTTGCAAAACAATGTCTTTCAAAATTGCATACCCCTTCATGTTTGGCGTAATCCTAATCTTAAACAGCCACTCGTTTAGCCTGTCTTCCAAAAAAATCAAATCGTCTTTCTCTGCATCCATCATAGTCGCCCTGCCTCCGAACTTGAGTATAATACAATTTGCAAAAAAATCAAAACATTTTTACAATTTTTTACAAAATTTTAAATAATTTTTCGTCATCTTTTAATTTTCGCCAAAAACATGCAAATTTTTGCGCAAATTGTTTGTCTTTTTATCAAATATATTGTATTATTCATATTGTAAGGAGAATGATATGAAATTTAAAATCGTGGCAGATGCTTCATGCGACATCCCTGAGGAGTATCTTGAAAAATACGACATTTCAATAATCCCTATTGAGGTTGCTTTTGGCGAAGAAATTTATCCTGAAGGCTTGAGCAAGAAAGATTTTTACAACAAAATTGAAAGCACAAACCTTATCCCAAAAACGGCTATGCCAAATGCATATAAGTTTGAACAATTTTACAAAGACTACGCCAATAAAGAAGACGTGTTTGTTTTTACAATCGTCATTTCAATGGAAATGAGCCAGACCAAAATTCAAGCGCAAATGGCCGCCGATTCGCTGGGCATGAAAAATGTTTTTATTGAAGAAAGCGGCTGCACCACTGTGGCACAAGGGGCAATAATCTGCGAGCTTTGCAAATTTATGGAAAAAGAGCAGAGCGTTGAGAAAATCATTAAAGAATTTTACAGACTGAAAGAAAGATGCAAACTTTTTGCCGTTATCAACGACCTAAAATATCTGAAAAACAGCGGAAGACTCTCTTCCTCTTCTGCCATAATCGGCTCTATGCTCAACGTCAAACCTATCGTAAGTATTGTTGACGGAAAAGTGCTCAACATCAAAAAGTGCATGGGCGCAAACCAAGCCGACAGCTTTATGTTTGCACAAATCAAAGCCCTCGACCCTGGTCACGACTTCTATTTTATCCACTCAAACAACCTTCCAGCCGTTGACAAACTGAAAGAAAAATTCCAAGCAAAATTGCCTCAAGGGCAAAAAATCACCACCTGCGAAATTGGATGCGTGGTCGGCTCGCACGTAGGCCCAAAATGCTACGGAATCGTATATTTTGAAAAATAGTGCCATGCGCACTTTTTTTTATCAACCTTTTCAAGTCAAATGAATATATATTGTTTGACGAACCTTCTCTCTGCTGGCTCTTTGACCGGCGATATTTTCGACAAAAATGAATATCAAAAAAATATTTTATTATTTTGGCAAAAATAGTTGATTTTTTATACAAAATTTGCTATATTATAGGAGCAAACCTTGAGAAGCAGTGTATGCTTGGCATTCATGTTTGCGGGAGTGGCTCAGTGGTAGAGCGTTGCCTTGCCAAGGCAAATGTCGCGGGTTCGAGTCCCGTCTTCCGCTCCAAAATGGTACCATCGCCAAGCGGTAAGGCAAAGGTCTGCAAAACCTTTATTCCCCGGTTCAAATCCGGGTGGTACCTCCAAAATACAGGGCAAAGGTTCTTAAAATGATTGCGACTTAGGACTTTTTTAAGGACTGGCCGCAATTTTTAATTTTAAGTCCCTTCCTGCCCCAAAAATCTATCAAACGCTATTGCTTAGATTTTTTGCCCGCCCCAAAATTAAATATGCTGGTGTGGCGGTTCGGGGCCCCCAAAAGCTTAAAAAGATTTTGGGGTGGCAGTGGCAGACCACAGGAC
>CALVTE010000007.1 GCA_944360075.1 uncultured Clostridia bacterium | reverse complement strand
ATCACACCACTTATAAACTTCTACGGTGATAAGGTTTTCAAAATTTCATCGGCAAATTCGCCGAGCGAAACTTACAAACCTGTAAAACTTTTTTTAGAGAGGCTGCAAAATGAATAATTTGACGCCTGCAGAGATGGTTCTGATGCGAAAAGCCGGACAAATAACGAGAGATGCACTCAATTATTGTGAAACTCTTGTAAAACCCGGCATTTCCACAAAAGAACTTGACAATCTGGCAAAAAAGTTTATAATTGAAAGTGGTGCAATTCCTTCCTTCTTGGGTTATGAAGGATATCCAGCTTCAATCTGCACATCAGTCAACGACATGGTGGTGCATGGTATACCGAGCGAGGATGTCATTTTGAAAGAAGGAGACATCATCAGCATTGACCTTGGGGTTATCTACAAGGGGTATAACGGAGACGCGGCAAGGACTTTTGCTGTTGGCAAAATCTCTGCAGAAAAGCAAAGGCTGATTGATGTGACAAAACAGTGCTTTTTTGAAGGAGTCAAAAACCTTAAAGTTGGGCACAGATTGGGCGAAATGTCTCACGCTATTCAAGTTTATGCAGAAAGCAATGGCTATTCTGTTGTTCGCGAGTTGGTGGGGCATGGTATTGGAAAAAAGATGCACGAGCCGCCTGACGTTCCAAACTATGGCAAAGTTACTGACGGTCCGCTAGTTACTGAAAATGCCTGCCTTGCCATTGAGCCTATGATCAACATGGGCAGAAAAGAGGTTTGGCTGCTTGAAGACGGATGGGGCGTTATCACAAGAGATGGCAAACCGTCAGCTCATTACGAAAACACTGTGCATGTGACAAAAGAAGGAATTGAAATCTTGACTTTGTAAAGGAAAAACTATGGAAAGGGGAAGTGTTGTTCTGGCAACCGCTGGAAAAGAAAGAAATCAAATTTTTGTGGTTTTAAAACTTGACAAAGACAGGGTGTGGTTGGTCGACGGAAAAAGACTGAAAAAAAATAACCCGAAAAAAAAGAATTTGAAGCATTTGAAAATGTTTACAAATTCAAAAATGGATGCACAAATTTTGGACGATGATAACGAGCGAGTCAATTGTGCTATCAGAAAATTTTTAAAACAAATAAGGAGTGAGCATGTCTAAAGAAGAAGTAATTGAATTTGAAGGTGTGGTTGTGGAAGTTCTTCCAAACACCATGTTCAAAGTCAGACTGTCAAATGGTCATGAAATCACAACGTATCTTTCAGGAAAACTTAGAAAAAACTATATCAAAATTCTGGAAGGTGATAAAGTCAAAGTCGAAATGAGCCCTTACGATTTATCAAAGGGCAGAATCACCTGGAGAGACAAGGGCTAAAAAGGAGACAATATGAAAGTTAGAGCATCTGTTAAGCCAATTTGTGACAAGTGCAGAGTTATCAAGCGTGACGGAAAAGTTATGGTCATCTGCTCAAAATCTGCAAAACACAAACAGGTTCAAGGCTAAAAATTTAAATTGGAGGACGTTTTAAATGGCAAGAATTGCTGGTGTAGATTTACCTAGAGAAAAAAGATTGGAACTAGGGCTTACTTATATCTACGGAATTGGAAGAGTGACTTCCAACAAAATTTGTGAAGCAACAGGCATCAGTGCAGACATCCGCGTGAAAGATTTGACTGATGATCAAGTTGCAAAACTTCGTAACTACATTGAACACAATGTGGTTGTTGAAGGTGAACTTCGTAAAAAAGTCGATATGGACATCAAAAAGCTTGGCGAAATCGGTTGCTATCGAGGCATCAGACATCGCAAAGGTTTGCCTGTTCGTGGTCAGAACACAAGAAACAACGCTAGAACCAGAAAAGGTCCAAAAAGAGTTGTTGCTGGAAGTTCTAAGAAAGGTAAGTAAGGAGAGATTTGAGTTATGGCTACTAAAAAAATGGTTAACAAAACTACAAAAACTAAGAAGAGAATTTCAAAAAATATCTCTCAAGGTCAAGTGCATATCAAGACCTCTTTTAACAACACTATCGTGACTTTCTCAGACTGCGATGGCAATGTTCTTTCATGGTGCTCTTCTGGCAAACTGGGCCTTAAAGGCTCAAAGAAAAGCACTCCTTTTGCTGCTCAATCTTGCGTTGAAGATGCTGCAAAAGTTGCAAAAGAGCATGGCATCAAAAGCGTTGAAGTTTTCGTTAAAGGTCCAGGCAGTGGCAGAGAACTTGCAATTCGCTCAATCGCAAATTGCGACCTCAATGTTACTATGATAAAGGATGTTTCGCCAATCGCGCACAACGGTTGCAGACCTCCTAAAACAAGAAGAATTTAAAAGGAGATAACTTTATGGCAAGAACTATTCAACCTGACTGCCGTCAGTGCAGACGCGAAGGATGCAAACTTTTCCTTAAAGGTGAGCGTTGCACAAGCAAAAAATGCGCTATGGAAAGAAGACCTGTTATCCCTGGTCAACATGGAAATTCAAAACGCAGAGTTGCTTTCTCAGAATATGGCACACAACTTCGCGAAAAACAAAAGGTTAAAAGAATGTATGGCATCTTGGAAAAGCAGTTTAGAGAATATTATGAAACTGCTGAAAGAATGAAAGGTGTCACTGGTGAAAATATGCTTTCTTTGATTGAACGCAGACTTGACAACGTGGTTTACAGAATGGGCATCGGAGCAAGCAGAAAACAATGCCGTCAAATCGTCAACCATGGACATATCACTGTTAATGGCAAACGCGTTGACATCGCATCTTTCCTTGTAAAACAAGGCGATGTGATTGCAATCAAAGAAAATAAGCAAGACATCGATGCTTTCAAGGCACTCAGAGAAACAAAAATTGTTACACCAAAATGGTTGGAATTTGACCCAGCCACACTCTCAGGAAAAATTGTAGCTCTTCCTAAGAGAGAAGATATCGACTCCGATATCAAAGAACAACTTATCATCGAATTGTATTCGAGATAATAACGGAGGGAATTTGTTTATGAAAATGGAAAGACCAAAAATCACTTGTGAAGAGACAGGCAACGGAAGTTTTGCAAGATTTGTTGTTGAACCGCTTGAAAAAGGCTACGGCATCACCCTTGGCAATGCAATGAGAAGAACTCTTCTTTCTGCTCTGCCAGGTTCAGCCCCAATCGCAGTGCGTATCGCTGGTGTTGCACATGAATTTTCAACCATCAGAGGGGTTACCGAAGATGTTGTTGACATCATTTTAAATCTCAAAACCATGGCTGTTAAGTGTGAAAACAACAATGACGATTTTATCACTTATCTGCACCTTAGAAAATCTGGTGCGGGAGAGGTTACCGCAAAAGATTTTGAAGCAAACAGCGAAGTTGAAATTTTGACTCCTGACCTTCACATCTGCACTATGGATGAAGGAGCAGTGCTTGATATGGACGTTATGATCGGCAATGGTCGCGGCTACACTCCAAGCGCTGTCAACAAGGCAAAGTTTGACAATATTGATTTTATTGCAATGGATTCAATCTTCTCACCTGTGAAAACTGTCAATTTCAATGTTGAAAGCACTCGTGTTGGGCAAAGTGTGAACTATGACAAACTCACTTTGGAAGTTGAAACAAATGGCACCACTTCTGCAAGAGAAATCGTTGCACTGGCTGGCAAAATTGTGATGGAACATGTCAATTTGTTTGTAGAACTTTGTTCTCAACTTGCAACAAGCGACATTCTCGTTTCAAGAGAAGAAGACAAACAAGTCAAGATTATGGAACTTCCTATTGAAGAAATGGATCTTTCTGTTCGCTCATACAACTGCTTGAAAAGAGCAGGAATAAACACTGTTGAGGATTTGACAAAAAAATCTAGAGCAGATATGCTCAAAGTCAAAAACCTTGGCATCAAATCTATTGACGAAGTTATTGCAAAACTTGAAAGTTATGGACTTTCTCTTTGCAAGGACGAAGACTAATTTTCATAAAAGGAGAAAATTATGGCTAACGCTAAATTAAATAGACCAAGCAAAGAAAAGAATTCTCTTATTCGTGGGCAAGTTTCAGATCTTTTGTGGCTGGGCAAAATTGAAACCACTCTTGCAAAGGCAAAGTCTGTAAGAAGCAAAGCTGAAAAAATATTGACCCTTGCCATCAACTCTTATGAAGATATCGCAAAAGTTGAAAAGCAAGTGAAAGACGAAAAGGGCGTTAAAGTTGCAAAGGTCGTTTCAAATGACGGACCAAAAAAATTGCACGCTCGCAGACAGATTATGTCTTATTTGTTTGACAGACAAGAACAAAGAAAGCCAAAAGAAACTGTTGAAGCTTACAAGGCAAGAACAAAAGACATCAATCACCCATTGCTTGAAAAAATCTTCAATGTATATGCTCCAAAATATGCTGCAAGAGCAAAAGAAGTTGGTCAAGGTGGCGGCTACACCCGCATCATCAAACTTGGCACTCGCAGAGGAGATTGTGCCGAAATGGCAGTTATTGAACTTATTTAAAAAACAATGCAAGTTTAATTCATTCTGAAACTAGCAAAATAATCAACGCTTTAACTACAAAAGTTAAGGCGTTTTTTATTCTTTCTTGACTGCAAAATAAAATGAATCATTTTGCTGTCGTCATAGATTGTTATTATAATTTTTGATTTATAAATTTTAAGTTTTTTACCTTTTGACTAAAACTATTTTTTGCTTGTTTTGAGGAGAGACAAAGAAACATCGACTTGTATCAAAACAAGAACACGTCTAACTGCAAACTAGTAGTATTTTATTAAATAATTATTTTTTTACTGCAAGAGATTATAAAATTTATGTTATAATAAGGTAGAGGTAATAATCATGAAATTTTTTGATGATAAAAATAAAAAAGTAAATTGGTGGAGCAGAAATTATTTTTTTGCTGGAACAATATTTATAAGTGTTCTATTCATTGTTATTTTTGCAATTTGGGGGAACTGGGGCGAAAATCTCTTAAGCGAAATGAAAAGCGAAGAACAAAACCTTAATATCTTAGTGAGGTATTTTTATTCGCTTTGTTTGCATTATAATTTTAGCAACTGGAGAACTCTACTTTTCAATATTCTAGGGCTAGTTGTTAGCGGCTTCTATCTGGAAAGAAAGACGGGCTCATTAAATTTTATATTATTAGTGATTGGATTAGGCTCCCTATGTAGCACAACAGATATATTCCCTGATTTGTATCGATCTATTTCATCATCATTTGAATGGTTTGTGTTATCTGGATATATATTAATAGAATATATATTTTCCTTATTTCAAAAAAACAAGAATAAAACAAACACAATAATAGGTGCAGTATGTATAGCTCTTTTGTATATACGCTTAGGATTTTATGATATATCTGGGGGTGGAATTGGCTTCTCCTTATACCCGCACCAAATTTTAGATGTAGTAAGCCATTTTGCAATTTTCATGACAGGTATAATAGTATCATTAATTGTTCAAATTGCCAAATTTAGTTATGCAAAATCAAAATAAAAAACTACAAAAAACAACTTATCATTAAATCGATAAGTTGTTTTTTCCACTAGTTTCAAAATCTACTAACCTTAAGCAATGTTTTTTATTTAATTCCATTATTTTTCGTTTGCAGGGTTTTCATTTTCAAATTCTTGCAACATTTGGCTTATATTTTCAATGCTCTCAGCAAGCTGAGCTGTTTTTGTTGCAAGTCTTCGGCGCGCAAAAAATGACAAACCAGCCGTGCTTTTCTCGCAAAGACTTTTTGCCTGCTTCAAATCGTTTTGTGCATGATAAATGCTCTTGTAAATGCTGTCTTTCAGTCCTGCCTCTTGCTTGGCGTAGGCCTTAAAAAAACGCTTTTCAAAAGTGAGCAAATCAAGGTCATACTTTTCAATGATTTCTTTGTATTTTTCAATAAAATCTTCTTTTTTATTCATAATCACACCTGTTAGATATATATTACGCAGAAATTGTTGTTTGTCAATAGTTATCTTGTTTTTTTGAGTTGACAATTTTTTGCCGCTGTGCTATTCTGCTCAAAAGGAAGAAATATGAAAGCGGTAATTCAAAGAGTGAGCGAGGCCACGCTTAAAGTGGATGGCAAAATTATTTCACAAATCGGCAAGGGCTTTGTCGTATATTTTGGTGTGGAAAAAGGTGATGACGAGGCTGTTTGCGCAAAAATTTGCAAAAAAATATCAGCTTTGCGCATTTTTGAAGATCAAAATGGCAAAATGAATCTTTCTTTGCGTGAAGTGAATGGCGAGATTTTGCTGGTCAGCCAATTCACACTTTTTGCAGATTGCGCAAAAGGCAACAGACCAAGTTTTTTTCAAGCCGAGCAGCCAGAAAGAGCAGACCAAATCTATCAAAAAGCCTGTCAACTTTTAAGAGAGGAAGAAATTGTTGTCAAAACCGGCATTTTTGGCGCAGATATGAAGATTTTGCAAAACAATGACGGCCCAGTCACAATCATTTTAAACAGCAAAGAGTTGTAAAGAGTTTTTCAAAACTCTTTTTTTTGTAAAAGCAATTTTTAGCGTTTTGAACTCATCTTTTCTTGCTAAAAATATTTTTTTGTGATATATTTAATTGTAAGTTTTATAACGGAGGAAGTATGATTTTATTGGGTGATTATCATACACATACAAAATATTCTCGAAAAAATCATGGGAAAGGCACTGTGCTTGAAAATGCTTCAGCCGCTCAAGAAAAAGGCTTGAAGCAAATTGCCATAACAGACCACGGCTTTGCCCACTGGATGTTTGGCCTTCGCCATAGAGATATTGTGCAGCTTAAAGATGACATTTTAAACGCAAAGGAAATCACTGGCGTTGATATTTTGCTGGGTGTGGAAGCAAATTTGACATCGGCCAATGGCGATGTTGACGTTGTTGAAAGCGATTTTGAATTTTTGGACGTTTTTGCCATGGGGTTTCATAAAATTGTCAACATGAAAACCATGAAAGATTGGTTTTATCTGCAATGGGCAAATGGCCTGTCAATTTTTTCACCAAGCAAGCAAAGAATTGCCAGAAACACCACTGCATTTTTGAAGGCGCTTGACAAATACCCGATAGATTTTATCACCCATCTCAACTATGGCTGTCCTACCGACACCTTGGCGGTTGCAAGAATGGCCAAAGAAAAGGGCACGATGATTGAACTCAACGGCAAACGAATAAATTTCACAGACAAAGAGCTTGAAATTATGGCTTCTGAAGGAGTTAAATTTATCGTTAATTCTGATGCGCACAGCCCTGATGCTGTTGGTGAAGTCAACTTGCCTATGAACTTGATTTTCAGGCTAGGGCTGCCTTTAAATCAAATTGCAAACATCGACAAATTGCCAAAATTTGAAAATAAGCGGGGAATAAATTGAGTTTTGCAAAAGTTGTAAAAAAAGAAATTCTCGAGCATGACATACAAGACAGCCAAGAAGCATTGGCGTTTATGTCTAGCCTTTTTCGCGCCTGCGGCAGTTTGAGCAGAAGCAGTCAGGGCTTGTGTGCAGAGCTTGTCACCGACTGCCGAGATCTGTTTTCTTTTGTGGACAAATTGACAAAAAGGCTTTATGGCGAAAACTTGAAATTGAGCCTTTATGACGACCACATTATCAACAAAACAATTTATTATCGCATCGCTTTTCCCTCTTCGATTTCCTTTACCATCTTGACGGATTGCGGAGTGCTGGAAAGAAATAGCGAAGGGATTGAAATAAATCAAAAACCCGACTCAAACTTGCTTTGTGATGAAAACACCAAAATTGCATATTTGAAGGGGGCTTATATCGGCTGCGGAACTTCAAGCATAAAACTCAGTCAGCTGGGTTCAAAAATGCCAACCACAGGCTATCACGTCGAATTTCCTTCAAAGCATCGTGAATTTTTGGAAAGCGTGCAGGAGTTGTTGCAAAATTTTGATATCAGCGCAAAAATTGCCACCAGAAAAAGCACTTTTGTTTTGTATATCAAAGACAGCGAGTCTATCAAAGACCTGCTTGCATTGTTTGGCGCCGTGTCAAGCGTGTTTGACCTGACCAACGAAATGGCAACAAGAGAACTTCGCAACACCATCAATCGCCAAATAAACTGCATCAATGCAAACATTTCCAAAACGGTTGAGGCAAGTTTAAAACAAGTTGAAGCCATCAACCTTATCAATAAAAAAATAGGCCTTGACAGTTTGCCTGACGATTTGCAAGAGGTGGCAGTGCTCAGACTTGCCAATCAGCAAGAAAGTTTGGACGAACTGCTCAAACTTTCAACCCTAAAACTGACAAAAAGTGGGCTTAACCACAGATTTAGAAGAATTTTAAAGATTGCACAACTACTCAAAGGAGAATAAGATGAAAGAGTTTGTCCATTTGCATTTGCACACCGAATATTCTTTGCTTGACGGACTTGCCAGAATAAACAAACTTGTTGATATAATCAAAGAGCGGGGCGCACGCGCTGTAGCCATCACCGACCATGGCAATATGCATGGGGCTATCAAATTTTTTGAAGCGTGTGTGACAAAGGGGATAAAACCTATCATAGGCCAAGAATTTTATGTCACTCACGATATGCATTCTCGCTCTAACAAAGCCGACACAGGCCACCTTATTTTGCTTGCAAAAAACAACGAAGGTTATCAAAATCTTTTAAAACTTTCCAGTTTTGCCTATCTTGACGGAATGTATTACAAACCGCGAATCGACTACAAACTTTTGCAACAACATTCAAAAGGTTTGATTTGTCTTTCTGCCTGCATTATTGGGCATATTCCGCAATATATTTTGAAAAGGCAGTATGACGAAGCTGACAAATTGGCTCTTTGGTTTAAGGAGCTTTTTGGCGATGACTTTTATCTTGAAATTCAAAATCACGGTCTAGAAGAAGAGCGAGAAGTTTTGGTCAAATTGACCGAAATGAGCAAGCGACTTGGCATCAAACTTGTTGCCACAAACGACGTGCACTATCTTAACCGCGAAGACAGCGAGCTTCAGGATGTTTTGATGTGCGTGCAAATGGGCAAGACCATCGATGACCCTGACAGAATGAAATTTTCAACTGACGAATTTTATCTTAAAACTTATGAAGAAATGCAGCAGGCGTTGCCGGGGTATGAAGAAGCTCTTGACAGAACGATTGAAATTGCCGATAAGTGCAATGTGACGATAAGAACAAAGTCGCTTAAAGAAGCCAAAGAAAAGGGCAATCAATTTGTGCCGGAAGAAGACACTTTGGGCGCTTCTGACAACTTTATTCCGCAGTATAAACCAGATAACGGGCAAAGTCCTGTTGAGTTTTTGCGTTCGCTGGCAGAAGAAGGACTTAAACGCAATTATAAAGAAATCACAAAAGAACTTCGCGATAGACTTGAAATGGAGCTTTCCACCATCGAGAAACTCGGCTTTGTGGAATACTTTTTGATTGTTTGGGACTATATCAACTTTGCAAGAAACAACGATATTCCTGTGGGGCCAGGGCGAGGCTCAGGTGCAGGCTCGCTGGTTGCTTACTGCAGCGGCATCACACAAGTTGACCCGATGAGATATGAATTGTTCTTCGACCGCTTTATCAATTCCGAGCGCGTTTCTATGCCCGACTTTGACGTTGACTTTTGCACCGACAGGCGAGGGGAAGTTATTGAATATGCCAAACGAAGATATGGCTTTGACCATGTGTCAAACATCGCAACTTTTGGAAATATGCAAGCAAAAAACGCTATTCGAGATGTTTCGCGAGTGCTTCGCTATCCTCTTGCTGAAACAGACAAAATCACCAAAGAAATTCCGCTAAAACCAGTCAAAAAACCGCCCGTTTTAAAATACTATTTTGGCACAACGGGCAAAGAGGAAGACAAGCAGTATATCATTCCAGAACTTCGCAGACTGTATGAAGAAGACGAAATGGTCAAAAAAATTGTCGACATGGCCATCAAACTTGAAGGTGTGCCGCGCAATATCTCTATGCACGCGGCGGGGGTGTTGATTGCACCTGACCCTGTTTACGATCATGTGCCAATGGCCAAAAGTGGCAACGATGTGATCACGCAGTTTGACATGCTTGAACTTGAACACCTTGGGCTTCTGAAAATGGACTTTTTGGGGCTTATCACTTTGACGGATATCCACAAGGCGCTAAAATACATCAAACAAAACCACGGGGTTGAAATTGACTTTACCAAAATGGATTACAACGATCCGAAAGTTTTTGAACTTATCAGCTCGGGCAACACCGATTCAGTATTCCAACTTGATGGTTCTGGCATGAAAAAGTTTATGAAAGACCTTCAGCCGAGCTGCCTTGAAGATGTTATCGCAGGGATTTCTCTTTACCGACCAGGGCCGATGGACTTTATTCCGCGGTTTATTGAAGGCAAAAGAAATCCTGAAAAAATTGTCTATGACGACCCATGCCTTGAGCCTGTTTTGAAAACAACTTATGGCTGCATTGTTTATCAAGAGCAGGTTATGAAAATCTTTCAAGTTATGGCGGGCTACAGTCTTGGTGGCGCTGACAATGTGCGAAGAATCATGGGCAAAAAACAAGTTGAAAAAATTCAATTTGAAAAAGAAAAATTTTTGAATGGCTATGTTGACCCCACTGGGCAAAAACCGCCAATTCCTGGTGCTCTTGCACTTGGGCACGACAAAGATGTTTCCATCAAAATCTTTGACCAAATGGCAAAGTTTGCTGGCTATGCCTTCAACAAATCGCACGCTGCGGCCTATGCTTATGTGGCCTATCAGACGGCCTATCTCAAAACTTACTATGAAGTAGAATTTTTGACGGCGGTTTTAAACAACCGTATCGCTTCTGCTGACAACGTGAAAAAATTTACCAACTATGCTCGAAAAGAAGGCTTTGAAATTTTGCCGCCAGACATCAACAAATCAAACACTCTTTTCAAAACCGAAAACGGAAACATTAGGTTTGGACTTGGAGCGCTTAAAAATGTGGGGACGGCAGTGACTGATTACATCATGCAAGAGCGTGAAAAAAACGGCGAATTTAAAAGCTTTGAAGACTTTATTTCTCGCTGCGCTTCCTCTGAATCTGGCATTAACAAACGCACTTTAGAGGCTTTGATTTTGAGTGGCGCTTGCTCTTGTTTTGGCAAATTTCGCTCTCAACTAATCGATGTTTATCCGCTTATCATGGAAAGAACTATTGCCGATAAGAAGAAAAAAGCAACAGGGCAATTCTCCATTTTCGACACCTTTGAAGAAGAAAGCGCTGTGGTCAACAATGTGGATTATCCAAATATAAAAGAATATAACAAAGAAACTCTGCTTAAAAACGAAAAAGCGTATGCAGGCATCTATCTTTCTGGGCACCCACTTGATGACTATATTGAAAAATACGACTCTTTCACTTTCACTTCAGACATGTTTGACAATCTTGCCCAAGATGAAGAAAATTTTGAGCAGGACGAATTTGGTGATGAAGTGGGCTCTTTTGACTCTGAAAACAGCGTAAAAGATGGCCAGCAGGTGATTTGCGGCGGTCAAATAGCAGAAGTCAGCAAAAAACTGACCAAGTCGGGCAATATGTGCTTTTTGAAAATAGAAGATATTTACGGCACATTTGAAGTGATTGTTTTTGCAAAAACATATAATAAGTATAAAGACCTGTTTGTCGAAGACGGCCTTGTGACTATCAAGGGCAAGGTTTCGCTCAGGCCAGGCAACACGCCGGTGATTTTGGCCGAGGGGGTGAGCTCATGGCAAAAGAAGGATGAAGCGCCTATTTCTGAGAAAAAACTTTATCTTCGTTTTGACACAAAAAATCCAGATGTTTATGCAAAAGTTAAAGCGATTGTGTCAACCTATCCTGGACAGAGTCAAATCGTTGTCAAATGTTTGTCAAGCGGCACAGCCTTTGCTTTTTCCAGCAAAGTGGACGTCAACAACTATTTGATAAACGAGCTTATTGGCTTGCTTGGCGAGTCGAATGTTATCATAAAGTGAGGAAAAAATGAAAATTTTGGTTTTGGCAAGCGGTGGAGACTCTCAAGGCATGAACAGAGTGCTTTACCGTCTTGCAAAAAAATTTCGTAAAAATTTGTATGTGTGCAAATATGGCTTCAAAGGCTTGATCAACAACAGGATTGAGCCTGCTTCAAATTACAACTTTCGCGCCTGCAAAAATGAAGCGGGGGTTGTGATAAAGTCAGAAAGAAGTTTGAAATTTGTAACTGACGAAGGCTTTAAAAAAGGGCTCAAAAATGCCAAAAAATTTGATTTTGTGATTGCGATGGGTGGCAACGGCACAAGCAAGGGGGCTCAAAGACTGGCTGAGAACGGCGTCAAAACCATTTTTGTGCCAGCAACCATTGACAACGATGTGCAGGGCACAGACTATACACTTGGTTTTCACAGTGCAGTCAGAGCCTGCTGCCAAGCTGTGCGCAATGTGATGCCAAGCATGATTTCGCTCGGCCGCAGTTGTGTGTTTGAAGTGATGGGCAGGCTATCTCCAAAGATTGCTGAGAATGTTGCAAAAATTTTACAGGCAGACTATGTGGTGGCAACGGAAAATGATTTGGATTTTCCAAAAATTGCAAAAATTTTGATTAAAAACTCAAAACAGGAAAAATCTTCAATGGTGATTTTGCGCGAAAACATTATGCCCGTTGAAAAATTTGTTGACAAGTTGAAAGTTTTGTCAAAAGATGCAAATCTGCATTATTTTGTTGTTGGCCGAATTCAAAGGGGAACAAAGCCTACAAAGGTGGAACTGAAAAAAGCCGACCAAATTGCAAAACAAGTTTTCAAAGCGGTCAAAAAACCTAAAGATTTTTCTTTTGTCTTTTTTGACCAAGGCGATTGTAAAATAAAATAAGATATTTTTCCGTTATTTTTGTCAAATTCCTTGACAAATTTCTACGCTTGTGCTAAACTTTCCTAGTCTAAAGTGTGCAGGTGTAGTTCAGTGGTAGAACCCCAGCCTTCCAAGCTGGTCGCGAGGGTCCGATTCCCTTCACCTGCTCCATCCTGCGCTTCCATAGCTCAGCTGGATAGAGCAATGCCCTTCTAAGGCAGAGGTCGAAGGTTCGAATCCTTCTGGGAGCACCAGAAGTTGTGGTGGTCGTAGTTCAGTTGGCAGAACGCCAGATTGTGGCTCTGGAGGTCAAGGGTTCGATCCCCTTCGATCACCCCAGATATATACTTTTGGTCATGGTGGGGTGTCGCCAAGTGGTAAGGCATTGGATTCTGATTCCAACATTGCGTAGGTTCGAGTCCTACCACCCCAGCCATATCTCGCCTGACACATTCGTTATAGGGGTGTCGCCAAGTGGTAAGGCACAAGATTTTGATTCTTGCATTCGTAGGTTCAAATCCTGCCACCCCTGCCATTATTTTAAATCCGACATGGTCTACTAGCTCAGTCGGTAGAGCACTTGACTTTTAATCAAGGGGTCCCGGGTTCGAGCCCCGGGTAGGCCACCAAAAAAAAACCGCGCAAGCGGCTTTTTTTGTTATCCCGGGGCTCTGCAAAGTTTTTTCAAACTTTGCGCAAACTCTGTTTGCAGAACTCGGGCCTTGTCCCGGTCGGAGCCTAAGCCTAGCGAAGCAAGGGTGGCTCGGCCATTCGCTTCCAATCACGTGTGCTTGTTCGCTCATAACGCGCCCCGGGCAACACCACCAAAAAAAACCGCGCAAGCGGCTTTTTTTGTTATCCTGGGGCTCTGCAAAGTTTTTTCAAACTTTGCGCAAACTCTGTTTGCGGAACCCGGGCCTTGTCCCGGTCGGAGCCTAAGCCTAGCGAAGCAAGGGTGGCTCGGCCATTCGCTTTCAATCACGTGTGCTTGTTCGCTCATAACGCGCCCCGGGCAACACCACCAAAAAAACCGCGCAAGCGGCTTATGAAAAAGTTTATATTATTCTGTAAAATTTTGCCTAATGAAAGTTGTCAAAAATTATTTTTTGTTTGTATTGTCGGCTGGCGTTGTCAAATTTTCTGTTTTTGTATCAGCGGCAAGCGCACTATTGTCGTTGATATTAACCATCCATTTTTTTGATTTATACATATAAAAATAAATTGGCACAGGCACTATATCGCCTAGAGAAACCATGGTATAAATCAAAAATACGTTTTGCGGAAGGTATTGAATAAAAAAGCATAGACCGATAAGATAAAGCGTTGCAAGAATCTCCATGACAAGCAGAAGAGTGGTTTTGCCACCTAGTTTGAGCATATATGAGCAGAACATCCATCCCACGAATCGGAACAGGTTGATGATGAGATAGGCTGGCAGGGCGATGAACATCAAATTGAAATATGCGTCATTGACACCTAGTGCGATGGGGTAGATCAAAATCATCGATATGGCAGCATAAGCAAACCAAAGAACAAGCGTTGCGTATATGGAATAGGTGGCGTGTTTGTAGGCGAGGTCAAAATTATTGCGTCCAAGCGCTTGCGTGATTCTTATTGAAGAGATGATTGCGTAAGTGAAATAAAAGCCATTTAATAAATCGAGCACATTTTCAAGATAGGAATAGGTGTTGAAAATGCCTTCGTCAACGCGCAAAAGGGCAACGCTGGTGGCATAATAGCCAACGCTCCAAACAAATTCTGAGAAGAACACTGAAAAAAGTAGTCGCCACTGGCTGGCTTTGAATTTTAGGGCCGCTGGTTTTAATGCATTTATTGGAAAAAGTTTGTTGCGCATTAGGCAAACAATGGCAAAAACTGTGCCGACAAGTTGTGTGACGGCATACATGATAGCGATAAGAATAAGATAAAAAGCTCCGGCAAAATATAAAATCAAAAAGGAAATTATGGTTAAAACAAGCGGAGAGGCAACAACAAATAACGTGATTTTAAATAGTTCAAAATTTTGAATAACATTTGATAGATAACCAAAAATGCAAGTGAGAAAAAAATAGCCGCACATAATGTAGTAAAATGTGTAGTCTTCGGGCAGATATCCTGTGATTTTTTCCATAACAAATCTTGGCGCTGCCACTAAGAAAGCAGTAAAAAGCAAAGAAGCAATCAAATTCAATTCAAAACCCTGTCGAACATATTTTGAAACGTTTTCTTTGGAATCTATATTTTGATTGACAAACACCAAAACCCCAGATGAAATTCCAAAAGAAATCATGCTTGCAAAGTAGCTTAACGACAAAAAGGCGTTTAGATACGTCAGCTCTTTCACCCCCAAAAGGTTGGAGATGACGGAAATCACAATGCATAAAACTGAAGTCAAGATAAATTTGGCAAGAAGATATTTCCCACTATTGAAAGTGTCAAAAAAATATTTCCAAAACTCTTTTTGTTTAGCAGATGTCATACTATTTTATTTTAAAACTATATCGGGGTATTGTCAAACAAAAAGAGCAGCGAAGATGGTATAATAAAAAAACTTTACCCAAAAAGGCAAAGTTTTTTCAAACTTGTTTGGAATAGCGGCGGTTATTCTGATTGCTGTTCTTCAATCAGTTTTTCATAATCTTTTTCCATTTGACGCTCTTTTGCTGCAAGTTTGGAAACCACATCATCAAAAGTTACCACTTTGCCAGTCATAACTGTTTCGTAGTCTGCAATTGCTCTGGCAATTTTGCTGATTTCTTCAGTAACAGCAGGCAAAATATCCATTGCCATGCCGCGGTTTCCTTTACCAGACTCGAAATTTTTAGTCAAAGTCATGAGCGTTTCATAAGTGTTAAAATCTTTCACAAAAGTTTTTTTAGTTTCTTCTTCGTCTGGACAATGTTTTTGTGCCACATCTTTCAAAAAATCTTCAACAGTGTATGGTTTTATGTTTTCATAAACAACAGAATCCATAAATGGTGAAATATTGCTAGTTTCTCTTTTTTTCGCCATGCCTTTAGCAATTTCGTGCGTTACTTGTTGAACAGCGATATAAGCGTCATCAAGCTTCATGCCGTTTGCATCAGTCCATTTGATTTTCGGCTCTTTGCTGTCGATCTTTTCGTTTGCCTCCCTTATTTTAATGTTTTTAAATTTTTGATAATTTGTTTCTTTCATAAATCTTTTCCCCCTTTGCTTTATGAATCTATTGGCATTGTAACATACGGGGGGGGGATGTCAAGACTTTTCAAAAAAATTTTTTAAAAATTGCCGACTTTGAGTTATTTTTGCATTAAAACAGCAAAAATATTGCCAAAATTATACTTTTGTGCTATAATAAACCTGCTTTCATAGTTATGTGCGGATATGGCGGAATGGCAGACGCGCTGGATTTAGGTTCCAGTCCGAAAGGGTGCAGGTTCAAATCCTGTTATCCGCACCAGATAGATTTTAAATACATATTATCAACAGGAGTTGAACCTGCAAGGTTCATCGGGTTCCCTAAAAATCGTCAGATTTTTAGGGTGATAGTTCCTGTTATCCGCACCAGATAGATTTTAAAAAACAATAGAAAAATGCAAAAGCACCTTCTTTGACGAGGGTGCTTTTTTGCTGTGTTTTTGCGGCAAGACGGTTTTACGCTCAAAAAAGTTGTGATGTTTGGTTGGTTGTGGTATAATTGTTATGATGAAAACTGTTAAACATGAAAAAATAACGAGAGAATTTATCAAATTTGTGCAAAAAGACCAAAATCTTAAGGCTTTGGTTGAAAAAAGTTTGGCTTTGGCAAAGAAAAACAATCCCGACAAAGCAACAAACCCCGCTCAATCGCTTGAAGAACTTTATCAATTTTTGGATTGGGCTGTCAAATGCGACCCTTGGCAGGTTTTGAAAGAGCCAAAATACAGCTCTCTTTTTCAGGCAATGGATCAAACGACGGGGTATTTCTGGTATTTGTTTGACCAGCCGCTTGACCAGCTTAAAGGCAAAGGGTTTTACTATCCTTCGCTGCAATATCTTGAGCCAATTGCAAGTTGGATCAAGCGCTTTTCAAAAGCATGGGGCAAATTTTTGTCTAGCAAAAAAAGCTGGAGCAAAACGCGTTGTGAGTTGCTGCGAAAAGACCAAAGTTTTGGCTTAGACAAGGACTGGTATGAAGATGAAAAAAACTGGAAAACCTTCAATCAGTTTTTCAGCCGAAAACTCTCTTCTTCTGCCGCTAGACCGATTGCACAGTGCAGTGTGGTCGCCCCTGCCGACTCGCAACCAATGGGATTTTATCAAATTGATGATGAGAGCAACCTTGTCCACAAAGATGTCAACCTAAAGTCGGCAAAACTCAGTTCAATCGAGCAGCTTCTTGGCGGTGGCGAATTTGCAAAAGCCTTTGCGGGCGGCACCATGACTCACACCTTTCTTGCCATGAACGATTATCATCGCTACCACTTTCCTGTTTCGGGCAAAATTGTTCAGATAAAAAAAATTGCGGGCGCAGGTGCTGGCGGAGGCATCACCGAGTGGGACAAACGGTTGAAAAAATATGTGTATTTCAATGAAACCGGCTTTCAAATGATTGAACAGCGCGCTTGCGTGATAGTTCAAACTGAAAAATTTGGCTTGGTGGCAATTTTGCCTATTGGAATGTCGCAAGTGTGTTCTGTCAATTTTGAAAAGGGGTTGCGTAAGGGGCGTTTTGTCAAAAAAGGCGACCCGATGGGCTTTTTCTTGTTTGGTGGCAGTGACGTTGTGATGATTTTTCAAAAAAATGTGAGCGTCAAACCGCTTGTCAAAAAAACAAATGGGCAATTTGAACATGTTTTGATGGGGCAACCTTATGCCCAGCTCGAACTTAGGGGTTGACGTGGCGGCCCAGGCCTAAACACTTACAAACTTTGCCGCTCACAACATTTCTTGATAAATCTTGTTGTTTTTGTTTGCGAAATTTGGCAAAATTTGCTAAAATTTGCAGAGAATAAAATTATCTTAAAAACAAGAGGTGAGCAGTGAAAAAAATCATTTCAAACATTGCAACAAAAGATAAGGGCAGAAGACTAAAAATTTTTGCCACCATTTTTGCGGCTATATTTGCTTTGATTGCTCTTGCCACCGGCCTTGCTTTAAAAAATTACGGGAGAAGAACTGACCTAACCCAAACCACCGCTGCGGATGGCCCGACAAATCCGTCAACATATTGGGATGACTATCGGGGCTCTTCTTTTGCGGGCGGCGACGGCTCAGAAGGCAATCCATACAAAATCGCAACGGCTGCTCAACTTGCTCTGCTTGCCTACCGCACCAACACCAGAACGGGCGAATTGATGCAAGGCGAGGATAATGATGTATATCAATATGGCGGCTGTTATTTTATTCAAACAAATCATATCGACCTTTCAGCGCACTACTGGGTGCCAATTGGCGGATCAGGAAATGCAGGATACTTTTGCGGAACCTATGACGGCAACGGCTACACAATTTCAGGGCTATACACACCAGCTGGCAATACCTCGGATTATGATCATTCAGGACTTTTTGGCTTTGTTTCAAGCAATCTTCTTTCTGGTGGCCAAGTAGGAGAGATAAAAAATGTCGGCATTGTCAATTCTCTAGTGCAAGGAAATGACTATGTTGGGGCGATAGCAGGGCAATCATTCTTTGCTATGATAACCAATTGTTACAATACTAGCGATGTGTCAGGATATAACCATGTAGGAGGAATTGCCGGCAACAGTGGAATGGCCGGTATAAGCAATTGTTTCAATACGGGAGCAATTCAAGGGATTGAAAGTTATGTTGGAGGGATTGTAGGTACTATACCCCTCAGTACTGCAGCATCTTGCTTCAACACTGGCGAAATAAAAGGAATGATATACTCAAGCACTGATGGGCTCAAAGCGACGCAAAGCATAGGCGGTATTATTGGTGGTGAGGGGACAGCAGAGAATTGTTACAACACAGGTCGGGTTGCATGGGCTATAAACACAACAAAGGGTGGCATTGGCGGAACAAACGTCTCGGTATATAATTGCCACTATGGCGGCAACTGTGATTCTAAAACAGGTGCCGTCAACAACGCAGACGAAGAGGGCGGGAAATATCTTTCTTCTTTGAGTGAAAACACTTTCAAAATTGACACATTTTTTCAAACAGCATCAAACTGGTCTTATCAAAATTCTGAAGGCGAAGTCACAAGTCATTTATGGGATTTTTCAATTTGGGGCGTTGACGGCCGAAGCAACCAAGGCTTTCCGCACTTTATTAATTCAAGATATAAAATTGATGTGAATATTATGTCACCAGAAGGCGTGCAAGACTATCGCAGCGGGACTTTCACTCAAACTTACAACGGAAAAAGTTCCACAGGCGCCGACCAAGACTTTGACTGCTTGTATGTTTATGAAAGCTGGACGATTTCAAACATAAAGCCGCGAGAAGGCTTTAAATTCAAATCAATTTCGGCCTCTTCAGGCACGCTGACAAACAACGGCAATGGAACATATACTTTCAAAGCAGACTATTCCAAACCAGCGGCGGGTGTTGGCGTTTGGGATGCGCAAATCTTTATCTACACAGAACGCGAAAACTACACACTCACAATCAATCTTGACGGCGGCACTTTGCGCACCGAGACTGGCACTCTTACAAAAACTGTTGCGGCAGACAGGCTTTATCATTTGACCACACCTGTCAAAAATGGCTATACTTTCACAGGCTGGAGTGTGACGAGTGGAAGTTTGACTTTGCCAAAAACAAACAAACTGGGCGTAAATCAGATTTTTGACGGCGACAACTTTGTTGCCCTTGGAAGAAGCTCAATGTATAGCGACAAAATCACGGTAGCAATTAGGGCTTATATGGAGGATTGGTCACAGTTTAGTTCAAAAGCAATGAGCCTTATTTCTTGTGCAGAAGACGGCGGCTTTGGCATTGAAGAAGAAGGGGAATATATCGAAGCAGTCGTTTACGACAAAGGAGTTGGCTATAAAAGAGCGATTTCAAAAACAAAAGCAGCAAATTTGGCAGACGGTTGGCATCAATTTGTGATGACTTTTGATGGCTACAATGCTCGCCTTTATATCGACGGCACTTTGGAAGGTGAATCGGCAGATTTTTCTTCTGGGCAAATTGGCTATCACGCAAGCAACGGCATTTTTATTGGTGCTCAAGCAGGTGCGGGTTCTGCAACACCAGCTGGCGGATATTTTGACGGCATAATCGGCGACTACATGATTCTTCACGATAGCATTGAGACTGTGGACAAACAAAGCTCAAGGTCAGGGCTGAACTTTACCGGCAACTATTTTGCTATGCACGGCAACGCAACATTAAAAGCAAACTGGAGCGCCACTTGGGCAATGCGCAGCACAAAGCCGCAAGGCAGCGGAACTGCATCAAACCCTTACAAAGTTGACTCGGCAGCTGACCTTGCATATTTTGCAAACAAAACCTTGACTCAAACATGCTCTGACCATATCGTGCTTACTGCTGACATAAACTTGTCAAACTATGACTGGTGGCCAATCGGCGGAATTCTAAGCAATTCAAGCACTTACGGTTTTTCTGGAGTGTTTGACGGACAAGGGCACAAAATATCAAACCTTAAAATCAACACCAAAGGCGTTATCAGCAACACATGGCTTGGGTTGTTTGGAAGCGTTTGGAGCGGTGGGCAAATCAAAAACGTTGTCATCTCAAGCGGGCAAATCAATGTTTATGATGATGGATTTACCAATGGAATTATCGCTGCTGAAATTAGCGCAAATGCTTCTGTGCAAAATGTGCAAAGCTATGCAGATGGTCTGGGCGTTAAGGGGATGTTTGGCAGAATTTCTGGCAGCGTCACAACCTGTCAGAACCATGGCAGCATCACGGCAAGCCACTATGCTGGCGGGATTGCAGGCATAATTTTGAGTGGCGGTCAAGTTGCAAATTGCGGCCTTGAAGGCGCCGAAATCAATGGCCGTGAATGTGCTGCAGTTGTAAGACTGGTTTCTTCTGGAGCAAAACTGACCGACTGCTACGCCATTGTTAGCACCAATTCGGACCTTAAACTTGTTGTAACAAAAAGTGGCACAATCGGCGGGCTGGTTGGCATAATCACAAGTGGCGGGACAAGCAAAAAGGTTTACACCGGCAGTGATTTCAGTGGTTTTGCATGGCTGAATTTTGACAGCAGTCCGGTGCCAAAGGGTTTGAGCTTGGCAGGACAGTTTCAAGAGCCGCCGGCTGAGTATGCGGGCAACTCCAACTGGATTTTGACCAAAATGCAAAGCGAAGGCTGGACGGAAATCTTGGTGTAAAAAGATTGTTTTGCGTTTTTTGAAATTTTTGCAAAATTGTTTGGAAAGCTGGTGGCGATTATGCTAAAATAAGTGCGTAAAAAAAGGGGAGATGAAATGGCAAAAGCCACAAAAGAAAAGTCGGCAAAACCGGAGAAAAATATTCACGAAGGGCACAGAGAACGACTGTTTACTCATGCTTATGATGTTGGGCTTGACAACTTGCAGCAAGTTCAGGCACTTGAAACGATTTTATGTTTTGTTTTTCCAAGGGGAGACGTCAATCCGTTGTCGCACAGATTGCTTGACCATTTTGGCAGTCTTTCGGCAGTTTTGGAAGCTGACGTCAATGATGTTGCGCGCATAAAAGGCATGGGTGAGCTTTCTGCCAAAAAGTTGCATCTGCTGACTCAAATCAATTTGGTTTACGCACTTGACAAAATGAAGCTCTCTCCAAAATTTGACAACTTTACTGATATTTATGATTATGTTGAAAATCTTTTGAGATTTAAAAACGTTGAAGAGCTTTATTTTATTGCCGTTGGTGCAAACAAAAAGTGCGTCAACACAAAACTGTTCGCACGCGGCTCAATCAATATGGTGGGCATTTCGATGAGCGACCTGATGATGTATCTTGCTTCAACAAAGGCTCATGCGCTTATTGTTGTGCACAATCATCCAAATGGAAATTGCAAACCGTCTGCTCAAGACGAAAAAGCTTTTCAAACGTTAAAGTCCATGACAAGCATGGCAAATTGTCAACTTCTCGACTCGCTTATTGTGGGCACTGACGGGCTTTACAGCATGGAAAACAAAATGGTGGCAAGGGTTTATCTTGACGAGGTCAAACCGCTTGACAATCTGATTTTTGCAGACAAAACCCAGTGGATGGCCGAACTTAAAAGCGAAATCGCTGGGCTAAATGATTGACAAGACCAGCCCGGCAAGAATTGACGCTGAAAAGGTCAGCAAAAAAATTATCAAAAAATTTAAGGGTGAAAGAAAGCTTGATTTTCTTTCACTTTTTTTGTTTTCTTCAAAAATCTGGCCAGACTTTGCCAGTGTGCAAAGGCAAAACACATCGTCGTCATCATATCTTAGCGAAATCAAATCTTGCTGCTCAAGTTTATACATGATTTTGTCAAGCTGTTCTTTCGAGACCTTGCTTTTTGCAGGCAACAAACAAAGCAAATCATTTTTCTCGATGATTTTGTAGGAGCCGTCTTTGCATTCTTTGATAAGATATTTTAAAATCAGTCGTGATGGAAGGTCGAGCATAAAAGATTTATTGCAAAAAAATCTTCTTTTATTCAATTTGCAAGGGCAAAACTTCAAAATGATTATTTTCGCAATTTTTTGTCAATAAAATTTTTGTATGTCTCAAAGGCGAGAAAAACTGGTTTTGACCTATCTGTGCAAGGTGTGCGCAAACAAAAAAGCCCATCTTATTTCGCCCTATCAAATTGCAAAGGATTTAAACCCTAAACTGGTTCTGACAGTTTCTGAAATTGATGAGATTATGGCGCGCCTGTCACTTGAAAATTATCTTGATTTTGTTGCATCTGAAGGCAAAAATGGTTATTATTATTGTGTAACGCTCAAAAACAAAGGCAAAACTTTTCTTGCTGATCAAAAAAAGCAGAAAAAAGCCATGGCCATGCTTATACTGCGAAGCATATTTCTGGCAACGGTGAGTTTTGTGTTTGGATTGATTTTAAAAATAGTTTTCAAAAGTTAAAGGAGCAAAATGGAGTTTAAGTTAGTTTCAAACTACAGCCCAGCAGGCGACCAGCCGCAGGCTATTGACAAAATCGCGCAGGGCTTTGAAGAAGGTCTTAAAAATCAAGTTCTTCTTGGCGTGACGGGCAGCGGCAAAACTTTTACCATGGCAAACATCATCACTCGGCTTAAAAAACCAACGCTTGTCATCGCGCACAACAAAACTTTGGCAGCACAACTTTGCAACGAATTTCGCGAGTTTTTTCCGCACAATCGAGTGGAATATTTTGTGTCGTATTACGACTACTATCAACCCGAAGCCTACATTGTTTCCACCGACACTTACATAGAAAAAGATATGGCGATAAATGACGAAATTGACAAACTTCGAGCCAGCGCCACGGCTTCAATTTTGGAGCGCGATGATGTGATTGTTGTGGCTTCTGTCTCTTGCATTTATGGCCTTGGCAACCCAGAAGAATACTACAACTTGCACATCGCTTTAAGGCAAGGTGACCAAATTGACCGCGACCAACTTATTGCCAGACTTATCGATATTCAATACACTCGCTCTGACATTGACTTCAAGCGCTCAACTTTCCGCGTCAAGGGCGACACGGTGGATATTTTTCCAGCATCTCAGTCTTCGCTTGCCATCAGAGTTCAATTTTTTGGCGACGAGATTGAAAAGATTTACGATTTTGACCCAACCACTGGCAATCTTGTCAATCAGCTCAAAATGGTGGCAATTTATCCCGCCACTCATTACGCTGTTGGTCGTGAGAAAATGGAAAGTGCACTTGCTCAAATTGAGCAGGACAGACTTGAGGCTATCGAAAATTTCCAAAAAGAAAACAAGCCGCTTGAAGCTGAACGGATTGGGCAGAGAGTTGCTTATGATGAAGAAATGATGCGAGAAGTTGGCTATTGCAGCGGCATCGAAAACTATTCTCGCTACTTTGACGGTCGCAGACCGGGCGAGCCGCCATTCACCCTTATTGACTACTTCCCAAAAGACTTTTTGACCATTATTGACGAAAGCCACATGACTCTGCCGCAAATTCGAGCGATGTATAACGGCGACAAAGCCAGAAAACAGTCGCTGGTTGAATATGGCTTCAGATTGGAAGCGGCAAAAGATAACAGACCGCTGACTTTTGACGAGTTTTCAAAAAAGCTAGGTCAAACCCTGTTTGTTTCTGCCACGCCTGCCAAGTATGAGCTAGACCAAGCTGACCAAATTGTTGAACAACTCATCAGGCCTACCGGCTTGCTAGACCCAAAAATTGAAATCAAGCCTATCAAAAATCAAATTGAAGAGCTTATGGAGCAAATAAAGATTACAATTTCTCATAATGCTCGAGTGCTGGTGACCACTCTTACAAAAAAGATGGCAGAAAGTTTGACCACATATTTGCAAGAGCATAATTTTAAAACAAAGTATATGCACTCTGAAATTGACACCATGGAAAGGGTGGAGATTGTCAATGGACTTCGCAGCGGCGAGTTTGACGTGCTGGTGGGCATCAATCTGCTTCGTGAAGGGCTGGATATGCCAGAAGTTGAACTTGTTTGTATTCTAGATGCTGACAAAGAAGGCTTTTTGCGAAGCGAGGGTGCGCTTATTCAAACTATTGGGCGTGCGGCTAGAAATGCAAACGGAAGAGTGGTCATGTTTGCTGACAGCATCACAGACTCAATGAAAAGAGCAATCGACATCACTGAAAAAAGAAGAAGGGTGCAGGAAGAATACAACAAACAGCATAACATCACTCCAAAAACTATCATAAAGGCCATCACAAACACTTTGGAAATAACCAAAAAAGTGGGCAGTGACAGATTGAAAAAGGAAGAAATTCCAAAAGAAATTGAAAAATTGACGGCAATGATGAAAATTGCTTCAAACTCCCTGGATTTTGAAAGAGCGCTTGTTTTGCGTGATCAAATTCAAAAGCTTCGAAAAAGATTGGATAAAGAAAGAAGATAATGTAACAATTTTGCTTGAAAAAGGCAAATTTGTGGTATAATAATGTTATGGAAAACAAAATTATCATCAAAGGCGCAAAAGAAAACAATTTAAAAAATATTGATTTGGAAATTCCAAAAAACAAACTTATTGTTTTCACAGGTGTCAGCGGTTCGGGCAAAACCAGTCTGGCTTTTGGCACCATTTTTGCAGAAGGTCAACGCAGATATATCGAAAGCCTTTCTTCTTACGCAAGGCAGTTTTTAGGTCAGGCTCAAAAGCCGGATGTGGAATCGATTGACGGGCTTTCTCCTGCAATTTCAATCGACCAAAAAACAACCAATCACAATCCACGTTCAACGGTTGGCACAGTCACTGAGATTTATGACTATCTCAGGCTGCTTTTTGCTCGCGTGGGCACGCCATATTGTCCACATTGCCACAAAGCCATATCGCAGCAGACCGTCGACCAAATTGTTGACAGTGTTTTGGCAATGCCGCTTGGCAGCAAAATCACCATTCTTGCCCCTATTGCGCGCGGACAGAAGGGGACATTTGCAAAAAATTTTGAAAGTTTGAAAAAATCGGGCTACGCAAGGGTTCAGGTGGACGGAGTTATTTATTCACTTGACGAAGAAATTGCGCTCGACAAAAATATAAAACACAACATCAGTGCTGTGATTGACAGAATTGTTTTAAAAGAGACAGTCTCTTCAAGGCTCAATGACAGCATAGAAACGGCGGTAAAACTTGGGCAAGGGTTGGTCATCGTTGAAAACGATGGTCAGCCGACTTTGTTTAGCACCAATTATGCCTGCCCAAATTGCGGTTGGACGCTGGAAGAAGTTTCGCCAAGGCTGTTTTCTTTCAATGCGCCATACGGGGCATGTCAAGAATGCGCAGGGCTTGGACTGGTCAGCGATGTGGATGAGGGCTTAGTGCTTAAAAATGGCGACCTTTCAATTGCAGACGGAGCATTTAGTTTGACAGGCTGGCGTTATGATGAAGGCAGCATGGCAAAACGTTTTTTCGATGCACTTTCAAAACAATATGATATTGACCTGACTGTGGCTGTCAAATCGCTGCCAAGAAAAAAACTGGACATTTTGCTCTATGGCAACAATGGCGAAAAACTAGACCTTTTTGGCAACGAGGCTAGAAACAAAACCTACGAGCATTTCAACGGCAAAAAGGCACTGGCGTTTGAGGGGATTGTCAACAATCTCAAAAGAAGGTTGGTTGAAAGCAAAAGTGAATTTGTCAGGTTTGAAATTGGCAAATTTGTGCGTGAAATCACTTGTCCTGTCTGCCACGGAAAACGTTTAAACGAGCAGGCACTGTCTTTGAAAGTGAAGGGCAAAGACATCTCGCAGGTGTGCGACATGACGGTTGAAGAGCTTATTGAATATTTCAAAGATTTCTCGCTCAGTCGGGAAAAACAAGAAATTGCAAACAGCATTTTAAAGGAAATAAGGGCAAGGCTGAAATTTTTGAGCGATGTGGGGCTTGACTATCTGACGCTTGCTCGCTCTGCCGAGACTTTGTCGGGTGGAGAGGCTCAACGAATAAGGCTTGCCACACAAATTGGCAGTGGTCTTTCAGGAGTTTTATACATTTTGGATGAGCCTAGCATTGGACTTCATCAACGCGATAACGATCGGCTTATCGGCACGCTGAAACATCTTCGAGACCTTGGAAACACTTTGATTGTGGTTGAACACGACGAAGACACCATAAGAAGTGCAGATTGGCTGGTGGATATTGGGCCTTTTGCTGGTGTGCACGGCGGACAAGTTGTGGGCAACGGAAAAGTTGAAGACATCATCAAAAATTCCAACTCAATCACAGCCAAGTTTTTGCGCGGAGAAGAAAAGATTGACCTGCCTTTGCAAAGAAGAGCGCCAAAAGGTTTTCTAAAAATCAAAGGAGCAAAAGAGAACAATCTGAAAAACATTGACGTTCAAATTCCTCTTGGCGTTTTTGCTTGCGTGACGGGCGTTTCAGGCAGCGGCAAATCAAGTTTGATAAATGAAATTTTGTTCCCTTATCTTTCAAACAGCCTCAACAATTCACGTCTTGAAAACGGCAAGTTTGACAAGATTGAAAACATTTCAGCTCTTGACAAAGTGATTTCAATCGACCAATCTCCAATCGGCAGAACTCCGCGGTCAAATCCAGCCACCTATGTTGGTATGTTTTCGGCCATTCGCGACCTTTTTGCAAGCACACCAGAGGCAAAAGCGAGAGGCTATAAAGCTGGAAGATTTAGTTTTAACGTTAAGGGCGGAAGATGTGATGCTTGCGAAGGAGCAGGTATAAAAGAAATCGAGATGTATTTCCTGCCAGACATTGCCGTGACTTGCGAAGCGTGCAAAGGCAAAAGATATAACCGCGAAACCTTGGAAGTGCGCTATAAAGGCAAAAATATAAATGACGTGCTTGAGATGACTGTTGAAGATGCGCTTAAATTTTTTGAGAATATTCCAGCCATAAAAAACAAGGTGCAAGCCCTTTATGATGTCGGGCTAGGCTATGTCAAACTTGGTCAGAGTGCAACCGAACTTTCTGGCGGTGAAGCGCAGCGAGTCAAACTTGCAAGCGAGCTTTCAAAAAAATCAACTGGAAAAACTATCTATCTTCTCGACGAGCCTACCACTGGCCTGCATATGTATGACGTCAAAAAACTGATTTGCATTTTAAACAAACTGGTCGAAAACGGCAACAGCGTGGTGGTGATTGAACACAACCTTGACGTTATCAAGTCGGCTGACTATATCATAGACTTAGGCCCAGAAGGAGGCAACCGAGGCGGCGAAGTTGTTGCAACAGGCACTCCGGAAGAGGTTGCCAAAGTTGAAAAATCTTACACCGGCAAATATTTAAAAAAGATGCTAAAACAATAAAAAAACTGCATAAAATGCAGTTTTTTTGTTTGGTTGTGCGTTTTTGTGGTCAATTTTTGTTCCATCTTGGGTCTTTGCTTAAAACAGCTTTACCTTTTTCAAGTGACTTTTGCACATCTATCGTTCGTTGATTTGAAGAGCCTTTAAAAGCAAGGTCAAGGCTTTTTAGTTTTTGCACAAACTTTCCGTCAATCAAAACATCCAGCTGCGACAAAAGTTCTTTTCCTTCAGGGACTTTTCCATTGAGCAGCTCTTCAAACAAAAATCCAGTATACGCAGCAATTTCAATGCCGTCTTCTCTGAGTTTTTTTGCAAGCGGCAGCAGCGTTTTTGCTTGCAAGAAAGGCTCTCCACCAGAAAAAGTTACTCCGCACAGCAGTCCGTTTTCTTTGATTTTTTTGTATAGTTTTTTGATGGAAATTTTTTTGCCGCCTTTGAGCGGGTGCGTTTGCGGATTGTGGCAGCCTGGACAGTGATGTGGGCAGCCTTGGGTGAATATGGTAAATCTCAAACCTGGGCCGTCCACAATACTATCGTTCACAATGCCTGAAATTCTCAGTCTTTTCATTTTTATCCTTTTTATATGTTATGTTTCACTCTGTCATGCTCTTCGGCTCTCTTTGCATTGTTAAATCTGTCAAGAGTGCCAACTAAATAGCCGGTGATTCTTCTTATTCTTTCAAATGGGTGGTTGTCTTCTTCTTTTCTTCCGCAGTGTGGGCATTGGTCGCCAATAATGCCGTTATATCCACATTCTGGGTCTCTGTCAATAGGGTGGTTGATTGCGCCGTAGCCAATGCCTTTGTCCTTCATGCAACGGATGACTTTTTCAAAAGCATCAAGGTTGGCTGAAGTGTCGCCATCAAGCTCAACATAGGTGATATGTCCGCCATTGCAAAGAGCGTGGAAAGGTGCTTCAAGTTCAATCTTCTTTTCTGCACTGATTGGATAGTAAACAGGAATATGGAAGCTGTTTGTGTAGTAATCTTTGTCGGTCACGCCCTTGATTTCTCCATATTTTTTCTTATCAATTTTGACAAATCTGCCAGACAAGCCTTCAGCAGGAGTGGCAATAAGGGTGAAGTTGAGTTTGTATTGCTGTGATTTTTTGTCAGCATAATCACGCATATATTTGACAATGTCGTAGCCCATCTGCCAAACTTTTTGGCTTTGACCTTGATGTTTGCCTGTCAAAGCTATCAAAGCTTCCGCCAGACCGATAAAGCCGTATGTCAAAGAGCCGTGTTTCAACACCTCTGCCACCGAGTCGAATTTGCCCAGTTTGTCTGAGTCAATCCATACACCTTGCCCCATAAGGAAAGGATAGTTATACACGTGTTTTGATTGTTGAATTTTAAGTCGATGCAAAAGCTGTTCTGTCACAAGGTCCATCATTTTTTCAAGGCCATGATAGAATTTTTTGATGTCGCCTTTTGCTTCGATTGCCAGCCTTGGAAGGTTTATTGATGTAAACGACAAGTTGCCTCTTCCATAAACAATTTCTCGCGAAGGGTCGTAGACATTGCCGATAACTCGAGTTCGGCAACCCATGTAAGCGATTTCAGTTTCTGGGTGACCTGGTTTATAATACTGCAAGTTGAACGGCGCGTCGATAAATGAGAAGTTTGGGAACATTCTTTTTGCGCTGCAGCGGATGGCAAGTTTGAACATATCGTAGTTTGGCTCGCCCGGGTTATAGTTGACCCCTTCCTTAACCTTAAAAATAGAAATTGGGAAGATGGCAGTTTCGCCATTGCCAAGACCTTCTTCAGTGGCTCTCAAAATATTTTTGATCACCATTCTTCCTTCAGGAGAGGTGTCAGTTCCAAAGTTGATTGAAGAAAAAGGCACTTGCGCTCCAGCTCGAGAATGCATGGTGTTAAGGTTGTGAATAAGCGCTTCCATTGCTTGATGCGTTGCCTCGTCAGTTTCTTGCAAACTTTCGGTTTGAGCATAATTTTTCACAGACTTATATTCTTTAAGGTTGTCAAACAGTTTTTCAGCCAACTTTTCTTCCTGTTTGTCATAGGCTTTTGAGCCTGCAACGGTTGGGTAAAGCGAAGTTTGTTTTTCAATTTCTTTCAAAGCTGAAACAACTTCGTCCTCGCTTTTCTTTCCGCAATTTTTCAAGGCGTAAGCCTTTGCAAAGTTTGTTCTGTAAATCTTTTTGAAGGTTTTTTTGATGCCTTCAGCCAAGCCGTAGTCAAAGTTTGGAATGCTTTGGCCGCCATGTTGGTCATTTTGGTTGGCTTGAATTGCAATGCAAACAAGAGAGGCATATGTTCTGATATCGTTTGGCTCTCTGATAAAGCCATGGCCTGTTGAAAAACCACCTTTAAACAACTTTTCAATATCAATTTGGCAGCAAGTTTCTGTCAAAGCATAAAAATCAAAGTCGTGGATGTGAATATCTCCACCTTGATAAGCTTTTGCCTCTTCTGGCGTCAGTAAACTGTTGGTGAAATATGTCTTTGCGCTTTCTGAACCAAAACGCAGCATAATGCCCATAGGAGTGTCACCATCAATATTTGCGTTTTCTCTTTTCAAATCAAAAGATTTTGAGTCGGCATTATTGATTTTGTCAAAGGTTCTCATAAGATTTGAGTTCATCTCTCTGACTTTGTTGCGGCTCTCTCGATAAAGGATGTATGCTTTTGCAGCCTTTTCCAGTTTGCACTCCATCAAAGCTTTTTCAACTTGGTCTTGAATTTCTTCAATGCTTGGTGCTGTCTGCCCAAATTTTTCATTCAAAGCCTTTTCGACTTTTTTTGCAACAACTTGAGCCTTTTTCAAATTCTCTTCACCTGTTGCAATGATGGCTTTTTCTATGGCTTGCTGTATTTTTGAAAGCTCAAATTCAACAATTCGACCATCTCTTTTCACAATGTTTTTTACCATATTTTTCTTTAGACCCCCTTTTGTATAAGAATACAACATATTGAATATTTATATGCCGGCAAATCAATATATTGTAGTTCTGACATTTCCTATCATAATACCTTTGCTTTTTTATGTCAACAAAAAACACATATTTTTTTAAAAAATTTTTGCCAAAAATCGACTATTATTATATTTTGATAACATTGCTTCTAGATTGCTTGAAGTTGTGAGTTTTTCAAAGTTAAAAAATTTTTTCACATCCTCTCATAATTTTTTCACAAAAGCAGCAAAAGCAGTAATTTAGTTGAAAGTTTATCAAAAAAATGTTAATATATTATATATCTAAAGGAGGTCTTATGAGCAGCGGAACAATCAACTTGATTTTGAGTTGCGGCTTTGTTTTTATTCTTTTAGTCGGTTTTTTGCTTGGCTTTTGGCGGGGTGTTCGCCGCTCAGCGGTCAGTTTTGGCATAGGAGTTGTTGGCGTGATTGTTGCCTTTTTTGTCACGCCGCCAATCACAAACGCCATTTTGCAAATTCAAGTGCCAGCTCAGCAAGGGCAAGTTGCTTTGTCGCAGTATATTCTGGATATGCTTTTGCAAGACGAGCAACTTGCAGGGCTGATTGAGGCAAATCCAAATCTTGAAACCCTTGTTGCTGCTCTTCCTGCGGCCATTGCCAATGTTGTTTTCTTTATTTTGGTGACCATGGTGATTATGCTGCTGATGTATGTCATCTACAAAATTATTGCGCTGACCTGTCTCAAACCGCAAGAAGATCAGAAGTTATATCGCACATGGGGCGGTGCAGTTGGGCTTGTCAAAGCTTTTGTGATAACAATTTTTGTGTTGATGCCGCTTTCAGCGCTAATTGGGCTTTATGGGCAAATCACTTCGCAGGCTGATATATATGTTAAACAAGAGACGGGCACGCAAAGCGAGCGCATGCTTGCTGAAGGCAAAGAAGAAGAGCAAAACAGAAGCTCTCTCAAACCAATTTCAGAATATATTCCTGCACAGGTCGATGAGATTGTTGGCCAACTGGGCAACAACTTTCTTTTCAAAATGTGCGGAGCAACAGCGGCAGACGAGGCAATGTTTGACTATATGTCAAAGATTGAGGTCGATGGTCAAAATTTATATTTCCGTCAAGAACTAGTCTCTTATGCCGAGGTGTATAACGCAGCGGCTGAAATATCAAATATCGGCCAAAGCGAACATAATTTCAGCGAACTTAACTTTGAAGTTTTGCAGACAATTTTTGACAGGGTGATTGACGGAACGCTGTTTGAAAAGATTGCGGCCGAACTTATTGCTTCTGTGGTAGAAAATTACCAAAACTACGAAAATATTTTTGGGCAAGAGTTTGTGCAGCAATATAGTCAGCTGTTTGAAGATGTTGCCAGCGGGCTTGAGAGCGCGCAAAGCGCGGCACAATATTTTAAGAATGACTTGCAGCAAGTTTTCAATGTTTTCAAAACGCTTTGCCAAAACGGAGTTGTTGACGAGATAAGAGCGCAATCAAAAATTGGCGCAGAGCAGATTATCAAAATTCTTGGCGATGATGCGGACTCGCTTTCCAGCACTCTTAGCGGCATTTTCAACATGAACCTTGTGCGCGACAGTTTTGACTTTTTGTTTAACACCTTTGTTTCACCAAGTCTTTCAGATATGGTTGAAGACGACTCCATGAATGTGTCAAGTGACTCCTCAACAATGCAAGACGATGATTGGCAAGCTCTGGCAAGTGATTTGACAGCAATTTTTGAAGATTTTGCAGCCATTTCAAAAGAAATCGACATCAAAGAGTTTGTTGAAGACCCGTTTATGTTGATTGAGTCTCCAAAAGAGCCAAGCCAGACGGAAGAAGAGGCCATTGACATTGAAAAGGTGCTTTCAAAAGTTGGATCGATGGTTGACAGGGCAAGGGGGATTGAACTTCTGAAAAATTCGGCAGGAGAGCCTATCGTTGATGTTTTGCTTGGGCAGTTTAACGTCACGCTGCCAACCAATGAAGAAATTTATGACAGCGACGGAAAATTGGTGGAAATTGAAAACTACCAAAGCTATATGTCCTTCTTGTCAGGCAGTTTGATTGAAGTGCGAGATAGCGGTTTGTATGAGATTTTGACCGAGCAAAAGGCAGAAGAAATAGATGTGGCAAGCATTATCAAACAACTGGCTGCAAAAGTCGAAAATCAAGAAAATGGACAAATTGACAGAGAAAAACTTGGCAAAATATTGCTGCCACTTTTGCAAGTTGAGCCAACCAAATCTCTTTTGCAAGACAACGTTTTGGCAAGTGTGGATAATGAATATATCAGTTTTAAAAATATTGAAGGCTATCAAGAATGGAAGGCAGAACTTGGCTATTTCACTGATATTATCGTTGCGCTAAGCAATCAGTCTTCAACCGAAAAAACTTATGTTGACTTGCTGTTTGAAGAAGATGGCATAAACAAAATTTTGACCAGCATTAACAGCCGAGATTTGACAGAACTTTTAAAACCTGCTTTCTGGGCATCTTCAACTGATGGCCTGAAAAAGACCTTGATTGAAACCATGAATTCGCTGTTTAAACAAATTGCACCAGACATGCCAAATTTGACTTGGGATGACAACACTTTTGTTGCCGAAAGCAGCGAAGACCAAACCGAAGAGATTTGCCTTATCTTCAGCGATTTGCTTGGCTTCTATAACGACTATCTTGAACTGGGACAAGACTTCTCGTTTGCAAGCATCGATAAAGTTCAGTTGGGCGTTCTTCTCAACCATATCAAAGAAAACGCGTATCGAGTGCAGCTGTCTGAGGGCACGCAAACGCAAAAGCAAAAGGAAGGACTGTTTAACGGCGTTTTCAAAGCGCTTTGGGAAGCGCTTTGCGCAAAGTTTGATGTTGCACAAAGAATTGTTGGTCAAAAAAAGCCTTGGCAGATTGACTTTGAAAGCCTTATGAATGCAGCTGTTGAATTGCAAAGTGCACTTGAAGAAACCTCTGGCTTTTTGAAAGACATTGCTTCTGAGCTTAAAAACGCCACTGCTGGCGGCTTGAGCGTTGAGGACGTGACGAAAGCTGTTGAAAAAATCACGCAAGATTTGCCGCAAGAGACCACCGAGATAATTGAACAGGTGCTTGGCTCGCTTGACGAATTTGAAGTTGAAATCGATGTCGCTCTTGGCCAGACAGCTGAACAAATTCAAGACAACAAAGAAGAGATAATTGACGCAATCAACTCGATACCTCTTTCAGACCAGGCCAAAGATAGCCTTAAAGGTTTGTTTGGTGTTTTAAGCTAAACAGCATCCAAGCCAGCAAAACAGGAGAAAAAATGATAGAATTCAAACATGTTCCCGTGCTTTTAGATGAAGTGATTGACGGACTTGACATAAAAAAAGATGGATGCTATGTGGATTGCACTATGGGTGGTGGCGGCCACTCTAGTGCAATTCTTTCTCGTCTGTCAAAAAAGGGCAAACTGATCGGCTTTGACAAAGATGATGATGCAATTTCTGTTTGCAAAGAAAGGTTTAGCGGCTGTCAAAACGTCACCATCATCAAATCAGATTTCAAAAATTCTCCAAACATCTTGAAAGAGATGGGGATGGCTGGTCAAATTGATGGCATATTGCTCGACCTTGGAGTCAGTTCTTATCAAATTGACAGCGCAGAGCGAGGGTTTAGTTTTTTGCACAACGGTCGCCTTGATATGCGTATGGATAAGTCGCAAGATTTGACCGCTTTTGACGTTGTCAATTTTTACAGCGAAAAGCAGCTGTTGAAAATTTTGTATGAATATGGCGAAGAGTCAAACGCAAAAAACATTGTGAAAAATATTTTGAAGGCAAGGCAGGAAAAACCGATAGAAACAACTTTCCAGCTGAAAGAAATCGTGGAAAAGTCCTTTCCAAAAAAGGTGATTTACGGCAAGGGCGGCGTCATCAAACAAACTTTTCAAGCCATAAGAATTGAAGTCAATGGCGAGCTGGAAGGGCTAAAGGAGTGTTTGCAAAATCTTATACAACTTTTGCGAAAAGGTGGAAGAATTGCAGTGATTTCTTTTCACAGTTTGGAAGACCGAATTGTCAAAAATGTGTTCAAAGATGCCTGCACAGACTGCATTTGCCCGCCAAAAACTCCAGTTTGCATTTGCGGGCACAGGGCGGTGGCAAAACCTGTCAGCAAAAAACCGATAGTGGCAACAACTCAAGAATTGCAAAAAAATTCTCGAAGCAGCAGTGCAAAACTGAGAATTATCGAAAAAATATAGTTTGTATTTCCGCAAAAAGTGCTATAATGCTTTTAAGGAGCGTATATTATGGAAGGAAAGATTGTTCTGCTTAAAAAACCTGAAAAAGAAAGCGAAAAAGCGCCTCAAACAACTGTCGAAGAAAACTTTGAAACTCAAAAGCAGGTGCTTGAACAAGAAAAAAGCGTCAGAATCCAGAAAAAAATCAATGCTTTTTCTGCCAGCTCTTTTGTGCAGGAAGAGGCAGAGAGTCAAAATGTTGAGCAGCCAAGCGAGCAAGTGCAGGACTTTTCTTCCACCATTTTCACGCCCAACTATGATATGATGGAATCGCTAAGCGAGCAGCAACATGAAAAAATTTTTGGCCAGCAAGAAGAAATTTCGCTCAGTCAAAAGCGAAAACGCAAGTTGAGCTACAAAAGCATTATTTTTGCGTTGCTGTTTGCTGTTTTTGGGATTTGGGGGGTTGTCAACATTTCAACCATGGAGCATCTTGGCAGTCAAATTGAAGTGGCAAGCGAGTCATACAACATCAACCTTGCAAATTATTTGAAAAATTTGACCGCTCTTGACACCACAAATCAAGAAAACATGGAAAATCTTTTTGAAGTCATTCCGTCGCAGACCTTGCCGCCAACTTCAATAGGCGAAACTTCAAACTGGTTTGACAGATTCTGCAATTTCTTAACTGGGCTATTCGGAGGTTAAATGAATCAGCCCTTCACACTGTTTTCTTTCAGAAAAAGGATATTAGCATTGTTTTTGGTGATATCCTTTATTTTTTGCGCGCTTGTCGTCAGGCTTTTTGTTTTGCAGATTATAAACGGAAAAAGCCTTCAGCTGCGTGCCACAGATCAGTGGACAAGAGATTTGAAAATAATTGCGCCAAGGGGAGATATTCTTGACCGAACAGGGGCAACACTTGCAGTCAGCTATACCACCTACAACGTGTATGTGCGGGCAAGAGAAGTCAAAAGTGCCACCACTGTTGCAAATCATTTGAGTGCAATTTTGGGGCTGGATTTTGACCAAGTGTATAAAAAAATTCAAACAAAAAATGTCAGCGAAGTGCTTATCAAACAGGGGATTGAAAGCGATGTGGCTGAAAAAATTTATCAACAAAATTTGCCTGGCGTATATTTGGCTGAAAATGTTGCAAGATATTATCCCAACGGGAATTTGGCCACTCAACTTATAGGCTTCACATCCATTGACAATGTGGGGCAGACTGGTGTTGAGGCTTATTACAACGAGCATTTGAAAGGGCAAGACGGATATAGTTATGTGCAGAGCGATTTGCAAGGCAAAGAGATTGGTGGAAGTTTGCGCTATTATGTTCAGGCGCAGCCCGGTCAAGATTTGATATTGTCAGTTGACAGCAAAATGCAACTTATTTTGGAAAATGCTCTTTCAACCATTATGGTCGAGCAAAAGGCGAAAAACGCTAGCGGTATGATTTTGCAGGCAAAAACAGGGCAAATTCTTGCAATATCGTCAAAGCCAAGTTTTGACCTTAACAACGTGCCGCGGAATGACCTTGAAAAATTGTTCGACCAATCCAAAATGAAGCTGGCCACCGATATTTACGAGCCTGGCTCCACTTTCAAAATCTTAACGGTGGCGGCAGCGCTTGAAGAAGGGCTTACTTCGCTGGAAGACACCTTCTATTGCCCCGGCTATCGCGTGATTGACGGCGTTAAAATCAAGTGTTGGAAGACGATTGGTCATGGCAGTCAAAATTTGATTGAAGCCTTTGGCAACAGCTGCAACTGTTGTTTTATGGACCTTGCTTTAAGGCTGGGTGTGGAGAAATTTTACTTTTATATGCAAAAGTTTGGCATAGGCAGCAAAACGGGAGTGGATATTGCAGGCGAGTCAAGCGGAATGCTTATGCAAAAGTCGTCAGTCAAAAGGGTGGACCTTGCGCGCATGGGTTTTGGTCACGCCATCGCCATGACGCCTATGCAACTTATGACTGCGGTTTGCTCGATAGTCAGTGCAAGCAAGGTGAGGCCCAGCGTTGTCTATAATTCTTCGCCTCAAAGCGGACAATCTTTGCTCAGCAATGCCACCACGCAGGCGGTCAACAAGCTGCTTGAGCAAGCCGAGAACAAAACAGGGGCTTACACTTTTGTTGAGGGGTATAACGTTGGTGGCAAAACAGGCACTGCTCAAAAATATAAAGAGAGCGGTGGGATTGATCAAGGCAAGTATATCTCAAGTTTTATCGGCACCTATCCGGCAGACGACCCAGAATACCTTTTGTTTATCATGGTTGATGAGCCTGGAGCGGGGGTGTATTACGGCTCGCTTGTTGCTGCCCCTTATGGCAAAACAGTTTTCACTCAACTTTTTGAATATCTTGACGAGGAAAAGCAAGACCCTTCCAAAGTGGTAAGGCAGGTTTCGATGCCAAATCTTGTGGGGAAAAGTCTGGCTGACGGGCTGATAGAGCTCAAAAAACTCGGGCTTGAGTGCGAGATTGAAGGTGACGGCGGCGTGGTGAGCGAGCAGCTTCCGCCAGAAGGCACATTGCTTGACGAAGGCTCAACAATTCTGCTTCGCACCTAAAAAACGCTTTGAAAAACGGTGCAAAATGTATAAAATATAGTTATGGATTTGACCTGGATTATTATAATTATGGTGATTGCCTTTCTTTTGTTTATATGTTTTGGGCTGGCAGTGGCAAATTTTGCTCTTGACAAATTTTATGACGTGTTTGAAGAGATTGACAAAATTTACGCGCAGACTGAGCTTTCGCCATGGCAGTATATTGACATACTCAACCAAAAATATTTTGATGGAGAGATTGTTGTCAAAACCATTTCAAATGTGGCAGGCGATGCTTACAGCAAAAAAACGCTATATCTTTCTGGAGCAACGCAAAGTTCGCAAAGTTTGGCCTCTTTTGCCATCATTTCGCATGAAATGGGTCACGCTCTTCAAGACAAACAGGGCAGCAAGCTCAAAACGCTCAATTTTCTCAGAAGGTTTGGCAAAGTTTTAGGTTGGTTTTTGATGCCGATGTTTATTGGCGGAATTGTTTTGATGGTGGGCTGGGCTGAACTTTTTTGGGTGGGAGTTGGCTTGCTTGCTGGCTGCGCGCTGACTTTGATTTTGGCACTTTTCATCAAACTGCGCATGATTGCCATAGAAAAACAGGCTTCGGCCTTTGCGCTAGACTTTTTGAAAGAGATTTTGCAAGAAGAGCAGGTCAAACAGTGCAAAAAACTGCTTGACAGTGCAAGGCTTTCATACTGGGCGGATTTTTTCAGAACGTTGCTTGCGTGGACGTTTATGACAAAAAAGACAAAACTTTTCAGTTAGGAGTGATTTATGGATTGGGCAACGATTATATATTATGTTTCAGGATTTTTGATATTTGTTGTCATCATTATTGCACTGGTGGCGCAGTCTTCCGTGCAGTCGGCTTACAGCAAATATTCTCAAATGCCCTCTTCTCTCAATTTGACGGGTGGGCAACTGGCCGAAAAACTTTGCGCGCAAAACAACATGCTTCTTCAAATCAACACGGTTGGCGGAAGTTTGAGCGACCACTATAACAGCAAAGACAAAAGTCTTAACATTTCGCAGGCAAACTATAATTCTTCGTCAGTGGCGGCCCTGGCGGTTGTGGCGCACGAGTTTGGCCACGCTTTGCAAGATGAGCAGGGCTACGCGCCGCTCAAAATCAGGCAGATTGCCGTCAAGGTTTCAAATGCCGCTTCAAGGTTTTTGCTGCCATTTTTGCTTATAAGCATTATCTTATCAATATTTGTGGGAATGGCTGGCACAATCATGCTCGGAGTCGTGGTGATTATTTATGCACTTGCACTTATTGCAAATCTTGTAACACTTCCAGTTGAAATCAATGCATCAAACAGAGCCAAGGCAATTTTGAATGAAATGGTAACTGATTCAGAAGAACAAAAAGCTGTTGCAAAAATGCTTAGGGCTGCCGCTATGACTTATGTTGCAGCAACTTTTGTTTCGCTGGTGTATTTCCTAAGATTTTTGGGCTTGTTTTTGATTTCAAAGCGAGATTAGCAAAAAAATGTCGAAAAATGTCGAAAAAATTGCAAAATCATGTTTAAAACAGACAAATTTTTGTCTGTTTTTTACAACCTAAAACTTGACAGAAGCAAAAAATATAAGCCCTTTTTGTAAAAATTTTGTTATCACTTTGTTTTTGTTTGCGAATTTTGGCAAAATTTGTTAGAATATGGGCAGAATAATGTTGACAAGCCAAGGCTTTTTTTCAAGGAGGGCGCCATGAAAAAATCAACAAATTTTTCAGCCGATAAGGGCAGAAGACTAAAAATTTTTGCCACCATTTTTGCGGCTATATTTGCTTTGATTGCTCTTGCCACCGGCCTTGCTTTAAAAAATTACGGGGGAAGAACTGACCTAACCCAAACCACCGCTGCGGCCACCGCTCCAACCGACACCAGCAAATATTGGACGGATGAAGCCGCTTGGTCAGCAGCTGGCAAAGACTTCAATAACTACACTCTTTCAGGCAGCGGCATCCAAGACGATCCATACCTTATTCAAAACGAGTGGGATTTAGCCTACCTTTCCTGGACGATTTATACAAACAATCCAATCCTGGCAAGTCATGTATTAAGCTCTCGGTATTACTACTCTGGCATATATTTCAAGCAAACAGCAGACCTTGACCTGTTGGCATACTACTGGCAGCCGATTGGCATATATTATCTGCGTGATAGCACAAGTGCATATTGATATTTCTCAGGTTGCTACGACGGAGGCAGCCACACTGTGTCAGGGCTTTTCACACCTGCAGGCGAAAGTAATGGTTATAGTTATCAAGGGATGTTTGGGCGTGTCATTGGCCAATCATCGACAAACCTTGCCACAATTTCAAACATAGGAGTGATGGACAGTTTTGTGCAGGGTCATCAGTATGTCGGCGGAGTTGTGGGGAATGCTGCTGGCAACAGCGCAATCAAGAATTGTTATAACACCGGCTCGGTAGAAGGCTCAGGCAATTATGTCGGCGGAGTTGTCGGGGGCGCTGGCATAAACACCGCAGTAGTAGAGAATTGTTACAACACCGGTTCGGTTAACGCTTCAGGTAATCATGTCGGAGGAATTGTGGGCATTGGTTCAGCAACAAATTGTTATAACACTGGTCCTGTCAGCAGTGCGAGCGATTCTGTTGGCGGAGTTGTGGGTTTTACTCAAAGTGGCAACACAGTCGCAAACTGTTATAACACCGGTTCGGTAGAAGGTTATAGTGATGTCGGCGGAGTTGTGGGGAGTGCTTCTGGCAGCAAGAGCACAGTTACAAACTGTTATAACACCGGTTCTGTCAGCGGTTCAAGTTCTGTCGGCGGAGTTGTGGGGCGTGCTTCTAGCAGCAGCACAGTAGAGAATTGTTATAACGCCGGTTCGGTTAATGCTTCAGGTGATTATGTCGGCGGAGTTGTGGGAGAGGCTTGGAGCAGTAGCAGTAGTAGCTGCACAATCATCAACTGTTATAACACCGGTTCGGTCAGCGGTTCGAAAAGTCGTGTCGGTGGAGTTGTGGGGTATGCTTCTAGCAGTAGCAGTAGTAGTTGCACAATTACAAACTGTTACAACACCGGCTCGGTAGAAGGTTATAGAGATGTCGGCGGAGCTGTGGGGTATGCTAGCATCAAGAGCACAGTCACAAACTGTTATAACACCGGTTCGGTCAGCGGAGGAGATGACGTTGGCGGAGTTGTGGGGTATGTTAGGGACAGCACGGTTGCAAATTGTTATAACATCGGCTCAGTCATCGGTTCGGGCGATCATGTCGGCGGAGTTGCGGGGAATACTTATAGTGACAACACAATAAAGAATTGTTATAACACCGGTTCGGTTAACGCTTCAGGTGATCATGTCGGCGGAGTTGTGGGGTGGGCTATAGGCGATACAGTCATAAATTGTTATAACACCGGTTCGGTCAGCGGCTCAAATTTTGTCGGCGGAGTTGTGGGGTGGGCTTCTGACAGCACAATTTCTAACACCTATTATGGAGGAGACTGCACTTTAGATGTTGGCATAGGTGAAGGCTCTGGTTCGGCGGTTAAGATTGACAAGCCGGTTGAAGAATGGGCAAAAAACAAGGAGTGGTATTCTGCCAATGCGATCAACTCGGATGGCAGCCTTGTTTGGAGCGCTGACAGCCCTTGGGATTTTGAAAATGTGTGGGAGTTTGTTGAAAACGCACCAGATTGTGCAGCAAACAATGGTTATCTAATGTTGCAAGGTGTTGGTGGCAACAGCCAAGTCATTTACTGGACGGACGAGGCGGTTTGGTCGGCAGCGGGCAAAGACTTCAATAACTACACCCTTTCAGGCAGCGGCAGCCCAGGTGCCCCATACCTTATTCAATCGGAGTGGGATTTAGCCTACCTTTCTTGGACAATTTATACAGACAATCCAATCGAGGCAAGCCATGTTTCAAGCGCTTATTATTACTCCGGCATATATTTCGAGCAGACGGCAGACCTTGACCTGTCGGCATACTACTGGCAGCCGATTGGCATAGTTTTTCTGCGTGATGGCACAAGTGCAAATCGACGTTTCTCAGGTTGCTACGACGGAGGCAGCCACACAGTGTCAGGTGTCTTCACACCTGCAGGCGAAGGCAATGGTTATAACTATCAAGGGTTGTTTGGGAATGTCAGAGGCAGCTCATCGACAAGCAAAGCCGCAATTTCAAATGTGGGCGTGATTGACAGTTTTGTGCAGGGTTATGAAGATGTCGGCGGAGTTGTGGTGTATGCTGGCGGAAACAGCACAGTAGAGAATTGTTACAACACAGGTTCGGTCAACGCTTCAAGTAATTATGTTGGCGGAGTTGTGGGGTATATTAGCAATAGTAGCACAATTACAAATTGTTACAACACCGGTTCGGTAGAAGGCTCAGGCTATTATGTCGGCGGAGTTGTGGGGAATGCTGGCGGCAAAAGCACAGTAGAAAATTGTTACAACACCGGCTCGGTCAGCGGCCTAGGTTATGTCGGCGGAGTTGCGGGGCATGCTTATAGCTTTGGCAGTAGTAGCTGCACAATTACAAATTGTTATAACACCGGTTCTGTCAGTGCCTCAGATTATGCCGGTGGAGTTTTGGGAAATGCTTATAGTGGCAGCACAATCAAGAATTGTTTTAACACCGGTTCTGTCAGCGGTTCAAGACAAGTCGGCGGAGTTGTGGGGAATGGTTATAGCAACAGCGCAATTTCAAATACGTATTATGGCGGGAATTGCACTCTTAATAAAGGCATAGGTTTAGGCTCTGGTTCGGCGGTCAAGATTGACAAGCCGGTTGAAGAGTGGGCAAAAAACCAAGACTGGTATTCAGCCGATGCGGTAAACTCGGATGGTAGCCTTGTTTGGAGCGCTGACAGCCCTTGGGACTTTGAAAATACGTGGAAGATTGTTAGAGCACCGGACTATATTCCAACAAACGATGGTTATCCAGTGCTGCAAAGTTTTGTTGTCGATTTCAGCCAAATCATTTACTGGACAGATGAGGCGGTTTGGTCAGCAGCGGGCAAAGACTTCAATAACTACACCCTTTCAGGCAGCGGCAGCCAAGATGACCCATACCTTATTCAATCGGAGTGGGATTTGGCCTACCTTTCCTGGACGATTTATACAAACCATCCAATCGAGGTAAGCCATGCTTCAGGTTCTTACTATTACTCCGGTATATATTTTGAGCAAACAGCAGACCTTGATCTGTCAGCATATTACTGGAAGCCTATAGGCATAGGTTATCTGCGTGATGTCGCTTATATTTTAAGCTATTTCTCAGGTTGCTACGACGGTGGCAGCCACACAGTGTCAGGTGTCTTCACACCTGCAGGTTCAAGCCATGGTTATAGCTATCAAGGGTTGTTTGGGCATGTCTATGGCCGCTCATCAACAAACCTTGCCTCAATTTCAAATGTTGGCGTGATTGACAGCTTTGTGCAAGGTGATCGATATGTCGGTGGAGTTGTGGGGAATGCTGCTGACAACAGCACAGTCACAAATTGTTATAACGCCGGTTCGGTAGAAGGTTATAGTGATGTCGGCGGAGTTGCGGGGGCTGCTGACAGCAACAGCACAGTAGTAGAGAGTTGTTATAACACCGGTTCTGTCAGTGGTTCAATTAGTTCTGTCGGCGGAGTTGTGGGGAGTGCTAATGGCACTATTTCAAACTGTTATAACACAGGCTCGGTAGTAAGTTTATTAAAGACATATAGTTATATCGGCGGAATTGTGGGGAGCGCTCGGAAAGGCTGCACAGTCACAAATTGTTATAACACTGGTTCGGTAGAAGGTTATAGTGATGTCGGCGGAGTTGTGGGGTTTACTTATGCCATAGTAGAGAATTGTTATAACACCGGTTCGGTCAGCGGAGAAGAGTTCGTCGGCGGAATTGTTGGGACTGTTTCTGATAGTGCCGCAGTAACAAATTGTGGTTTTGAAGGTGTGATCAATGGAAGTTCTAGTGTCGGGGCGATTGTTGGAGATATCTATGTCGCTCCAGCCACAATTTCCAACTGCTATGCGGTGGCGGAGAGTGACAGTGAAATTTCGCTGGTTGGCAGCAACAGTGGCAACGGCACGATTGAAAACATTGTTGGCATAATCACAAGTGGAGGGACAAGCAAAAAGGTTTACACCGGCAGTGATTTCAGTGGTTTTGCATGGCTGAATTTTGACAGCAGTCCGGTGCCAAAAGGTTTGAGTTTGGCAGGGCAGTTTCAAGAGCCGCCGGCTGAGTATGCGGGCAACTCCAACTGGATTTTGACCAAAATGCAAAGCGAAGGCTGGAGCGCAATTTAAAACAAAAAAACTTTGCATAAAACTGCAAAGTTTTTTGTTTGAAGGCTATTTATTTTTCTGTTCGGCCTGTTCTATGGCGCGCTCAAGCATAAGTTTTTGCGAGTCGGTCAGGCAAAGTTTGATGCCATACTGATTGAAGCCCTGTTCTGTCTTTTGCAAGTCGCGATAAAGTTTGTCAAGCAGGTATATGTTTTGGCTTTGGCAAAGTTTTTCAAGCAGGGGCTGTTTTTGTTCTGGGCTGAGCGGTGTGATTTGCAAAAAAATCAAACATTCTTCTGCATTTGCAAACTTGAGCACCATTTTTTCCAGCAAAGCAAGCTGGTCAAAGGGCACAATCTTTTTCTTGCGCACATAGGCAAAAATGTCAGAGCAGTCTATCACAAAATTTTTGTTTTTGATTTGCTCTTGTTTGCCAAGCAGTTTGAGAGCCGAGCATATTTCTTTGATTTGTTTTCGTTTTGCTTGAATTTGTTTCAAATTTTTCATAATTTTGCCTTTTTTAGTTGAAATTTGTTCTGCTTGCCACATATTCAGCAAGTTGGTCGACTGGCAATCTGATTTGACCCATGCTGTCACGGTCGCGGATGGTCACAGTGTTGTTTTCCAAAGTGTCAAAGTCGATGGTCACGCAGAAAGGAGTGCCAATTTCGTCTTGTCTGCGATATCGCTTGCCGATTGAGCCAGCCTCGTCATAATCGCACATAAACTCTTTTGATAACATTGCGTAAACTTCTTTAGCCTTTTCTGACAGATTTTTTTGCAAAGGCAAAACTGCAACTTTATATGGTGCAATAGCAGGGTGGAAATGCATTACAACCCGTGTTTCGCCGTTTTCCAAAGTTTCTTCGTCATAGGCTTCACACAAAAGCGCAAGCGTGAGTCTGTCAGCACCAATTGAATATTCAATCACGTTTGGCACATATTTCTCGCCAGTGAAAGGGTCGAGATAGAGCATAGACTTGCCACTGTATTCTTGATGGCGCGACAGGTCATAGTCGCTGCGGTTGTGAATGCCGTTAAGTTCGTTCCAGCCCATAGGGAAAAGATATTGTATGTCGCAAGCCGCCCGAGCATAGTGGGCAAGTTTGTCATGGTCATGAAAGCGCAAATGCTGTTTGTCTATACCAAGGTCAAGGGCAAAATTCATCGCCTTTTCTTTGAAAAGGTTGTAATATTTTTCGTCGTCGCCGTCTTTGCAGAACCATTGATGCTCCATCTGCTCAAACTCTATTGTCCTGAAAATAAAGTTGCCAGGGGTGATTTCGTTTCGAAAAGCTTTTCCAATTTGCGCAATCCCAAACGGCACTTTTGCGCGGCAAGAGCGCTGAACGTTCAAAAAATTGACAAATTCGCCTTGTGCAGTCTCTGGGCGCAGATATATCTTGTTCTGGCCCTCTTCGGTCACACCGCGGGAAGTTTCAAACATAAGGTTGAACTGTCTGATAGGTGTCCAGTCAAAATTTCCGCATTTTGGGCAGCAAACGTGATGCTGCTGAATGTATGACTGCATCTCTTCGTTGCTCATAAGGTCGGGATTGATCTGACCTTTCGAGTGGGCTTCGATAAGGTTGTCGGCACGGTGTCTTGTTTTGCATTTTTTGCAATCCATTTGAGGATCGGAAAAAGAAGTGGTGTGGCCGCTGGCTTCCCACACTCTGCTGTTCATCAAAATGGCAGCGTCAAGCCCGTAGGTGTTTGGACTTTCTTGCACAAACCTTTTCCACCATGCCCGTTTGATGTTGTTTTTAAATTCCACTCCAACCGGGCCGTAATCCCAAGTGTTGCCCATTCCGCCATAAATCTCGCTGCCCGGGAAGATGAACCCTCGATTTTTGCACAGCGAAACGATTTTGTCCATTGTTGCTTTAATTTCTTTCATAAAATTCTCCTTCTCTCTATGGGAAACAAAAAAGCCCCCACGAAAATTCGTATAGGGGCGACTTTTCAACCGCTGTTCCACCCTAATTTATGCCAAAAGGCACCTTCATTGCAGTCTTTTCGCAAGACCAAACGTTCTGCTCATGGGTTGCCAAGCCCAATCATCGCAAAAATTGTATTTTTAGTATATATCATTTTTTTATCGTTGTCAAACATTTTTGTTGTTGATTTTTTTTGTTTGTCCTATATTATTAGTATTATATATATTCTATATATATACTATATTAAAACTGCATGGCTTAAGCAGTGGCCGCTCTAAAAATTGGTTGACTTTAAGGCAAAAGGGGAAGAGAAAAATTGCCATAATCGTGAAAGAGAGTAGTTTTTCACAAAGCAATAAAAAAAGGCCGTTTAGCCTTTTTTAAATCAGAACAATATTGTCTGCTTTTTCAAAAACGCGCTTGTCGTGTGAAATGACGATGACTATCGCTTCTTTTTTCAACTTGCTCAAAACCTTCAAAACCTTTTTCACGTTTTTTTCGTCCAAATCATTTGTGGGCTCATCAAAAATGTAGATATTGGCTTTTTGAGAGGCGCAGCGGACAAAATTCAACCTCTTTTTTTCTCCGCCAGAAAGTTTGTTTTTAAAATTCAAATCTTCTCTTGCAACAATCTTTTCAAGATTAAAGGTGCGAAGCAGCTGCTGCACTGTTTTGTCGCAAGTGCGATCGGGGTATAGCACATTTTCCATAATGCTGCGATCAAACAAATTATTCTCTTGAAAGCAAACAGAAATCTTGTCATTTTCAAAGAATAGGTTGTTGAGTTTGTATTGGTCATTGACAGCAACATAACCTCCAGCGCTTTCAACCAGCCCAAGCATGCCCTTGATCATTGTGGTTTTCCCATGCCCACTCTCGCCAACCACACAAGTTATTTTTCCTTTTTCAAAAATGGCGTCATATTGCATATGAAACTGCCCGATATCAATTTTCAAGTTTGCCAAATGCAATTTGTCTATACTTGTTTCTTCAGGCAATTTTTCCACCGAAATCAGATTTTTGCTCTCTGGCGGCAACGATTGCTGCAATATTTCTTGCGGCTGTGCTTTTACCAAATCTATTCTTGAGATTGCAATGCCGTAGCGCTGGCATCGGCCAATCACGGCTCCAAGGTTGTCTAGATAGGTGAAAATGTTTAGTATATATGGTATGACGATAATCAGAATTGAAAGAATTTGAGTGCTGTTTAGATTTTGATTTAAAACGAGTCGAACCACCAGCAGGGCAGAGGCAAATTCAACAATATAGATAAACAGCCAGTATAAACTGTAAACCAAAATTCTTTTTTTGTCAGTCTTAAAAAACTCTTGGTTTAGATTTTTCGAAATCCCAACTTCTGTTTTTCGAGATTTTAAAAATCCTACAAAAGACAAATTTTCAAGATTGTTCAAAACATGGTTGTTGATCTTGCCGTTTATATTTTCCAGCTTTTTGTAAACCTTGCCGTCAAGATATATTCTGGTTTTCATGGCACAGGCAAAAAGCACAAGGGTGGCACAGATCACGCCGAGCGTTATTGGATTTAAACTTGCAATGTATGAAAAAGCAAAAATTGCCGACAGCATCGGGCAGAGCACTTCCACCAAACTGCTTTCTATAAAAATATCCACATTATCACTGGCGTTTTTTAATATGTAGCTTGCCTCTCCGTTGGTCATTTTGATGTCAAAGTTTTTTCGATAGGCCAAAACCAGCTTCAAAGCATAGACGTTTGTCTTGGTTCTCATTTTTGTTGCAAAAAGCCTGATTGAAGCCCGAATGACGGTGGAACAAATTTGCAAGCCAAAATAAAGAAGAAAGCAATATAAGCAAACCGAAAAAAGGCTCATCTCATCTGGAAAATAGAATGACAGAATGCCGGCTCTCTCTCCAGCAATTTTGGAAACAATGCAGGCGGTTATAAGAGGCACAACCAAAACCGTCACTGCACGAATGATCGCTCCAAACAATAAAAAGATAAAAACAAAACGGTCTTTGGTGTTGCCAACAGTCCACAATGTTTTTATGGCGGAAAATATTCCTTGTTTTTTCATCAGTCAATCCTTTTAATTATTCTTATATATAACATATATTGTAACTATAACATTATTTAAAATTTACCGCAAACGTTTCTTGCAATTTAAACAAAAAATATTTTTTTGTTGTCAGAAAAAGATTTTTTTCCTGTAAAAATGTGTTTTAAACAGCAAAAAAAATGACCAAACACAGCCGATTTTTTACCAAAATAGCAAACACACGGAAATGTGTTGGAACAAAAATAAAAAAAACAAAAAAAAATCTAAAATTTTTAAAATTTTTTTGAAAAAACTGTTGACATTGTTCTTTGCTTTGTGATATTATACTCATGCTAACCCACAAGGAAGGGCTGATGCCTGGAGGGTGAGCATAGAACCTTGACAACTACATAACAGAGTTTTACAGAATGTAAAACGAGCAAATATTCAATTACGCTTGTTAATATAAGTTGTAATACGAATATCATTGCTATTTCAATTTACGTCGAGTAAAAAGAAAACAAGAAGTTCGAATAAGAATTATTTCTTATAGCGAAAATGCTAAGAATCCAATTCATTGAAAAATGATTAAGCTACAAAGAGCATATAGGGGATGCCTTGGCACTAGGCGCCGAAGAAGGACGTGATAAGCTGCGATAAGCTACGGTGAGATGCAAATGATCTGTGACCCGTAGATTTCCGAATGTGGAAACACACTACAAGTCATGTTGTAGTATCATAACATGAATCCATAATGTTATGAGGGGAACCCGCTGAACCGAAACAACTAAGTAAGCGGAGGAAAAGAAAGTAAACAAACGATTGTGGGAGTAGTGGCGAGCGAAACTGCAAGAGCCCAAACTTAGTGGAGAAATCTGCTAAGGGTTTAGGACTGCGATGTGATAGGCTGAATGATAGGTGAAGATTTTTGGAAAATAACGCGATACAGGGTAATAGCCCCGTAACCGAAATTTGACAGCCGTCTAGCAGATTCCAGAGTAGCGCGGGACACGTGAAATCCTGTGTGAATATGCGAGGACCATCTCGTAAGGCTAAATACGACCTAGTGACCGATAGCGAATAGTACCGTGAGGGAACGGTGAAAAGAACCCCGGGAGGGGAGTGAAAGAGAACCTGAAACTGTATGCTTACAAGCAGAGAAAGGCCGACGCACCATGAGGTGCTAGGTTGATCTCGTACCTTTTGTAGAATGGGCCGGCGAGTTACGGTATGTAGCAAGGTTAAGTGATTTAAATCACGGAGCCGAAGCGAAAGCGAGTCTGAAATGGGCGAATTAGTTGCATATCGTAGACCCGAAACCAGATGACCTAACCATGAGCAGGTTGAAGCGGCGGTAACACGCCGTGGAGGACCGAACCCACGTCCGTTGAAACGTCCGGGGATGACTTGTGGTTAGAGGTGAAACGCCAATCGAATCTGGTTATAGCTGGTTCTCCTCGAAATAGCTTTAGGGCTAGCCTTTGCTTAAGATTGCTGGGGGTAGAGCACTGAATGGACTAGGGGCCTTCGCGGGTTACCGAATCCTATCAAACTTCGAATACCAGTCAATTGTTTGCAAGGAGTCAGACAGTGTGAGATAAGTTTCATTGTCGAAACGGAAACAGCCGAGATCTACAACTAAGGTCCCAAAGTAATGGTTAAGTGGAAAAGGATGTGAGATTGCACAGACAACCAGGATGTTGGCTCAGAAGCAGCCATTCATTAAAAGAGTGCGTAATAGCTCACTGGTCGAGTGATAGTGCGCCGAAGATTCAACGGGGCTAAAACCATACACCGAAGTTTAGGAATTCAAGTTTATCTTGGATTGGTAGAGGAGCAATGTTTGCGGGCAGAAGCGGTATCGTAAGGGGCCGTGGACTGCAAACAAGAGAGAATGCCGGCATGAGTAGCGAGAGCATAGCGAGAATCTATGCCGTCGAAAGTCTTAGGTTTCCTGGGGAAGGCTTGTCCGCCCAGGGTAAGTCGGGAACTAAGCTGAGGCCGAAAGGCGTAGGCGATGTCCAACTGGTAGATATTCCAGTACCACCAAAATACGATTAAGAGTCGATGCAATGACACAGTAGGATAGTGGATGCGCGTTGATGGAAATACGCGTCTAAATCATGAGGGGTTAAATGAGTGAAGTACCGTTTAAGTTCACCCTAGGTGATGATGGGGAGTGAAAACTAGTAGCGAAGTCCATGAATTCACACTGGCGAGAAAAGTTGCTAGATAGTATTAGGTGCCCGTACCGCAAACCGACACAGGTAGACGATGAGAGAATCATAAGACGAACGGGATAACCCTTGTTAAGGAACTCGGCAAAATGACCCCGTAACTTCGGGAGAAGGGGTGCCAGCAGCAATGTTGGCCGCAGCGAATTGTCCCAAGCGACTGTTTACCAAAAACACAGGTCTCTGCTAAATCGTAAGATGAAGTATAGGGGCTGACGCCTGCCCGGT
>CALVTE010000006.1 GCA_944360075.1 uncultured Clostridia bacterium | reverse complement strand
AATATTTTTCAAATTCGAGCAACTATGTGGCACTTCTCGTGCACGGCTATGGTGGCAATTATGTTGACATGGCAAAGTTTGCCGATATTTTTCTCAAACGCGGTTTTGATGTGCTTGCTGTTGACAATCGTGCTCATGGAAAAAGCGGGGGCGACACTGTTGGTATGGGCTGGGTTGACAGGCTTGATGTGGCTGATTGGTGCGAATTTCTTGCGCAAAAAAACAGCCGCTACAGCATTGTGCTTTTTGGTCAATCGATGGGGGCAAGCGCCGTTTGCAACGCCAGTGCTCAACAGTGCAGTTGCAAGGTGCTGGGCATTATTGAAGATTGCGGCTTTGACAACACTTTCAGACAGGTTTGCCATGTCTATAACAAGTGTAAAGCGCATCCAAAACTGCTCTTGAAAATGTTTGTCAAGTTTGCAAATCGAAAAAATGGTTATGATATGAAACAGGCCGACTGCATTAAACAACTCAAAAAAACTTCTTTGCCGCTGCTTGTCATTCATGGCAGCGATGACGATTTTGTGCCGACTGAAATGGGGTATAACATTTATCATTCGCTCGAGGAGAAAAGGCGTAGTCTCTATATTGCCAAAGGCGCAAAACATACAGAAAGTTATGATGTCGACAAGAAAAAATATATCAGCGTAGTCAATCGATTTTTGGACAAAATTTGTTAAAAAAATGCACTTTTGTGCATTTTTTTACTGATTTTTTTGACTTTTTTGCTTTAAAATTTCAAATTCTTCTTTGGCTTGCTGTTGTTGCTTGTCAAGAAGATATTGTTTGTTGTTGTCTTTTGTCAAGCTAAAGCGCCTTTCATTTTGCAATAATTGTTGATAAAGCTTTTCATCCATTTGGCTTTGTAATTCAAATTTTTGAGTTTGTGGATGATAGGTGTAGAGTGGCCAGAAGCCGCAATCTACCGCTTGGCGCTCTTCTTCAAGTGACCTAGACAGGTCGTAGCCTTGGTTTACGCAAGGGCAAAAGGCAATCACAAGGCTTGGGCCTTGATATTCTTGCGCTGCTTTGAGCGCTTTTATTGTTTGGCTCATGTCTTTGCCAAGTGCGATTTGGGCAACAAACACGTCTTTATAGTTTAGCGCCATCAGCCCAAGATTTTTCTTTCGAGAAGTTTTGCCTTGCTCGCTGAATTTTATGCTTGCTCCCGTTGGAGTTGCTTTGCTGGCCTGACCACCAGTGTTTGAGTAAGATTGGTTGTCTAAAACCAAAATGTTGACGTTTTCGCCGCTTGCAAGCACGTGGTCAAGCCCGCCATAACCGATATCGTAAGCCCAGCCGTCTCCGCCAATAATCCACACCTTTTTGCCCGACTTTTTTTGTTTTTCAGCAAGGGCAATCCCCAGTCCAAACTCAGCATTATCCTCAAACAAACTGTTCGCCCAAGTGATGCCTTGCCCCTTTTCATCTGTGGCAAAAGGGCAGAAGCCATAACTACCACCATAAATTGACGAGCAGCCTGTTGCGTTTGCAATGACCATGTTTGAGCCATTTAGCATAGTCAAAATTTTGATGTATGCCGTCTGTCCGCAACCGGCACAGGCAGCGGGAAACTTGAAGAGAGATGGACAAAATTGCAAACCTTTTGCAAAGTCGGTTGAAAATTTGTTTTGTTTTTGCAAAGGCAAGCAAGAATATTTTTCGTATGTTTTTTTGCTCTCTTCCAAAATCTTTTCTGCCGCTGTAAGCACAAGTGCTTTTTTGATGGCAGGGCAGGTGCGAGCGCAAACACCACAGCCTGTGCAATCTTCTGGAGAAAGCAAAATTTTGAAAAGTTTGCCTTCAAAGCCTATCGCATTGGCAAAATCTTTGCGGTCTGCCTCTGCCACATCTTCTTCATTGACAAGAAGGCTGGACAGAGCGGAGTGAGGGCAGGCGATTGTGCACATTCCGCATTGCACGCAATTTTCTTTGACAAATTGCGGAAGGCTTAGGGCAATGCCGCGCTTTTCATATTTGCTGGTGTCAAGTGGAGCTGAGCCGTCACTATTAAAAGCGCTTACCGGCAAGCTGTCGCCTTCAAGTTTTTCAAGTTTTGACATGATTTTGTTGTAAAACTCGTTGCCTTTTTTTACATACTGATGGTCTGCGCCTGCAAAACGAGAATAGTCAACTTCTTCAACCTCTCCAAAAACCGATTTGGCGGCACTGATGTTGTTTTCAACCACTTTTTTGCCTTTCACTGCAAAATTTTCAATAATTTCGCTTTCAATTTCGCCTAAAATTTGATTTTTTGGAAGCAAGTTTGTGCAGGCAAACAAGGCTGTTTGCATGATGATATTGATTTTGTTCCCAAGATTATGCTCTTTGGCAAGTTTTTGCGCATTGACAGCATAGAGCTTGCAGCTGTTTTGTTTGAGCAGTTCAACAAAAGTTGTTGGCAGCACTTTGCCGAGCTCTTTGCCTGTGAAAATTGTGTTTAAAAGCACAATTCCATTTTTCTTTATTCCTTTAAGGCAGTTGTATCTGTGGACGAAAGAAAAGTTGTTTATCGAAATTATATCAGCGCTACTCAAAAGGTAACTTGACTTGATTTGCTTTTGCGAAAGGCGGATATGACTTTGCGTAATGCTTCCTGATTTTTTTGAGTCGTATTCAAAATATGCCTGAACGTTAAGGTCGGTGCAGCGGCCGATAATTTTGATGGTTGACTTGCTTGCTGAAACCGAGCCGTCCGAGCCAAGCCCAAAAATTTTGATGTTAAAACTTTTTTCTTCTTCTTCTGATTTTTCTAGTTGCAAAGAGGAGAAGGTCACGTCATCTTCAATGCCAACAGAAAAGTTGTTTTTCTTTTGACCTTTCATGTTTTGATAAACCGCTTCAACGCAATTTGGCGTGAACTCTTTTCCGCCAAGGCCGTAAACTCCCGACAACACTTCAATGCTGCTTTTTTGCTCTTGCAGACAAGCAATCACATCCAAGGCAAGTGGTGGATAAGCTCCGCTTTCCTTTGTTCTGTCAAGCACGGAGATGGTTTTGACTGATTTTGGAAGACTTTTCAAAAATTCTTCCTTCAAAAATGGTCGGTAAAGCACAACTTTGACAAGCCCAATTTTTTCTTTTGGATGTTTGTCGATGTATTCTTCTATCGTTTTGCAAGATGAGCCCATGGCAACAATCACATTTTCAGCGTTTTTGTTGCCATAAAACTCAAAGGCCTGGTATTTTCTGTGGCATAAGTCAAAAATTTTTTTAAAAACTTCATGCAAGTTTTTGTCAACGTTTTGATAAAGCACCTCTCTTGCCATGCGGTTTTGGAAAAAAGTGTCGGGGTTTTGCGCTGTGCCAAACTGAAGGTTGCGATTGCGTTTTGCAAAGTTTTCAACATCTTTTTCAGCCAAGATTTTTATGCTTTCGTCTTCAAAAACCTCGATTTTTTGAATTTCATGCGTCGAGCGAAATCCGTCCATAAAATGAAGCACGGGCAAAGAAGATTTTAGCGCCAAAAGATGCGCGGCAAGGGCAAGGTCGTGGCTTGCTTGAACGCTGTCGCTGCAAAGCATAACAACTCCGCTTGAGCGGACTGACATAACATCGCTATGGTCGCCAAAAATTGAAAGGGCATGAGAGGCAACTGCTCTTGCGCCAACATGAATGACGGCGGGCAAATTTTCGCCGGCAAGTTTGTATAAATTTGGCAGCATCAAAAGCAGCCCCTGTGACGAGGTGAAAGTGCTGCCCAGCGCCCCAGAAAGGGCTGCTCCGTGCAGCAAACCACTCACCCCGCCTTCCGATTGCATTTCAATCACTTTGACATCTTGACCAAACACATTTTTGATTTGCTTTGAACTTTGCTCGCTTGCAAATTCAGCCATAGGCGAAGAGGGAGTGATGGGATAAATAGGGATGATTTGACTTAGTTTGTAAGCAATTGTTGCTGCGGCTGTGGCGCCGTCAATAATTTTTTTCATCTTAATATAAACCTCGATTTTAGTATATATTTTTTTCCGATAAAATGTCAAACGAAAAGTTGGAAATCAAAGCCAAAAAACTTGCAGAGAAGGGCTAAATTTTGTATAATAAAAACATGAAAAGAATTTTGTTAAAAATTGCCTATGATGGCACAAATTTTCATGGTTGGCAAAGGCAGGATGGCTTGAGAACGGTGCAGGGCGAAATTGAAAAGGCAATTTTGTCAGCTTTTAAAATTCAAACCGAAGTTTTTGCAAGCGGAAGAACTGATGCAGGAGTACACGCTCTTGGGCAGATGGCTCACTTTGATGTTGACAATAGTTGCCCGACAAACAAAATAAAGATGATTTTAAACAGAATTTTGCCGCCAGACATTCAAATTTTATCGGCAAAAAAAGTGCCAGAGGATTTTCATGCCAGGTTTGATGCAAAGGCAAAAACATATCTATACAAAATTTGCACGGGAGAAAGAAACTGCTTTTTGGCAAACCGAGCGGCATTTATCAAAAATCTCAGCCTGCCAAAACTTGAAGAGATTGCTTCTGTGTTTATGGGAGAGCATGATTTTAAAGGTTTTTGCAGCAGCCAAACAAGCGCGCAAAATTTTGTCAGAAAAATTTATTCGATCGAGATCACAAAAAAGAAAAGCAATATTGTTTTTGAAATCACAGGCAATGGCTTTCTTATGAACATGGTCAGAATTTTGGTAGGGTCAATGGTGGATTACAGTTTGGGCAAACTGAGCAAAGAAAAAATTTTGCTGGCGCTTAAAAGTGGACAGCGCTCTATGAGCGGAAGAACGATGCCGCCGCAAGGGCTATACCTAAAAAAAGTGCAATATTGAAAAGATTTTGGCATAAAAGGCCGAATTTGACTTGCCAAAAGAGTTGGCAATGTGATAAAATCTTCGTTGAAAAAAGGGAAAATTATGATTACAGACAGACAACTAAAAGAAAAATGGTTTAAATTTTTTGAAAAACATGGCTTTAAAAAAATTGAGGGGTTTTCTATCATACCAGAAAACGACCCAACTGTGCTTTTCACAACAGCAGGTATGCATCCGCTAGTGCCTTATCTCTTGGGAGAAAAACACCCAGCGGGCGATAAAATTTATGACGTTCAACGCTGCATCAGAACAAGCGACATTGATTCGGTGGGTGACGGCAGCCACCTTACCTTTTTTGAAATGCTCGGAAATTGGACTCTTGGTCAGTGCAATAAAAAAGAGATGATAAAACTCAGCTATGAATTTTTGACCAGTCCAGAATATCTTGGCCTTGACAAAAACCGATTGGCTGTGACTGTTTTTGCCGGAAACGATGTTGCGCCAAAGGATGAAGAAGCTTTTCAGGCTTGGAAAGAATGCGGAATAAAAGAAATCTTTTTCACCAGCAAGGATAATTGGTGGGCGCTTGGTGGCGGTGTTGGGCCTTGTGGGCCAGACAGCGAAATGTTTTATGACACTGGCAAAGAAAAATGCAGCAAAGATTGCTCGCCAAGTTGCGACTGCGGCAAATATCTTGAAATTTGGAACGATGTTTTTATGCAATATGTGGTCAAAAATGCTGGCGAAAGGGCTGAAAAACTTGAAAGACCAAACATCGACACAGGAATGGGGCTTGAGCGAACGGTTGCCATATTAAACGGTGCGAAAAGCGTGTATGACAGTGGATGTTTGAAAAGGGTGATTGATTTTATCAACCAAAAAGCTAACGTCAAATATGAAGAAAGCGAGTGGGCAACAAGGTCTTATCGCATCATCACAGACCATTTGCGTTCATCCACTTTTATTCTTGGCGATGCAAAAGGAGTTGTGCCTTCAAATGTTGGGCAGGGCTATATTTTGCGCAGATTTATTCGAAGAGCGGTCAACTGCAGCAGAAATATTGGATTTAACAGTGACCTTTTTGCCGATATTGTGGATATTTACGTGGACGAATACGGGCAAGATTATCAAGATATAAAACAAAACAGGCAATTTATAAAAGATGAACTTTTGAAGGAAGTTGCAAAATTTTCAAAGGCCATTGAAGAAGGGCACAAAGAATTCAACAAGGTTATCTCGGGCATTGAAAGGCACAAAGAGTTTGCAAGCAGGACAGGTGAAAAGGTTGAAAATATCATCAGCGGCAAAAGCGCTTTCCGCCTTTACGACACCTTTGGCTTTCCGCTTGAATTGACAGAAGAACTTGCCAAAGAACGGGGTTATAAGGTCGACCGAGAAGGCTTTGAAAATATGTTTAAAGAGCATCAAGAAAAATCTCGTCAGGCCACCGCGGGAATGTTTAAGGGCGGTTTGGCAGACACGTCAAAACAGTCTGCTCACTTGCATACAGCCACCCATTTGCTTTTGGCTGCATTGCAGCATTTTTATGGCAAAGATGTTGTTCAAAAAGGCTCAAACATAACTCCAGAGCGTTTGCGTTTTGATTTTAATCTCGACCATAAAATGACGTCGGAAGAAATCAAGGCCGTTGAAGATTTTGTCAACGATGCCATCGAAAAAGCTCTTCCAGTCAAATGCCAAGTGATGAGTTATGAGCAGGCCAAAGAGAGCGGCGCGCATGGGACTTTCACTAATAAATATGGGCAGGAAGTTAAAGTTTTTTCAATCGGAGATGTCAGCAAAGAAATTTGCGGCGGCCCTCATGCTGAAAACACAAAAGAGCTGCACCATTTCAAAATCATAAAAGAAGAATCGTCTTCAAGCGGCATCCGAAGGATAAAGGCTGTGCTTGATTGAAGCTGTTTTTTAAAAACTATTGATTATTTGCTATTATTGTGTTATAATCGTTTTATAAAAAGGGGGAATTATGGCTGGCGATAAAGTGCGTAGAGGTTTTTTGTATTATCTTATGATGCTTATTCTTTTTGCTGTCGCCATATTTTTCATTTTGGCAGTGATTATGGTTTTCAATCCGGGCATGAATTTGCTTGGGCTGAAGTATTTTTCTCAAGTCAGAGAATATCGGGTGGACGAAGTGACAGCTGACGGCCAAAATGCTGAAGATATCGACCTTTCAAAGGCGACCGACATTGTTGTGGATGGCAATTTGATAAATTTTGAGATTATGCGCGACCAAAGCATTGAAAAAACAACCATCAGAATCGAAAATTATCAAACAGGCTTTGCAAAAGCCGATCAAAGCACTCAATTTTCTTATAACATAGAATACTCGGTGCAAGAAAATTCTAGAGCGCTTTTGTCAATCAATGTGACTAATGCTGAAGGCTGGATTTATTTTAACAACAACTGCTATGTCAAAATTTTGTTGCCAAAGGATGAGGTGATAAATGTGACAAACTCGCTGAGTGTGAGCACAGACGCGGGCTCAATCATCTTGGGTGGCGGACAAAAACTTTTAACTGAAGAAGACACCTACTATAATTTTAGCGATGTGACTTTGCACACTCAAACCGGCTCGATTCTTATTGGCAAATATTTGGATTGCAATTTCTCACACCTTTCAGTGACCAACGAAAACGGCTCTTTCCGTTCATCAAAAGACATCACTTTGGCAGATGAGGCAACCTTGAATATTTCAGGGGAAAATGGAAGTTTTGAATTTGCAAACATATCTGGCGGCAAAGGGGCTGTTGTCAATTATAATTTGACAGGTGGCAGTTTTTCTGCAACAGATGTTGATTGCAATGTCAATGTAAAAACAAAAAATTCAACGATGGATATTCAAAATTTCCATGGCTATATGCAGGCAAACGATTTGGTCAACAAGTTTGACGGCGCAAACATCACAATAGACAAAGCCTCTGGGCTGGTGAGTTTGCCTTTTGCAAACAACAGCAATGTGACAATTGGCGATGCCACAAAAGCTAAAATTTTTATAATTTCAGACAATTCTCAGCTTAACATCGACAAATTGGCTGCAGGGTCTTGGCTGGAAACAAAGCAGGGCGCAATCAATGTTTCGCTTGCAAACACTGAGGGGGAAATCAATTTGGTCAGCGAAAGTGCAAATATCAATATAGATGGCAATTTGGCTATGCAAAACCAGATTGTGGCCAAGTCTATCAAGGGCAGCATCACGCTAAATTACAGCCCTCAATCTAGCTTTACAGTAAGTTTTTACAACTCGCAGGGCAAAGAGCGAAAAGATGTGCAAGCGCAAGATTATCAAGAAAATTTGACAAATCCGTTGTTTGTCAATGGCGGAGGAACTCAAAACTCTCTCTCAACTGACGGGGCTATCACACTCAGAAGGCTGTAAGCCTTCTTTTTTAAATGATTTTGTTTTAGAAAAGTTTTGTGATATAATGCTTTTATGATAGTTAAAACAATTTTGCATATGGCCGATTTGCATTTGGGGGCAAAAAATTTGAAGCTGCCTTCAGACAAACAAAAAGTTTTGGCGCAAGAGCATATTCAAGCCCTTGCAGAAGTTTTTTCTCAACCCTGTGACATAGTGCTTGTTTGCGGCGATCTTTTCCACTCAAATTTTGTTTCGTCAAAACTAAAAAAGGCCTTTTGGCAGCAAGTTGAAAATTTTGCAAAGCCTGTTTTGTATGTTAAGGGCAATCATGATGAAAGGGCGATGTTGTCTGATGCGCCAGCAAATTTTCATATTCTAGACGAGTCAAACAAGGTTTTCCGCACTGAAAACGTTGATTTTTGGTGCGCAAGTCAAAATTATAAAGATTTTGACAAAAGCAAGAAGAATGTTCTTCTTTTGCATGGCTCTGTGTCAAACAAAGCTGACAATGATTATCTTGAGATAGAAAAGTTGTTGACAGAAAAATTTGATTATGTTGCACTTGGTCATGAGCATAGTTTTTGGCAGGGGCAGTCTGGGCAAACCACTCTTGCCTACAGCGGCGCTCTTTTTGCAAACGGATTTGACGAGTGTGGGCAAAAGGGCTATATCATTGTAAACGAGGATTTTAAGCCGCATTTTCAGCCTTTAGCGCAACGCAATTTTAAGATTTTGGATTTTTCAATTTCAGACATTTGCGATATGCAACAGTTGAAAGAGGAACTAAAAAAACTTGTTTCTGGCCAGAAGCAAAACATTATCAGGGTGGTGCTTCGCGGTTACTATCAAGAGGGGCAAGAGTTTGATTTTGACAAGCTCGGCTCAGACTATCAAGGCTTTTACATAGAATTAGTTGACAAAACAAAAATCAAAATCGACCTTGAAAAATACAAGAATGAAGTTCTTTCTTTTAAGGCTGAATTTATCAAGCTGGTGGAAGAGAGCGAGTTGTCTGAAGAAGACAAAAACAAAATTTTACGAATTGGAATTGAAGCGCTGCAAGGAGATGATTTGTCGATATGAAAATACTGAGTTTGCACATTGAAAATTTTGGGAAATTTTCAAATTTTGACATCTCTTTTGTGGATGGTGTCAACCAGTTTGTTCACCAAAATGGCTGGGGGAAAAGCACCTTGTCGGCTTTTATAAAAGCTATGCTCTACGGAATGGAAGCAAAGGGGCGAAAAAAGGATTTTCAATCACAGCGGAGCCGTTTTGAGCCTTGGCAGGGTGGAGTTTATGGCGGAAATCTGACGGCCAAGATAGGCGATGGAAAATATCAGATTTTTCGAACTTTTGGCAAAACTCCCGAAGAAGATTTTTTTCAGGTGGTTGACCTTAAAACCAACAAGGTTTGCAAAAATTTTGATACAAATTTTGGAGAGCAAATTTTTGGCATTGGAGAGGAGACTTTTTCCGTTTCCACCTTTTTTGTGCAGTCAGACATTCAAAGTCTTGCCACAGATGAAGTTGTGGCTGCGCTGGCTGGAATTGAAAAGTATAACAACGATGCAGAAAAGGTTGAGCAGGCCATAAGTCTGCTTGAGAAAAAACGAAAAAGTTTGGTCTCGCAACTTGCAAAGCCTTTTCAAATCAATGCGCTTGTTTCAAACATAGAGCAGGCGCAAGACAAAATTTTACAAAAGCAGAGCCAAGAAACCCAGTTGCAAAAGCAAGCCCAAAAGTTGCAAAGTGAGAATGAAGACTTTTTAAAACATTTTGAAAAACAGACTGAAATTGTCAAAGAGCAGAAAAGTCAAAACGAGAAAAGGCAGACTTTGGAGCAGTCATTAAACCAAAAGAATTTGCAGCTGGCTGAAGAACTTTCAAAAGGCAGCAAACCTGTCAAACAACTGCTGCTTGGCGGAGTTGCCATAGGCTTTGGTGTGCTGCTTTTTGCCCTTGCTCTTGCAAAAGTAATTTCTCTTGCTTTGGGGATAGGTGTCGGGTTGGTTTTTGCCGTTGCTGGCATTCTGACTTTTGTTTTGAGCAAACCAAGCAGCAAACAGACGATTGAAATTCAACAAGAAATTGTGCTTTTGCAGCAAAAATTGTTGCTAATTCCAAAACAACAGGTGGACGAAGGGCAACTTTACCAACAAAAATCTGAAATTGACAACAAAATTGCTCAAAGCCAATTTTTGCTTGCTTCTTGTCAAAATGATTTGGCAGAGTTGGAGAGTGAACTTGATTTGCTAAGGCAAAACTACTCCGCGTTGAAGAGCGAAAATGAAATTCTTAACAAAAAAATTGCTATCACAAAATCGGCGATTGAATTTTTGCAAAACGCAAGAGAAAATGTCAGCCAAAGGTTTGTTCAGCCGCTAAATGAAAATTTCTTGACCCTTTTTGAAAAATTCTCAGCCAATGAAAAAGTGAAAATTGACAGCAAACTGAACGCTCTTATTATGACCGAAAAAGGCGGTAAAAATTTGCAATTTTTGAGCCGAGGCTATCAAGACCTTGTGGTCATTTGTCAGCGATTTGGCATGCTTGACCAGCTTTATAAGCAAGAAAAGCCACCAATCATTTTGGATGACACATTTGTCAATATTGATGACGAAAAATTTGCTTTGGCAAGTCAAATTGTCAAAACATTATCTGAAAAATATCAGGTGATATATTTCTCGTGCAGCAGGGCGAGAAAAATTTTGTAAAGATTGCGCCGCTAAAAAAACGAACTTTGAAGTTGAGATTTACTCTCTTTCAAGGTTCGTTTTATTATTCTTTGGTGCCGATGGTGGGAGCCCTTGCCCTAAAAATCTCTCGATTTTCAGGGAACCCTGTCTCACCCAAGGGTTCGACTCCCACTTTTTATATGCATGTGATTTAAATAAAAAAACTGCTTTTTATATGCAGAATTTTTTGGTGCCGATGGTGGGAGCCCTTGCCCTAAAAATCTCTCGATTTTCAGGGGACCCGTTTAGCCTTCGGCTTCGACTCCCACTTTTATGAACTAATTTTTATAAAATAAAAAATGCGTTTGTCACGCAAAGTTTAATTTGGTGCGGAGTGGAGATATAAGCACGAACCCTGTGTATTAGATAAAGCAGAGTTTATCTGCTTTTCAGTTTCTATGTTTTCCTCAACTGTAAATTTCGGTTTATCTGGAGAGTTTGTATAGTTAAACAGAATTACTACTTTATCGTTGTAGAGATATACTGCTCGAACAAAGGTGTTTACAAGTAGTTTGCGAATTTTTATGTTTTGTGTATCTTCAAACACTTGTTTTCGTAAAAATTGTTCGATTTCTTCCTTTGTTATTAGCGAGTTATCTCTATACTTTTCTTTTGTTATTTCAATATCTAACTCGGCAAGTTCATTTTCAAGTTGTTGTAAGCGAGATTTTGTCATATCTGTGATTATTCCTTGTTCGATGGCTTTCAAAATGTTTTGGCTTGCATTAAATGTTTCCTTTCTTCGTTGCTCTAAAAGTTTTAAATTGGTGTTATCTTGAGAGTGTTTTTGGTGATAATTAAAAATCGCATTTGTTAGGAATTGTATGTTTTGCTCACTATTTAAAAGTTGGGTGATTGTGTTTATCACTATATCTTCAAGCACTTGCTTTTTAATTGCTTTCATAGTGCAAGGACATCTTTTCTTTCTTCGTGAAGCACAAACATAGTAGTAGTGAATATCTTTTGTGTGGCTTGTTCCACTTTCACCATACATTTTGTGTTTGCATTCTCCACAGATAAGTTTGCCAGAGAGAATATAATCAAAAATCTCTTTCTTTCTGCTTGGTGCGAATTTGTTTTCTTCGTTTATTGCATTGACTTTATTCCAAAGGTTGTTATCAATAATTCGTGGAAAGATTTTGTCATATTTAATTCCGTGATGTTCAACAACTCCTGTATATCTTGAATTGTGGAGAATCCAAAGCACATATTTTTCATCAAATTTTTTGCCATTATTTCGGTGATAACCTAATTCATTCAAAGTTTCGGCAATCACTCTCGCTCTGTAATCACTTGCATACATTTGAAATACTTTCAAAATAATTTCCTTCTCATATTCGTTTATCACATATTTTTTGTTTACAATGTCATATCCAAAAACTTTCTTTCCGCCTGTTGCATTGCCTTTGAGCCAACTTTCTCGAAGTCCACGATTCACTTTTTGAGTTAGTTCTTCACTGAAATATTGATTAAAGCCTTCAAGTAGTGTTTCCATAAGCGTCCCTTCTGGAGTGTTTGGTATGTTTTCCATACAAGAGACAAGACTTACTCCGTTGTCTTTAAGTGTTTTCTTATGGATAACACTTTCATATTTGTTTCTCGAAAATCTATCAAGTTTGTAGACAAGCACGATTGAAAATTGATGCTTGTTGCTATCTTTCAGCATCTTTTGAAAAGCAACTCGGTTATCATTTGTTCCTGTCATTGCTCTATCAATGTAGGTGTCAACGATGACAATATTATTTTTCTCTGCATAGTCCTTGCAAACGTGAATCTGCCCTTCAATACTTTGCTCAGATTGACTGTCAGAACTGTAACGGGCATATATTACTGCTGTTTTCATTTTATTTTCTCCTTTTATTTTATAGATTTCATCTTTCGACAGGGGCGAAACAAACGGAAACGAATTTGTATTTTTAACATTTAGATTTTTAAACTATTGTCAAAGGTTGTGAAACAATGCATTTTACCTTTGACAAGAGTGAGTTTTCGTTTAAACTTTGAACCCGAAAGACTAATCACTTGTATCAAGACAAGCACACGCCAGGATCTCATTTACTTGTTCAAGACAAGCACACGCCAGGGTTGCATTGTCCTTTTTTGTTTTGAATGATTAAACTTAAAATTTCAATGAAAAAATCATTTGAGAGAAACGATAGGTCCAAATCATTCACATTTTCGACTTTTAATGTTTGCATTTTCTTAACTCCTTTTTTCTAAAATTTGGAATTAAAAAAGACATAGAAAAAATTTTTTCTACGCCCATAAATGCAACCACTGACTCTTAAATTTTGGCTCAGAGCATACCAATAAAACTAACTTCTCGGCTTGCCATTTTGCGTTGTCTAATTTAATTTCAATAAGAGAATAGCACAAATGTGGTTGTATTGTAAGGAACAAAACTGGTAGTAAACTAGTACTTTTCACATACTTTTTGCAAACAAAGTTGTAGTTTTTGGTAAAAAGTCGCACAATTTTTACTATTCTTCTCTATATAGAGCCACGAAAATATGTGAAAGTTAAGGCAATATTCAAAAAATATTCCACTTTTTATCGTGGAATACTTGATTTTTTTACATACAAAGCATTACATATCTATCTTTGAATTTTTTTCTTCGCTTGTAAACTTTATCTACACTAATTCCTAAAAATTCTGCAATAAGCTTTGGTTCGACACCGTTGTAATAGTATTCAAAGATTTGATATTCAAGCCTATTTTGTATGATTTTAGATAACACTTCTTTAACTTTTGAATATTCTGGTTTTTCTTCAATGATTGACTTATCCACTGCAAGTTCCAAACATTCTTCTTCATCCACTGTGTTATTTGAAAATTTTAATTCTTTTCGTAGATATACCTGTAATACTCTCAAACAAGCATTTTTAAGATTGTCTATCTTTCCAGATTTTGATTTGGAATTTTTGCAAAGTTCACCGAGTTTGTGTCCAATGAATTTGCAGAGAAACAAACTTGCTTCTTGGACTAAATCATAAGCATCGGAATATGTATCTAATTTCTTGTGATAGCAAATGTCTTGTCTTAATAGGCTTTGTAATCTCTCGACTTTTGGTGTTGCACTATAAGCATATTTCTTAATGCTTTTGAGTGCAGATTGTGCGAAACATTGAGATAACTTTTCAATGTTTTCTAAGGTGATAACCGTGTTATCATCTAAAATTCCTTTTTTCTCTTTCATTTCTTTCATATATAACTCCTTTTATTTGCCTTTTGGCACAAACAAAAAGAGCATAGTTTGACTACAAATTTTATAATATTAAAATTTTATATACAACAAGTCAAGGAAGAAGAAATATATATTTTGTGCAAAGATAAAAGACAAGGTAAAACCTTAATCTTAAAAGAAAACTAAAATATATATTTCCCTTGAATTGTTGTGAGAACTATGCCACAACCACTAGCCAAAAGGCAAAGAAAAGGAGCGGATACAAAAAACGGCATCGTAAAAAAATGAGAAGGCGTTTGGCAAAGAGGGTTTACCCTTGCCAGCCTCTCATTTTAGATGCCGTTTTGTTTGCGGAAGTATGTTTTGAATTTTTTTGATTATATATCAAATTCTAGTTGTGTCAAAGTTTTATTTTTACTGTTTTAGTCCAAAATTGACAAATTTAGTTTTTCTGGCGTGTGCTTGTCTGGCGGAGCTTTAGCGACGCCACTTGTTCAAGACAAGCACACGCCAGAATCCCATTTAAAGTGCTGAAGCATCTTTAAATTTTATTTGAACTTCTGTTGTTAGATATGCTGTTTCGTTAGTGTTAATTAAAGTTGCAGTAACTTTACCCACATCATAAGGAGAAAAAGAACTCATACCAAATTCAGGATTTCTGTATGGATCATTTTGTATATTAGCATAAAATGTGTATAGAATTTTACCACCTCTATCATAAAAGTGAATTCTTATCATATTATAATTATTTCCACTTATATAGTCATTATAAACTTTTTTTAAATAAAAATCTGTCCAACCATTTTGATTTTTTTTGTATTGTAATAAAGTTGTAGAATCTATGCCTTGAATTTTATAAGTTTTAAATAAAACAGGATCTGAACTTAAAGCATTACCATTGCTATAGTTTATAACAGGGACATCTATTTCTCCTATTTGGTATATCGGTTCATTAAAACAAAAACTATCTGAAATTATATTCCCATAAACATCTTTTTTAGTAAAAAGTATTTGTTCGTTTTCTACACGAATATTCGTAGGTTCATAGTTTTTTAAAACTGTAGTCGAACAAATCTCACTATCTAAATAAATTTTATTATAACTACATGCTTGTATATATAAAGTATTTATTCCAGATATGCACATATCTTTTGTAATTTTTAATTCATATATGTTTTCTACATCATAAACATATTCATTATCATTTATTTCAATCTTTATAAAATCTGTATTAGGATTTACTTCTAAAAGTAATGTACCATACTCACCATTATAATTAGATTTAAAATTTTGTAATATTATAGGGGTGTCTAATTTCGTTAAATTTATATAAAATGGAGAACTATATTCAGAATCTTCATAATTTTTATTATTTGTTCTAGCTTTTACTTTAATATTATAATTATATACATGTTCTTCTACGATTAAAGTTGCACTATTAATAAAACTTTCATATTCCTTATCATTAATACTAACAATATATGATGAAGCATTATAAACAGGATCCCATTGTATTAAATTATCTTCCCAACAAAGATTAGTAGGTGTAGAGAGTTTAATTACATTATCTGGCTGTTGCTCCACAATATCCCCACAACCACAAAAAAACAATGGCATAAATATAAACATAAAAATTAAAGATATGTATTTTTTCATAATTTCTCCATCAAACTTTTGTTAATTTTTTCAATTTTTCTTTAAAGTCATATAATTTTTTTAATCTATCAGGGCGTTCTTTATTAATCAATTTATCAAATACAAAAATTGCAAAATTTAGTATCTTGATTGCTTTATCATATTCTTTATTTTTTCTATATAATATGTAAAGTCGTTCATACACATAATTTCCTTCAAAAGCAAAATAGGCCGATTTTTCATAGGCATTAATTGCTTCGCTTATGTTGTTATTTTTTTCAAATTGTGTCCCTAGGTTAGAAAAATATAAAGCTTGTTTAGTATCCAACACATAATCTTTTCCTTCAATATATTCTTTAGTTTGTATATTGTTATCAACTAATTGACTTGTTTTAATTTTTTCATTTTCTTTTATCTTGTTTTGTTCTATCAAATCATAAAAAACATTTTCTGAAAGAATTTTGATATCATATCCTTGCAATACAAGACTCTCTGCCTTCCTTAATTTCGAACTTTTATTCCCTTTTATATTGGCGGAATATTCAAAATTGCCAACTATTAAATAATCAGTACTAAGTGTAACATTATCTGCACAATGTCCGCCAAAATCAACAACATATTTCATAGCCTGTCTTCTAGGAAATTCAAGCGTACCAGTAAATACACAAGTTTTATTATAAAACGGATTGCTTTCTTCAAAAGTTGTATAATTAGTTGTAATATCCTTTGCCTTAAGTTTTGTTTTATTTTGTCTTAAAATTTGAGATATATCAATATTATTTTTTGTAATATAATCTTTAATTTTTCTGTAGCAGTTATTTGTAATTTCGCAATCAATTAGTGCCCTGTGCATTTTGTTAAATTTAACATTTAAGTGATTCGCAATAGTAGATAAGCGATGGTCTAGTAATTCCTTAAACAATATGCGACTTAATCGCATAGTGTCAATATAATCGTTTCTGAATAAGTAATTTTCAAACCTAACAAAATTATCATATAAGAAATTAATATCAAAATTAATGTTGTGCCCAATTATAATTTTATCAGATATAAAATCTTTAACGAAAGGAAGTATTTTATCTATAGTAGGACAATCTTTGACTTTTTCGTTAGTTATGCCAGTTAATTGTGATATAAAATCTGAAATTGGAGAAAAAGGCTTTACCAAAGAAGAAAATGTGTCAATAATTTTATTATTATTTACTTTTATTATACCAATCTCAATTATATCATCAATCTGTGGATCTAATCCTGTTGTTTCTATATCTATAACACAATAAGTATTTACACAATTCAAAAGAGATTTGCCTTTAAATTTTCTCATAATATAATCCCACCTTTATTAAATACAATTATAACATAAATTTAAAGATTTTTATATAAAATTTATTAATTTTTATTTTAACCCAATTGTCAACCCAAACCAATCTTTATTAAAAAACAAAACGAACTTTGAGTTGCTTTCAAGGTTCGTTTTATTCTTGTTTGGTGCCGATGGTGGGAGTCGAACCCACATGAAGTTGCCCTCAACGGATTTTGAGTCCGTCGCGTCTGCCATTCCGCCACATCGGCATATTTTAATTTTTGAAGCGTTTGTTTTGAAGCAATGCATTTTGTTTTCGCGACGGCCTCTTGAGTCCGTCGGTCTGCCACTGATCACCCCAAAATCTTTGTAAGCTTTTGGGGACCCCGAGCCGCCACATCGGCATAAATTTGTTTTTTCGAGGGATCTTGTCAACTGAATGCTTTTTTATTTTAGCATATTTTTTCTAGTTTAGCAAGTTTTTTGGCAAAAGATTTGCAAAAAATCTTGAAAAATTGTTGCCGACGAAAGGGTTAGCGCGTAAAGATTTGAAAAAAGCGGCAGGAGAGATTTCTTGATTTGTTGTAAGATTTTTAAGTTTTTTCTCTTTTATTAAAAATTGTCGAAATTTGACGAATTTTGACATGGTTTGACATAGTTGTGACGCCAAATTGACGCAATTTTTGTATATTTTTGTAAAATATTGTAAAAAATTTTAAAAATTTGTGGCAGCAAGCATTGACTATTGGTTATTTTAGACTTTATAATTTTTCTGGTATAAAAGGAGAAAGGTATGAAGTTTAACGTATGTGCAAAAACGATTTTGATGGTGCAAAGATATTTGGAGAGGATTTGTGATGCTATCGACAGGTTGGTGGAGCGAAAGGCTTTAAATTCTTTCTATGTTGGTTTGCATGGAAACAACGACAATGGCATTCTTTCTGTTGCCGATTATATTATCAATTTGTCTGAGCGCAAAATTAAGCTTATCAATCTTAAACTGCTGACCGATTTGGCGCTTGAAAACTGCCCAATATTGTCTGCACAGATTTTGATTGAGCGATATATGGACAACGAAAAGAGCGCTGACATAGCAAAAAGGCACAATTTGGCCGAGAGAACTTATTTTCGCAGGCTTACCGTTGCGCTTGAAGATTTTTCGAATATTCTTGCAAAACTCGGGTTTTCTGAAGCAAAACTTTTGGAGTATATCTCGACTGAAAAGTGGATTATGGAAGTTTACAACAGAATTTTTAATGCCCGCAGTGACGATAAGATTGAGATTGACCCAAACAGACTCAGCAAACTTGTTGCGGGCTAGTTCAAATCGTTTTCGTCAAATTCAAAATAGTCTCCATGTCGTTTTTTGGGTTTTCTTTTTTCTGTAAATTTTCCTTTTTGCAAGCTCGGCTTAATCAAAAGATAAATTATCAGCAAACAGGGCAGAGAAACGCCGATAACGATAAATGCCATGGCAACTTCGCTTAAAGGCTGAGATAGTGTTGGAGAGATTTCAAAGGCTGGATTTTCAACAACGTCAAAAGTTTCGGTGTTGGTTGGGATTGTGCTTTCTTTATAGCAAAAATATGAATAAACATAGCCAAAAATATCATTCTCGTCTTGATTTATTTTGCAGTAATACCATTCATTTTCAAGCTCTGGCACGTTTTCGCCGGGCAATGAGCCGTAGTAGGTGGAGATAATTGTCAAATATTCAATACGTGCAAGTTTTGAAGAGTTTGAAAAACTTGGACTGGCATAAAGCGACACGCCTTCAGGATTTGATATGGTAAAATTTGCACTGGCAAAGGGAGTGTTAGGGGTGCCGCTCATCACTGTGACATCCTGTTTTTTCACATATCCATACAAATCTTTATATTGCGCCACAAAAAAATCGTCACCAGCCTGGTCGGTCAGATACACAAAGTATGACTTTGGAAGAACAAACATTTTGCTTGAGTCTTGGTCGACCGGGTCGGAATAAAAATAGGTTTCTTCTTTTTCAACCTTTGCATAAAATGTTTGTTTTTGTGCGGCGTTTGAGATTTTGAGCAAAGGCGATGAGAAAACAAATTGAAACAATATAAAAATTGATAAAATAATTGATTTTTTCATGTTTTAATTTTAAATTAAACATTTTTTTTATTATACTGATTTTTTGTCGAAAAAAATCGCTAAATATCTTATTTTGACGGGTGAAAAAATGGATGAAATAAAATATAAATTAAAATTGATAAAAAAAGAAATTGATTTTAGGAAAAAGGATAATTTTTTAGATAAATATAATACTGGTAAAATTGTTCATAAAAAACAACTTGAGTTTCATAAATGTTTGAAAAAGAACAGGTGGGTTTTTGGCGGAAACCGCTCGGGCAAAACAGAGTGCGGAGCTGTTGAAACGGTCTATCTTGCTCGTGGCATCCATCCTTATCGACACAACAAACCCATTTCTTGCTGGGTGGTCAGCTTGTCAAAGCAGGTTCAGAGAGATGTTGCCCAAGAAAAAATTTTGCATTATTTAAAGCGCCAGTGGATTGAAAAAATCGTGATGACAAAGGGGCGACAAGACAGTGCAGAAAGCGGAATTATTGATTTCATTTTAGTGCGCAATGTTTTTGGCTGCTTAAGTAAAATTGGCTTTAGAAGTTGCGATCAGGGCAGAGAAAAGTTTCAAGGAGCTTCGCTGGACTTTGTGTGGTTTGACGAAGAGCCGCCATACGAAATCTATATAGAATGCAAAATGAGAATTCTTGATCGACAGGGTGAACTTTTCGGCACTATGACGCCTCTTAAAGGTTTGACTTGGGTTTACAATGAAATCTATCTCAATGAGCATAACGATGAAAATGTTTGGTCAATTCAAATGGAGTGGGCCGACAACCCTTTTTTAAACCCAAAAGAAATTGAAGAAATGTCAAAATCAATGTCGCAGGAAGAACTTGAAAGCCGACGATATGGGAAATTTATGCAGTGCGGGGGACTTGTTTATAACAGTTTTGACCAAAATTTGCACGTGATTGAACCTTTCGACATTCCTAAGGATTGGCAAGATAATATTTCTATTGACCCTGGGCTGAACAATCCGCTCGCCGCACATTTTTATGCAAGAGATTATGATGGAAATGTCTATGTTGTTGCCGAGCATTTCGAAAAGGGGAAAGAAGTTGACTGGCACGCACAAAAAATAAAAGAGATAGCTGCAAAACTGAATTGGAAAACAAATCGAAATGGCTTTTTGGAAGCTCTTATAGACAGTGCGGCCTGCCAGAGAACGCTTGCCAGCACAAAAAATGTTGTAGAACTGTTTTATGAGAATGGGATTTTGACAAATCCAAGAGTCAACAAAGATATGTTTGCAGGCATCAATATTGTCAAAAGATATTTGCGTGATGCAAGCGGCAAAGCTCATCTGTTTATTTTTAAAAACTGTGTGAATTTAATCCGAGAAATCAAGGCGTATTGGTGGGGCGATGGTGATAATCCAATCAAAAAAGACGATCATTGTCTTGATGAAATGAGATATTATTTGGTCAGCTTAACACAAGATAAAGTTTTGAGTGAAAAGAAAACTGATGTGCAAAAAGATAAAGAAAAATTGATGAGAATGCTGTCAAAAAAATATTAAAAAAATAAAATTTCGACAAAATTCAAAATATTTTGATATTCATTTGGAAAAAATAGATATTGTGTGATAAATTATATATGGAATATATAAGCGAGGAAAAATTGAAAACTGTTTCAAAATCAATTTGGTCTTTTCTTTTGGCGGGAATGCTATTGCTTGTTGGCTTTGCAGTTGCAGGCGAGCATTTTTATTCTTCGCTTGCTGATACGGCTGGCAATTCAGTTCAAGTCAGTCAAGAAAATGCAGAAACTGTTTTTTCTGATCCTTCACAATACTCTTCAATCATACTCAAAGATCATATCGACATGAGCGGAATCACACTTAAAGGCAAGCCAAACTCTTCTAGCAATTTTACAGGCGTGTTGGATGGCAATGGTTTTTCAATTTCAAACCTTTCTTTTGAAGGAGTGGATGGCTCAAACAATGTTGGGCTAATTCCTGCTGCAAATGGTGCAACAATTCAAAATCTTAGAATAAGCGGCTCGGTTTCATTCAATTTTTCGCAAACTGACAACAGTATTGTTAATGTTGGTCTTTTGGTGGGCAAAGCTTTTGATACCACCATTTCAAATTGCGAAATTGCTGTTGACAACATCACACTTGATTTTTCAAAAAACTCTGCCAATGTGGGGCTGATTGCTGGCAGTGCTGATTTGTGCCAGATTTCTGACGTTGTTGTAAAAGGCGGCCTTGACGTAAAAGTTGATCAAGGCAACACCTTTAATATAGGCGGCTTGGTGGGGGCATTCTCTTCAAGTTCAATCAGCCGTTCAATTTTCTTTGGGTCAATTTCAACAAGCAAAGAACAAGACTCTTCTCAAGAAGTGTTTGTTGGTGGCTTGCTGGGGTTTGCACAAGGCGACAGCAAAATCAAAGATAATGGCTCGTCAGCAACCTTGACCTCAACTTTTGCAGTGCAAGGGGGCTTGATTGGACAGGTTTCATCAAACAGCGCCGTGGCATCGTATAATCTAAACTATTGCTACTGGACGGGTGCCGATTTGCCTGCAGTGGGCTCTAATGGTCAGCAGTATGGCAAAACAGACACATTGACTTCCATCTCGGGCTTGTCGCATTCGTTTTTGCTTGACAGCCAAAATTTTGACCCTTCTTCCACTGGGTTTGATTTTGATTTGGTTTTTGGTGTGGCTGACACAGAAATTGTGCTGCAAAGATTTCAAACTTTCAGTTTCAGTTTTAACGACACTTTGAATGACTATATTGAAAAACCGGTATTTGTTGTTGATGGAGAAGAAAAAGAAGAATTGACTAGCGTTGCTTACGGAAAAAAGATAAAAATCAAACTGGAAATAACTAAATTGCTCGACAACGGCTATAGCGTTGAAAATCTTGTTGAATATTTGGAAGTGCAACGCATTTTGGTAAGCAATAGTTCTGTCGATATCCATGGATACAACATCACTTCAAATGCTGGAGAGAATGCTTTTGAAATTGATTTTGCAGCAAACGGCACAACGGCAGGCTCTTATTCTTTTGAGATTTTTGCAAAAAGTTATCAATGCGAGTTTGTGGCCGCAAAAGACGGTCAAGTTTTGCCTGGTGGAGTGACTTTTTCGGGCATTGACCCTGTTGAAAGCCGCTCGCAAAGTTTGACGGTGGAAAGTGCAAAAACCACCATTATGGCAGTGGCTTCTGGATATTATACCTTTGACCACTGGAACCTTTATTATCGCGATCAAAACGGGCAGTGGAAAACTGAGCCAGAAGCAAATTGGGAAAACAGCGATTTCGGTGTCAACTCAACACTTGCAAGTTTGCCAATTTCGTTTGGGATAAAACCGTTTGACCAGGCTTTTAAGCTTGAAGCAGTGTTTTCAAGCGAAAATGGGATTGCCATTGATTTTGTCAACTTTAACAGCGACCATATTGCTTTGGTAAAGGTGCAGGGCAACACTTACAACAATCAGCCAGTCATCATTTTGAGAACGTTGACAAACGCAATCATTGAAGTTGTCATGAATGAAGGCTACGAATTTGACAGCCATGCATTTGTAAGATCTCTTCAAACCATGTATAACCAAGCGGTTGCGGTGGAAGAGGTTGTGACCCAGTCGCAAAACAGTGACGGGCAAAATGTCTACACATTGAAAGTTGATGTGGCAAAAATTTGCGAAAATGGCGATGAGGGATTTATCAACTTCTCGCTGCCAAGCAAGGTGGCCGACAACGGTTCGGGCAACAATCTTTTGTGGCTTTGGATCACTCTGCCTTGTGTGATTGTGGCGGCAGGTGTGGCAGTGTTTTTGATTGTGTATTTCAAAAAACGCAGCCAAGCAAGAGCCAACGTAAAAAAGAAAGAAAAAGAAGTCAGCTACAAAGATTTTTATATGTAAAACAAAATTGTCAAAAAACCGACCTGTGCTGCTAAAAATTTTGAAAGGAGAGTTATGAAATCTTTTTCAAAAAAATCTAAAATCTTAACGGTTTTGGCGCTGCTGCTTGCCCTTTGTGGAAGCATGGTGCTAGCCTTTTTTGACGGCGGCCAAAAAACAATCGAGCAAAAAACGGTTGCTCTTGCAGGGCCAGAAAACACCGACAAGTTTTGGACGGATGACGGCATTCGCGGCACTCATTTCAGCGGTGGCGCAGGCACAGAGGCAAGCCCTTACCTTATTGGCAGCGCTGAGGAGCTTGCCTTTTTGGCTTATCAAGTCAACGAAAACGGACAAACTTTTGCTGGCAAATATTTTGCTTTAACTGCAAATATTGATCTTTCTCAGTATTATTGGCAACCGATTGGAACAGGGAGTAGCAGACCTTTTGCTGGAAATTTTGATGGTGCAACATATTATATAGAAGGGCTTTACACTCCAGCAGTTCCAGACGGCGTGACTGATTCAACAGCTTTGAGTGGCTATAACAACCAAGGTTTGTTTGGGTATGTTTACGGCTATCCATTCACCATAAAAAACATCACAATTCAAAATTCATTTGTTCAGGGTTATGAAAATGTTGGCGCTGTTGCAGGTTACTTTGGTGGCAACTACGCCGGTAATTATGACACTATCAACAACTATATTCAAAACTGCACAGTGGCTGCTGATGTCAATGTGATGGGTTACAGCTATGTTGGCGGAGTGATAGGTCAAGTTTATTACAGAAGTGCAGTTGAAGGCTGCGTCAACAATGGCCAAATCACTGCTAGTTCAGACTATGTTGGAGGTATAAATGGTTGGAGTGGTGGCCCGATATCCGATTGTGTCAACAACGGGACTATCACGCAAAATGGGGCTGGTAGTACAGGTGGTATAGTTGGCTCTTTGATGAGTGTTGATATATCAAATTGCACAAACAACGGACAAATCTTCGTAAACAGCACCGCAGCAGGAAGCGCTAACGTAGGTGGAATTGCTGGTTACAGTGGCTCTTCAGTTGAAAACTGCGTCAACACAACAATGGGCACAATTTCTATCAACGCATCTTCTTTCACAGGCAATTGTATTGGTGGTGTGGTTGGTTACGGCAGCAGTGAAGCTATCATAAGTTGCAACAATCAGGCTGAAATCAATGTTACTATTTCTGGCGGATATATCGGAGGAGTTGCTGGCTGGGGTGCGGTAAGTTCGTCTTACAACACAGGCAATATCATAAGCACTATGGGAATAGTTGGCGGAGTTGTAGGCAACGGAGAAAGCACAAACAGCTATAACTCTGGATCAATTACTGGCGGAACCAACATAGGTGGAGTGACTGGCTCTTGTGGAACTACTAGCTATTCCACGAGGTCAACAAACAGCTATAACAGCGGCGAATTAAATGCAAATGAAAACACTCAATATATCGGCGGAGTGGTTGGTACTTTAGGATATTATACAGGCACTCATACATTGGGAAAAGTTGAAACCAGTTTCAACACTGGCACGATCAATGCAGAAAATGCAGTTGTTGGCGGTATCATAGGTGCTATGATAGGTACTGGGACAAGAGCAGACGGGCAATATATCAGCGTCAACTCTTTCAATGTTGGGCAAATCAATGGTGGCAGTGCAGTTTATGGCATTGTTGGTGCTTACACTCCGACAAATACGGACTCAAAAATTAGAATAGCTTCTTCTTACTACAACAACACCGATGGGCAAGGCGCTCCGCTGGCAGCATTTCCTGATGCAACAGTCTTTACTGGTGAAGGTATTTATCTTTCATCACTTGCAACCCAAGCAAAAACTGAAGGCTTTTTCACAAACACTGAAAACTGGAGTTTTTTAAACCGATGGGATTTTGTCATCACCTGGGCAATCAATCCTGAGGTAAATGATGGCTATCCAAGCTTTAATCAGTCAACAGTTCTCTATTGGACAAACGATTCAATCAGGGCAAATTCTTTTGCTGGCGGCAGCGGCACACAAGAAGACCCTTATTTGATCGAGACGGCTGAGCAGCTTGCCTATCTTGCCTATATGGTCAACAGCGGCAGTGCCGATATGGAACTAGGGATAGATCCAAGCCCAGATACATATGTTGAGCACTACTATCAAGACACATATTTCAAACAAACAAAAGATATTGATCTTTCAGAATATATTTGGCCAGGCATTGGCCTGTATGGTTACGACGAAAACTATCAAGCAGCGTTTAGATCTTTTTCTGGCAGCTATGACGGCGGCGGACATAAAATCACAGGAATGTATGCGGCAAATGAAAATTATTCTGCCGGATTGTTTGGCCTTGTTGCAACAAATGTTGTAAAGTTTATGGAGACTATGAATCCGGCAGATGCCAAATCAGCAACCATCAAAGGCATCACACTTGTGGAGCCAACGGTGACTTCTGCCAATCCTGACGAGTTTTTGGGCGGCGGAATTATTGCTATGATGTTCTATGCTGCCAACTATACAATCTCTGACTGTCACATTCAAGGGGGTGTTATCCCGGCCAGCCAAGGAGCGGCTTCTGGCGGCATTGTGGGCATGGCTGCAGCCTTTTACAGCACCATTCAAAACTGCACAAACAGCGCAACTGTTGCGGGAGGGGGAATTGTTGGCTCTATGCAAACAGATCCTAGCATGGGAGGAGTGAGCGTCATCAATTGCACCAACAATGGTTCGGTTTGCGGCGGCGGAATTGTGGCAGAAGGCGCTGGATTGAACATTTCTGACTGTGTCAACAATGGTGCGGTTTCAAGACTTAATCAATCTATTGGTGGCATTGTAGGCTCTTTGAGCGACGGAAAGGTGTCAAACAGCATCAACAACGGCAAAATTGAAGGAGTTGCTTCAAATGTTGGCGGAATTGTTGGCTCAGTAGAATATCAAACAAGAATTGTTGATTGCGAAAACTATGGCGAAATTTCAGTTTCAGCAAACTACGTTGGCGGCATTCTTGGAGAGGTAGATTATACTCAATCTTCTTCTAATGACAAAGCAACAATTATGCATTGCAGCAACAGCGGAAATATTTTGAATTCTTATAACATCACCGGCTCAAGCAGCTCTAATTGCACTTATACGGGTGGAATAGTTGGTGGCATCGGATATGGTTTTAGCACTATTATAGTTTCAGATTGCTATAACCGCGGCGATGTGACGAGTTTGAGTGAAAATAGCGCTAGTTATACGGCTGGGGTTAATACAGGCGTAAATCAAAATTCCGCTACAAACAAAGTCACAAATTGTTATAACACTGGCACAATCACAGCAGCTTCAAATGTCGGTGGAATTATTGCACAAGGGATTGCGTCAGACTCTTTCAACCTTGGCAATGTGGTTTACACTGGCAGCAGCGATGTTTATGTTGGGGCGATTGCTGCTGACCGTTACAACCTCAGCATAACAAATTGCTACTGGGGCGGAGAGTGCCCACAGACTTTGCTTCCAGCAGGCATCGGGAGCATTACCTGCAGTTATGTTGAAAACCTTGACTCGCTTGCAAAAACAGAAGAGTGGTTTACAAATGCTGACAACTGGTACAGCGCTTGGGATTTTGTTGGCACTTGGGGCTTTGAAGAAGGGCAGAACGATGGCTATCCTGTTTTGATTGAACTTGACTGGTGGATCAACACTGAAAATGTAGCTTCTTCTTTTGCTGGCGGCAGCGGCACTAAAGAGGACCCGTATCTGATTGAAACGGCGGAACAACTTGCACTTTTGTCATACAATGTTTACAACGGCTCTGGCTATATGTATAACGGGCAGTATTTCAAGCAAACAGCCAATATCGATTTGCAAGGCCATCTGTGGTTCCCAATCGGGGCGCTTAGCGGCATTTATGGTGAAGTGCTAGAAAACACATACTTCTCAGGGAATTATAACGGTGGCGGATATTACATCACAGGAATGACTTTTTTGCCATATGTAAATTCGAGCGACATTCTTAACATTATATGCTCGGTGTTTGGTATGTTATATACAAACGGCACTAGTCAGGTGATAGAAAATGTGGTTTCAGGTCTGCCAAATGCTGAAGGTGACCAGCAGTGGACAGTAAGAGGAGTGGGCCAAGTTGCAGGCATTGTGGGCGCTTTGCTATCTGATGGTATAACCGTTCGCAACTGCACCAACTGGGCAAATATCGAATCGACTTCTCAAGGCTCAACTTCTAATGTTGCTGGGCTCGTTTCTTATTCATCAGGCGGACAAATTGTGGATTGCACAAACTATGGCAATGTGACGGCAATTGATGACTCAGCTGTTGCTGGTGTTGCTGGTGGCATTGCTCCATATGGGGCTGGCGTTTTGGCTTCCGGTTGCGTCAATTATGGGGACGTCAATGCAGGTGCTGCTTCTGAGTATGTTGGTGGTATTGCTTCTGACGGTATAATTTCAAAAAGTTTCAATTATGGCTCGATCAGCGGCGGCGAGTATGTTGGCGGCGTGGTAGGCTATGGCACTGCGTCAGAGTCTGCAAACTATGGCACGGTCAGCGGTATGACAAGTGTTGGCGGTGTGATCGGTTATTTGCGAGCAGCTTCTGGCAGTTTGAACGACTGCTACAATGCTGGCGACGTGGTTGGTCTTGACGGCAGCCAAAACGTTGGCGGTGTGGCTGGGTTATTACCAAGCGTTTCAACAAGTAGTCTTGTTAACGTTCAAAATGTTTACTCTCGTGGAAGCGTGAGCGGCACCACCAATGTGGGTGGTTTGTTTGGAATTGTTACTAAACCATCGTCAACTTCTTATAGCACTATTGACATTGATGTGGCCTTTGTTATCGGTTCGGTCAGTGGCACCACCAATGTGGGGGCAATCACTGGCAATGGCAAGGTTGGTGACTACACCTACTTTGGCGGTCAAATCCCAAGTTCAATGCAGCCTTCTGGCACAGAAACTGTTTCTGACAGCCGCTACATTGCCGACCTTGAAAATTTGGCAAAAAACCTTGACTTCTATCAAGATTCTCAGCGCTGGGGGTATATTTATCAATTATGGGATTTTGCTGGAATTTGGGGCTTTAAAACAGGTGAAAATGATGGTTATCCTGTGTTTGCCCAGGTTGAAAAATGGTCTGATATTGGCAACTATGCAACTTCTTATGCTGGCGGCAGCGGCACACAAGAAGACCCATATCTGATCGAGACGGCTGAGCAGCTTGCTTATCTTGCCTATATGGTCAACAGCGGCAGCGCAGACAGTATCCAGTCAGAAGCAATCTTGTCAGGAATACATATGCGATATTATTATCCAGGTTTTTATTTCAAACAAATTGCTGACATTGACTTGTCTGCATATTACTGGAGTCCTATCGCAAATCCTGCTGATCAAAACAATTTGTATAACATTATTTTTGGTGGGAATTATGACGGCGGCGGATTCAAAATTTCTGGTCTTAAAACCTTGAGTGGAGGCAAAGCATTATATATGGAGTCAGGGCTGTTTGGCTCAATTGGAGGGGCCAGCACGCCATGTGAAATCAAAAATGTCAACCTTGTGAATGCGGACGTCAAAGGCTGGATGGCGGCAGGAGGAATAGCCGCGATTGTTGTGAACCAAGGTGTTTCAAGTGAAAGTTCAAGTGTTACTCCAGGCGTAACAACAATTGAAAATTGCAATATTTCAGCAAATGTTTCAAACAATATATCTCAATTATGCAGTGCTGGTGGAGTTGTGGGGTATATTATGAATGGTTTTGGGACTGTCAATATTCGCAATTGCTCAGTTGCAGGATCAATCAACATTGAAAATTCTCTTGAAGAAAGCACGGCTGGAGGCGTTATTGGACGGTCTAATGCAAGCGTTGTGATTGAAAACGTGATTGTTTCCGCCGACATTGCAGTTGCGGATAAATATGCAGGTGCAGTTTTTGGAACCTTGGCGGTAAATAATGAGACAACATCAGTTTCAATTTCAAACACCCTTATATCGGCAAAACTTTCTGGCAGCGCAAGTGTTGGAATTTTGTCATCAACACTTGACATTATGTCTACGGCAACAGCAAATGCTGTCACCATCGACAACTGCGGGTTTGAAATTGCGGCTGAAAACGCTGGCGCTTTGACCTTCTGCGGAAACAATGCGGATGAAGATGTCATCATCAGCGATTTTGTTTCGGCAACCGGTATCTATCTTCTTGCCAACCTTGCTGACGGGGCTGAAATGGACCTAAGCCAAGAAAAAAATATTTTCGACAAAGCACTGTTCACTCTCAACAAGTCAAGCGGCACTGAAAGATTCTATGTCGGCACAGACTTTTCAAACTTTGTTTGGCTGGAAGGCTCTCCGACGCCTGTTATGGCTGACTTTGTGTGGGTGGGGCAAGAATTGTTGCAGATGTATTACCAAACTTATGGTGAAGGCTATATGACAAATCTGATTACCTCTTCTGGTTCAGGTTGGCAAGCAATTTCTTAAAAAAAGACAGCAACATTGCTGTCTTTTTTTATTTGTTTGTTTTATTTATGCTGCAAGTTTTTCAGCAATTGAGTTGTCGATCAGTTCTTCAAATTCTGGAGCATAACTTGTGCCTTGAGTTGAGTTTATGATATCCAGCAATTTTTCAAAAGACTGCTGGCTCATAATCATGTCATCACTCCAAGCATCGATTGAAATGTATTGCTCAATTGCAATTTCAAGTTCAGCCTGACTCATGCCAACAAAGGTTGAGCTGAGGGCCTTGGCAACGGTGGCAGAGCTGTTTTCTATGATGTATTGATAGCCATTTTTCACAGCCTTCAAAAACTTTTCTGCCTGTTCGGCGTTGTTTTCAAGATAACTTGACTTGGTGGCAAAACATGTGTATGGAATTTCGCCCGAAACTTTGCCTACCGCCGAAACCACATAGCCTTTCCCTTCATTTTCAAGCGTTGTTGCATTTGGTTCAAAAAGGGTGCAAAATTCATTCCCAGAAGTTTGAAACTCGCTTGCAATGTTGTTAAATGCCACGTCGGTGCGCAGGTTCACCTGCCCAGCAGCTAGATTCTCGCCAATGGAAAGACCTGCGTTTTTAATCACGTATTCAAGCGTCATTGCAGGCAGTCCTCCAGCTCTTCCGCCTATGATAGTTTTGCCCTTAAGCATTTGCAGATTGAATTCTTCACTCAGCTGCTCGCGCGAAACAATAAAGGAACCGTCTTTTTGCGTCAGCTGCCCAAAAACAATAGGGTGGTCTTTTGAAGTGGAAGAATATATCACTGTTTCGGGCCCTGCCAAGATTATGTCGGCACTTCCAGAAAGCAGCGCCGTCATTGACGCATCTGAGCCTGTTGCTGTTTCGATGGTCACTTCCAGCCCTTCATCCTCAAAAAAGCCCATGTTTAAAGCCACATAAAGCGGTGCGTAAAAAATGCTTCGTGTGACCTCGTTTAAGCGTATTTTGTTTGCGTCAGACTCGCCGCAGCCAACAAATGCAAAGCAGGAAAGAAGACAGATCATCACCGAGCAGATTAAAATTGAAAGTCGTTTTGTTTTTTGCATTTTTCCTCCTCACAAAATCAGTTTATGAGAAGAATTACTTTTCGGTGCTTTGTTTTTGCATCATGGTTGTGCCTTTGACAAATTTTATTTTGTAAAGCTGACTTTGAACGCCGCTTTGCCACTCAACCTTCACTTCAATGGTTTTCTCCAAATCTCTCACAAGAGGAAAAAGTTCGATCTCTCCAGTTTTTTCACCGTTTAAATATATACATCGCAGATATGGCGGATTTTCTTTGCCGTCCACAAAAATGCTGACGCCTTCAAAACTTTCAACATCAGGTGGTGGGGTGAGTTTGATGCCAATTCGGCAGCCAGCTTCTTGCCAGCCTTTTGTCAGGTCTACGCCATAAAATTGCACCACTTCGCCTTCGCCGCCAAAGGTTGCTGTTTGGCTGTCAGGGTTGTAAACAAAGCTTAAATTTCCACCAATTTGATGCTGATCGCGCTCTATGCTGCCAAAAGCAAGGCTGTGCTGGCAAGAGCAAAGCAGGGGCAGAAGCAGAAAAATAGCCAAAATATACAATTTTTTCATAATTTTAGTTGTTTGCAATTTTTTCTTTTTTATCACGAGCAGAGGCAAGTTGAACTTTTAAAACATCTGAGCGCTTTAAGGAATATTTTGAAAACATCATAATTGCAAGCGACAAAAATATAGTGCAGCCAAAAAAGACGATCATGCCAAGGCCGTTCTGCACCGAAAGGGCTTGCAGCGGCGAAGAAGAGTCAAACTTGATGATGTCGAGCAAAAAACCTATGATAAGAAGGGCTAGCGAGTTTGCAAGATTGTAGGTAAAAGTGAAAAATCCCGTGTAAGAACCTGCATTGTTGTTGCCCGTTTCAATAATCTCAAGGGTGACAACATCGGCATACATCGAAAAGGGCAGGCTATACATGGCGCCCGCTCCTATTCCGCAAAAAACAAGGCAGGGCATTGCGATATAAAACATGGTATCAACCGGAATGTATTGCCGAAAAAGAAAAGTCAGCACAATCAAAAATATTCCAAAAATGATGGTGGTCAGCGAGTAGATCAGCGCGCGTTTTTTGTCTAGCCTTTTCGAGATATACACCCACAGTGGCTGCGAGAATATGGCGCCACCAAAAAGGCATATCAGCACAATGGAAATTTGTGGGCTTGAAAAATGATAGCAGTAGGTGAAAAGGTGCAGCCCCACCGAAGTCAAAAAGGCAGAAGAAATTGTTGCAAACGAATAGCCAAGAATCACATTTCGAAAATCCTTTTTCTTCAAAATGTTGAAATATCCGTTGACCAGCGCAGAAAATTTGAATTTTTCTTTTATCGTTTGAACTTGATATATTTTGTTTTTGCGCACGTATTTAAGACAAGAAAAAATCATAATCAGGCCAAAAAAGAGCAGCAAAAAGGAGTTGATAAAGGCGATTTTTATATATCCGCTTTGGCTGTGAGATGCCTGTATGCTTATGGAGATTGAAGGCATAAAAAAATACATCAAAATGCTTGGCAAAACCATTCCGATGATGGAGAACACCGTTTTAAAACTTTGAATTTTTGACTGCTCGTTATAGTCTGGAGCCAGGTCGATGGCAAGGGCTGCATAGGGCGTTCCAAAAAAGGTGTTGGCGCTTTCTATGGCAAGCATTCCAAACAAAAGCCAAAAAAATTTGCCTAGTTCAGGCAGCGATGAGGGCATTGACCAAATACAAATATTGAGAAGGGCAATCACAAAAATCCCAAAGAACATAAAGCCCAACCGCTTGCCAAAAAATCTGTTGTTTGTGTTGTCAGAAAGATGCCCAACAAGCGGGTCACTCACGCCGTCCCACAGCGAAGAAATGGCAATGGCAATTCCGACTAGCGAACCTGAAATGCCCATCACAGAAGTGCCAAAAAACATGATAAAATTGTTCAGCGTCTGTGACATTGAACTATAACCCAGCCCGCCAATTCCATACAAAAATTTATTGCGAAATTTGAGTTGAGATTTCACAAAAATAAGTTATGAGCAGGGCAAAAGAAATATGCTCAAGCCTTGCTTTAGGGTGTCAGCTTTTCTTGGGGCAGAATCACGTAACCCTTTTCTTTTTGGCATAGGGGGCAGCTCTGCCAGCTGCGCAGGCTTGTGACAAAGTTGCCGCAATTTGAACAAACCCAGCAAAGCGGTGTGGAATTTTTGTAGAGATTGCGCTTGTTATAGTCCTTTGACAGCACCTTTAAGATTTTGCTGTGTTTGCTTGAAACTTTGGCAATCAATTCAAACAAAGTGGCAATTTTCAAAAAGCCTTCATCCTTTGCAACACGGGCAAACTGTAAAAACAAATTGCCGCCTTCAAATTCTTCAATCACAGCTTGGCGATTGAGCGAAGTTTTGATGTCATTCTTTTCAAAAGGATAGCCTGCTTCAATGGGCACATTGTCATTGCTGTGCAAGTTGTTTTCAAGGATTGATTGTTGCAGTCTTTGTGCTTGTGCAATTTTGTGCTTGGCCATGTTTTCAAGAAGAAAAGCAAGATAGTGCATCTGGTCAGCACTGGCATCTTTTGACATAAACTCAAGCCTAGCGCTGTCTTGACATAGCCCAGCAAAGGCTCTTGCCATATTTTGCCTTGTTTGACTTAAACAAAATTCCATAAAAATTCTCCTTTTTTTAATGTATTTCCTTAATAATAACAGTTAAACATTTGATTTTTTTTCTTTATTTTAGTAAACTAACAATAGGAGAAAACAAAATGAAAGATTTTTCAACCTTAGAAAATGAAAATTCAGAAAAACATCACTACTATATTATCGGTAAAGATGAAAAAAAATTGATTGAAAAACTTGAAAAACATTTGAACTTTTATACTCTTCGCTATGTTCAAAGTTTTTTGGGACGCGAAATCGTGTATGATGTGGCAAACAATATGCTTTCAAATGCTGGACTGGTGCTTTCAAAACAATACGAAGACGACGGCGGAATCTTTTTCAAGGTGCGAAAAATCAGTTTCTTGCCAAAATCAATCAACCGCAAAAGCAAAAAATTCTATTTGGCAGAGTGCTCGGGCAGAGAAGAGCCTAAAGACTTTCCAATCCAAATCGCAAACGCCATTCAATCTTCATTTTCGCAGCCATTCACAATTGATTTGGTGTCGATAGTCCGCCAGACTGTGCCAAAAATCGAAATTTTGGTGCACGGAAAAAAATATCATATCATAGGCGGTTTTGGCTACAGGGCAAGATTTATTTTTGAAAAAACAGAATACAAGGATTTGATAAGCGGCAAAAAAGTCAGCAAATATGGAGTGACGTTTATTGCTCCAGTTGGGCCGAAAAATGAGCAGTACAACAACGAAATTTTGTCAATCATCGAAAAATATTGCACCGAACTTGTGCCTTACAAACAAACACGTTTTGAGATTGCAAAAAGAGTGCTCTTCCCAGAGCCTTATGTGGAAGAAAAAAAAGATGAAGAAGAGTAAATTTGCTTGACATAAATCTTTGAAACATGTTATTCTATAACCAGAAAGGAGGGGAAATGAAAGTAAAAACAATAATTTTAAGGGTGCTTGCGATTGCATTATCACTTGCAGCTTTGATCAGTATGGCTGGCGGGGTGTATTTTTCTCAAATGAGCGGGGCAGGTCAGAGTGCAAATGGTGAAAATGTTGCTTTTGGAGATTGGTTTGAAATTCTAAATGGAGAAAGTTCTATATTGCTTGGAGACGCAGAAGGAACTTGGAAGGGCAGTGAAGCTTTCTTTATCATAAGCATTATTCTTTTAAGTCTTCTTATTATCGCTGTTGTTCTGCAATTTTTCATTAAAAAGAATTGGTTGCAAATTGTAGTAAGAATCATCAGCATTGTTGCACTTTTGGCAGTGTTACTTGCCTTTGTTTTATTGCTTGCAGGATGCATTCAACTTCATACCGAAGCATTTGGTGTAACTCATAGCTACATCCCAGCAGTTGGCGCTTGGCTCTTCTTGGTTTTTGGCCTTATCGGCACAGGAATCGGAATTGCTTGCGGTGGCAAACTTGCAAAGGCAAAACGAAGCAAACGCAAATAAAAATATGCCACTCTTAAAAAAGGGTGGTTTTTTTTGTGATTTTGCTGACAAAATTTGCAAAAAATACTTGACTTGGGTGCTGCAAATAGATATAATAAAAAAGTATCATGTTTGTGGCCTCATGGTCAAGCGGTTAAGACACCGCCCTTTCACGGCGGAATCAGGGGTTCGATTCCCCTTGAGGCTACCAGAAATTATAGCGGAGAATTGTTCTCTGCTTTTTTTGACAAGTTATGCAAGGATTATTGAAATATTATTTTTTTCATTTGACACTGTTGTTTGTTTTGTTTATAATAAAATCAAAAGGAGAAGGTATGCATAAACACAGATCAATTATTATTATTATTTCAACAGCTTTGCTTGTTATAGGAGTTGCCGTTTCAAGTTTTTTAACGCAATATAGTTCGACAATTTCTTCAGTTGTCACCACAATCACAGCTATTATCGGTGCTGTTGCTTTGTATATTCAATTTAAAAAAGACAAGGAAATTGACCAAGCCTCTTTTATGATTGAGTTTCACGAATCTTTTTACAGCATTGATGGCAACAGTGAAATTTTAAACATTTTGGATGAACAAGCAAACGGAAATTTCAAGGATGATTTGACTGACAAAAAATACTACAAATCTGTCATGGGCTATTTAGGCTGGATCCGAACGCTTTGCTCGCTGATTGAAAATGATGTGCTTGAAATCAAAAAGGTTGACGAAATTTTTTCTTATAAATTTTTTGCCCTGACCAACAACAAGCAGGTGCAAGATGTTGAACTGGTGACTAACAGCAAATATTACGAAATTGTTTACAGAGTCCACCAGAAATGGTTGGATTATAAGCGCAAAAACAACAAAAGCATTGTTTTTGAAAATACTTCACTCGACAAAGCACCTTGCTATCAGCAAATGCTGCTAAGCAAAAAGCAAAACAAAAAATAGACTTTTGCTGGTCTAATTTTGTTGACGAAATATAAGAAACTTTATGATTTTTGTAAAGTTTCTTTTTTTCGAAATGATAGTCGTTTAGTTAAATTTGATATAGAGAATAAAAAATTATTTTAAAATTCTCAATCCTCGTTTTCTTTTTTCAAATGGTTTCTGGCAACTGCGGCAACGTAGATTTTTGAGGCATAAGGTTTTAGCAGTTTGCTGCAGTGGTCAACAGTTGCGCAAGTTGTGACAACATCATCAATCAGCAGCAGAGTTTTGTTTTTGATTGCCTTGGCGTTTGTGATAATCATCGAATTTTCAAGATTTTTTGCTCGCTCTTGATAAGATAAATTTTTCTGCGGCGAAGTTTTGTTGATTTTGATAAGTGTTTCTATGCAGGGTTTGTTTTCAAGCAGAGCAAGCTCTTCAGCAATAAGTTTGGCAGGGTTGTAACCTCGGCGTTTTACTGCATTTTTATGCGAAGGCACAAAAGTCACTATGTCAAAGTTTAAATTTTCGTTTTTGATATACTGGCTTATTAGCTTTGCATAGCTTTTGGCAAGATATTTTGCGTTGCTGTCTTTAAATCTGAGAATGCTGCTGCGCACGCTGTCTTTATAGTTTAGCGGGCAGTAGCATTTTTCGAAAAATCTTTTATGCGATTTGCAATGGTCACAGATTATGTTTTCGCTTTTGATTTGAGTGTCGCATTTGACGCATTTGTTTCCGCTGTTGAAGGCAAACTTTTCACATCTGTCGCAGTAAGGCTTTTTGTCAAAGTCCACAATTTCATCTTCGCAGAATATACATTTTGTGTTTAACGGAAAAATAATATCCAAAATTTTATCTTTCAGATTTTTGAAGAAGGTTAAAAATTTATTCATAAAGTTCCTTTATTTTATCTTTGGCTTCTTTTAGCAGCGACTTAAGAAGGGTGAAGCGGGCGGCCGTGTAACTGTTTGACACCATGCGCTTCAAATTTTTCTTTTCCCCAACAAGCACCACCATTTTTTTTGCTCGCGTCACAGCTGTGTAGATTAAATTTCGCGTCAAAATCATAGGTGCTCCGGCAATCACAGGTATGACTACTGTATCAAATTCAGAGCCCTGACTTTTGTGGATGGTTATGGCATAGGCAAGAGATAATTGCGAAATTTCAGTTCTTGGATAGGTGCACACTCTTCCATCTTCAAACTCAACAATGGTCTCGCCACTTTGATAGTCAATTTTGCTCACATAACCAATGTCGCCATTAAACACTCCTTCGCCTTGCTCTTCAACAAAGCCCACCATTTTGCTCCAAACAAGGTTGTAGTTGTTTGCCGTTTGCATCACTTTGTCGCCCTCACGGAATATGGTATCGCCAACCACAAGTTCTATTTTGCTTATCGAAGCAGGGTTGATTTTTTCTTGCAAAATCCGATTCAGATTGGCAATTCCGCACACACCGGCTTTTAGGGGTGCCAAAACCTGAATTTGCACACTTTCTTGTTTTGTAAAGTTTGGCAGCCTTTTTGTGACAAGGTCAATTATTGAATTTTTGATTTGTTCAAGGTCAGATTTCTCTTCAAAAAAGAAATCCTGTGAATGGTTGTCGAGAATGGGCATTTTTCCGCTGTTGATAAGATGGGCATTTGTGATAATCAAACTGTTGTCGCTTTGACGGAAAATTTTTGTCAAAGTGCAAACTGGTATGGTCTGACTTTTGATGACGTCATCCAGCACGTTGCCTGCTCCAACACTTGGCAACTGGTCTTTGTCGCCCACCAAAATGAGTTTGCATTGCCTTGGCAGTGCTTTGCACAAACTGCTCATCAAAGGCGCGTCAACCATAGACATTTCATCAACAATCACGACGTCTGTTTTGAGGGGGTTGTTTTCGTTGTAAACAAAACGGCCGATTGCAGCGTTTGCCCCTTGCGCAACTTCCAGTCCTCGATGGATGGTTTTTGCCTCTTCTCCAGTGCTGTCGGACAGTCTTTTGCTGGCTCTGCCAGTTGGGGCGAGCAAAACAAACTTTTGTTTTTGCTGTTTCAAAAGTTCAATGATGCACTTGATTATTGTGGTTTTTCCTGTGCCCGGGCCGCCAGTAATCACACAAACACCATTGTTTAAAGCGGCGAAAATTGCATTTTTTTGCTCTTGGTGAAATTCAATTTTATTGCGTTGTTCAAAATGCAAAATCTCATCATCAAGGTTGATTTTTTCTATGTTTTGCGTGCTTGAAAGCACTGCAAGTTTCTGAGCGATTGATTTTTCGTAGAAATAATATTTGCTCAGCATAACAATCTCAACGTTATCTTGCCACATTCGCAGCATGGTTTTGTCAAGCACAAGTCCGTCTAGAGCCTCATCAAAAAGTTTTGAAAAAATTTCGCCGTCAAGTTCAAGCAGGGCAGAACTTTGACTTTCAAGCATTTTTTTTGGCAAAAAGGTGTGCCCAGCTTTTTCGGTGCTGCTGAGAAGTGAGTATAAAAGGCCTGCCCTCACACGAAATTCACTTTGCGCAGGAATGCCAATGCTTTTGGCAATTCTGTCAGCACTTAAAAAACCAATCCCGTCAATATCTTCAACCAGTCTGTAAGGGTTTGCTTTGACCACGTTTATAGTGTTTGAGCCGTAAAACTCATAAATCTTCATCGCCATATTTGTGGAGATGTTGTATTTTTGCAAAAACATAATGGAATTTTGCATTTTTTTCAGCTCTTTGAATTTTTCGCCAATTTCAAGCGCTTTTTTTATGGATATATTTCTGATTTGCGCAAGTGAAGAGGGGCTCATCTCAATGATGTCGAAAGTCTGCTCCTTAAAGGTTTGAACGATGTTTTTTGCAGTGACAGGCCCCACACCTTTGATAAGGCCTGAAGCGAGATATTTTTCTATTCCTGAAAGCGAAGTTGGCAAAACAATTTCGTAATTTATGAAAGCAAATTGAATGCCGTATTTTGCGTTGTTGACAAAATCGCCTTCAAGCGACAAATTTTCGCCAACGTTGGCATTGACCAGTTTTCCAACACAGGTGGTAAGAGAACCCTTGAAATCAAGCAAAAAAACGGTGTAACCATTTTCCTCGTTACGAAAAATAATTTCTTCAATTGGCCCTTCGATAATCATGATTATATTTTAATATTTAAAATTCAAAAAAACAAGCAAAAACACTTGCTTTGAAAAATTTTTTGAATTATACTCAGTATTAGAGGTTACCACTATGATGAATAAAATCGGGGGGCTTATCGAACTTGAAGCCCTTTTGGAAAATATCTTAAAGAAAAAATCAGAAAGAGCTTTTTTGAAGCATAAAATTTTGTATTTTGCCTATTTATATGAAAATCTGTCTGTGGGAATGATTGTGGAAAAACTGGGCATCAAAAAAACCAATTTTGCTCTTATGACCAAGCAAATGGAAAAGGAAGGGCTTTTGTCAATCAATCAGTCAAAAATGGACAAGCGTTGCCATGTGCTCACCTTGACAGTTGAAGGCATGAACGCGCTGTATAGCTATGTTTCTTCAATCAACGACTTGGTAGGCTCTTTGAGTGATGAGCAGGCTCAAAGCGTCAAAAAACTCAACGAAAAATTGAATAAAATTGTGTAGCGTTTGTCTTTTTTTGGTCAAACTTCATATTTATTTTAAAAGGATGTTAAGTTATGATAAAATTTTTTAATTCTTTGTCTCGAAAAAAAGAAGAGTTTGTGCCACATGGACAGCTTGTGAAAATGTATTCTTGTGGGCCAACAGTATATTCATATCCGCACATCGGCAATATGAGAGCTTACCTTTTTATGGATAATATACGCAGAGTGCTCAAATATAATGGTTACAAACTGGATGGGGTGGTCAATATCACCGACGTGGGGCATTTGACTAGTGATGCCGACGAGGGCGAAGACAAAATGCTTGTTGCAAGTCAGCGAGAGCACAAAAGCCCTTGGGAAATTGCAAAGTTTTACACCGATATTTTTATGCAAGAAGTCAAAAGACTTAATATTGATATGCCAGAGCATATCGTTCCAGCCACCAGCGTGATTGACAAGATTATCAACTTTGTTCAAGGGCTTCTCGACAAAGGCTATGCTTACAAAACAAGCAAGGGTGTATATTTTGATATAAGCAAATTTCCAGGTTACGGAAAACTTGGCGGCGGCGTTGACCAAAAGAAAGCGGGGGCAAGAATTGACGTTGACGAGGAAAAACATTCGCCATACGATTTTGTGCTTTGGGTCAAAGCTCCAAAAGAACATATCATGCAGTGGGATAGCCCTTGGGGAAAAGGTTATCCGGGTTGGCACATCGAGTGCTCAGTGATTGGCAATGAGTTTTTGGGGGAATATATCGACATCCACACGGGCGGAATTGACCACAAAACCATTCACCACGAAAATGAAATTGCGCAAAGTGACTGTCTTTGCGGACATCGCGTTGTCAACTTTTGGATGCACGTGGAATTTTTGCAAGTTGATGGCGGCAAAATGGGCAAAAGTTTGAATAATATGTATACTCTTGACGACCTTAAAAACAAAGGTTTTGCCCCGGAAGATTTCAGGTATTTCTACTTTATGGCGCACTACTCAAAACAACAAAATTTTACTTTCGAAGCTTTAAAAGGGGCACGAAATAGCCTTAAAGCCTTCAAAATGGCAGTGAAAAGCCACAAAGGCGGGCAAGGTGATGTGAGCGAAAAAAAACTTGAAGAATTCAGACAAGAATTTTTGGAAGCTGTCAACGACGACCTCAATATGCCAAAAGCTTTGGCTCTTTGCCAAAAAGCGCTTAAAGAAGAAAAAAGTGAGCAAATTTTTCAGTTGATGATGCAGTTTAACAAGGTTTTGGGCTTTGATTTTGAAGAAAAAGTGGAAAGCTCAATTCCACAAGAAATTCAAGAGTTGGCAAAGCAGCGCTGGCAAGCAAAGCAAAACAGAGATTTTGCCTTGGCCGACAATTTGCGTGACGCGCTTGCTCAAAAAGGCTATGTTGTCAAAGACAGCAAGGAAGGCTATAGCCTTGAAAAATTATAAAATTTTGCAAAAAAAGGAAGAATTATGGAAAAGTCTTACACACCAGAGTTTTTTGAAAAAGAAATCTATAAAACTTGGCTAGATAAAAATTATTTCACTTCGCAACCAGATGACAGAGATCATTTTTCTGTTGTTATGCCGCCGCCAAATGTGACGGGTAAGGCGCACATTGGACATGCTCTTAACAACACCATACAAGACGTTTTGGTGCGCACGAAAAGGATGAAAGGCTTTAACACTCTTTGGGTGCCGGGGACAGACCATGCAGCGATTGCCACCGAAGAAGTTTTGGCAAGGGCTCTTCGTCATGACGGACTGAAAAAAGAAGATGTTGGCAGAGAAAAGTTTTTGCAGATGGGTTGGGACTGGTATAAAAAATATGGCAACATTATTGTTGATCAATTCAAAGCTCTTGGCATCTCTTGCGACTGGTCTAGACTTGCTTTTACCATGGATGAAAACTTAAACAGAGCGGTCAAGCACGTTTTTTGCCAGTATTTCAATGAGGGGCTTATCTATAAAGGCAAAAGAGTGGTCAATTATTGCCCAAACTGCAAAACCACAATATCTGATAACGAAAATGTATACATAGAGCAAAGCACATATCTGTGGTATATTCGCTATCCATTTGCTGACGGCAGTGGCTATGTGACTGTTGCCACCACAAGACCAGAAACAATTTTTGGCGACACTGCAGTTGCAGTCAATCCAAAAGACCCAAAATATAAAGACAAAATAGGCAAAGACCTCATTTTGCCTTTGGTCAACAAAAAAATCAAGCTTATCGGCGACGACTACTGTGAGATGGGCTTTGGAACTGGCGCTGTCAAAATCACTCCAGCCCATGACCCGAATGACTATGAAGTTGGGCTTAGGCACAATCTGGAAGTGGTCACTTGTATTGATGACGATGGTCTTCTCAATGAAAATGCTGGTCAATTTGCAGGACTTGATCGAATAAAAGCAAGGCCTCAAATTGAAAAAGCACTGGAAGAAGGCGGATATTTGGTCAAAAAAGAAAAATATAAAAATCAGGTTGGCACTTGTGACCGCTGCCATAACTTTACCGAGCCAAAGATTTCAACGCAATGGTTTGTAAAAATGAAAGACCTTGCAAAACCTGCTGTTGAAGCGGTGAAGAAGGGAGAAGTTAAATTCCATCCAAAAAGGTATGAAAAAACCTATCTCAACTGGCTGGAAAACATACAAGACTGGTGCATTTCTCGTCAAATTTGGCTGGGACATCGAATTCCTGTTTACACCTGTGAGCATGGTCATGTGTTTGCCTGTGAAGATGAGCCTAATGCTTGCCCTCAATGCAACAGCAGGGTTTTTGAGCAAGAAAAAGATGTGCTCGACACTTGGTTTTCATCTGCACTTTGGCCATTTTCCACTCTTGGCTATCCTGACAAGACGGCCGATCTTGCATATTATTATCCAACATCCGTTCTTGTCACGGCATACGATATCATCACTTTCTGGGTGTCAAAAATGGTTTTCTCTGGCCTAAAATTTATGGGGCAAGTGCCTTTTAAAGATGTTGTTATTCACGGCATGGTCAGAGATAAAAACGGGGTAAAAATGTCAAAACACCTTGGCAACGGCATAGACCCGATTGACATGATTGACAGATATGGCGCTGACGCACTCAGGCTTTCGCTTGTCAACGGCATGAGCATGGGCACTAATATCAAATATGGCGAAGAAAAAATCAAAGAAGCCAAAATTTTTATCAACAAACTTTATAATGCCAGCAAGTTTGTCATCACAAACTTAAAAGATTTTAAAGCACAGCCGCTTAAAAACTTAAAGCTGCAAGAAAAAGACAAGTGGATTTTAAGTGAACTGAATGAACTTATAAAATCAGTGGATAAAAATATGGAACGATATGCTCTTGGCGTTTGCACCGGCAATTTGATTGAATTTACCGTGGCAAAATTCTGCGATTGGTATATCGAGCTTGCCAAAGTTGACTTATACAGAGAGGACGAAGTTCAAAAACAAACCACGCAAAATGTGCTTTGTTATGTTTTTGACAAACTTCTCAAACTTTTCCATCCGTTTATTCCTTTTGTTACCGAATATATTTATCAAAATATGCCAGAGCACGAAGAGACCATCATGCGCTGCTCATATCCTGAAAAGGTCAAACTCAACCTGTCAAACGATTTTGAAAGCGTGATTTTGCTTATCAAAGAAATCAGAAACGCAAGAGCAAAATACAATTTGCCTGACAACAAAAAAACATCTCTGCTTTTCAAATTGTCTGAAAAAGACGTTATTTTCAAAGAAAATTTGACTTCAATTTGCAAACTTGCCTTTGGCAGCGAGGTGATGATTGTTGAAAAACAGCCAGAAGAAAAGTGCATCAAATTGCTTGCAAAAGACAGTCAGGTGTTCATCCCACTTGGGCAGCTTGTAGACAGCGAAAAAGAAAAGCAAAAACGCGAGCAAGAAGTTGAAAAATTGCTGTTTGAAATCAATCGGTCAGAAAAAATGCTTGCAAACGAGGGCTTCACACAAAAAGCGCCAAAAGCATTGATTGAAAGTGAAAGGCAAAAACTCGAGAAAAACAAGGCATTGCTAGAGAAAATTCAAGGGGAGCGGGAATGAGAAAAAATTGGAAAGCTTTTAAGGAACTTGAAAAGAACGACAAAATATTTCGAATAATCAATCTTGTTGTAATGACCCTGCTTTGCCTTTCGTGTGTGGCTCTTGCCTTTTACTACGGTCTGGTGTATGACCCAAACAATCGGATTGTTCCCGCTGTTTGCATTGCGCTTTTGTCGCTAGTTCCAGCTGCGGTGGAACTTGTGTTTGGCAGACGATTCAACAATGTTGTTTTTCTTGCGATTGAAATCTATCTGATTTTTGCTGGCCTTGTTGGCAGTGTGCTCAACGTTTACTATCTGACAAGTTGGTATGACATTGTGATACACATTCTCATGGGCTACTTGGTGGCCATGTGCGGCATTTTTATCATTTCGCGTCTTGGGCAATACAAAAAAATCAATTTTGTTTTGGTGGCTTTGTTTTGCGTATGCTTTTCACTTGCCATTGAAGTGCTGTGGGAAATTTTTGAGTGGGCAGCAGACAACCTTTTTGGTCAGACAATGCAAGGGGAAAAATTGCCAGGCGTCAATCAGCCCCTTGTTGGCGACACTATGCTTGACCTTGTTTGCAACACAACAGGTGCAGCGGTGTTTTTCTTCCATTTTATACTGGGAAAAACAACAAAAAGGTCGCTTGGGATAAATTTTATTGAAAGACAGCTGATAAAAGAAGAGCCTATGTTTGAGCAAAATCAGCCGCAAGCTGAGCAAACAAAGCAGCTCAGCAATGAAAAACTTGAGACAGAAGAGAAAAATATAGCCCAAACAAAAAAGCAAAGAAAAAAGAAAGATTAATATCAAAAAAAGCATTAACCGAAAGTTAATGCTTTTTTAAGCAAATCTATTCATGCCTTAGCGAGTCCACAGGGTCAAGTTTTGCAGCTTTAGAAGCAGGGTATAGCCCAGCCAGCACGCTTATCACAACGCTCAGGCCAATGGCGAGAGCAAAATAATACCAATGGAAAGAAAGTGGCGCAAAACCTAGCAGCGAGTTGAACATAAGGATGAGAATTAGGCCAATAAGTCCAGAAAGCACAGCGCCCACAAGGCCGCTGAAAAGGCCTATCAAAAAGCTTTCGGTGGTGAAAATCTTTTTGATGTCGCGCTTTCGAGCTCCAATGCTTTTCAAAACTCCAATTTCTCGTGTTCGTTCTGAAACGCTCATGTATAGCACCACCAAAATCATAATCATTGCAACCAGCAGCGAAATTCCAGCAATCACAGTAAGAGCGATTGAGAAGGTGGACATCATTTGGCTGAACATATTTGCCATTTGGTTTTCCACCGAACCTGTGTAGCCTTCCATGCCAGAAAGAATGTTGTTTATGGCATTTGTTGTGTTTTCGCTGTCTGTGTGAATATAGAAGGAAGTTGGAGCAAGAGTGCCGCCATTTTGGCTGACTAGGGCTGAAAAGTAGTTGTAATCAACATAGACAACAAGCATATTTTCAAACATATTCACATCAACGATGCCGCTTATTTTGAATTTTTGCTCAAGATCCAAAGGCGTCTGGCCAACTTTGTGGTCAACTTTGATTGTGACAATTTTGCCAACAGCTTGAGTGTAGTCATCAAGCCCCATCAGTGATGCTATTTTTGCCGAGACCATGATTTGGCCAACCATCTCGCCTTCAATTTCTTCAGGTTTACCTGGGATGGAGCCTGCAAGCATTTGTTGGTCGCTGTAGTATGGCGGTGTGGTGTAGAGATAGAAAATGTCGTTTGAACTTTCTTGGCCGTCCAGGTCAAAATTTATGGTGGCAGCACCTGGCGACATACCAGTCATAACAGAGTAGCCATATTCAACTTGCTGTCTGTCAACGCGGTATGTTATGGAAGGGTATCGTTCTTCAAGAGAGGTGTTGATGGCATTGATCACCTGCAAAATTTCATCCTTTTCTTGCGTGTTTTCAAAGGGTTGCGGGTTGGTCAAATCTTGCATAAAGCCCATCTGATTTTCTTCCGAGACCGCCGTTTTGCTGACTGTGACGATGGTTGGGCTTGAATAGGAATTGGCAAGCGAAGTTATGTAGCCAGTCAGTCCAGAGCCAAAGGCCAGCATCAAAATCATGGATATAAGCGAAATGCTCACGCCAAGAGCCATCAAAAAGTTTTTGGTTTTGCTTGCCCACATATTATGCAGCGAAAGTCTGATGGCTGAGTAGAGCGAAAGATGTTTTTCCTTTTTTGTTTTGCCTTTTTGCAAATTTTCTTCGCGGTCTTTCTCAACAAGTTTTTGCGTGTGCCTGCCTTTTTTATAGTCATCATTTTTCTTGTCTTGCACAATTTTTCCATCAGCAATTTCAACAATCCTTGACGATATGCTTGCAACTTTTTCAGAGTGCGTGACCATAATCACCAGTTTGCCATCATCTGCAATCTCTTTCAAAATGTCAAGAATTTGCAATGTTGTTGCGCTGTCAAGCGAGCCGGTCGGCTCATCTGCCAAAATTATGTCGGGGTCGTTGATGAGCGCTCTTGCAATGGCAACTCTTTGCTTTTGTCCGCCAGAGAGTTGAGTGGGTTTTTTCTTGAGTTGGTTTTCAAGTCCAAGTTTTTTCAGTAGAGTTTGTGCTTTTTCAAGTTTTTCGCTTTCTTTGACGTTTGAAAGGGTGAGCGCGATTGTGACGTTGTCAAGTATCGACAGGTGAGGAATCAGGTTGAAAGATTGAAAAACAAAGCCAATTTTCTTTTTTCGATAGTCATCCAGTTGTTTTTCTTTGAAAGTTTTAAGGTCAATTCCGCCAATTTTAATCTCTCCCGAGTAGTCCGAATCAAGCCCGCCAATCAAATTCATAAGTGTGCTTTTGCCGCTTCCGCTTTCTCCAATGATGGAAACAAGTTCTCCTTTTTCAAAAGACACATTGATGTCGCTAAGGGCATTAAACTTTGACTTGTTGCCTAGTTTATAATCTTTGTAGACATGATTTAGTTCGAGTTCTTTCATTTTTACTCCTTATATTTTTTATGTTTTTTAAGAAGTTAGATTGCATAAAATCAAAAGTTTTCGCCAGTTTCAAATTGACTTGTGTAAAGTTCTTTGTAAGCTCCGTTTTGTTTCAAAAGCTGCTCATGCTTTCCAATTTCAACAATGTTGCCATCTTTCATCACAATGATTTGGTCGGCATTTTTTATTGTTGAGAGACGGTGAGCAATCACAAAACTAGTTCTGCCTTTTGTCAGTCTGTCCATTGCTGTTTGAATCAAAATTTCCGTTCTTGTGTCAACCGAGCTGGTGGCCTCGTCCAAAATCAGCATAGGAGCGTTTTGCACCATGGCTCTTGCGATGGTCATAAGCTGTTTTTGCCCGGCTGAGATGTTGCTCTCTTCATCAAGCACCATATCGTAGCCCTTTGGTTCTGTGCGTATAAAGTGGTCAACATTTGCCATTTTGCAAGCTTTGACGATTTCTTCGTCGGTGGCATTTTCATTTCCAAAAGCAATGTTTTCTTTTATCGAGCCTTCAAACAGCCAAGTGTCTTGCAAAACCATGCCAAAAAGTGAGCGAACATAGCTGCGGTTCATCTCAGTTGTTGGCACGTCGTCTATCAAAATTTGTCCACTGTTTGTTTCGTAAAAACGCATCAGCAAGTTGACAATGGTGGTTTTTCCTGCTCCCGTTTGACCAACGATGGCAATTTTTTGACCAGGCAGGGCGGTAAAGTTGAAATTGTGGATAATCTCTTTGTTTGGATTGTAGCCAAAGCACACATCCTTAAACTCCACCTTTCCTTTTATTTTTTTGAGTTTTTTGAGTTTTTTGCTCTCATCTGGTTCGTCAGTTTCATTCAAAAATTCAAACACGCGCTCAGCAGCCGCAACCGTGGATTGAAGAGTTGAAGAAACGGTGGCAATTTGCTGGATTGGTTGGTTGAACATTTTGGTGTAAGTCATAAAAGTGATGATGGTTGCAAGAAAGGCTCCATCATTGTTTTTGATGGCAATGTGGCAGCCAAGCAGGCAGATAAGCACATAAACAATGTTGCTTGAAAAAACTGTCAAAGGATGCATCACGCCAGAAAAAAACTGTGCTTTGCGTGAAGAAACTTTCAAATTGTTGTTGATTTTTTCAAATTCAACTTGCGATTTGTCTTCGCCATTAAAAGCCTTGACAACATTGTGTGCTGAAAAGTTTTCTTCAACATAGCCATTGACGTCGCCGAGATATTTTTGTTGTTTTACAAAATATTTTTGATTGTTTTTGACCACCACAAAGATGATGATGATTGCAATTGGAATTTGCAGCAAGGCCACCAATGTGAGCTGCCAGCTGAGAGTGAACATCATCACAGGGATGGCAACAATTGTTACAGAAGAAGTGATAAGTGAAGAAAGGGTGTTTTGCAGTGTGTTTGAAAGCATTGCCACGTCGTTTGTCACTCTTGAAAGTATGTCGCCATAACTGTGTTTGTCAAAGTAGTTTAACGGCAGGGTGTTGATTTTTTTGATTATGTCGCTTCTCATTTTTCGAGCAAGTCTGACTGCTGCTTTTGACATACAATAACCTTGAAAATAGTTGAGCAGCGCAGAAGCGATATATATTCCGCCAATCAGAAGACCGTATTTTACCACTTGGATGGTTTGATAACTTGCTCCAAGCAGCAGACTGATAAGGCTGTTTAATATTCTTGGCCCTACCACAGAAAGGGTGGCTGCAAGCACAGCAAAAACTATTGCCACCACAAACAGCGCGCGATATCTTCCCATGCTTACAAACAATTTTTTCGAGGTGCCACGAAAGTTTTTTGCCCTATGCATAGAGTGTTCTTTAGTTTGTTTTTTCATTTTGCCAGTTCCTCCTCTGAAAGTTGAGACAGAGCAATTTCGCGATAAACTTTGCAGGTTTTCAGCAGCTCTTTATGTTTGCCTTTTCCCACCATTTTGCCTTGGTCAAGCACAATAATTTGGTCTGCGTTCATGATGGTGCCTATGCGCTGTGCAACAATCAGCTTGGTGGTGTTTTTGTAGGCCTTGTTCAAATTTTTTCTCACAATTTTGTCTGTTTTATAGTCTAGAGCAGAAAAACTGTCGTCAAAAATCAAAATGTCGGGGTTTTTGATGATGGCTCTTGCAATCGAAAGTCGTTGCTTTTGGCCGCCAGACACATTTTTCCCGCCTTGCGAAATGTGATAGTCAAGGCCGTTTGGCAACTGGTAAACAAATCCCGATTGCGAGATGTCAATGGCTTTTGCAATCTCTTCGTCAGAAGCATCTTCCTTGCCATATTTGATGTTTGATTTCACCGTTCCGCTGAAAAGCATACCTTTTTGCGGCACATAGCCAATCATTTGGTGCAGGGCATGCTGAGAGTAGTCTTTGACATCTCTGCCGCCAACAAGAATTTGGCCTTCCGAGCAGTCATAAAACCTTGGAATAAGGTTGATAAGCGTGCTTTTTCCGCTGCCTGTTGAGCCGATAAAGGCAACCGTTTGACCTTGCGAAACTGAAAAAGAAATGTTTTCAAGCACGTCAGCATCAGCCTCTGGATAGCGGAAAGAAACATTTTTAAATTCGATTGTGCCTTTGTTTTGAGTCAGCTGCTCATCATGTTTGCCATCTTGCAAACTGCTTTTTGTGTTCAGCACCTCATTGATTCTTTTTGCGCTGACAATTCCTCTTGGCACAAGCATAAACAAAATTGAAAGAGAAGTAAAGCCCATAATGATAAACATAGAATATTGCGTGAAGGTTGCAATGACTTCTGTGATGGCTGGATTTTGACCTGCAATCAACCCTATAACCCACACGATGGCAAGAGAAGTGCCTTGCATGATAATGCTCATGGCAGGTTCAATCAGCATCAGAACTTTATCAATAAAAAATTCCAGTTTAGTAAAGCGCTTGTTGACATTTTCAAACTTTTCTTCTTGCTGCTTTTCAGCCCCAACAGCCCTGACAACTTTCAGCCCAGTCAAATTTTCGCGGGTGACTTTGTTGAGTTTATCTGTGCCTGTTTGAACTTTTTTAAACTTTGGCAGCAGCAAAATCACGATAAGTGACACCAAAAAGATAATCGCTGCAACCGAGACCACATTGACCCAAGTCAGCGCGCTGGCGTTATATTGCCTTGAAAGGCCTACAATTCTTATAATGGCAAAAATTGCTGTCAACGGGGCAGTCAGTCCGAGAGTTATGCTTGAGGTGTAAACTTGTTGAAGCTGAGTGATATCGTTTGTGCAGCGGGTGATAAGGGAAGGAATGGAAAATTTGTTTATCTCGCTTGCTGAAAAGTTGTTGACGTTGGCAAAAACCTTGCTTCTGACTTTGGCAAGCAAAGAAGAGATGACAAAAGAGGTCAAAAGCTGAGCGATAATGGCGCATATAACCACTCCCACAGCATACAAAAGCATTTGAACACAAACCCAAACAATATCTTTCCAAAAAGCTGCAATCGATTGCATTTCAAGATATTGCGAAATTTTCAAAGTGCATTCTGGGATTGAAATGTTGCACCAAACTTGAAGGGCCAAAAAGGCAAGAGTGACGACAAGCAAAATCCATTCTTTTGCGTTTAAGTATTTCAGTAGTTTTAACATTATTTTTTCTCCATATTATTTATGATATTTTGTGCTTTGTGCGATATTGTTTCCAAAATTTTTTTGACAACAAGCAGGTCTTGTTTTGAAACGTCTTCAAACAAAAGTTTGTGCCATTTTTTTGCCTGTCTGTCAAATTCTTTGCCAATCAAAGCGCCTTTTTCTGTCAAAGAAATCAAATCGCCTGGTGAAATTTGCACAAGTTTTTTGTCGAGCAACTCTTTTATCATTCTGTGCGTATAACTTTTGTCACATTCGGCAACCCTTGTTAGGGCGGACTGCTTCAAAAAATTCTCTTTGTATAGTATGTGCAAAAATTGTGTTTGTCCCGCCGTCACATCAAATTCTTTGAGTTTGTCGTTCATAAAACTTTCAAAGCATTTTTTTATTGAAAATATTGCATTTTTGAATAAAACTCCACTTATTTTCATACCATGTTCCTTTTCACAAGCACTAGTATATGAAATTTTTTGTTGACAAGTCAACTGTTTTGAAAATTTTTTTAGTTTTTTTTCAAATTATTTGCATCTCTGTTTTAAGTATGCTATATTATATAAGGAAAAGTTGCTTTGCAACCAAATTTTAGGGGGGCTTATGTGGTTTAAAAGAAAAGAAAAGGTGGTTGATCCTATTATTCATGACGAAGAGTCAAATTTTTCTCTTTCAAGCGGAGTGCACATCTTAAACAAATGTCAAAACGTTTCGCTCAGCGGAAACGCCATTGTGTTGGAAAGTTTTGATTGTTCTTTCAGCGAAATCGGCGGAAAGGCAAAAGTTCAAATGGCAGAAAACGCAGATATAACCACACTTGGCGGAAAAGCCAAGATTGGCCTTTTTAAAAGCGGAAAAATCACTTCTGTTGAAGGCAAAAGCTCAATCACTACCATAAATTCCTGCACTATTGATTATGTCAGAGGCAAGGCGACAATCGGCACTATGAACGGCGGTTTTATTCGTTTTGTGGATGACAAGGCAGAACTTGCAACCATGACTCAAGGGCAGGTTATGTTTGTGCGTGGCAAAGCAAGAGTTGTCACAATGATTGACGGCTCAATCACTGGCATTTTCAACAATGCAAAACTTGTCAGTATGCTCAGCGGCAGCATCACTTATCTTTTGAATGAAAGCAAAATCGGCACTATCAACAATGGCAGCATTGATCTTGTTGCTGACAGCAGCGAAATTTCCACCTTCAACAAGGGCAAAATCAAAGAGATGCTTGGCAAAAGCATTATTTCAGCAAGCATGGATGGCGAAATTGACTATCAAGACAAGCAAACAATAATTTTGTATTCTCCTCAAGAAAGTGCAAAACGCATGGCAGAATACAAACAAATCAAAGAAGAGGCAAAACAAGAGGCTGCTCAAAGCCCTGTGATAGAAGAAAAAGAAGTTGGACAAACCAAAGACGAGCAAGCTCAAGAATATAATCAAAGTTTGGAAGAAAGGGCGGAAAAACCTGAAAAACCAAAGAGAAAAACAAAAACAAAGCAGATGAAAATTGACGATATCACTTGATTTTAAGAAGGTTTAAATGGAAATTTTTTGGCACTCATTGTTGCACGCACTTAAAGATACGGCTTTTGTTATACCTGTTCTGTATCTAGCCTATCTTCTTGTCAGCTATTTTTCGCACAATGACAATCAACGCTATTCAAAAATTTTGCACCACACAAACAAGGCAGGCCCTGTTGTTGGTGCTTTTTTAGGCTGCATACCTCAGTGTGGCTTTTCTTCTGTTATGAGCGACCTTTATTCCAAAAAAATTGTCACTATCGGAACTTTGTTTGCTGTGTTTATCGCAACAAGTGACGAGGCCGTTCCGCTTATGATTGCAAGGCCAGAGTTTATTCCAGATATGCTGTGGCTTATTCTTATCAAATTTGTTTACGCCATTATTGTGGGATATCTGCTTGATGGCTTTATAAGATTGTTTTCTAGAAAAAAAGTCAAACTAAACGCCTATCACGACAAGTTTGACAAAGATTTTGAAAAAGAAAAGAAAGATGAAGAATCCAAACAGAACAAAGAGAACTGTTCTGAAGCAGAAAGCCATGACCACTGCGAGTGCGAAAGTTGTGACTGCGGCGGGGAAGAACATCTGCAAAACGAAGAGCATAAACATGGCAAACATCATCATACTCATGCACATAGCCACTGCTGCGCCACAAATATATTTCTAGATGCACTAAAGCATACGGCAATCATTGTGGCCTATGTTTTTGCGGCCACTCTTATTATAAACTTGATTGAAGGCTATGCGGGTGGACTTGAGCCTCTTTCAGCAATGTTCACAAACAATGTTTATCTGCAAATCTTGATAGCCTGCCTTGTTGGACTTATTCCAAATTGTGCCGCCTCCGTTTTTTTGGTGGAACTTTATATGTCTGGTGTTTTGTTTTTTCCAGCCTTGGTGGCAGGGCTGTGTGCAGGGGCAGGAGTTGGACTTATAGTGCTTTTCACAGCAAATTTCAAAAGACCATGGCATAACATCTTGATTACTGCTGCGTTGTATGGTTTTGCTGTGATAGGTGGGTTGCTGGCAAGTCTTTTGCCTGTTGTTTAACAAGAAAATTTTGCTTTGAAGTTGAAAACCGTGTCGAAATGGCGCGATTTTTGCAATATTTTACAAAAAGGCTTGACTTATTTACAAAAAAACATTATCATTGACTCAGCATAATGCAAAGGAGAGAAAATGAACGGAGAAATCAGTCAAAGCAAAAGAATAGAATTGGAAGTGAAAAAACTTGGCATTTTTGAGCTTCGCGGGCTTGCACGCGAAGTTGGAGTGCCTTCGCCAACAACAAAAAAGCGAGAAGAGCTTATCGACAGCATTTTAGAGCGTATAAGCAAGGGTAAACTTGACGAAGTTGTGATCACAAAAAAAGGAAGACCTTTCAAAAAACTTGCCGTTGTTGACAATATTTTAAATGCCGTGGCAGCAAGTGACAAGTTTGCCACTCAAACAAAGATGGTTTCTTTTGAAGATGTTTTGTCTTTTGCTCAGGTTATGCCTGTGATGGGCGGCCTGACAAACCAGACAGGCTCTTTCAAAGGAGTTGTTAGGCAAAACGATAACAGCGACATTCTTATGTTTTATGATTTTGACTCTGCTCAGGCCATTTTTCTTCCAAACGAGCTTGAATTTGTTTCTCTTCTGTCAAATGGCGATATGGTGCAGTGCAAGGCAAAAAAAATCAACAACAATCAATTTTTTGCCACCCAAATCACTTTGGTAAACGGCGAAAAACCAGCTCAGTATAGCCCTAAACGTGTCGATTTAGGCGAGCAAATCATTTCTAATGCCAATTTGAATTTTGCGGACAAAAAAGTTTTCGTGGGCAGAAGAAATTTGCTGGTGGTCAAAGAGAATTTTTATGAAAACCAAAATTTTGATATGCTGTCTGCTCAAGCCATAGAAGAAGGATATAAGATTGTTTATCTTTCTTTAAATTCTTCTGTTGAAGACCAAATCAAACTGCGCACCTGCCAAGGGCTGGTGCTTGACACCAAGTTTGACGACCCTTGTATGCAAAGCTTAAACAAAGCACTTGACTGCATTGGTCTTTGTGAAAATTTGCTTTCTCGTGGCGAGAAGGTGCTGCTTATCATTCCTGACATAATCAATGTGGTAAGGGCGCTTGACTACTGCTTTATCGACCAGGCAAAAATGTATGGGCACTCTATGCAAAGCATTGTTGTGGCACAAAAAATTATGTCGCTTGGCAAGGCTTTCAAGCAGGGGGCAAATGTGACTGTGCTGCTTTGTTGTGATGAAAATGACGTTGAAGACGAATTTGTCACAAACCAACTTGTCAAAATTTGCAAAATGATTTAAGAGCAACTTTTGCTCTTTTTTCTTATAAGGCAAATATTGTTTGACTTTTGAGCCTTTTGAGCATAAAATAAATATATGCTTTTTGGATTCACAAACAATTCATTTTATATATTTGGACTGGAAATCACTTTTTATGGCTTTTTGATAGCGCTTGGAATGGCGCTTGGCGTTTTTGTCGCCTGCAAAAACACAAAACTCAGAGGCTTGAGCGCTGACGATTTGGTTTTAGCCGCTTGTTACGTTTTGCCGCTTGCCATTCTTGGGGCAAGGCTTTATTACGTGATTTTCAGTGATAGGTCATATACTTTTGGTGAAATTTTCAGAATTTGGGATGGCGGCTTGGCAGTTTTGGGCGGTGTGATTGGCGGAGCGATTGGCGTTATGCTTTTCTGCCTTATTCACAAGAAAAACTTTTTGGATGTTGCTGATGTTATTGCGCCCAGCCTTATTTTAGGGCAGGCAATAGGCAGAATTGGCTGCTATTTTGCTGGCTGCTGTTATGGCATAACTGTGACTGATGAAAATCTCACATGGTTCCCTTTGTCCACCTTTATTGACGGGCAATGGCGGCTTTCAACATTTTTCTACGAAAGTGTTTGGAATTTTGTCTGCTTTGCAATCTTGTTGATTTTGCTTAGAAAAAATAAGTATAAATATCGCGGAAGTTCAATCGCTATGTATTTTATCCTTTATGGCATTGGAAGGGCTTGGATTGAAGCTTTGCGTGGCGACAGCCTTTATATCGGCACAATCAAAGTGTCGCAGCTGCTTAGCATTTTGATGGTTATTGGCGGCATTGTTATGATTTGCCTTAGCGCTTTGCTGGTCAAAAAAGGTCGTATAAAATCGGTTGCCCAGCTAAGGCCGATTTGGCAGAACAACATTGAAGAATACAAAAAGCTGCAAGAGCAGAAAGAGAAAGAGCGTAAAGAGAAAAAAGAGCTAAAAAAGCAACAAAAACTAAATAAACAAAATCAAGATAAGACTGCAAGAGAAGAAAAATCTCCGCCAAAAAACAAAAAAGAATAGTTAAAGCCAAACTATTCTTTTATTATTGCAAAAAAAGGGCAAAATAAGTTTATGCGTGGAAGAATTTTAAAAATAAAAAAATCAACACTTTTGAAAGCGAGTTTTTCCCTTGCTTGCATCTTTTTTATTTTTTCCACCATTTTTTTTATATTTTTTTCAAAACATCAAGATTTTTGGTTCTTTTGCTTTCTGATGGAGGCTGGCTCTTGTGTTTTTTTGCGCGGTTTGTTTTT
>CALVTE010000005.1 GCA_944360075.1 uncultured Clostridia bacterium | reverse complement strand
ACAACAGCTTTAGTGTCAGCGAAAACAACAACCTTTCATATTATGGAAATGCTTACGTCAAACAAAACGACCAAAAGACTGCATACATCGTTTATGTTGAAGACATTCCTGTTGCAACTTTTGGCAACGAAACTGACGCGCTTGCATACCTTGCAAACATGTCTATCACACAGTATGAAACGCTTGCTGTGATTGAATATAGGCAAAGCTCAACATCCACACCGATATACTACATGACAAATGGCACTGAAATCGGCACCAACTCGGGCTATTTGCAATTCTATCAAGCGGCTGCGCCAACCTCTTCAGGCTCCTTGCCAACGCTCAGTGCAAACCCTGTGAAAATGGACGCTTTCTACCAAGCAGGACAATACACCGTGACTCTTTATCAGGCAAGCAATGAAGCAGCAGGCTCTGACTTCAAAAAATTCTATAAATTTAAGTTTGAAATCACCTCTCAACAACCTGAAGTTGACGTCATCAATGCTGACAATGGGCAAATCTTGACCGCAGTTGAAGGCTCAACCTACTACGCAAACACCGATTCGCTGAAATTTGAATGGGAAGTGCCAAGCAGCGACTTCCTCGCAAAAATTGACGAAAACGAAATAAGAATCGAATATTCAAACAATAATAATCAGGGGCAGTCAATCCCAATTGACCAAGATGATATCTCTGGAGAAAGCACAAGATCTTTCACAATAAACTTGACTCAAGATCAGATTAGGGCTGCTGGCGCAAAACTTGAAGTGACAATGCAGTATGAAGGTTTTGACGAGCGATATTACAAACAAGTGAAAATTGAAATCTTCTTTGACACCACGGCTCCAACTGCAACCCTTAACAATTTGATTGCAAACATTGCTTATTCGACAGGCAATCACCTTTCAACAAGCTATTTGTGGAACAACACTAGAAGCAATTTTGACTATAATGATAACAGCGAAACAACTTTGGCAAACATCGCTTACAGCTACACCCCTGTTGAAGGAAATTTGCGGGGCTTTGCTTACACAATCGACTCAAGCTTTTTCACCAAACTTCAATCACTGGTTCAAAACGCCTCATACGACAGGAGTGGAACGCAAAATGCCTACTACCGTTTTGTTGGTGAAAGCAGCAGCTATTTGTCAAGCTTTATTTCAACATCTGCCACAACAAAAGACTCTTTCAGCGCAACCAACTTCACACAAATTGACGCCAACACAACCGCAAGCGAATTTGATTTTGGCGTGTATGAAATTGTTGAAATTGACAGTGCGGGCAACATGGTAACCTATCTTATCAACTATGTCGACAACCTTGACAGTGACGAAAAAGACTTGTCGCAAGATCCTGCATTAACCTATCAAAACAACAATTTGGATGAAAATGATTTAAACAAAGAATATAAAATTTTGAACGGGAATGTGGCAAATGGCGCAAACATCTATTCAAATACAGGAATGCGTCTGACCTCTCTTAGCTTCCAAAACAACCCTTGGGCAATCTATCGCGTCACTTTTGCGGACGGCACAAATGGATGGTATATGGCTTCTCCTGCCCTGCAAAGCGGCTACGTTTACAGCATCACAAAGCCGGCAGCAAATGAAATTGTTTTGGCAAGTTATGCTATGAGCCAAATCATTCCGCAAACCATCACTTCTTCTGAAAGAAAACACACACTCACCTTTGCTGACAGCATCAACGGAAGGCAAATCATCTCTTATGTGACCATTATGGATGCAAACTTGACAACAAACACTGTCAGTGCTGATCAAAATGAAGCTGTGCTTGACATCACCGTGCCAACTGCAGCGCAGGTATCGTCAACAACCACAGGACACATCTATCCAACCAATATCACCATCGACCTGTTTTTGAATGGCCAGTGGCAAGAAATTGTTCAAGCAAACCAAACCGAGCAAAACTACGGCGTTTGGACTTTGCAAGGGCAAGGCTCTATCAGTGAAAATGTGAGCTTTACCACATCGCAAACAACCTTGCGAATCACCGTCAACGTTTCATCAAACACAAAAGTGAGATACAAACTCACCGACAACTTTGGCAATCAAACCACTGTGATTCAAATTGCAAACGAAGCGCAGTTTGACGAAATCACTGGCGGCGACTATGTTTACTCTATAAGTGAAAGCGGAAATCAAACCACTTTTCTTGCAAACAAAACTTTAACTTATTCTTACAACACTCAGCTTTACTCAGCTGACATCAAAAAGTGGGATAGCTCCACAAACAGCTGGGCAGATGCCACAACAAACGGAGACTACACAAGCACTGTATCAAATTCTATCCGCGCTTTGACCTTCACCGGAGCAAACCAAAACTTCAATTTGCTTTTCAAGATCGACTTGTATGATGTTGAAGACGAGACAAGACCAACCCCACTGCGAACAATCTACATCAAACTTTACAACGTTCTTCCGCAATACTCCTCAGTGCAAAACCCTACTGCACTTGGCTATAACTATATTCAACTGCTCGACAAAAACAATGAGCCTATTGAAGAAGACGATTTGCCAAGCAGAAATCAAACGGTCAACTTTAATGGTCAAACTTTGACGGCAGATGCCACAACATTCACAACCTATTCTTCCACCGTTGTTCTCAAGTTTTCAAACGGACAAATCTATCAAAACAACGACCAAGCATTTGACCACTCAAGTTCGATAAGCTATAGCGTTTACATCTCTGATGACAAGGGGCTGACCTGGAAGAATATCAACGACTCCTTTGACGAATATAGAATTGCTGGCGCTGGCGACTACCAAATTTTGGTTAAGTATGACTCAGACCGCTTCTTCACCAACGTGTGCAAACTGTATTATCTGACAATTCTTGATGCTTCAACAATTTACTACCAAATCAGACTGACAACAGAAGACGGCGTTGTCAATGTGGAAAAATCTGAAATCCTCTACACAAACAAAAACGGGAAAACCTTTGACGCAACCTACATTGTTTCGCTTTCCTATGTTGACAAAAAGTCTTATCTTGACATCTATTGGAACGAAGATGAAGACCTTAACATGACTTACAACCTTTTGCAAGACTATTCGCTCAACAATGTTCACGTTGAAGAATACACTTACAACTGCACAACTTCATCTGGTGAATTTGCAATAATTTACATACCACCAACCTCCAATTTTGTCAGCACCTTGAGCTATGAAGACGCAACAGGCACAACAACACAAATTGCCGACAATTCTGCAGCCATCTATGCTTCAACTTCTGAAATCAGTTTTGAACAGTTGAAAATCAATTTCCATTCATATTATGGCATTGAAGAAAATCGTGTGCAGGTTCATGTGCAAAAATATGTCAACGGCTCTTACGTCGAAATCGGCACAACAACCTATCGCACAAACAACACACTGAGCTATTTCTATCTTGAAAGAGCAGGCAGCTATCGCATCACCTTCACCGATTCTTGCACACCAGCCAACGTTCATAAGTTTGGCAACAACACTTACTTGTCGATAACCTTTATAAACGAAGTGCCATTTGTGATTTCTTACCAAAAAGAAACTGGAGAAGTTGACGAAAACGGAAATCCTGTGATGGAAACATATGTGGGCGAAAAAGTGCAAAAGGCAGTTTACAATCACCCTATCACAATCAGCCTCTACAATGTTTCAAACTATTTCCAATCAGTTGGCTTCCCAAGAATCACCGTGCTGAAAAATGGTCGAGAAGTCACTATGTCAAATCCAACCGCAACAAGTTATACCTTCTCTGAGCCGGGCTACTACACCATCACATTCAGTGCCGTTTCGCTGCAAGGCTCAGTTGACATCAGACAAAGCCAGTATAACTTCACAATCTTAAACGAAAACGAATCTCGATATGCTTACTCCTTTGCAAACTACAAAAACTACTACGTCAAGAGCATATTGAAAAACGGAATTGACATCACCGAAAGTTTGATAGAAATTTCAAGTTTTGACACCACTCTCATCAATAACAAAACCTATTTGACTGAATTTTCTCTCAGCTATGGCGACGAAAAAACTGGCGGCGGCAGATACACCATCACAATCTGCTCAAATCAAAGCAAACTTTCTTCAATTTTGGAAGAAGACTTCACCTTTGATGTTTGGATTAACAGTGCAACTCCACCACTGAACATTTCGATTGAAGAAGGAGCAAGCACCTCGGATGCCATCATCGTGACTCTTGACAGTCAAAACTTCTATAATTTGATTGGTGACAGCTATATTATCGTTGGCCCAAACAGATATGAAATAAATTCAAGCACTCTTGCAAGCTATGGCGAAACAGCTTCCTTCCAGATTACAACTTCTGGCACCTGGTATGTTCAAGTTTACTCTGCAAGCGGAAACCTGCTGTTCTCGTATAAAGTTTACAAAACCGAGCCGCTGAATGCCTTCTCAATCATCGCAATTGTGATTGGCGTTATCGTTTTGATAGTCATCATAATCATCACGATTAAATTGAGAAAACGTCAAAGCGTTAAATAAAAAAAAGTCCAACAAATGTTGGACTTTTTTAATTATGCCTGTCTCTGTCAACAAAACTAAAATTTTCGTCTTTGACTTTTACAAAATAACTTTGGCCGATTTTGACCACTCCGCGAAAAAATATCTTAGTGTTTTCGCTCTGCTTTCCGCCTTTTTTGTGATATTCAATTTTATAGAAATTATAACCCAAAATGTTCAAAAAAGGGTTGATATAAAACAGCTTGTTTTTAACGTAAACCACTCCTATCATGGCAAGAATGGCAATAAAAACCACAAACATACAGGTTCGCGAAAGGTCAAAAGTGATGGCAAACAACACAAACAGCGAAAAATAGCCCAGAAAATGTCGGTCGGTGATGTTTTGCGCCTTGTCAATCACAATTTCAATGCTCTGTTTGCTGCTGTGGCCAATCTCCAAAAACAAACCAAGGCAGCCAAGAGCAATCAAACTGCATAAAAACACCAGCACCAGCCCAGCCAAAGCATTAAACTCTATGTTTTGATTGACAAGCTCGATAACTTCTTTGAGCAAAATCAAAACATACATGGGTATAAAAGCGCTTAAAAAAAGCAGAACATCTTTCATAGAGATAGTATCTGCATTTTTTTATTATTATTCACTTTTGTTGTTTACTCGGCTTCTTCGCTGTTTTGCTCGCTTTTTGCCAATTTTTCTCTTACAAAAGCAATGCCCAACTTGCCTTCGTGAACAAGCACAGCAAGGTCTTCAACTTTTTCTCTTGTTGTGACAATGCGCTGCTTAACCTCTGCAAGTCTCTGGCCAATTTTATCCAATTTTTGTTCAATCACTTCGCGGTCAAAATCTCCGCTCTCAATCGCTTTGTCAAATTTGCTTAGATAATATTTTAAAAGCTTGCCCATAATTCTCATCTCGTTCATGTCCATTTTGGCAATGTTTGCGCTAAAAGCAATCTCGTCTTCGCACTGTTTCAAAAACTGCACAATGTTTTCGTCTTCAAATTTTTCTACTGGAATTTTTTTGCCAAAATAGTTGACATAGCCCAGTTTTTCACAGCCTTTGAAAACATCTTGGCCAACTTCTCTTATCTGACCATGAATGGCAACCTTGTCAAGCTGATGGCAGTTTTCAAACAAACGATCGCTCAAACTATGAACAGTCTCTGGAAGAGTAACGGCTCTTAGTCCAGATTCTGCAAAGCACATTTTTCCAATAATTTTGACTTTTCGCAGATTCACTTTTTCAAGTTTAGTAAATCCAGCAAAAACTTCATCTTCAAGTTCTGAAACATTTTCACCAAGTTCAACTTGACTGATGTTGTTTTCAACTTCGTCGAATGCCCCCTTTGCAATCTTAACGACTTTTGGGCCTATTGAAATTTTGTTATAGGTAATATTGCTCACGTGAGGTTCCATCTGCTCAAACGCATCCTTAATTTTCTCGTGGAATATCACGTCCTGCTTGCAAACTGTTGCGATATCCTTATTTTCAATCTTGGTCAAAACGCCTTTTTCAATAATCATAAAAAACCTCCGAGAATATACTAACACATTTTGCCTTATGTGTCAATAGCTATAAAAAAAGCAAATAAGGCTTTTTTTCAACAAAATCACCATAAAAAACATTTTTGGTAACCTAAAATTCTCGTTTGGGCAAATTTCTAGTTGCAAATTATTAAAAAAGCGCTTTTTGCTTGAGGTTTATGCTTAAAAAAATGAAAAAGTCTTTTAATCGGCTCGGCGGAAAACAACTTGCTGGTCGTAGCCATTTTTGTTGCCGCAGATGTTGAAATTTTTGTCAATCACAAACCACTTGTCTTTGATTTTGACAGGAGCGTAGCCATCTTCGAAACTGCCAGCATAATCATAACCCTCTCCCAAAAGGTTAAACTGTCCGTCCATAAAAAACCACTTATCTTTCTCTTGCACAGCAGTCAAACCCTCGCTATAGTCAGAATAAAAATATTTTCTGCCCTTGCTGCGGCTTGTGAAATCTTTGTTGATGAAGTAATATTTTTCGCCAATTTTTACTTGCGCGCAGCCGTTTTTGAAAGGATACACGCCGTCGTAGCCTTCGCCATGACGCTCAAAGTTTTTGTCTATAAAATACCACTTGTCGCCCTGTTTCACAGCGGCAAAGCCTTCGCTGAAAGCCCCTATCTCGTCATAATCGCAGTCGCGCAGAGTAAATTTTTTGTCTAAGAAATAGCGCTTGCCATCTTTTTGAACGGGTGCATAGCCTTCGCTGAACACATACGCCTGATCAAAATCTTGACTGCACTTTTTGAAATTTTTGTCAATAAAAAACCATTTTCCATCCTTGACAACAACGGCGTAGCCTTCGCTGAAACTGGAAGCAAATCTGTAGCCCAAGCCATGAAGCTTGAATTTTTTGTCAACGTAATACCATAAATCACCCTTCTTCACTTGACAATAGCCTTCACTGAAGAACCCGACTCCGTCAAACTGCACAGGACAAGGCTTAAAATCTTTGTCTATAAACGTCCACTCATCGCCCTGTTTGACTGGCGCAAGGCCTTCTTTGAAAGGATAGGCTAGGTCATATTTTTGGCTAGTTTTTTTATCACTTTCGTCTGCAAAATATACCTTTTCTGGATTTTTTTGATAAATCATTTTGTAAATCATTTTCCCCTCCTGCTTTATCATTATAAAATATTTTAAAAAGTTTTCAAAACAAAAAAAAGCAAGGTCACCCTTGCTTTATGCTTACATTGTGATTGAAACTTTAATTCCAGGCCCCATTGTTGATGCAATTGAAACGTTTTTGAAGTAAACGCCTTTTGCTGCTGCTGGTTTTGCCTTTGTCAATGCTTCGATAACAGTGTTGAAGTTTTCAATAAGTTTTTCTTTGCCAAAACTTACTTTGCCAATGATAACGTGCACGTTGTTTGTTTTGTCAAGTCTATATTCAACCTTACCAGCTTTGGCATCGTTGATAGCTTTGACAACATCCATGGTGACAGTTCCGCTTTTTGGGTTTGGCATCAAACCTTTTGGTCCCAAAACTCTTGCAACTCTGCCCACAACACCCATCATGTCTGGAGTGGTGATGCAGACGTCAAAATCAAGCCATCCGCCTTGAATTTTGGCCACAATTTCTTCTGCGCCAACGTAATCTGCGCCAGCTTTTGCAGCTGCATCAGCTTTGTCGCCCTTTGCAATAACCAAAACTTTCAAGCTTTTGCCTGTTCCGTTTGGCAGAATGCACACGCCACGCACTTGTTGGTCTGCATTTCTTCCGTCAACGCCAAGTCTTACGTGAAGTTCAACCGTTTCGTCAAATTTCGCTTTTGGCAAACTCAAAAGAGTTTCAAACGCACTGTCAACATTGAAAGATTTTTGTCTTACCGCCTCAAGTGCTTGAGAATATCTTTTTCCTGCTTTCATAATGCCTCCTTAGTCAACAACGCTGACGCCCATGCTTTTTGCGGCGCCTTCAATCATGCTCATTGCTGACTCGATTGTTGTGCAATTAAGGTCAGGCATTTTTGTTTCTGCAATTTGTTTGATTTGAGCTCTTGTGATTGTTCCGACTTTTGTTTTGTTTGGTGCTGCCGAACCTTTGTCAAGACCAATAGCTTTTTTGATTAAAACTGCTGCTGGTGGAGTTTTCAGCACAAAACTGAATGACCTATCTGCGTAGATAGTGATCACAACTGGAATAACAAGTCCAGCTTGAGAAGCGGTCTTCTCGTTGAATTCTTTTGTAAAGCCAGCAATATTGATTCCGTGAGGGCCAAGTGTTGATCCAACTGGTGGTCCTGGAGTGGCTTTACCTGCAGGCAACTGGAGTTTTACCATTGCTGCAACTTTTTTTTCTGCCATTTTTTCCTCCTTTATATGTGGTATATTTGACGGGTTGCAGTTCCCATCTCCCACAAAAAACGTTAAAACCCAAGTTTTAACATTTTTATTATAATCACAACGCCTGCGCTTGTCAAGCGATTTTTTACTCTTTATTTTTTCTCAAACAAAAAAAGTTGCCGCCTTTTTGCAACAACTTTAAATTTTTGATTACTTGTTTGCTTTGCGCACCTGAGAAAACTCAAGTTCAACCGAAGTTTCTCTTCCAAACATCTCAAGAAGCGCGGTGAGCGTGCCTGTCTCGGTGTTAACAGCAGAAACTTTTCCAACCATGCCGTTGAGAGGGCCGTCAATCACTTCAATGATGTCACCAACTTCAACATTTGCTTCAACTTTGATTTTTTCAAGCTTCATCTTCATCACTTCTTCATCAGTAAGTTCAAGCGGTCTGCCTTTTGGGCCAGCAAAACCCGTGATTCCACGAGCGATTGTCACGTTATGCCAAAGGTCATCGCCATATTTCATTTTTACAAAGATATAGCAAGGCATTGACTTTCGTTGAACAAGTTTTTTCTTGCCGTTTTTTTCTTCGACAACATCCTCCATAGGAATGACTATGTCAAAAATACGGTCTTGCAGATTAAATTTTTCCACAACTGTTTCAAGGTTCTTTTTTGCAACGTTTTCATATCCAGAAAAGGTGTGCAAAACATACCATTTTGCAGGGATGGAATCCGCCAAACTTTTTTCTTGCTTTTCTTGCTCTGGCTGACTTTGCTCTTGAGTTTGTTCAGTTTTTTCAACTTCTTGCTCAGCCGCAGTTTGCTCTAAATCTTTTTCTTCCATAATCTCTCCTTATATAAGTCCTACCAAAAAGCCTAGCAAAAGGTCAATGCCAAAAATAATAACAGCAAAAACGATTACAACAACCAAAACCACACCTGTTTTTTTGACAACTTCTGGGAAAGTTGGCCAAGTGACCTTTTTGAGTTCTGATAAGGTCTCTTTGGTTTTTCTTTTCAGTTTGCCTTTCTCTTTTGGTGCTTTTTTGGTTTTTGCATTTTTTTCGTTTTTATCTTTGGATTCTTTTTTTGTTTCAGCCTTCTGCTGTGTTTTTGTTTCTTTTGCGCTTTGCTCCTGTGCTTGCGCGCTCAATTCGCCGTTTTGCTCTTGAACTTGTGCTTCTGCCCCTTCATCTTGCACTTGAGAAGATGCTTGCTCGTTCAAATTTTGAGAAACTTTTTTGACAGAATTGCTTTTTGACGACTTTTTCTTTTTAGACATAGAATCCCCCAATTATTTTGTTTCTTTATGCACAGTTCTTTTACCGCATTTTGGGCAGAATTTTTTGATTTCAATTCTTTCTGCGTTTGCAGTCGTGTTTTTGCTTGTTGCATAGTTTCTTTCTTGACATTCTGTGCAAGCAAGTGTGATATTTTTGCGTTTTGGTGCTGCCATATTCATCTCCTAACAAAAAACTAACACCCCGTTTAAGGAAGTGCTAGTATGATATTAACACAATGAAATTGTTTTGTCAACAAAAAGTTGTTATTTTTCAAAATATTTTGATGGGTTTTTAAGGTCGTTTTTGTCGACTTCTGCATCAATAAGCATGATTTCGTCAGCAAAAGCATTTTGTTTTTTGCAAGTCTCATAATCCGTTGGCAAATTGAAGTCCATATCATAAAGTTCAACATAAACAAAGTAAGATTTCAAAAAACCTTTTGCAAAAACAAACGCCTCTTCCATGATTTTTCCGTCCGTTTGCAAGTCTAGGTCTGGGAATAAAACTTTGTAGCTTGAATCTTCATCCTTTACAAATATTGCTGGGTAAACATATCTCATGTTATATAACTCCTATGCTCATTCTAGCACATTTTTATCTCTAAACAAAACAATTTTGCAATTTTTTCAAATTATTTGCGCCCTAGTAGGCTCCCCTTCAAAGATGTTGGATTCATCTGCTGATGGTTTTACTGTGATAACTGCGTTTGTGTCAATTTTTGAGGCGTAGCTGACTAAAGAAATTTTATACACATATTTGCCTTCTGTCATGGTTGGAGTGACACAATAGTCATAAATGTTATAGCCAATTTTAATAGTGATTTCAGTCACATTTTGCTGCCCCACAATAGTCAATTCGTAGTTTGACTTGCTGACTGTGGCAGATTCGAAAGGTTTTAAGACTCTGTGAAAGTCTAATTCAAACTCGGCAAAATAACTTTGGTTGAGATAGGCGTTTGTTGACAGGGCGCAAACATAGATTTTGAGTTTTCCACCCTGCACTTGGTTTAGGTCAAAACGGTTTTCGGTGATGTTTTCATAAGTTGTGGTTTGACTGCCTTGCATTACTGTAACATTATAATAGTCGGCTTTTTCAACCTTGTTCCATGAAAGAATGTAGGTCTCTTCGTTATATTCTAGCTCAGGAGTGGCAAGAATAAAGGTGCAGACCCACGAAACAGGCTGGCTGTAATCACTGTTTGCCCCTTCAGTCTGGCCAAGATAGCAGGCTGAAATTTGATATTTTGTGCCCTCATCAAGGCCTTTCACATCATTGATAGAGATGACGTTTGTTTTGCTCTTTACCTCTATTTTATCGTTTTCAGACTGAAAAACAAAGCGGTATCCACGATAGTTGTCGTTTGCGTTGACTGAAAAATATTGAATTTCTTGATTTGTGATTTGCACCTTGTCTGGCGCGGTTGAGTTGTAGTTAAGCAAAAAAGCCAGCAATATGCCAATCAGTATTGCCACGCCAATCACCGAGCCGCCCACAATCAGCCAAAGTTTTTCTTTGCTTATCGGCTTTTTTTTGACTTCTTTTTGCTCTTCCATTCTTTATATAGTATAACCAAATCAACCCAAATTTCAAAATCTTTTGTTCAAATTGTCAACAATTTGACAATTTTAATAGCAAAATTTTGAAAACAATATTGACAAAGATGCTTTTGTGTGATAAAATTGAGTTAAACATTGGAGGGAAATATGAATTTTGAAAACTTAACAACATCTCAACTTGCAGCTTTTATTCTTGGAATCATCTTCTCAATATTCGCTGTGGTTGCTGTCATCATCGCCATCAAAAAAACACAATCAATCAAATTTTCAACCGGCTCAATCATGCTTTTGTTGCTGATGCCGTTTATCGCATTCATTTGCTGGTTCTTCTTGATTTTCTCGTTTATAAGCGGATTTACCGAGTTTTTGGCTTTGATTATTTCAACTTTGGTTTCAATCGTGATTTGCGTTATGATTGCAGTGGTTGCACTTGCGCTTTACAAACGCAGCAAAAACTTGATGACTCAAGAAGAAATCGAATCTTTGGCTGAAGATGAAGAAGATGACGAAGACGAAGATGAAGATGAAGAGCCTGCTCAAGTTGTAAAATCTGAACCTGCAAAAGAAAAACAATCAAGAGTTTTGGTTATCCCAGAAAACACTCAACAAGCTGAAGCAACTGTTGAGAGCGAAGTTCAAAACGAAAACGAAGTTGCGCAAGAGTTGACTTTGGAAGAACCTGAAACCAAAGAGGCTGAAGAGCCTGCAGAAGAGGCTGAAGAGCTGACTTTGGAAGAGCCTGAAACCAAAGAGGTTGAAGAAGAAGTTGAATCTGAAGAGGCAAAAGAGCCTGCAGAAGAGGTTGAAACTGAAGAAGATAAGGTTGAAACTGAAGAAGATGAAGAAAATATTGAAGAAGACCTTGACGACGAAGACCTTGACAGAAAGTTTGACGAACTTATCGAAATGCTGAAAAACGAGCCTCTTATGACAAATGAAGAACAACTTGACGACTTGGCAGACGACGTGATTGACGACTTCCAAGAAGACATGGGCAAAAAGAAAAACGATAAAAAAGATGAGGACTAAAAAATTTAGTCCTTTTTTTTTGTCAATAATTGAAAAAACGCTTGACAAAGTTGTTTTGCATGGATATAATGATAACGAAATAAAATCAAAAGTCCAAAGACAGCAAGTGTGAAAACATAAACGCTAAGGCGTGCTTGCCGAGGAAAAAAGTTTATGAATAGGTTTTTTGTTCTCTACGCTTTTTTCCTTGAGGCGTGGAGATTTTATTTTATAACACAATATTCTAAAAAAGGAGGAAAAGAACAATGAGTGCTAATCTAGAAGCAAAAAAACTGATTGTGGAAGAAATCAAAGACAAACTTTCAAGAGCAAAATCTGTGACTTTTGTTGACTACAATCAGCTGACTGTTGCCGAAGACACTGAAATGAGAAGATCTTTCAAGAAAAACGGCGCAGAATACAAAGTCTATAAAAACAGGCTTATGCTCCTTGCACTCAACGAACTCGGAATCAAGGGTGCCGAAAAATATTTGCACGGCACAAGTGCGGTTGCTTTCAGTTATGATGACGAAGTCAGCGGAGCAAAAATTGTTTGCGAAACTGCAGAAAAAACAAAGAAATTAACCGTAAAATTTGGTTTATTAAACGGCAACTTCGTTGAAAGCAAGGAAATTGAAGCTTTGGCAAAACTTCCTTCAAAAGAAGTTCTTGTCGCAAAATTACTTGGAACTCTCAATGGCCCTATTTCAGCTCTTGCAAGAGTTCTCAATGCCCCTGTTCAAGGGCTTACAATCGCTTTGAATGCTGTTGCATCAAAGTAGTCGCATAATTTTAAGGAGGAAATAAAAATGGCTGATATTAAAAAATTAGTTGAAGAAATCAAATCTATGACAGTTCTTGAAGTAAGTGAACTTGTAAAAGAACTTGAAGAAACCTTTGGCGTAAGTGCTGCAGCTCCAGTTGCAGTGGCTGCTGCTCCAGTTGCTGGCGCTGCTCCAGCCGCTGAAGAAAAGAGCGAATTCAATGTTGAACTTACTGAAATCGGAGCAAACAAAATCGCTGTTATCAAAGTTGTAAGAGAAATCACTGGACTTGGTCTTGGCGAAGCTAAAGCTCTTGTTGAAAGCGCTCCAAAAGTTGTTAAGGAAAACGTTCCTACAAACGAAGCTAAAGAACTTGAAGCTAAACTTAAAGAAGCTGGCGCAACTGTTACACTTAAATAAATCAAAAAAAAGAATATTGTGTTTTCAAAAAACCGAGCAAAATTTGCTCGGTTTTTTTTTATCCATCTATTCTTAAAATTCGTGTTCTTTCAGCCGTCATAGGATCCTTTTCAAACACCGCACCTACCCTTCCTATTTTTGGGCCTTTTTTTCTGTAGCACTTTCCTTTCGTCCAAGCCATCACCTTGCAGTGTCTGTTCATGCAATAAAAGGTTATGCTTGAGCCAACCCCCAAACTCCCCGTGATGGCTGACCAAGCCAAGTCTCCAAACCTGCTGCTTATAAAAACCGACTTGTTTTTGCAGTGCGGGCAAGTCCCCACAGGGCCGGCAAGAGCAGAGGCAACGCCGATAAATTTTTTGACATCTCTTGGCAAATTTCTGTAAGCGTTCAATTTTTTTGCAACAAATTTGGCGAGCTCTCCTGCATCGCCAGAGCGTATCTTGGCAATAGATTTTGCATCTTCCATCATGTCTTGGGCATCTTGCCTTCTTGCCTCTTCCATGTTTGAATACTTCTTGAAAGGTCCATCGTCTTTCTCTTTAGGGCCCTGAGGTCTAAGTTTTTCTTCACCGTCCTCTTGGTTTTCGCCCTCCTTGTTTTCTGTTTCTTGCCCTTCACCTTGTTGGTCTTGATTTAATTTTTCACGATCATCTTGGTCGTCAGCATCTTCATCATAATCACCGGCACTAAAAAACATCGGATTAAATTGGTCTGCTAAATTGAGATAGTATTCTTCATTATTTTCAGCCACACGATTTCTTTTAAGGCGAATGTTGTTTGCCGTGCGTCTTGCGCTAAGCCTGTCGTTAAGATAATCGCTGCCAGCATTCTGCCCAGAATGCGGATTTGTCAAACTTCCAATGTTTGTGCTCGCGGTGGCCCCGCTGCTTCTTCTTCGTGCATTTCTTGCCATGTTTTCTCCTTTTAATTTTGATGATCTTTATCCCAGCAGCAACTTTTATACTTCTTTCCACTGCCGCAATAGCATAAATCGTTTCGGCCAAGTTTTGGCTTGTCATTTATCACGGTTTTTTGAACGGCACGGCTCTGCTTTTCTTTTGCCGCCTTTGCCGCCTTTTCTTCTGGCGATAGCTCCTTGCCAGTCACATAAACTTGATATTGCGGCTGCTGTGGTTGCTCGGGCTGTTTTGCCTCAATTTTAGTATTCACTAAAACCTTAACGGTATTCTCTCGAATTCTGTCAATCATCTTGTCAAAAAGGTCAAAACCTTCCTTTTTGTAAGCAAGCACTGGGTCTTGCTGGCCAAATTGACGAGCAAGAATTTCGTCTTTCATGATTTGCATATCTTCAATATGGCCAATCCAGTTGAAATCAACCATTCGAAGAAGCACAAAGCGCTCGACTGCAGCAAAGTCAAACCCCATTTCTTTAACATGCTTTTCTTGCGCCTCATAACGCTCTTGAACCAGTTTGATGACTTTTTCGCAGAATTCTTGCTGGTCACAACCTTCCACAAAATCTTCTGTGATGGTGTTGCTCTCTTTTGGAAGAAGCCCTTTTTCCATTTCGCTGTTGATTTTTGCAAGGTCCCATTCATAGAAAGGCTTGTTGTCGTCCACGCAATTATCCACCGCTCTTGCCACCACGTCTGGAATCATGTTGTAAATTTGTTCGTGCACTGGCTCGCCGTCAATAACCAAGTTGCGCTGTTTATAAACAATTTCACGTTGCACATTCATCACGTCGTCAAACTTCAAAACTGATTTTCGTTGGCTGAAATTTTGAAGTTCAATTTTTTTCTGTGCATTTTCAACCTGTTTTGAAAAGATTTTAAGCTGAATTGGTGTTGAATCGTCAAATTTGAACAAGACAGCAACTTTTTTGAGCTTGTCGCCACCAAAACGTCTGATAAGGTCATCTTCAAAAGAAAGGAAAAACACGCTTGAACCTGGGTCGCCTTGTCTGCCGGCACGACCACGGAGCTGGTTGTCAATTCGTCTTGATTCATGCCTTTCAGTGCCCACAATATGAAGCCCGCCAAGTGCTTTGACTTCTTCTTTTTCTTTGTCGGTCTCGGCTTTAAATTCGTTATAAAACTTTTTGTAAACCTCTCTTGCCTGGTTGAGTTTGTCGTCATTTATGGTGTTGAAAGCTGTGGCGTAAGAAATCTCTTCTTCGCTATAACCTTTGTCTCTCATCTTTTTTGTTGCCATAAATTCTGGATTGCCGCCCAGCAAAATATCAGTTCCACGACCCGCCATGTTGGTGGCAATGGTCACCGCACCTTTTCGGCCTGCTTGAGCCACAATTTCGCTTTCTTTTTCGTGATTTTTTGCGTTTAAAACTTGATGTTTGATGCCGCTTGCTTTAAGCGCCTTTGAAATAAGTTCACTCTTATCGATATTGATTGTGCCAACAAGCACCGGCCTGCCAACCTGCGAACAAGCCTTGATTTCTTCAATAATCGCTTGTGTTTTGCCTTTTTCAGAAACATACAAAATGTCTGGCTCGTCAATTCTTTTCTTCGGAAGATTTGGCGGAATTGTGACAACGTCAAGACTGTAGATTGTTCGGAATTCTCCTTCTTCAGTTTTGGCCGTTCCTGTCATGCCCGACAGTTTTGTGTAGAGCCTGAAAAAGTTTTGGAAGGTTATCGTTGCAAGCGTTTGGTTTTCGTCTTTGACTTGAACCCCCTCTTTGGCTTCGATGGCCTGATGAAGACCGCTGCTAAATCTTCGGCCTGGCGAGAGTCTTCCTGTAAACTCATCAACAATAATCACTTCGCCATCTTTGACGATATAGTTTTCGTCGCGATGCATGATAAAATTTGCCTTAAGCGCATTGTTGATATAGTGGTTTGTTTCAAGATTTTCAATATCAGACAAACTTTCAACTTTATAATATTTTTCAGCCTTTACAATTCCACTTTCCGTCAAATTGATTTGCTTTGTTTTTATGTCAATTTCAACATCTTCGTCTTTTTTGAGCGTTTTGGCAAACTTTTGCGCTTTGATATACCCTTCGCTGGACTTGCCGCCTTTGCCACTGATGATAAGTGGCGTTCTGGCCTCGTCAATCAAAATCGAGTCCACTTCGTCCACAATGGCAAAATTAAGTCCCCTTTGCACACGCTGCGTTTTGTTGGTGACCATGTTGTCACGCAAATAGTCAAAACCAAGCTCGTTGTTGGTGCAGTAAGTTATATCGCTGTTGTATGCCTCTTTTTTCTGCTCTGGATTTTGGTCGTTTAGCGTCACGCCCACACTCAGCCCCAAAAACTTGTAAACCTTGCCCATCCACTGTGCGTCACGTTTTGCAAGATATTCATTGACTGTGACAATATGCACCCCTTTGCCAGAGATTGCATTAAGATATGCTGGCAGTGTTGCCACCAAGGTTTTTCCTTCACCAGTTGCCATTTCTGCAATTCTGCCTTGATGCAAAGCAATTCCGCCCAAAATTTGCACGTAAAAATGACGCATATTCAAAACTCTGGCGCTTGCCTCACGCACCACGGCAAAAGCCTCTGGCAGCAAATCGTTCAGACTGGTGCCTGCGTTATATCTGTTTTTAAATTCATCTGTGCAGGCTCGAAGTTGCTCGTTTGAAAAAGACTTATATTTTTCTTCCAAAGCAACAACTTTGTCTGCAATTTTTTTCAATTTTTTTATCTGTGCTCGGTCGCTTCCAAAAAACCCCATTTTTTCTCCTTTAATGTTTAACAATGCTATTTTATCAAAAAAAATTAAATTTTTCAAGAAAAAACACTGCCAAGCATTTGCTTTTTGAGTTTTTAACAGATTTTTTTGTTTTTTTTCGCAAAATTGCACTACTTTCCGCCAAATTTTTCCCTTCCCTCGCTCTGAAAAACCTTGCTGCTAAAACAAGGAAAAAACCGCAATTACCTTGACTTATATATATTTTTATATTATACTTAATTTAACATAACACTATCGGAGGGGAAAATGGCAAAAAATCAAGGCGAAAAAGTTAGAAAAAATGCAAAAAACCAGCAATTAAGTGCAAAACGCAAAAAAAATCCGCAGCCTAATAATGGACAAAAAAAAGATCGAAGTAAAAAACGACGGGCTGAAAAAGATCAGAAACAAAATGGAGTCCAAAACCCACAAACTGGAAGTGGCACTGGGAGATCTAACAGCGGTTCTATTTTTGCATATAGCGTTACAAACAAACTTGAAAAAGGTAACGACAAATTCAATCAAACTGTGGCTATGAAGGATGATAGCAACAGTGTGCTTGCCATTGCAGCAGGCCCAAAACAACTTGCCATTCTTAAAGGAGCAAACGGCAAATATACTTTTTCGTTTGACAAATCAACCCTTGCATTGCTCAATTTTGGGCCAGAATTTGCTCAGAGCGATCTTGCAACAATTTTGGAAAATCAATTGGATGTCAGCGATGACGAGGGCTCTATTTCAGTTTTCCAAAAGGCAAACGAAGAATTTGTTTTTCAAGTGAAGGCTCAAAACAAAAAGCCGATTGTCATCAAAATTGGCGCTTTTGACGTGTCTATCGAATATGAAGGAAAAACTTACACCGCCCTTTTGGATGCAAACGCAATCGGGGCTAAGAAAGAAGATGCCACCAACAACTTTACGCTTTCAACGAAATTTTTTGAAGAGCTTGCTGACAGCAACAACAGAAAAATCAAAAATATTCGAACCATAAGCATCCCTCCATTTTTGTGGGGCGAATACTTTTCTATCATGGTGGCAAAACAACCAGCACCTCAAAGCAACCAAAATGCTGTTTTCAAAAAAGAACAAATTGGCAACCTTGAACTGATCACCTGCTTGTTGAACGGGCAGCCGCCTTACTGCTTTGTCAAAGATGTGAACAAAAATGTGGTATACCTATACCACGATGGCGGGCTGAGAAAGGTGAAAAACATAAAAGTTTTTTCGAAAAATGCAAATCCTTTTATTCTTGTTGAAACAACCAATAAAAAATCTGTGCGGCTTGAACTTCCATCAGCGGCCAATCGTAATCGCAATCGCAACAGTTTTATCGCAGACCTTGAATCAAACGTGCTTGATATAACCCATGCCCCTGTCACAGACCCTAACATGCTGGAGCCAAGGTTGAATTTTATAGATAAAAACGGCAACGCACTGCCTGTTGAGAAAAAAGACTCAACAGACTACGACAACTATGTTTTTGCCGTAAAACCAAGATCTACGACGGTGAAAGACAAAGAAAAAACGGAAAAAACTGTAAAAACTGAAGAACCTAAAAAGCCAGAAGAAGAGCCTAAAAAACCAAAAGAAGAGAAAAAAGAGGAGAAAAAAGAGGAGGAAAAAGATTGGGAGTTGCCAGGAGGGTCGAAAAAAATCAATGTGACCTTTTTGGCTGAAACTTTGCTGCCTATATCGGCCGCCTTCTGTTTGTTTGGGGCAGCTTTGACAGGTCTTGGACCATTTATTGTGGTGGGCATTATAGCCATGGTGGCAAGTGCTGTGTTGATGGCGATTGATGGCGTCGAGATGCACTGGTCTAAAAGAAAAATCGATATGCAGCTGCGAGACAACAAATATTCCAAATTCCGGGAACATGACAATGAATACGGAAAAGCTCTCGAAAAATCAAATGAAAATTTGATGGAAGCTCAAGCGATGGTTGAAAATTCTTCAGGAGAAGATGACTTCTCACGCAAATTTATGGACCTTTACGGCCAATTTGGCATTTCGCCTGAGGGGCCAAACCTTGCTGAAAGATATTTGTTTGCTCTCAATCAAATTCCAACCGCTGAAGACTATCAGGCTTTTGCCCAAATCGAATATGCTTCCACCGACCAAAGCAGAAACGACTTGATTGAAGCATATCTTGGCACCAAAATCGATGCGGACCGAGAAAAGCTAAGACAAGCCTTCTATCAGCCAGCATTCTTTGACGTTGCCCACAATGATGAGCAAAGCGCTGCCTCAACGCAGCTTGAGCGATGGTGCAAACAAGCCGAAGAAGTTGAAAAGCTTGAAAAAGACAACTCTGCCACTCCAAAACAGATTGAAGAGGCAAAAAGTCAACTTACAAACATCGAAAGAGACGTTTTTGAAAGAATTTTCCCTAATAACGACTCGTTTGAAACGCTTGCTCAAGAAAGGTCGATTGAAGATATCCAGACTATTATACAGTCCTACCCTTCTCAAATTTCTGCAAGCGACAACGACGCTGTCAAAGAACAGAAGCTTAACGCTTTGATTGACAAACACCTGCCTTCACTGAAGAACAAAGATAAAGCAGACGTTCGCACCTTTATTCAAGACCAAATCAAGGCGGACCAGTCCAAGGCAAAAGGGAAAAAGCCTTCTGCTAGGCAGCAAGAAAAAGAAGAAAAAGAAAAGCAAGAAAAACTGCAAACTTTTGCCAAAACAAAAAATGAAGCTTTGCAAACAGCGCAAAGAGCAAAACTTTTCAGAGATAAAGAAGGCAAACTCTCCATCAAGCAAGTGCGAGAATTTGTCAGTGCTTGCACAAAAGCTTCAAATTCGTCCTACGAAACGCGAGAAAAACGCAAAGAAATAGAAAAATATTTCAAGAAAAACAGCAACGAGGCTGTTCAGGCCCTGCTTACTCTTGAAACTGACAAAGCAAGACAAAAAGATTTGATTGTCAGATACGGCGACTTTTTTGCAAAAAAATTCTTGTATCAATCTGACTCGCAAATTCTGCTTGAAGGATTGACTGACAGCCTATCCCCTGAAAACAGAGAATTGGCACAAGCAGCCTTTGCTTATCACGCAGCAAGAATTGACAAACAGCTTGCAAATATGCATGGGCAAATCTATCAAACTGAATCTGAAAAACAGTCGCTTAAGATGGTCAACACTTACGCAAAACTTATCGAGCAGGCCCAACTTGTGGCTCAAGGCAAATTGCCAAAAGGCCTTGAGGCTTTGACAGGAAAAATGTATGACGCCATGCTGTTTGGCGACTGCGAATACATCGCTGGCGAAAGCGATCTGCCTAGTCACATCTATGTTGCAAAAATTCTTAACAGCGCATCAAACCAATATAAAGACTTGCATAGAAGAATTAAAGACTCAAAAATCCTTCAAGAGATTTTGGCAGCATATATTTCTCCAAAAAAATCAAACAATATCTATATGCCAAAAAATTCATATACCAAATACCTTAAAGGTGCTGGCACCGTTGAGAATTTTGGACAGCTTTCTGGCTACAACAGCTCTGAAGAAAAAATAACTCTGCTTGATATTGTTGAAGCGCATATAAAAGAAGCATTTATCGCTCGATATATCGAACTTGTAAACAACAAAACCACAGAAAAAGACCACGACAAACTTGCCGTGCAAGAGCAACAGGTTCGTGAAAAAATGGAGGCCCTTTCGACCGATGATATCATAAAGTTTTTGCAAGACGACTTTGCTGACACTTGGGGAAATGACAGACTAACCACCTATCTTAACTTGCATAAAGAAAAAGAAAAATTTGACAAAGAAATTGAAGAAAGAACTAGTTTTAGTGGGCAAGCCGAAGAACTTAAACTTAAAAAATTGCCAACAAAGGTTGTCTCTTTCAAAGATGGTGAAATCGTAATTCATGACAAAGAACTTGCGGGGTTGATAAAAGAATATGGCACTATTTTCACAGACCTATCTCTTGCTGAGCAAGAAGCCTTCGTTCAACTTTCATACGCAAGAATGCAATATGCGGCCGAAATTGAAAAAAATAAAAATTTGACACCTGGACAAATTGAATCTTTTGAAAGTCAAATTGACCAAATAGACAGATTCTGTGAAGATAAGTTTGACGGCACCCTTGCAAGACGGTTTGTGAGCGAACTTGCTCGAATAAATCTCAAAGACCTTGTCTCAGCTGAAAATCAAGCTGAAGCTGATGCGACTTTAAGAGACCTTGCACAAAAGGGCGATAAAACTGTGTTCAACACTTGTTCAAAGGATGCTCAAGAAAAATTTTCAGACCAACTTGACGAGCACAAACAAATCATTTCGCTTATCAGAAGCCTTCCACCGCAGGAAAGAGCTCGCGTTATCAGAGAAATTGAAAACAATAAAGGCGACATTGTCAAAGCCGTTTGCGCCGCAGCAAGCATGGCAGAAGTTGACGGTAAAACAGTTCTTGACCACATTGCGGCAAAAGCCGATTTGAGCGCAGAAAATCTTCGAGAAGGACGCGTCAGACTGACGAAAAAAGACCTTGAATCGATTGCCAAATCGCTTAAAAACAATGAATATGCTACAGTGCAATCCACTGCAAACAGAACATACACTGTGCAAGAACAAACTCTTGGCGAAGAGCTTATCAACCAAGGTGTTAAAAGAGGCGTTAAGCAGGCTCAAATGACCCAAGAAGAGCTGGATGGCCAAAGCGAAAACATTCCTGCTGAAGAATCTATCAAAAACATTGAAGAACTTCAAGAAAACTTTATGGAAATTGTAAACCAAATACAAAACAACCTTGGCAAGACTCCAAATTCTTTCTATGACTTCTCTAAAGACGACATAGACAATATTCTGCGTCTTGACAGAGCAACTTTGCATAAGTATGGAGTTGAAGAAGAAGATGTTAGGGCAGTTCTTGAAGGGCTGAGCAGTGCTGAACTTTCAAGTGTGACAAAGATTTTGACAAAATACAGAAAAAAATCGAAAAAACTGAGCAGGAAAAAAGCGAGTGATGCCAATGCTCGACTGAAACGCAACAACAAACTTAAAGAACTTTGGAAGAGCGCAAAAACACAACTTGAAGCAGCTTTTGAAGCCAAAGTAAAGAAAAAGAAGGCCGAATTTGCTGCGGAAAAAGATGAATCTATCAAAAAAACCAAGTTGAAAAAGCACAAAGAGAGCAAAAAAATCAGAAAGTCAGCAAGGCATTACGTGAGAAGAAAAATCTTTAACAAAAACAAAGATAAGGCTGCTGAAAAAGTTGAAGAAAACGCTGCTGAAGCTGCTGCTCAAAATGTTGTAGACAATGCTGTTGAACAAGAAGCTCAAACTTGACAAAGCGCAAAATAAAAGAAAGTGCATTGAAAAAATGCACTTTATCTTTTAAAATCAAACTATTTTCAAATTTTACTACTAAACTATTAAAAGGAAACTGTTATGAAAATTGGAGTTGTAGGTCTGCCAAATGTGGGCAAAAGCACCCTATTTAATGCAATCACGGAAGCTGGAGCGGAAAGCGCCAACTACCCTTTTTGCACCATTGAGCCAAACGTTGGCGTGGTGGATGTGCCAGACCCTCGTCTTGAGGTGCTTGGCAAAATGTATAACACTCAAAAAATCACCCCCGCTTCCATTGAATTTGTTGATATTGCCGGCCTTGTTGCAGGAGCCAGCCACGGCGAAGGATTGGGCAACAAATTTTTAAGCCATATCCGCGAAGTTGATGCCATTGTGCACGTTGTCAGATGTTTTGAAAATGAAAAAATCATCCACGTAAGCGGTTCGGTTGACCCTTTGCGCGACATTGAAGTGATCAATTTGGAACTTGCTCTTGCCGACCTTGAGCAGGTGTCTAAAAAACTTGAAAGAGACCAAAAACTTATAAAAACTGGCGACAAAACTCTTATTGCCAGTGTGGAACTTATGCAAAAAATCAAAGCTGCTCTGGAAAACAATCTGCCTGCCCGCTCGGTTGACGTGGCGGAAGAAGAAGAGCCAATCATGAAAAATTTGCAACTTTTGACGGCAAAACCTGTGATTTATGTGGCAAATATTGGCGAAAATGATATTGGCAAAGAAAACGACTTTGTCAAACAAGTGCAGCAGTTTGCAAACAAAGACCATGCAAAATGCATAAGTTTGTGCGCAAAAATAGAAGAAGAAATTGTCAGCCTTCCAAAAGAAGAACGAGAATTTTACAAACAAGAACTTGGCATCAGTCAAAGCGGGCTTGAAAAACTTGTTGTTGCAAGCTACGACCTTTTGGGGCTGATGAGCTATTTGACTGCAGGCGAAAAAGAAGTGCGGGCTTGGACGATCAAAAAAGGCACCAAGGCACCTCAAGCGGCAGGCAAAATTCACACCGACTTTGAAAAAGGTTTTATTAAAGCAGAAGTTGTTTCATACAGCGACCTTGTTGAAGCAGGCTCTTTTGTCAAAGCTAAGGAAAAAGGAAAAGTCCGAATGGAAGGCAAAGATTATGTTGTCAATGATGGCGATGTGATTTTGTTTAGATTTAATGTTTAAGGATTTTTATGGAAAAACAACAACTTTTACAAAAACTTTGTTTGACAAATCTTTTGCCGCTTGCTTTTTTGGGCGACAGCGTTCACACCACTTTTGTGCGAGAAAAAATTTTGCAATCGGCCGAAAACAAAATGACAAATTATCACACCGCTGCCTCATATTTTTGCAAGGCCTCATCACAAAGCAAGGCTCTTGAAAGGTTGCAGCCGCTTTTAAATGACCAAGAAAAAGAGATTGTAAGAAGAGCCCGAAACGCTCATCCAAAACACTCGGCAAAAAATGCAAGCGGAAAAGACTATATTGCAGCAACCGCTTTAGAAGCTTTGATTGGCTTTTTATACCTATCAAAAAACACACAAAGACTTGAAGAATTTCTTGAAATTTCCATGCAAAAGGAGTGAAAAATGCAAATTGAAGGACGAAATGCTGTCAGAGAAGCTTTCAGCGGAAAACTAACCATCAACAAAATTATGGTCGACAAAAATTTGCAAAACCGCAATGATGAGATTGTCAAACTTGCGCAAAGTCACAAAATCAAACTTGAATTTTTGCCAAAGGCTGTGCTTGACAAAAAATCTGTCACTCATCACCACCAAGGTTTTATTGCTCAGGTTGTAGATTTTTCTTACTGCACCGTGCAAGAGATAGTTGAAAAGGCAAAAGAAAAAAATGAGCAGCCCTTTATTGTGCTGCTTGACGGTATTGAAGACCCGCATAATTTTGGAGCCATCATCCGAAGCTGTGAATGTGCCGGTGTGCATGGCATTGTAATCGGCAAAAACAGATGTTGTCAAGTCAATGAAACTGTCATTCGCACAAGCACTGGTGCTATAGCAAATATGCCTATTGCCAAGGTCGGAAATATAAAAGATGCCATTGAAGAATTGAAATCGCATGATGTATGGGTTTACGCCGCAGAAATTGGCGGAGAAAATATTTACCAGCAAAATCTTAATAAACCAATCGCTGTTGTGATTGGCTCAGAAGGACATGGCATCAGAGACGTGGTCAAATCGCACTGCGACGGAGTCATTACCCTGCCCCTTAAAGGTAAGGTAAATTCTTTGAATGCATCTGTTGCCTGTGGTATTGTGATTTTTGAAATTTTGAGACAACGGGAAGGAAGATAATGGAAGAACTTATTGAAAAAGCACAGAATGGAGATGAAAACGCAATTGAAAAGTTGCTCTCAAACTATAAACCTCTAGTTAATAAAATTGCAAGAAGCTATTTTTTGACAGGTGGAGATATTGAAGATCTGGTGCAAGAAGGTATGATAGGTCTGTATAAAGCAATCAAAACTTTCAAAAAGGGCAAAACGGCATCTTTTATGACATATGCTGGCACTTGCGTCAAAAATCAAATTCAAACGGCTGTTCGTATTGCAAGCTCTGAAAAAAACATGGTCCTTTCAACAGCCCTGCCAATAGACAGCAAGGAAAGTTTTGATGATGAAGAGGAAGAAATTGAAATTGTTTTGCCTTCTCCCCTGCCAAAACCTGACGAAAAAGTAGAAAACAAAGAAAATTTTGAAACCATCACAAAACAAATTGTGAAATCGCTCTCACAACTTGAACTTAAAATATTGATTTCCTATCTTAAAGGCTATAATTACAGCGAAATTGCCCAGCAAAACAATATTTCAAAAAAAAGTGTTGACAATGCCTTAAGCAGAATCAAAACTAAACTTTCTTTCTTGAAAAATCAAAATAATTGAAATTTGCTTTTTATGTTTGAAAATTTGTGATATATTTAAAATATAATTTGCTGTCAGAACAACTGCCGATTGCAGTTTGGTGCAAAACGCACCTTGAAAATTTGAAAATTTCAAATTTTCGTTCTGACGGCCACCGTTTAAAAAGGAGACAAAATGAGCAAGATTGACCTTGACAAAATAATTCCAGAAAACGCTCTTGAAGAAGAGATAATTGACGACTTAAAATCTGGTCGCAATAAAGAAGTCATCACTCGTTGCCCGCCAGAACCAAGCGGATATTGGCACATTGCTCATGTTAAGGCATGGACAATTGATTTTGAAACCGCAAAAAAGTTTGGCGGAAAAACATATCTTCGAATGGATGACACAAATCCGCTAAAAGAAGAAGGCGAATTTGCAGAAAGCTATCTTGAAGACCTTGCATGGCTGGGGTACAAGCCTGACAAACTGATATACGCAAGCGAAGCTTATTTTGATGACATTTACAAAATTGCCGAACAAATGATTATGGATGGCAAAGCCTATGTTTGCGAGCTGTCAGCTGATGAAGTTTCAGCCACACGAGGGACTCTGACCGAGCCTGGCAAAGAAAGCCCATATCGCAACCGAACACCTGAAGAAAACTTAAAGCTTTTCAGAGCTATGCGTGATGGAAAATTTGAAGACGGAAAGGCAACCCTTCGAGCAAAAATTGATATGGCTCATCCAAATATGAATATGCGCGATCCTGTTATGTATCGAGTTTTGCGAGCAAAACATTATCGCCTTGGCAATAAATGGTGCATCTATCCTATGTATGACTTTGCTCATCCGCTTGAAGATGCACTTGAAGGTGTAACTTACAGTCTCTGCTCAATGGAATTTCATGAGCATCGTCCTCTTTATGAGTGGTTTATTGAAAATGGATGGAAAAAACCTTATCCACCAAAACAACGAGAGTTCTCTCGCCTTACCATCGAGAATGTGCTGATTGGAAAGCGCTATTTAAAGCAATTTGTAAATGACGGCATTGTCAGCGGATGGGATGATCCCCGCTTCCCTACTCTTGTAGGCGTAAGGCGCCGTGGCTATACTGCAAAAGCGCTTAAAGATTTTGTTAAATCTGTGGGCTGGGGCAACGTGCTTGAAGTTACCGTACCTTATTCTGCACTTGAATATTATGTTCGTACCGATCTTAATCAAATTGCAACACGCGCAATGGTGGTGCTGGACCCTTTAAAAGTTGTGATAACAAACTATCAAGGCGAAGACGAAGAATTTGAAATTCAAAACAACCCAAATGATGAGAGCGCTGGCTATCACAAATCTAAATTCGGCAAAGTTATTTACATTGAAAAAGAAGATTTTTCACTTAATCCGCCACCAAAATATAACCGCTTGGTTGAAGGCGGCATTGTAAGACTTAAAGGGGCATATATAATAAAATGCAACAAAGTAATCTTCAAAGAAAATGGCGAAATTGATCATCTTGAATGTGAGTACATTCCAGAAAGCCAAAGTGGAAATGACACAAGTGGAATAAAATGCAAAGGCACAATTCATTTTGTAAGCGAAAACAACTGCTTTGAAATCACAATCAGAGAATTTAAAAATCTTATTAAACGCGAAATAACTCATCCAGCAAAAGCACTTGCAGATGGTGCAAAAGTTGAAGATATTTTAGAGCCAAACTCTTTGATCGTAAAAAAGGCTCTTGCAGAAAACTTTTTGAAAACGGCTAAGGTTGAAGATAAATTTCAATTTATCAGAAAGGGTTACTATTGCATGGATAAGGATAGCACCCCTGAAAATTATATTTTCAACAGCACAATTTCGCTGAAAGACAGTTACAAACCATAAAAAGACTTAAAAAACAAGGATTTTTTGCCTTGTTTTTTTGTTTTTAAAAAAAGTGTTGACAAAAGTGAAATATTGTTATATTTTAGTAATAGAGAAAACGAAATTTTATAAAAGGAGGTGGCAAAATGAACGCAGTTATCAATTTCTCAAAACTTTATATGCGTTTGGCCACCTTGATTTTTTGATAGATCATTTAAATAAACCTGGCCTCGCACAATCAAATTTTTATGGAGGTTTTTTTATGCTTAAAAATAAGGAAAAGAAAATAGGTTTATTAACCTATCTAAAACGCTATAAATTTGGTATATTTTTGTATATTCTTTCTTATATTTTAGCGTCAGTTTGCAGCATATTCATGACGATCATCCTTGCGTCAACGATTGAAGGTGTTACCTTAGGCCATTTCAGCCAAGCAATAACAAATATGCTTATCATTTTGGCTTTGGCTTTTGGCAAACGCCTATTTTGGCATCTGACAAATGTGATATATCAAAAATATGCAACCAAAATTATGTCAGAACTCAATCTTGACCTTGCAAAGCAAGCTTTTAAATTAAACTCAAAAACTTATGCCGACCATGACACTGGCACTTTTGTTCAACGAATAGTTACCGACCCTGAACGAGTTGTTATGCACCTTGCCGATATAATTGCTGTTTTGTTTGACATTATTACTGCGCTTATCATCGTCATTTACATCACTACCCTCAACGTCTATGTCGGGCTTGCAATCGTTGCCCTGCTTGCTGTTTGTCTTGTGATTGAGCTCAGACGCAAAGTCAGCAGAAGAAAATACAACTGGCAGGTGCGAAAAGCGAGCGACACTATCAATTCGCTGACCACCGAAATCGTCCGCAGCGAAAAGGATATCAAATCACTTGGGCTTGAACAAAAATTAAGTCAAATTTCAAAAACTGCTTACGAAAATTACAAAAAAATCAGCTATAAAGCAGAAATTATAGATACAAGTTTTTGGAGCTCAAGAAATCTACTGATTGAGCTTGGCACAATTGCAATTCTGATTATGGGGGTTTATTTCATAGACCTTGGCCTGCTCACCCTTGCCGCGTTTATGATTCTTTATTCCAACAACGGCTCGCTATATCAATTTGTATGGGGAATCGCCATGATTGTAAATGCTTGGGCAGACATCAGGGTTTGCACCGACAGAATGTTTGGCCTTTTTGATAACCGTGAATTTGTTTGTGAAAAATTTGGCAACACGAAAGTTGAAAATGTAACAGGCAAAATTGAATTTAGAAATGTTTCGTTTACATTCAGAGAATATGAATCTGTGCCTTTAAACAAAAAATCAAAAAAGAAAGCAAAACCAGAGCGAAAACTTGTAAGTGAAAATCAAATATTTAAAAAATTGTCATTTAAGATAAAGCCGAACACAACTGTTGCTTTTGTTGGAAAAAGTGGAAGCGGAAAATCAACCATCTTAAATCTTATGAGCAAAATGTATGAAGTTGACAGCGGGAAAATATTGATTGATGATGTGAATATCAATGATTTTGACAAGCAGTCGCTAAGAAAAGCTATCAGCCTTGTAAACCAATTTCCTTACATCTTTGACATGACAATAAAAGACAACTTGTTGCTTGCAAAACAAGATGCAACCAACCAAGAATTGTGGGACGCAATCGAGCACGCTTCACTCAAAGACTTTGTCTTTTCGCTTCCAAAGGGAATTGACACAAAAGTTGGTGAAAGTGGCATCAAACTTTCAGGCGGACAAAAACAGCGTCTTGCAATCGCTAGAGCTTTTTTAAGAAACAGCCCTATCATAATTTTTGATGAAAGCACAAGCTCTCTTGACAACTTTGCGCAAGAAGAAGTCAAAAAATCAATTGATGGCTTGAAAGGAAAAAGCACCGTCGTGATCGTTGCACACCGTCTTTCAACCATAAGAAATGTTGACCAAATTTTCTTCCTTGAAAACGGCAAGATTGAAGACATAGGCACCTTTGACGAATTGTTTAAAAACAACGCAAAATTTAAAAATATGTTTTATGCAGAAAACTTAAATTAAAATAACTAGAGTGAACAGCTCTAGTTATTTTTTTTAAAAAGGTTGAATAAAAAAAGACCAACATTTTATTGGTCTCTAAGGGAAAATAACAATACTATTACCTAATTTTATACCTCCTTTCTGGTGTCAATTATGGCGATCAAAACACAATTTTTGAAGGCGGCAAAATCGCTACATCCCTTTGTTTATACTGGTTGCGGGCTTAGCTTTGCTCCACTCCCGACAACGCAGGTTATATTCCGCTTTCGCTCCATATGGCCCACGCAAAAAGCCCCTTCCGGGCTTTCTATTTCTATGGTTGCGGGAGTTGTGTTTGAAAACTCCCCACAACGCAGGTTATATTCCGCTATCGCTCCATATAACCCTTCTCTGGTTGCGGGCTTAGCTTTGCTCCACTCCCGACAACGCAGGTTATATTCCGCTATCGCTCCATATAACCCGAAGAAAAAAGCCCTTTCGGGCTTTCTCTTTCTCTGGTTGCGGACTGAGCTTTGCTCCACTCCCGACAACGCAGGTTATATTCCGCTTTCGCTCCATATAACCCGAAGAAAAAAGCCCTTTCGGGCTTTCTCTTTCTCTGGTTGCGGGAGTTGGATTTGAACCAACGACCTTCGGGTTATGAGCCCGACGAGCTTCCGAGCTGCTCTATCCCGCGACGCTTCTGCCATGACTGACAATACTTATTATATTCATCCGCTAGGCTTTTGTCAACACTTTTAGTAAAAAAATATTGAACTTATAATGGCCACCATGGAAAGGCCAAACACAATTCTTGAAATCACCTTGATTGTTTGATGTTGGCCAAAAAATGTGCGAAGAAGATATTTTGCAAACAGCAAAACTGCACCAGCAAGATAAAGAGCAGCAGAAACCACGTGCAAACTTGCAAGCATGCTTGAAAACGAGCAGCCCAAAATTGCACCGCTAAACAAAAATTCAACAAAACATATCGCCTTTTTGGTGGCTGAAAAGTCTTTTTTTGCAGCAAGCATCACAAATCCAAAACCGCCGCCAAACAAAAAGCCGCCAAGCAATCCAAAAATTGTGAAAGGTGAAAGCGACACGCTGCCCAGCACCAACAACACAACGCTTGCGATGTTGAGAATGCCTTTCAAAATCATTTCAGCATTGTTTGGCCTTGTGCAAGCCTCAGTTGCAACGTAGAAAGCAACAGCAAGCGAGATTGTCAAGTAAAGAGCATTGTAGGTTGAAGATAAATTTCCGCTGATGACTGAAAAAACCAGAAAAGTCAAAGGCGTGACTATACAAAAAATCATGCCAGAAGTTTTTTCTCTGTCTTGATAAAACCCGTTTAAGACAGCAAGTGCCAAGCAGGCCACTGCCAGTGTGATGAATATTGCCAAATTCATACCTATATTTTAACCAAAAGCAAAACAAAAACAAAATGATTTGGTCAAAAAAAGGAAATTTTGCTAAATTTCCTTTTTATAGCTCTTTTCAATCGAAACATTTGCTGCTTTTTTTAAATCTGAAACAGAAGTTTTTGCAAATTTTGATTGCTCCATTTGCAAAATTGCCTCTTTTATTTTTCTTTTTGCCAAAGAGTTGGTGTTTAAACTGTTTTTGAAAACAACATAACGCTGATACAAAAACTCGGTCACAAAGTTGATTATCATCATCAAGGCTTCCACCAAAAGACCGTTCCACCCTGCATTTTCAAGAGCTTGGCCGCCAAAGGCAGAGGCTGGAGTGAAAACCACGTAATAGGCAAGCACAAGCATCATTGCAAAGGTCACGTTGTTTGCAGATTTGAAGGTAAATTTTCGGTTGAACGTAAAATTCCAAATCACAGACAAAACAACAGAAATAATATGCGGCCCCCAAAAATTGTCCCAACCAAACGCTTCAGTCATCAAGGCAAAACTGCCAAATTGAATCACCCCTGCTGAAATTGAAAACAACAAAAATTTGACAAATCTAAAAAATTCCTGCTTTTTTTCTTGTGCAGATTTTTTTTCTTTTATCGTTTTAACATTCTCTAAATTCTGAGTCTTTTCCATATTTTTCCCACCAGTAACACAAATATAGCATAAATTCGCCATATTTTCAAACGATTTAGGCTGATTTTGGGCAATTTGCATATTTTCTTATCTCAAACCGCCTTTTGCATTATCGGGCAAAATATGCCCTATTTTTGCCCAAAACGCTTGTGTTTTTTATAGATATAATATATAATATAGTATATATAAATATATATAGGGGTTGATCATGGAAGATAAAGAACAAATCGAACTTGAAGAAAAAGAAATCGGAAAGTCAAACAAATATGATGCAAGCGACATTCAGGTGCTTGAAGGGCTCGAGCCTGTGCGAAAGCGTCCTGGAATGTATATCGGCTCAACTGACGAACATGGCCTGCACCATCTTGTGACCGAAGTGGTTGACAACTCAATCGACGAAGCTTTGGCTGGCTACTGCACCAAAATTGAGGTCACTCTCAACTTTGACGGCTCTTGTTCTGTTGCCGACAACGGGCGTGGAATTCCAACCGGTATCATTCCAAAAGAAGGCAAGAGCGCTGTTGAAGTTGTTTTGACAAAACTGCATGCTGGCGGAAAGTTTGGCGGAGAAGGCTACAAGATTTCGGGCGGCTTGCATGGAGTTGGTGTTTCATGCGTCAATGCTCTTTCAAAATATATGAGAGCGGACGTTTATCAAAACGGGCAGCACTATCAAATCGAATTTTCTCGTGGAAAGGTGCTTTCTCCTTTGACAGTTGTCGGAACAACAGAAAGGCGCGGAACAACAATCACCTTCCTACCCGACGATGAAATTTTTGAAACGGTTGACTTTAATTTTGACATAATGAAAAACCGCTTCAGAGAAATTGCTTTCTTAAACAAAGGGCTTGTCATCACCCTTGAAGACAAGCGCGAAGGACAAGAGCGCAAGGATGAATTTGAATTTAAAGGTGGAATTGTTGAGTTTGTTGACTATCTCAACAAAAATCGCGAAACTCTTCTTGCCTACCCTGTTTACTTTAACAAATTCAACAGAAACAGCAAGGGCGAACTTGAAAACGAAATTGAAGTTTGCTTTCAATTCAACGAAGGTTACAGCGAAATTATAAACGCCTATGCAAACAACATCAACACCGAAGAAGGCGGCACTCACCTTGACGGATTTAAAGCTGGGCTTACCAAAGTTATCAATGACTATGCTGTTAAAAACAAGATCATCAAGGAAAGTGAAAAACTTTCTGGCGAAGACTGCCGAGAAGGCATAACCGCCGTGATAAGCGTTAAACTCAGGAACCCTCAGTTTGAAGGCCAAACCAAAACAAAACTTGGCAACAGCGAAATGAGAACAATCGTCTATAAAGCTGTTGTGGAAGAATTCGGCGACTATCTTGAGCAGCACCCTAGCGAAGCCAAAAACCTTATTATGAAATCTATCACCGCTCAAAGAGCAAGAGATGCTGCACGAAACGCAAGAGAACTGACACGCCGCAAAAGCATTCTTGAAAGCACAACCCTGCCAGGCAAACTTGCCGACTGCAGCGAAAAAGACAGACGCTTCTGCGAAATCTATCTTGTGGAAGGTGACTCAGCTGGTGGAACTGCCAAAACAGGAAGAGACCGCCGTTTTCAAGCAGTTTTGCCTTTGCGTGGCAAAATTTTGAATGTGGAAAAAGCCAGACTCAACAAAATTTTGGAAAACCAAGAAATCAAAATGATGATAACCGCTTTTGGCACTGGCATTGGTCAAGACTTCAATATGGACAAACTGCGTTATGACAAAATCATCTGCATGAGCGATGCCGATGTTGACGGAGCGCATATCAGAATTTTGCTTTTAACCTTCTTCTTCCGCTTTATGCGTCCGCTGCTGGAAGAAGGCCATGTTTACGCAGCAAAACCACCACTTTACAAGGTGACAAAAAACAAAGAAGACTTCTATTTCTATTCTGACCAAGAGCTTGAAGAATGGTATCAAACAAACGGCAGAAAAGGTTGCGCGCAACAAAGATATAAAGGTCTTGGTGAAATGAACGCAACTCAGCTTTGGGACACAACAATGAACCCTGAAAGCAGAATACTCATTCAACTGACGATTGAAGACGCAATCGAGGCTGAAAAGATGTTTAATGACCTTATGGGTGAAGATGTGGAACTAAGGCGAAAATTTATTCAAGAAAATGCGACTTTGGTCAGCCCAGACGATATTGATGCGTAAAAATTTTTAAAGCAACAGCTGCTTTGGAGGAATTATGGATAAAAACGATAACAAAAAATCTTTGGAAGAGATTTTGGCAAATTCAAAAATAGAAAAAGTCGACACCGTTGACAACTTGAAGCATAGCTTTATCTCCTATGCAATGGCTGTCAATGTTTCACGTGCCATCCCTGACGTGCGAGACGGCCTGAAACCTGTGCACCGCCGCATTTTGTATGGCATGGGCGAGATGAACAACTTTTACGACAAACCAACCAAAAAGTCAGCACGTATTGTGGGCGACGTTATGGGTAAATATCACCCTCACGGCGATAGCTCGGTTTACGATGCTATGGTGCGTCTTGCACAAGACTTTTCAATAAGATACCCTCTTGTTGACGGACAAGGCAACTTTGGTTCTGTTGACGGCGACCCGCCTGCTGCTTCTCGTTACACAGAAGCAAGGCTTTCAAAAATCGCTTCGCTTATGCTGGAAGATATTGACAAGGAAACTGTCAATTTCTATCCTAACTTTGACAACACTCTTATGCAGCCGTCCGTTCTTCCAGCCAAAATTCCAAACCTTCTTATCAACGGCGCAGACGGCATTGCTGTTGGTATGGCCACAAACATACCTCCACACAACCTTACCGAAGTGCTTAACGGCTTGCAAGCCATGATTGACGACCCCGACATTGATATTGACGAACTGATAAAGTATATTCCTGCGCCTGACTTCCCAACAGGCGGCATCATCATGGGCAGAGCGGCTGTGAAACACGCATATAAAACCGGTCGCGGCGGAATTGTTGTGCGCGGGAAAGCCGAAATTGAAGAACTTTCAAATGGCCGAAGCCGAATTGTGATAACAGAACTTCCTTATCAGGTCAACAAAGCGCAATTTATCATACAGATGGCAGAACAAGTCAAAAACAAACGCCTTGAAGGGATAAGCGACATCAAAGAAGAATCTGACCGACACGGCATGAGAATTGTTGTTGACGTGAAAAAAGACGCCAATGCTCAAGTTGTTTTAAACTCGCTATACAAAAACACTCAACTGCAAAAAGGCTCGGGAATCATTATGCTTGCCCTTGTCAATGGGCAGCCTCGCATTCTGAACTTGAAGGAAATGCTCTTCTATTATCTTGAGCACCAAAAAGAAGTTTTAGCGCGCAAAACGCAATTTGACCTTAACAAAGCACGCGAGCGCGAGCATATCGTCAAAGGGCTTGTGATTGCACTTGCAAACATTGACGAAGTGATCAGAATCATCAAAAATTCTGAAGACAAACAGGATGCTTGCGAAAAGCTTATCGCAAGTTTTGAACTTGACGAAATTCAAGCAAACGCAATACTAGAAATGAAGCTTTCTCGCTTGACTTCTTTGGAAGTTGAAAAACTAAATGAAGAACTTGCAAGCCTTGAACGCACAATTGCCGATCTTGAAGATATTTTAGCAAATCCACATCGCATTTTGCAGATTTTGCGAGATAATTTTGAACAAATCAAACAGGACTACGGAGATGAACGACGAACGCAGATAAGTCTTGACGCTGGCGGAATTGATATCGCCGACCTTATACCAGAAGAAGACGTGGTGATTTCAATAACAAATCAAGGCTATATCAAGCGCATGAGCACAAGCGAATATAAATCTCAACGCCGTGGTGGTGTGGGCATAACCGCACACAAAACAAAGGATGAAGATTTTGTCAAAGACATTTTTGCCACCTCCTCGCATGACGAACTTATGTTCTTCACAAACAAGGGAAAAGTTTATTGCCTGTATGCCTACGAAGTGCCTGAAGCACAGCGCACCGCCAAAGGCAGAGCAATGATCAACCTTTTGATGCTGAGTGAAGGCGAAAAAGTGACCACAATCATTCCAAGAAAGAAAGAAGAAAATGGCTATCTGATTATGGCAACAAAAAGCGGCCTTATCAAAAAGACCAAACTTGAAGAATATGCTTCCATCAGAAAAGTTGGAAAAATCGCCATCAAACTTATGGAAGATGACGAACTCATTGGCGTGGAGACCTCTAAAGGTGAAGACGACATTTTGATTGCTTCTCACGACGGAAAAGCCATCAGATTTAGCGAAAAAGATGTGCGCTGCGTTGGAAGAGACAGCCAAGGCGTGCGCAGTTTGAAACTTGACAAAAATGATTATATCGTTGACATGGCAATCATTAGACCAGGCTCGCAAATCATAACGATTTCTGAAAACGGCTATGGCAAACGCTCAAATGTTGACGAATTCAGACTTCAAACTCGTGGTGGAAAAGGAGTCAAAGCGGGAGTATTCAATTCAAAAACCGGCAAACTTGTTGCTCTAAGGCAGTCTTATGAAGAAGATGACCTTCTTTTGATTGCAGACAACGGAGTGATCATCAGAACTGCCATCGACCAGATTTCAGCCCTTTCAAGAGTCAGTCAAGGCGTGAAAATTATGCGTCTGAAAGAAGGCAACAAAATTGTTGGCGTTGCCATCACTGCAAAGGAAGAAGAAATTGAACAAAATGCTGAAGAAAAAATGGAAGAGGCTCAAGCAATAGAAGAAACTCAAACCAGTCAAGAAAACAACCAAGAAGAATAATATGCAAGGAGGGATGGACATGGAAGAGCTGGAAAAAAAATATCTTGAAAACACCATCAAAGTGATAAACAAAAAAATTGAAAAAGCGCAAGTTGAGCTTGCAGACCTAAGAAAACTTTTTGAAGAAAAAAGACTGGAGCTAGGCAACAATTTTTATGAATACAAGCAAGGTCAAGATTTATCGTCAACTTTTTCGCACCTGTCGCAAATTGAACAGCAACAACTTGACCTCGAAAAAGGGCTTGGAAAACTCAAACTTCAAAACAACTCTCCATATTTTGCTCGCATCGATTTTAAAACAAGCGCCGGCCTTCAAAAAATATATATCGGCCTCGGTTCAATCATAAACAACAAAAAAGTTTATGCTGTCGATTGGCGAAGCCCTGTTGCCTCGATGTATTATGAATACGAACTTGGCAACGCTGAGTATCAAGCAAAAGACAAAATCATCAAAGGTCAGCTGACGCTAAAACGACAATATAAAATCGAAAACCAACAACTAATTTCATATTTTGACACAAATTTGACGATAAATGATGAAATTTTGCAACAAATTTTATCAAAAAACGCTTCCGACAAGATGCGACAAATTGTTTCGACCATACAAAAAGAGCAAAACGAAATCATCAGAACGGAAAAAAATGACAACATTTTGGTGCAAGGTGTGGCAGGCTCTGGAAAAACCTCCATTGCCCTTCACAAAGCCGCCTACCTTCTTTACAAACACCGAAAATCACTGAAAAGCAGCGACATCTTGGTTTTAAGCCCAAACAATATCTTTTCAAGCTATATCAGCGAAGTGCTGCCTCAACTTGGCGAAGACGACCTTGTTGAAACGACCTTTGCCCAAATTGTTAAAACCGAACTTCGCAAATCAGTTCAGCCACGAGAAGAAATGCTGGACGATATTGCCACCGAAGCAAATCAAAAAGAGCTCAACGAAATTTCTTACAAATCTTCTTATGAGTTTTTGGATAGCCTGCTCAGATTTTTGAAAGGTCCACTCACCGACATCTTTACGCCAAAAACGCTGAAATATGTGACCAAAGAAAATGATGATGGCCAAAATGAAGAGATTGTGTTTACAGAAGAAGAAACGCGCAAACTTTTCTTTAAAACTTTCAAGGGTTATGATTTTTATGAAAGAATCAACAAAATTGCTTGGCAATACGCCATGGTGTTCACTGAAAAACGGCATTATAACAAAATGCAACACCGCGGCTTGAAAGAGCGCTTTAAGCAAATCCTTTATTCATTTATGCCAATCAGAGACGTTGAGCAGATTTTCCAAATCTTTATGGCCAGAGAAAAACTGTCCGTCCGCAAAAGCGCAATGATCAGCTATATGGACAAAGGCACCTACCTTGCCATCAAGCACTATCTCTATGGCCTTGACCATGACTTTTCAGCCAAATATCTTATCATTGACGAAATGCAAGATTTCACACCAGTCGATATTTATATGTTCAAAAAAATCTGGTCTTGCCCATATATGATTGTTGGTGATGTCAACCAATGCATTGAAAAAACTCTTTCAAAAGAATACCTTGGGCTGACAGCCGATTTTCTTGGCTGCAAAATTTACAATCTCAACAAAACCTATCGCTCAACACAAGAAATTGCTTCTTTTGCAAACAATATGATAGGCATCAAAAATATCGAATATGTCAATCGCCGCGGAGAAGACCCGAGAATTTTTATCACCGAAAATCAAGGTAAAGTGATTGCAAAACTTATCAAAGAAAATTGCTCAGAGTTTGACCATATTGCGATAATTTGCAAATGCAATAAAGAGGCCAAACAAATTTGCAAACAACTCAACGGAAACATTGACTACACTTTGATGAAAGAGCCGGAAGACTACAAAAACAAAGTGCTTGTCACAACTTGTGCAACGGCAAAGGGAATTGAGTTTGATGCCGTGATTATCCCAAATGCAGACGAAGAAAACTATCAAAACAATCTGGACAAAAACATCATTTACATCTCTTCGACAAGGGCTCTTCACAAACTATTCTTTGTCAGCGAAAAAAGCCCTTCAAAATTTATAAAAAACCTTGCAGTAACCAAAGAATAGCAAACAGCAAAGCAACAGCGGCTCAAGATAATATTTATAAATTATGCATAAAAACACCTATTCAAACACCTCTTTTGCCGGAATATTTTTCAAAATACTAAAAAAGTAAAATTACTTTTCTCTTGCAAGCAATTTATAATCACTTGTTTTTCCGCTCAAAATGCTGAAATTAGGCAAAAAACAAAGATAAGGCTGTGGAAATGTGGATAACTTGCCCAAAACCGCATAGGAAAACTGCAAATTTTTACAAAATGCATAAAAATTAGCAGTTTTGTATAATTATTTATTTGTGGAAATGTGGATAACTTCTTGTGCGTAAAATCTAGGCTTTGCGAGATGGCAAGTCCAGAAAATAACAAATCTTTTATCATAAAAACAGCTCTGCAAAACAACTTTTGCACAAATATAAATGAACAAAAAGGGGAAAAAATGAACGAACAAAAAATCATAAAACCACGAAAATTGTCAGGCTTTATGGAGCTTCAGCCTAAGGACCAACTTGTTTTTGACAATATGCTTGACCAAATCAAAAGTGTTTATCTCAAACACAATTTTTTGCCGCTTGACACACCTGTGCTTGAACTAAGCGAAATACTTCTTGCAAAGTCTGGCGGAGAGATTGACAAAGAGGTCTATCGCTTCACTAAAGGCGACACTGACATCTGCATGAGATACGACTTGACTGTTCCTTTGGCAAGATTTGTGGCCATGCATAACGAAACGCTGCACTACCCTTTCAAACGCTTTCAAATTGGCAAGGTTTATCGTGGAGAACGTGCGCAAAAAGGCAGATTTCGCGAATTTGTGCAATGCGATGCTGACATTATTGGCAACGGAGAGCTTTCACTTGTTGCCGATGGCGAATGTTTAAAAATGGTAGATGAAGTTTTTGAAAAACTCGGCCTTGACATTGTCAATCAGGTGTCAAACAGAAATATTTTGTTCGGATATATTGAAGGGCTTGGCTATCAAACAATCACAAAACAGATTTTGACCATTCTTGACAAAATCAGCAAAATCGGCAAAGATAACGCAAAAGAAGAACTTTCAAAATTAAACATAAAAATGCAAGATATCGCAAAATTGATTGAAATTATTGAAAAAAGAGGCAATTTTGACGAAATTTTGCCAAAAATTGAAAAATTATCTACAAACCAAACCTTTTTGAAAGGAGTCTCAGAGCTCAAAGAAGTTTACTCCTACGCAAAAAATATGGGAATAAACCAAAACAAAATCCTGCTTGACCTGTCTATAATAAGGGGGCAAGATTACTACACCGGCACAGTTTTTGAGGCTGTTATTCCTTCTCATAAAGAATTTGGCACAGTCTGTGGCGGCGGAAGATATGACAATTTGGCTTCATATTTTTCAGAAAAAAATTTCCCTGGGGTGGGATTAAGCATAGGTTTTACCAGACTGTTTGACCTTCTTATGGCGAATAATATGTTAAAGGCAAACCCTTCGACGAACATCGACCTTCAAATCATTCCTCTTGGAAACACCTTGAGTGAATGCTTGCAACTGCAGCAATATTTTTCGCAACAACTGCAGTGCGAGGTCGCCTATGAGAACCGCTCTTTTAAGGCTAAGATGAAAGATGCAAACAAGCAAAACATTCCATACATTTTGATTGTGGGTGAAGATGAAATAAAAAATCAAATCTATGCTCTTAAAAATATGGCAAATTCAACTCAACAAAATCTCTCAAAAGAAGATTGCTTGGCTCTGCTTTTGAAAAACACATCAAAAAATTGACAATAAAGGCTATAAATTTTAAAATTTGCAAAATAAACAAAAGGAGTTCTACTTTTTGAAGTAAAACTCTTTTTTTATTAAATTTAAAAAACAATATACATTGTTGAAAGTTTTTGAAGGTGGTAGAAATTTAAAAAATGCTCAAGTAAAACAAAGCAGATTTTTAGATTTCTAAAGTTAAAACAAGTGGATTTTCAGATTAGTGAGTTCTAGTTCTTTTCTTTAATCCGTTTATTAACAAGAAAACTCCAAGCAATACAATTGTTGAAATGCTTATCACCAAAATCAGTGCAAGTGTTGAAACATCATGGCCGAAAAACGACATTTTCACATCAAACCCGCTGGCAATACCATTTATCATTCCTTGTGGCAAAGTTTCTCTCATCCTATTTAAAACACTGTTTAAAAACCCTTGTCTGAACAAAACGGTTGCGTAAGTGCCTGGCAAAAGAGAAACAAAGTATTGCATACCTTGCCCCATTGTGTTAATCGGCATATATGCACCACAAATAAATCCGTATAAGGCAGAAACAAGAGTGCAAACTCCACTTACTACTCCTTGGGAATGGGTGAAGGTCCAAATTATATTCGCTAAAATTGTACCAAAAAGCGAGGTTATAATAATCCCAAAAACAATCAATAAAAAATCAACAAAAGTGATGTAAAACCCAACGCAAGCTAGATAAATTAGCCCGATTATAAGTAAAACAAAAGTGATTATAAATGTGGAAAATAAATTTGCCAACACATAACTTAGTTGGAGCGTGCTTTTTTTAACTGGCGATACCATAAAGTCTATGTCTACTCTATTTATTTTATCAATAACCATCATCCCTGAACAAAATGCAACAGTTATACAAGAAGTTGCAAGAACGGATGAGAACAGCCACCCGCCAGTGAAAGCATCAATTAAACTTTGGTCTAAATCAAAATCTTGAATTATTGAAAGAATACTATCTTCATAAGTTGAGTTTAAAAAAGCTATAAAGAGAACAAGTAAAATAAGTGGGGTTATTAGTGAAACCAAAAAGGTCATTTTGTCTTTAAAATATAATTTTATATTTCGAAAAGTCAAATAGTTCATTTTTTTTAGTTCTGACTGTTTATTCATATATTCTCCTTTAACTCTTTTCCTGTGATAGATAAAAAGACATCGTCCATTGACCCTTTTACAATTTCAATATCTTTAAAAAGATTATTGTGCTTCACTAGAAAATTTTTCGCTTCATCTGTGCTTTTAAACAGTATTTCTAAATAGTTCTTATCTTTTTTGTAAGGCATTTTTGCCTTATCCAAAATCTCAAAAATACTGTTGTCGTATGAATATGCCTTGATATAATCATTGGCATACTTGTTTTTCAAGTTTAAAGGAGAACCTTCGGCAACAATTTTTCCACCATCAATAATAACAACATTATCGGCAATACTTGCCTCTTCCATATAATGAGTGGTTAATAGCACTGTCAAATTTGTTGTTTTTCTTAACTGGTTAATCATATTCCAAACAAGCTTTCTTGTCTTAGGGTCAAGACCCGTTGTTGGCTCGTCAAGGATTAAAATGCTTGGCTTATGCAAAAGCGCTCTCACAATATCCACTTTTCGCTTTTGCCCACCACTTAACTTGTCAAGTGGTTTTTTTAAGACTTGCCCGATGTCGAGTTTTTCTATAAAATATTTCAAATTATCTTCAAATTCTTTTTTATCCATGCCATAAAGCATTGCTCTATATCTTAAATTGTCATACACAGATAGATTTTTATCAAGTACAGATGTTTGAAACACTATGCCAATGCTTGGCAGTATTTTATCAATTTCGTCTAGTGAAAAGCCGTTAACAAAACAGTCGCCACTATCTCGCTTTAACACGCCAACAAGAATATTGATGGTTGTGCTTTTGCCTGCTCCATTCAACCCTAAAAAAGCAAACAATCCGCCTTCTTCAACAGAAAATGAAATATCGTCAACAGCTTTTGTGTTGCCAAAATATTTCTTCAAATTTTTTATTTCAATAACATGCGCCATAAAAATCCTTTGATTTTTTGATTTTCAACTGAATTTATTGTATCATAAAATTTTATGCTTTGTCTACTGTATGGCCAAAAATAAATCGGCGTGGTAATAAAAGCGAGTTTAAAATTGTTGAAACAAAACGATATTCCTTTGCAATATTGCTAAAAGCACTTTTTGTGACAAAGATTATTCTGCTAGCTTTCCAAACCACTTGACTAAAAGACTATCTTTTTTTATTTGATTTTGTTTCAAAATTGACTATAATAAAACTATGAATAAAAAAATTAAAGAAAAACTGAAAACGTTGACCACAAAACCCGGCGTTTATGTGATGCATGACGCTGAAGGCGTGGTGATTTATGTTGGCAAAGCAAAAAATTTGAAAAACAGAGTCAGTCAATATTTCCGCTCATCTCCAAAGCCAAGCAAAGTTCAAGCCATGGTTGACAACATTGACGACTTTGAATATTTTATAACAGCCTCAGAAATGGATGCCCTTGCCCTTGAAAGCAATTTAATCAAAAAATATCAACCTTTCTACAACATTCTTCTCAAAGACGGCAAACAATTTCCATACATCAAAATCAACATAAAAGACCCCTACCCTAGACTTGAAATCGTCAGAAAGGTGAAAAAAGACGGCGCAAAATATTTTGGCCCCTATTTTGCCGGGCTGGACGCACGAGAAATCTTAAAGACAATAAACTCCGCTTTCAAAATAAGAACATGCTCAATGAAAATCACCGAAACCTCGAAAGCCAAGCGTGAATGCTTGAACTACTCGATGGGGCTCTGCTCAGCACCTTGCACAAAAAGAATTTCTCCGCAAGAGTATCGCAGAGAAATTGACAAAGTTGTCAACTTTTTGAACGGAAATGATGAAGAAATTGAGCAAATTTTGACTCAAAAAATGAAAAATGCTTCGAATAATGAAAATTTTGAGCAAGCAATTATATTAAGAGACCGCCTTAAAATGGTGGAAAAACTTAAAAGCCGAATTGTGGCAAACCTTCCAAAAAACGTTGACAAAGATGTTTTTGCCTATCACAGCAATGGCCTTAGCGGAGTTATTTGCGTGATGGTGGTGCGCGGCGGCAAAATTCTTGGAGTGATAAACTACCCTTGCTTTGATGGTGAGCTTGAAGAAAGGCAAACTTTGTTCAACTTTATCATGCAATACTATCAAAACATGGCTGTTGCTGGCGAGATAATATCTTCTCATGAAATTCCAGACCAAGCCTTGCTTGAAAATTATTTTGGCAAAAAAATAAACTTTATTTCAAATCCGCATGGAATAAACAAGCGCTTGCTGGAAATGGCGGACGAGAACGCAGAAGAATATCTTGAAAAATATATTGAGAAAGAAAAAATAAAATACAATAACACCATGGGCGCCATCAAGGAATTGAAAGACAAACTCAATTTGAAAAATTTGCCGCGACGAATGGAGTGCTATGACATTTCGAACATCAGCGGAACAAATCAGGTTTGCTCTATGGTGGTCTTCAAAAATGGAGAAGCCTGCAAAAAAGACTATCGCAAATTCAAAATCAAAAAAGTCAAAGGCGCAAATGATTTTGCAAGCTTGCAAGAAGCGTTAAAACGACGACTTGAAAGATTGAAGGAAGGCCGCGGTGAAAGTTTTAAAGAAAAGCCTGACCTTATTGTGATTGATGGCGGCAAAGGCCAACTTTCTGCTGTGAACGAAATTTTAAGTGAATATGATTTCGGCATCGACCTTATCTCTTTGGCAAAAAAACAAGAAGAAGTTTTTGTTACAGAGTCGCTCCAGCCGATAATTTTGAAAAAAGGCTCGGTGGAACTTCGGCTTTTGCAGCGCTTGCGAGATGAAGCACATCGTTTTGCCATTACCTTCCACAGACAAGTCAGACAAAAACAGCAAACGCATTCTGAACTTGACGACATCCCAGGTGTGGGCCCAAAAAAGAGAGATTTGCTGCTGAATATTTTTGGAACAAGCGAAAAAATCAAAGGCTCTTCAGTTGAAGAACTTGAAAGCGTGAAAGGAATAAACAAGGCTCTTGCTCAAATAATTTACAATTTTTTCAATAAAAACGAGTAAAAAACAAGATTTTTTGCATGAAAAACAACTTTTTACCAAAATTTGGCAAAATGTTTTGCAAAAATAATTTTGTAACTTATAATAATTGTTGGAGGTATAATATGAGAAAAATCACAATGGTTCAGTATGGATGCGGAAAAATGAGCGCTTACACAATGCGCTACGCTCTTGAAAAAGGGTTGAAAATTGTGGGTGCATTTGATATAAATCCAAGCCTTATTGGAAAAGACATCTCACACGTTGTCGGCCAAGACAAAAAGCTCAATGTAAAAATACAAGAAGCAAACGAATTTGAAAAGTTTTTGCAAAATCACGATGTTGATGTGGTTGTTGTGACAACCACCAGCCTTTTTGCAGAAAACTACCCTATCTATGAAATTTGCGCTCGCAATGGAGTCAACGCCATTTCAACTTGTGAAGAAGCTTTTTATGCACAAAATTCAAGTCCAAAACTTGCAAAAAAACTTGATAAAATTGCAAAAGAACATGGTTGCACCATTTGCGGAAGCGGCTATCAAGATGTGTTTTGGGGCAATTTGATAAGCGTGCTGGCTGGAGCAACTCACAAAATCACAAAAATTAAAGGCAAGTCAAGTTACAACGTTGAAGATTATGGCATTTCGCTTGCCAAAGTGCATGGTGCAGGTCTTAGTTTGAAAGAATTTGAAAGACAGGTGGCAGCAAACGACAACATTTCTTCAGATGAGCGCAAAAAATTGATTAACGAAGGCAAGTTTTCTCCTTCATATATGTGGAACGTCAATGGATGGCTAGCCTCAAAACTAGGCCTGCATGTGATTGAACAAACACAAAAATGTCTTCCGCAAATTGCTAAAAGAAATATTGAGAGTTCAACTCTTGGCATGACAATCAAAAAAGGTGACTGCACAGGGATGAGCGCTGTTGTGACAACCACCACCAAAGAAGGTATTGTGATTGAAAGCCAATGTATAGGCAAAGTTTATGACAAAGACGAGTTTGACTGCAATGATTGGACGATTGAAGGCGAGCCTAACACCAGAGTGGTTATTGAAAGACCAAGCACGGTGGAACTGACCTGCGCAACAGTGATAAACAGAATTGCTGAACTGCTTTGTGCAGAACCGGGCTACACAACCACAGACAAAATGTGTGAAAATTTTTACAAAGCAAACAACATCGACAAATATGTTGAATTTGTTGGCTGCGATTGCGACGATTGTGACGGACATTGTCACTAAAAAGGCAAAAATATGAAAAAAGGACTTTTTATAACTTTTGAAGGCGGCGAAGCTTGCGGCAAAAGCACACAGATCAAACTTTTCAAGGAATATATTCAAACGCGCCAAGATAAAGACAATTTTGTTTTTATCAGAGAGCCGGGCGGCACTATTCTTAGCGAAAAAATCAGAGATTTGCTTTTGAATTTCAGGCAAGATGCACCAACCGCAAAAGCCGAGCTGTTGTTGTTTTTGGCAAGCAGAGCGCACCTTTATGAAAAAGTGCTCAAACCAGCTCTGGAACAGGGAAAGATTGTGGTGGCCGACCGATTTTATGATTCAACTGTGGCTTATCAGGGGTTTGCTCGACAAATCATGCCTGCCCAAGAAATTTTGGAATTAAACAAAATGATTTTAAATTCACTAACACCCGATCTGACCTTTTATCTTGAAATTAAGCCTGAAATTGCCTTCAAGCGCAAAGGAGACGACATTCTCGACCGTATGGAAAGCGAGCCGCTAGAGTTTCATCAAAAAGTTTATGAAGGCTATCGCTTTATGGCCGAAAAAGAAAAAAATCGTTTTGCCGTGATTGATGCGACAAAGTCGATTGAAGAAATTCAAAGTCAAATCAGACAAAAAGCCTGCAATTTGATAGAAAAATATTACAAACAAAAATAAAAAAACGCCAAGGCTTTTTAATCTTTGAGCTTAACAAAAAATAGTGGCAAAATTCTGTCGCTATTTTTTGTATAAATTTGAAAAATGAATGAAAAAATCTTATAAACTTTAAAATATCAAAAACTACTTAACATCAAAAGAGTTTATAATATCAAGCATCATAAAACTTTAGTTAAAATGCTCAGTATTTATTGTTTGTTAAAATTCATTATTTTTCACAAATCACAAAACATCTAAGAACTTTGTTTGGATTACATTTTTTGAAGTCTTTACAGCACAATTTAATATGTTTAAAGCCTATTCTTTTGAGTGTTGTTGTAATCAATTTATGCGAAAATGTTGATTCAATTTGACTTGATTTTATCAACTTGTACTTTCCATTTTTTTGTTTGACGTAATATGAAAAATTGAAATTAAACCTATCATTTTCGTTTGTGTTGTGCCCTACGCAATTATAATCTTCATATTCGCGATAATAAGTTCTGTTAAAATTTTTTAGTTTTAAAAGTGTGTTGTAATCAAATGTAAAAATTCCACTAATTTTTAGATGAGAATATGCATTATTAAACATTTTTTGCCAGTCTTCAAATGTAATCAAATGATTGATTGCATCATAGTTGCAAGTGATTAAATCAAAGGTTTTTTTAAGAGAAAAATTAGTCATGTCGCCTTTAATAAACTTCAGCTTTGACGACTGATTGTGACTTTTTGCATAGTTTATCATATTTGCTGATAAATCTATTCCAACGCCGTATTCCAAATCAAAGCTTTTGACCATTTCATTTAAAAACAGGCCAGTTCCACAGGCCAAATCTAAGATTGATGTTATTTTTTTGTCTTTGAATTTTTCTTTTAATGTAACCGCTCTGTCAAAAGAAAATTTACTATTCTTAGCAACATAGTCTTTAAAAAAAACATCTATATCATACACACTTTTATTCATGTTTATATTATATCATAAAACTTTCTAATTTGTATCAAATTTTTAAAAATAAAATAGTTAATTTGACAATGTAAAAGCGTGTTTTTCTTGATACAAATCCGCTCTCTAATGCTTCGCCGAACGCTAAGCGAATGCCATCAGCTCAAATTTGTTGCAAAATGCAGATATAGACATAGATAACGCATACCACTCTTTTTGCTTTTTTGCCTCTATTTTCAAGTTTAAGAAACATTCTCTGCTAACAAGATAAAGTGAATGTTTAAATATAATTAAAAATTATAAAAACTGCAACAGCAGTTGAAATATTCGTTTTTTTTACAATTAAAAGAGCTAGACAAAAAAAGAAAACATAGACAGTTTTTTCTATGTTTTCATCAATATCACGTTGTTTTCAAAATTGTTTGACAGTTATTGCGTTTTTTATCTTAAATTTGACTTTTTTTGAAATTTTCCGTCTTTTTTATGGACGACAAATTTGATTTCTTGACTTTCGCTGAGCTGTTTCACCCTTTCAAGCGCCTCTTCTTTTGTGACTTTGCTGTCGATAACTCGTCTAGCTCCGTCCTTTTTGATTTGCCAAACATTGTTCTCTTTTGAAAAAATCACACGATAAACTGCTTTTTTTGGTTTTTCAGCCTCAGCTTTTTTGCTTTTTTCGGTCTGCTCAACCTTCTTTTTTGCAGTTTTTTTGTTTTTTGCTTCTTCTGTTTTGTTTTGCTCGTTTTTCTTCTCTTTTTTCTTAAACCACATTTCATCCCCCTTTTGTAACATTATACTACAACTTCACAAATCTTGCAATAGCCCTTTTAAACACCTTGCAGAGTTTCAATCACGCCATCTCGGTCTTTTGAATTGTAAACAAAACTTCCGCTAACAAGGATATCTGCGCCTGCATCCACAGCTTTTTTAGCTGTTTCAAAATTTATGCCGCCGTCCACTTCAATTTTATAGTTATACCCATTAAAACTGCGCAATTTGGCAAGCTCCTCAATTTTTTCGACTGAGTCAGAAATAAACTTTTGTCCACTTTGCCCCGGAACCACGCTCATGACCAAAACCAAATCAATTTTATATAGGCAAATTTTTATATCCTTCACTGGTGTTTGCGGATTGATTGCAATGCCTGCCAGAACCTTGTTTGTATGAATTTCGTCAATCACGTTGTCGAGTTTTTCTATGTCTTTGAAAGCTTCGTAGTGAACAGTGATAATGTTTGCGCCTGCTTTGGCAAATTCTTTTATCATTTTGGCAGGTTCTTGGCACATAAGATGCACATCAAGCATAATCAAACTGCTTGCGTTGATGTTGTTGACCAGTTGCGCCGAAAGAGTTTTTCGCTTGACAAAAACTCCGTCCATCACATCACAATGCAAAAAATCGGCTTTGCCTTGAAGAGATTTTGCATATTCCTGCAAAGTTTGATAGTCTTCTATTGGGTCTGTTGAAACAGAAATCAGCGTTTTCTTTTTCATTTTACTCCTTTTTTTGCCTTTTTTAATATTTTTTATGACTTTTAAGTTCGTTTAAGATTTTTAAGTAGTTTTGGTATCTCTCCAAAGTTATCTGCCCCTGCCCTGTCGCATTTATAACTCCGCAATCCTCGCCATTCTCATGCAAGCAAGAGCGATATTTGCACTTTGCTCTGGCCTCTAAAAAGTCTGGATAGTATGCCGAAAGTTCTCTAGGCTCAAGCTCCGCAACCAGCGATAAATCAAGCATAGAAAATCCCGCAGTGTCTGCAATATAACCTTTGTTGCAAGCAAACAGTTGAACAAGTCTGGTTGTTTGTCTGCCTCGCCCGATTTTTTTTGATAGGTCGCCAACCTGCGCGACTTGTTGTGAAAACAGACAATTTATAAGCGAAGATTTGCCCACGGCGCTCTGCCCTGCAAAAGCACATATTCCTTCAATATGGTCTTTTAGCTGTTCGATTTGCCCATTTTTCGCACTTACAAACAGGCACTTTACAACTTTATTATAAATCTTTTTTAAGTTTTTTACAAATGTTTGAGAGGCTTTGTCTGTTTTGTTGACCACCACATAAGGCTCAACACCTTTGACAAAACAATACACAATCAGTTTGTCAATCAACACAAAGTCTGGCTTTGGCGTGGGAGCAAGCACAATAAAAAGTTTGTCTAGGTTTGCTAGCGGCGGTCTTATCAACAGGTTTTTGCGTGGCAAAACTTTTTCAATCACGTCGGAATAAAAAACCCTATCGCCAACATATATGCCACTTGCCTGTGTTTTTCCGCTGGCGTTTATTTTGACAACTTGTTTTGTTTTGCATTCTTCAACTGAAAAAAGATTTGCATTTTTTTTAATGACCAATCCTTCCATATTCACCCACTCACAAACTTGTTTCGCAGTTGGCCACACGCCCCGCCTATTTCCTGCCCCAAACTGCGTCTTATGGTTGCAGAAATTCCGCCATCGCTGAGCATTTTGCAAAACTTTTCAGCATCTTGGCGCTCTGTGCTTTTCAAATTTCTTTCTTTGACAGGGTTGAGCATAATCAAATTGACATGACAGGTTCTGCCTTTTAAAAGTTTTATAAGCCTTAAGGCATCTTCCTCGCCGTCATTCACCCCTTTGACAAGAGTATATTCGATATAAAATCTGCGGCCTGTTTTTTGAAAATAAAAGTCGCAGGCCTCTAAAATTTCAGCTATCGACCACTTGTTTGCGATTGGCATAAGTTTTTTTCGCTCTTCATCAGTGGTGGCGTGAAGAGAAATCGTCAAAGAAACATCAAACTGTTTTTCTGCAAACTGCTTCATCTTGTCAACCAGCCCGCACGTTGAAAGCGAAATGTTGCGCCGACTTATATTCATGCCCTCTTGTGCCGAAACAAGCTCAATAAATTTGCAAACGTTGTCAAAATTATCAAGAGGCTCGCCACTGCCCATCAGCACAATGTTTGTGACCACTCTGGCCTTTTTGCTTCCGCCGTTGTCGCGATTGACCAGATATAGTTGCCCCAAAATTTCGCCAGCTGACAAATTGCGTTTAAGTCCTTGCAAAGTGGATGCGCAAAATTTGCACCCCATTCTGCAGCCCACTTGAGTGGACAGGCAAATTGTGTTTCCGTATTTATATTTCATAAACACACATTCAACCACGGCTCCGTCTTCAAATTGAATAAGATATTTTTTTGTGCCGTCTTTGGCTTCAAATTTTTTGAAAATTTTGTATTTTGGATAGTTTTTTTCAAAAATTTGCTTCAATTTTTGTGAAAAAACGGAAATTTCGTCAAGTTCTTGCCCGTTTAAAATGGCGTCAAAAAGTTGCTTGCCACGAAATTTTGGCAAGAGCATAGCTTCAACTTGTTCGCAGAGCTCTTTTTGACTAAGATCGGCAAAATTCATTGACAAATTCTCCTTGCGGCTTAAACCCGTTTAAAAAATCCTTTCCATTCAGCTTTTTTCCTGAAGGCGACAGGCAACTTAAAATTTCAATGCTACCATCTTTGCAGCCAATCAAAAAGTGGTTTTTATCGTTTGCGATTTGGTTGATTTCAAACTTTTCGTCAGCTGTTTTGACAGCAAAAACTTTGATTTTTTGCCCTTTCAGAAAAAAGTATGTGCCTAGATTTTCGCTTAAAGCGCGAACTTGATTGAAAATCTTTTCTCTCGGCTTTGAAAAATCCATCAAGCCATCTTCTTTGGCAAACTTTGTCACATAGGTTGCCTCTTGCTCGTTTTGTGATGTAAATTTCAGTTTGTTTTGTTTTAAAAGACTGATCGCTTGAGCAATCATCTCGCCGCCTTTTCGAGCCAATTTTTCTTCGAGCGCGCTATACATTTCATCCTGCAAAATTTCAACGTTTTGCTGCAGTGCAATGTCGCCAGAATCCACCTTCAAGCCCACTTTCATAATCGTCACAGCCGTTTGCTTTTCGCCATTTAAAATTGCGTTTTGGATGGGGGATGCTCCCCGATATTTTGGCAGCGCTGACGGATGAACGTTAAGGCAAAGTTTGTAATCTAAAAATTCTTGAGGCAAAATTTGGCCAAAGGAGGCAACGACTGAAAGGTCAAAATCCATCTCTTTTATTTTTTCAAAATCTTTTTTCACGCTGGAAGAACAAAAAACCCTGATGTTGTTTGCAAGTGCAAAAGTTTTGACTTCGTTTGCTTGCATTTTATGTCCTCTGCCCACTTCTTTGTCGGGAGCAGTGACCACTGCTGCCACCTGCAACTTATTTTCAAGCATAGTCTGCAAAACAACTTTGGAAAAATGAGATGAGCCTAAAAACAAAATTTTCATATTCTGCCGCCTTGTTTGATGTATTGCTGCTTGTCGAGGCATTTGTCAATAAACAGCACTCCGTCAAGGTGGTCAACTTCATGACAAATGCACCTTGCCAGCCATTTTTCGCCTGTCAAAGTAAAAGGATAGCCAAAGCGGTCTTGCGCCTTGACGGTGATTTTATAAGGCCGCTCTACCCTGCCTCTGAATGAGCCCACAGAAAGACAGCCTTCTTTTTCAACATCCTTTCCTTCTTGTTTGATTATTTCTGGATTGATAAGTTCAACAAACATATTGTTCACGTCGATAACAATCGCTCGACGCAGAATGCCCACCTGTGGCGCTGCAAGTCCCATGCCATCATTTGCATACATGGTGCTTTTCATATCATCAAGCAGTTGCCACAATTCTTCATCAAAATCTTTGACTGGTTTTGATTTTTTTCTTAAAGATTCATCTCCAACAAGCAAAACTTTTCTTGTTGCCATAGTTTTCTCCTTTTAAGACATATTTGTCGGATTGACTTCCAAAAACACATTGTTTTTGACGATTTTGTTTGCCGCTTCGAAAACTTTTTCTTCGATTTCGTCAGCCTTGTCAAGTTTTGTGCGCAGCAAAATTTGATAACGAAATTTGTTCTGAATTTTTTTGATTGGAGCCTTCATTGCATCCAAATATAAAATTTGATTTTGATATTCGTCTTTCAGTTTTTCAATTTCAGTATAGCACATTTTTAAAAGTTCGCGTGCATAATTTTCATCATTATCTGAAATAAGTAGGCGAATTATGCGACTAAAAGGCGGAAAACAAGCTGTTTGCCTTATATTTGCCTCCTTTTTGAAAAATCCTTGATAATCATAATTGGAAACAAATTTATAAACATAATGCCTTGGAGCATAGGTTTGCAAAACCACCTTGCCTTCATCTTTGCTTCGCCCCGCTCTGCCTGCAACTTGCGTGATAAGCTGAAAAGTGCGTTCTGTGCTGCGATAGTCGGCTTGAAACAAACTTTGGTCGGCATCAACAATTCCAACCAAGGTGACATTTTCAAAATCATGACCTTTGGCAATCATTTGCGTGCCCACAAGAATGGCTGGCAAAGAATTTTTGAACTCTTCCAAAATTTTTTGATGAGAATTTTTTGTTGAAGTTGTGTCGTTGTCCATGCGAAGAATTTTTACGTTTGGGAAAAGTTCTTTCAATTTGGCAACCACCTGCTCTGTGCCCACAGCGCCCTGCTTTATGTTTTCACTTTTGCAGTTTGGGCATCTCGTCAGCACCTTGAACTGCTTGCCGCAATAGTGACATTTGAGTCTGTTGTCTTCACGATGATAAACAAGGCTGACATCGCAGTCAGAACATTTTGCCACATAGCCGCAGTCTCGACAGCGCATAAATGAGCTGTAGCCTCGCCGATTGATAAACATCATCGCCTGCTTTTTGTTTGCAATCACCTGTGCAAGGTCTGCAATAAGTTGCGCGGAAAAAATGCCATTGTTGCCTCGGCGAATTTCGCCAATCATGTCCACAATTTGAATTGCTGGAAGGTCTCTGCCATTGGCTCTTGTTGGCAACTGAACAAGTTGATACTGCCCGTCAATAACCTTTTGATAGCTGTCAACTGAAGGCGTTGCACTGCCAAGGACAAGCGGGCAATGATTGTAAGAAGCCCGAAACAGCGCAATATCGTGAGTGAAATATCGCGGATTCGACTCGGAGATATAGCTTTGCTCATGTTCTTCGTCAATGATAATAATCCCCAAATTTTCAACAGGAGCAAACACGGCAGAACGCGCCCCTACAACAATACGAGCCTGCCCTGAGAAAATTCGTTTCCATTCGTCAAAACGTTCTCCTGCCGACAAGCCGCTGTGCAATAAGGCGACAAAATCACCAAATCGTGCTTTGAAATTTGCCATGATTTGCGGAGTAAGAGAAATTTCTGGCACAAGCAAAAGGGCATTTTTGCCTTGAGAAAGTTCCCGTTCGATAAGGTGCATATACACTTCTGTTTTGCCACTGCCCGTCACACCATGCAAAAGAAAAACTTTTTGACCGCTTATGGTTTCTATCGCTTTTTTTTGCATGGCGTTGAGCTGAACCTTTTTGTCTTGACGAGAAAGCACAAAAGGTTTTCGCTCAATTCTTTCTTTTTGCCTTGCAATCACTCCTTTGTCGAAAAGAGTTTTTATCGTTGAGTAGCCAAAAAGGTTTGCAAGCTCAGTTGAACTGCTTTTTCCTTTATCTTTCAAGTGCTTGAGCAAAGCAATTTGTTTTTGCGCATTTTTTTTAGGCTGAAAATCATGCTGCAACAAGGTATAGAAGGTTTCATAAATTTCTCTGACCTTGCCTTCTCGCATCTGGCTGGGCAAAAAAAGTCTGAGAGTGGAAGCCATTGTCAAATGATTTTTCTTCGCCATAAACCGCATAAGCTGCAGCATTTCTGGCTTTATTGCCGAAAAATCTTCCAGCGCCGAGATGATCGATTTGAGTTTTGTTTTGTCATAAGAGCATGTCGAGCCAAGCTCTACCACATAGCCTTGCACAATTCTTTTTCCAAACGGCACAAAAACACGCATGCCAACTTGAAGAGAAAGGTCTTCTGGCACGCTATACTCAAAAATTTTGTTTAACGCCTTGACGTCTTGGTCGATGATAACTTTTGCGAACATAAAAAATCCTATTGCAATTTTGAAAACAAATCTGCAATAGAATTATAGCATAAATCTTTTATTTTTTCAATAAATTAAGAAGCTGAAATATTGCTTGGGCGAACTTTGCCTTTTGCAATTTCATCGCAAGCAAGTGAGATGGCCTTTTTTTCTTGATCAGCAAACTCTAGTCTTGTGATAGATTCAATCTCTTTTGCTCTTTTTGCAATCAAAGTGCAAAGCACATATCTGTTTCCGTTTGTCTGTTTCAAAAGTTCATCAATAGATGGTTCAATCATCATAACAATCACCTCAAAAAAATCTATAGTATTATATCACAAAAAATCCAATTTGTAAACAATTTTGTGCAGTTTAATCTTGATGGCCAAACTCTTCCAAAATTTGTTTGCGCAGTTTCTGATATTCCTCTTCGTCAACCAAATTTTCGTCATAGAGGCCTTTCAATTTTTTAAGCCTTTCTTCAACAGAAGTTTGATAGGCCTTGTCGTAGTTTATCTTTGCCATTTCGCCTTCTCGACCAGAGATAAGCCCTGCAACTGAAATTGCGCAAGCGATAAGCCCGCCAAAAATAATTTGCAAAATCACCATAATCACAATAAAAGCGGTGCGATCATTGACTTGTTGTTGCGTGTATTTTGCAAAACTAAAGAAAAAGCAGCCAACAACAATGGTCAAAGCCCCCATAACAAGCGATATCACCGTTGTTGTCACCACTGCGCCTTGTATGAAATCAATTCTGTCAGGGTCGCTCAGCCCTGCAATAATCGATTCTTTCGTTGAATAGAAAATGCTGATGGCAAGCACTGCTGCCAAGATTTCTATGCTGGCCAAAACAACAGTCAGAATAGCTGAGGCGTAAAAATAATTATTTCTTTTTGCCATAAGTCCCCCTTTTTATGTTTACAGTGCAATTATAACATAAAAAACAGAACTTGTAAAGAACTTTTTACTCTCCCACTATTCTTCTTATCCCTCTAAAATGGCCAAAATTTGTCAAAACTTCATATTCCGTTGTGCCCAAAGTTGATGCAAGAGAGCTGGCATTTTGCATAATCAGCACCTCGTCTCCCACCTTCGCCTTTGACTTTGCAAGGTCAACCATAAAGCAGTCCATGCAAATATTCCCAACATTTTGAAGAGGTTTATCCTTGCAAAAAACAGTCAACTTGTTTGAAAGTTTTCTCGGCAAGCCATCTGCATATCCCAAAGGTATTGCGCCAACAAGCATATCTGTTTTTGCCGTAAAGCCACACAGATAGCCAACGTGCTCGCCCGCTTTGACCTTAACAGTGTCAACAATCTGGCTTTTGACGCTCATCACAGGCCGCAAATTCTGGTCGCCATAGCCATATATTTCAATCCCGGTGCGGAACATCTTTGCATCAATGTCTTTAAAAACTGTTTTCCCTCCGCCAACATGAGTTATGGTTTGCCATTCTTTTGGCAGGGCATAACAAAATTCGTAAAACATTCTTTTTTGCCTTTCAGAATATTTTTCATCAGTGGTCAACGAAGAGAAGTGGGTGTAAAACCCAGAAAGTTGCAATTTTTGTTTTGCAAGAAAATTGACAATTTTGAAAAATTCATTTTTTTGATTGATGCCATAGCGGTTCATTCCGCTGTTCAGGCATAAATGCATTTGAGGCTTAAGTTTATATGCTTTTGCGATTTTGCATATTTTTTTGACCATTTCGAAGGAAAAAACAGCAAAATCAATATTGTTTTGCATCAATTCATGATAATTTTCGCACGCGCCAAAAACAATGATTTGCTTGTCGGTCAGTTTTCTCAAAGCTAATGCTTCATCTTGATTTGAAACTCCATAGCTGACTTTTTCTTTCTGCAGACACTGCGCAACTTCAGCCATGCCATGGCCATACGCGTTTGCTTTGACCATCACACATATTTTTTTGCCCTGCAAATAGTTTTCAAGATAATGCAGATTATGCAAAAGATTTGTTTTGTTTAAAAGAATTTGATTTAACATATAGATATATATGTCAAAATCAAAATGGAAGTTAAAAAAGGCAAATAAAAAAATCCTTATTCAAGGATTTTTTATACGCAAAGTGGAACGATTATACCTGCAATGACAAGCAGCAAGCAAAGCACATAGAGCACTTTCCAAACCATTTCTTTGTTGCGGACATAACGCCATGCAAGAATTGAAACAATCACAGCCATTGCCGCCATTGCCACATTTTGCAGTGCTGTGACAGCAACAAAATCAACATTGACAAGTTTCAAAATCATTGCAATCACATAAAGCAAAGCCGCAGCCACCAAAATCCACATTGAGACTTTGTTTAATCCCCAAACATTTGAAGATTTTTTTGTTGAACTTTTTGAAGATTTGTTTGCCATACCTACCTCCTTACCAAAATTATACACCTTTTTTCTTAAAAATGCCAACTCTTTTTTATCAATTACTAGAAAATTTTCTCTTTTTTTGAACAAGATAGATTGGAAGCGAAATTGCCAAAAGCAGAAGGTAGAACAAAGGCAAAAGCATCAAACTTTGCAATGAGCCAACTCTTCCTGCAAGAAGAGCCAAAAGCAAACTGTAGAAGATGCGGCTTAGATTTCTGACCACATAGAGCATTGAATAGGCCGAGACTTGATTTTCTTCGCTCACGATTTGCCGCACGTAATCTTTTGCACCAATTTTGAAAGGCAAATTGAAGAAAGGCAAAATGCAGCACCCCAGCATTATGACAACTTGCGCCGCTGCAAGGCTGTTGATAAGCCAGCAAACAAGCCCCATCACCAAAAGCAGAAACAGATAGCCTATAGGCAAAATGGTCAAGGCCAGTTTTGCCCTTTTTTTGAAAAAATCAAACAGTAACCCTGACAGACCAGTGGAAACAGAAACAGCAAAATTGATCCAGCCTATCATTGACGGAGTGAACAAAACATTTTGAAACAAAACCTGCCTTAACGAATGCTCTTGCATAATCAAGCCATAGAAAGCTAGCACAAGGCACAAAAGAAAAATAAAATTTGGGTTTGGTTTGATTTTCTTTTTGCTTTCTGGCTGCATTTTTGTTGAAACAACAGCAAAGCTCGGCCCTTCTTCGCAAATCATAAAGCTCATCAAAAAACCAATCGCCATTGCAATCGCTGAAAAAGCCATCACAAGAAGAGGGTTGATTTCAAAAAGATAGCCAAGCCCGATAGATGCCAGTCCTCCGGTGAAATAATAGATTGCCGCCGCCCTTCCTTCGATTTTTGCAAAATCTTCTTCTCTGCCTTCAGCTTTAAGGTTTTTGACAAGCAAAGCAGACGTGTTTGGAACAAGAAAGGCAGAGCCAAGACCATAAAAAAAGTAACTGATAAAAATCAAAACAGGCGAGCTGAAAAACACAATCCCAATCGTGAAAACAAAAAGACAAAGCATTCCAAATCGCACAGATTTGAGCGCTCCCATTGCTTTTGCGATTTTGTTTATCAAAAACTGCAATAAAACAGGTGTTGCAGCCACCACCAAGCCGGTATAAAAGATTTGCGAATCACTAAAGCCTCTGACCTGACTCAAGAAAACAGCGCTGAACAGATAAAAAAAGAGAATATCCCATGAAAAAACACGAAATATCGTTGCAAGTTTGTTGCTGCTCAGCCTGTAATTAGTTTTCATAGCAAAATTTTAACATATAGCAAACTTGTATGTCAATCACTACGCCCGACAATAAGAGGTAAATATTCTTCCCAACGGTATGCTCGAATGGGAATTGGCCTGTGACTTTTAAAATACAAAACAAGTGCCGGCTTGATGCCGTGATAGTCTTCAAAAAATTCATAGCCTTGAAGTTGCCCTTCAAATATCAATTTTTTTGCAATTCCATGATAATTGTAATATCCCATTTTACTCCCCCTAACCATTTTTTATCATTTGCATATAAAAAATTTTTAAGCCAGTGCAACATCAAAAATCATCATAATCACAAAACCCAAGATAAACCCCCATGTGCCAATGTGATTTTTGGACGCAATTTGTGAATCGGGCAAAAGTTCTTCGCAAACCACATAGAGCATAGCTCCTGCCGAAAAACTCAAAAACCAAGGCATCAAGCTTTCGATTGCAGTGGAAAGAAAAATACCGACAAGCACCATCAAAGGTTCAACTGCTCCGCTAAGACAAGTCATAAAAAAGGCCTTTTTTTTGCTTTTAAATTCTTCCTTTAAAGGCAAGGCAAGCGCTGTGCCTTCTGGAAAATTTTGCACGCCAATGCCAATCGCAAGCATAAGAGCGCTGTAAAAAGCATTACCTCCCATCAAAAAGGCGCTGCCATAAGCCAGCCCGACAGCCAATCCTTCGGGAATATTATGTAAAGTGACGGCCAAAAACAATTTTGAAGCCTTTGTCAAAGTTCTTCCGCGATTATCTTTTCGGTTTAAGATTTTTGGCAAAACAATATCGAGCAAGATAAGAAAGCCCACCCCCAAGATAATCCCGATGCTGGCAGGAAGAAAACTAAGCGAGCCAAAGTTTTCCGCACGGTCGATGGCTGGAATGATGAGAGACCAAATTGATGCTGCAACCATAAGCCCAGAAGCAAAGCCCAAAAATAATGAATATATTTTTTGGCTGACCTCCTTTTTAAATAAAAAAACCAAACTGGCGCCCAGACAACTCATAAAAAAGATAAAAATTGTTCCAATAATCGTGATTTCAATGTTTCCCACAGTAAATTCCTCTTGACGTTATCAATACATCATAATCTTTTTGGCGAGAAAATGTGACTTTTATGTATTCCCGCTCTTGAAGAGCGGAAAATGGTTATGAGAGTTTTTGTATAAACATCGATGCATTGTTTATCGTTTGAGCAGCAGCGCTAATATTTCTCAGTGAAATATTATCTCTACCATTTGTCACCACTGCGACTTCGCTCATCGAAATGGTATAATTTGCGCCACCCGTCCCACTCGTTCGTGAAATTGAAGAGTCAATTTGCACGCCGTTTTGAAAAAGGGCATAACTCGCCTCTCCGCTGGCAGGAATTATTCCGTTGATGCGGCTGGTTATCAAATATCTGCCCGCTAGCAAAGAGATATTGCCCGCTCCGTCCGTTGTGATTGCAGTCCCATTGCCGGAAGTGAGCGTGACAACCAAATCGCCACCCGCAATAATGGTTTGAGCGGCGGCATTAAAAGAGGCGTTTGAAGAAACAACAACAGGGTTTATAATAGTGACGGTGGAGGAGTTTAAAAGACTGGTAAGCCTGCACCAACAGTTAAATATAGGCGCAGGAAAATTGATAAACGAGTTGCATTGATTGAAGTTTAAATTGCAAGGCATAATAAAATCTCCTTTTCACGCCCAATACACTTTATTCGACTGCGAAAAAGAGAGTTCAAAAAAAGTTGGAAAAAATGCAAAAAACTGTTGACAAACTTTGCTTATTTTGCTATATTATATATGCACACTTTGACAGAGCGATGGAAGTTTAGCTCAGCTGGGAGAGCGTCTGCCTTACAAGCAGAGGGTCATAGGTTCGAGCCCTATAACTTCCACCAAAAAGACCGCGTTAGCGGTTTTTTTTATTGCCGACAGGCAAGATGAGCGAAGCGAATGGTGGAAGGCTACAAGGTTCTGCCACAGGCATGGTTCTTTTAACTTCCACCAAAAAGACCGCGTTAGCGGTTTTTTTTATTGCCGACAGGCAAGATGAGCGAAGCGAATGGTGGAAG
>CALVTE010000004.1 GCA_944360075.1 uncultured Clostridia bacterium | reverse complement strand
AATTTGATCACCTTTTTCTGAAAGAGGGATATATGAAATTCGTATAGGACTGTTTGCAGATGACGGAGTGTAGTAAGCATATCGATAAGTCTTGCCGCTGTCTTCATTATAATTGTCGTCTTCATAAGGTTGAAGCTCACCGCTATCGTTTTTATAATATTTTCCGCTCAAGCTGTAGCCCGCTTGGCTCATAATTTGCCAGCCTTCGTTGACATTTTTTTCAATCATAATTGCAGAAGAGTCAGACGAAATTGTGACTGACAGCATTCCACTAGGATAGGAAAGATAGCTGTCAAGTTCAGAGCCTGCAACCTTGCTGTTTGACTGGTCTCTAAGCAAAAATTGATAGGTGTTTTCGTTTGCAACTCCGTCAACAATAAGTTCTAATTCAAACCTGTTGCCGCTTTGCAGTTGATATCTGTCTTGACTTGGAGTTTTGATTGCATAGGTGTCATCGATTTTTAATGTCAGATATTTGCTTGAATATAGCAAAGAGTCATCTTCGCCATCTTCCAACCTGCCGTTAAGAGAAAGCTGTTTGATAAAACTTCTATCTGTGCTGACAAATTTATCTAAAAGATCGTTTAGAGCGTCTTCTGCTGCCTCGCCGTCAATCAAAGCATGTCTATTGTCAGGTGTGATGCCTTTTTCTGTGATTGCTTCAGAATTTTGAAGAATAATTGCTTTGTAATCTCCCCAGTGCAGTGTGACGGTGGTGCCTTCTGCAACCGAAACGGTGTCTGAGCCGCTGACAACTTGATAGCTTGTTGAAGAGGCTGAAGTTTGTTTGATAAAGGTTGGGCTTGTGTTGTCAAGCATAAACATTGCAAAGCCAACATTTCCAGCTTGATCATAAACCTCCAAAAGATACAAACCGGCATCCGTTTTCACACTTGTTCCGTCAACAGCGCTTAAGCCTTTGGTGTTTGAAATCGGACTCCAACTAGAACTAGATGAGTTGTCAAAATCTATCTTGTAAGAAACAGGGAAGGCCCCGCCTGTGTCAGAAACGATTGATTCAAACCATGCAGGGTTTGCTGTTACCGTCGAGTTATAGTAGTTGATTTGTTCTAGCGGGAAATATTTGACATAGCCATAGGTTTTTGCGCCGCTATCCTTTTCGTCCCATCTGAAAGAGAATGGTGTGTTGGTGGTTGCAAAAATGCCGTCATCCAAAGTTGGAATTTCGCCTTGCAGGCTGTATCTTCCGTTTGAGATTTCATTTGCAATTATAGGGCTCAAGAAGTCAATGTCATAGGTGTCAATTGTGAAGGTGTAACTGTTTGGCTTTGTCATGGTTGAAAAGTAGCTCAGTGTGAAAGTTCTGTCTGCACTGCTGCTGTTGCTTGAAATCAAAACGACTTCTTTGCCGTCCATTTGCTCAAGGGCTGAATTGCCACTTCCATACTCAGCATAACTCCAAGACTGATAGTAAGTGAATGTTGAGCTGTCAAACGAAGCAAGGTCTTGCAAAGAACGCGTTACAGTTGAGCCAGAAATATAGTCTTGCATGGTGACATTGATGGTCACATTTGCGTTGTATGGGCTGTCTGTTGACTCGTTGACAAGATATACTGATTTGTTTGTGTATCTTGTGGTGGAAAAACTGTTTCCAGTTTCGTCAAGCACCGTCACGGCAGGAGTTTCGTTTGTGATCTCAAAATAGAAGATTTGGTAGTGATAATATCCGCTCTGTTGCACTCCGCCTTCGCCAAGATATTCCTCAAAATTGTATTCAAGAATATATACATATCTGCCCGGCGTGCCTTGATTTTCATTGGTAAAGTCGTCAGATTCATCTAATGTAAGGCTGTTTCCACTGCCAGAAACTGGATAGATTTGGCTTTGTGCGTTTTCAGCTGTAGGAGATGTGGCATTTAAAATAAAACTTACTGGAACCTGATTTGTTGTTTCTGGTGCAACGTCCGAGCCTTGCAAGTATGTTTGAACAGCATTTTTTAAATTGTCTATAGTTATAACATTCTGGTTTGGTTGCGAAAAATTGGTTGCGTTGGCGCTGCTTGTAAATCCCGCTGTTATGTCAGCCGCTTGTGAGAAACTTGTGCCGTCATCAGAAATTGTTTTAAGCTCTCTTGAATATGGTTGGTTGGTGCTTGGGTTGACAGGCTCGTTGAAGTTGGTATACATGGCTTGATAGCCATAAATGTAAAGCCGTTGAGCTTTGTTGTATTGCAAAGTTGCATCTTCTGTGTCAAGCTCATCAAAAGGCAGTTCAAAGATTTCAGACGTTCCATCTTCCTTTTCCACCAAATAAAGATATTCAAAAGAGATGTCGTAGCTGCCAAGTTCGTTGAAAGTTATGTAAGCTTGTCCGTTGTCATCGATGCCGGTCATAATATAGTTTTGAGTGACAGCATTTCCGTTTTTATCCAAAACGCTGAAGTCGTTGCCGTTGTATTCAACTTTCAGATAGTGGTTTGTTTCGTTGTAATCAACAAAATTGATGGTGATTTGATAGGCGTAAGGGTTGTAGCTGAATTTTGGCAAGGCGGTTGTGGTGTAGTTATAGTAATAAAATCTTGAAAAACCGCTATTGTTTGACAGCGCAACACTGGTCACATTATCCATTGTTGCATTTTGAAGACCAGAAGTGAAGTAGGTGCTCGAGTTGAAAATCATAAAAGTATATTCAATCTGAGCATCTTCTGTGACGGTGGTGTAAGTCACGCCGCCATCAGTTGTGTGATAAACCGTCATTGGAATAACAAGAGTGTAGAGCCCTTCTTCAACAGTGATTGGGTTTCCTTTTATCTCTGGAGCCTTAAACTCTGAACCTAGTGTAAAATTTACTTCAAGTTTTTGTGGTGCTTGCCCAAGGCCAGTCACGGTTATTGCCTTGTCATGATCAGAAGCGAAAGTGTCGATTGGGGTGCGTTGAAGAAGGTTGTTTGAAGAAGACAAGTTTGCAAGTTCTTGGTTTGTGATGTCTTTATAGAGCGAGAGCGAACTTGTGAAGTTGAAAAGATAGTATTCGTCGGGATTGCCTTTATCTGGCTTGTAGCCGTAATTGGTTTTTTCGGCGTTCTCGCTGTCTAGCATCGTAATTTCATCCGAGCCAATAGTGAGAGTATAAGTGCTTTTGCTGCCGTTGCTGCCGTCAAGAAGGACTATGCTGTTATCTTGCGTGCTTGCAACGCCGCCACTAAGCTCTAAATATTCGGGCAGGGTGTTTATGATTTTGGTGTACTCAGTGAACGCTGCGTTTGTGCTTGGCAAAAAAGATTTTGTGCTTGACAAAACAAAGCCCAGCATTGCCATAGCAGCTGCTGCAAAGCTTAAGAAAATTGAATTAAAAAGTTTTTTTGTTCTCATACTTTTCACTCCCAAATTCGACATATTTTTACAATTTGATTTTATCACATGAAGGGTAAAAATCAAAATAAATTTGATATATTTATTTATATAATAAAATTATTTTAAATAATATATTATCATAAAAAATTATTTGCAAAAATTCAATAAAAATGCAAAATTGAAATAATTATAAAAAAATCATGGAAAAAATGTGAAAAAAGCATAAAAAAATCGTTATTTTCATATTTTTTGACCGAAAAACAAAGGGGAATAAAAAAACAAGAGTAAAATTGTGTTATACTCTTGTAAAATTTTTTAATTTGATTTTTTTCAGATTTTTCACTTGATTATAAAATAATTTTAAAAATTTTTTTCGATTGACTGAAACTGCAAGTTCAACATTGCCTTGATCAGAAAAATTCATATAGGTTTTTCCCGGCTCTAGCTCACAGTCGACAACAACATCGCATTGCTTTAGAGTGAAGATTTTTGGATGCTTCATCAAATAGTAAGCGCAGGTATCGTTGGTGGCGTGACGGCGGTCAGGATAGCCAGGCTCCCAATAGCCTTGCGACATTTGAAAAATCAAATTGCCCACATCGCCAAGTTTTTTCAGTTTAATCACAAACTCTTCGCTCAAATGAGTCATTTTTCTGCCCATGTCAGACGGAATCATGTAGAGCGGAATTTTGCTGTCAAGCACAAGTTTGAAAGCCTCTGGGTCGGATGAGATGTTGAAAGAAATGTGGTCAGAAAAGCCAGGCGCTCCATAGGGCGAGCCGCCTTCAAAATATATTGCTGGAATTTTTGGTATGATGTCGGGGTGGTCTTTCAAAAGTTTTCCAACATTGGTGTGCGGACTTAGCACCAACAAAAAAATATCTCCATCGCCTTCTTTCAAAATGTGATACATTTGTTCAACAGCGCTTTGTCCTGTGCATTTATGGATTGTGGTTCGTGGTGGAATATACCCGCCTAGACCTTCTTTTTGGTGGATGAATTCTGCAGTCGGCGAGTTGCGCTCAAGTGCGTGCTTTTCGCCTTTTGCAACGGGAAGGTCTTTGTCAAACAAATCGAGCAGGTGCAGCATATTGCGGGTGCTTTTTTCAAGGGGCACGTTGCCGCGAAGGGTGGTGATCAGTTTGATGTCAAAAGCTGGGTCATTCATCAGCAAAGCAAGACAGGCTGCATCGTCAACGCCTGGCTCGGTGGTTATTATCAATTTTATCGGTTTTTTATTTTTCATAGTTTCCTTATACTTAAGTATATACAAATTATAATAATTTTCAAAGCAAATTGTGAAAAAGAGTTAAATTAGTTTATGCAGATTTTCAAAAGCCAGCCATCCATTTTTGGCAGGGCTTTGGGCAATCACGATAAAGTTTGTGCTGCCTTTTTGCAAATAGCAACTTTTGCTATGTTTGTGAAGGTTGTCTCCGCATAGAATGCAAGAATTCAAATTCATGCCCACATACCATGAAGATTGCAATAAGAATAAGCAGAGACAATCTTTTCATCATCAGCTAAAATAAAGTCAGCTGCAGGGGTTTGACCAGGCATAAGATTTTTCACCGCAAAACCTTTGTTTGTTTCAAGCACAATCATGCTGATATAGTGCTCTTCAGTCATAGGATGATCAATCTGTCCAACTTTGACCTGCACGGTTTTTCCGTCAGCAGTTATCACTGGTTTATGCTTTTCAACAGCAGCATCTGTGGTGTTTGGCTTGATTTCCGTCATAGCTTGCCCGCAACAAAAAACTGACACCTTGCTATCAACAAGTTTTACAACAACATTTCCGCAAATTTGACATTTATAAAAAACAAGTTTTTTCATTCTTCACCATCCTTTTGACAAATTATATCAAAATTTCTCTATTTTTCCAAATAATCGCGCGTGTTGCAGAGCAAGAATGTTTATATGAGCAAAAATTGATCAAAAAGCTAGCTCTCCAAGCTATAATATGCTTACATTTAAAGATGCAAAGGGAGGTGAATTATGAAGTTCTTCCAAAAGAAGAAAAGAAAATTGAAGGTTCAAACAGAATTGAAATCAAATAACCTTTACTATAAATAAAAAACGCATCTTTTTCAAGGTGCGTTTTTTAAGTTATTATTTATAATCAAACATGATTGGGCAACAATTTGGAACGCCTAAAAAAGGAGAAGCGGGACTTGGTTTTAGATTGAAAGATTTGATTATGAAGCCTACGATATTTACTCCGCTTGTTACGCATATCACAATGTCGTCTTTTTGGTATTTTGCAATAATGTCATCGATGCAGTCGATAATTCTTGTTTGCAGTTGTGTCCAAGTTTCTGTCCTATTATCAAATTCGTTTAGTCTTTCATCTTCAATTATTTCTGTCTGCAGTGTTTTATTTATAATTTCTGCTGTTTTTCTGAATCTAAAATAAGGGGCGGTGTAAATAGCCCTTATGTTGTCTTTTATTTTTGTATCGTTGAAAAGTTCGGCAACCAAATTGCAATCTTTATACCCAATTTCTGTTAAATCATCATTTTGAGAAGGGGGATTGCTCTTTTTTCGATTGCCATGATGGACATATATGATTTTCAAATTTTCCTCCTAATTTTCCATAAAGTTTATCTTTTTGCCTAACTTTTTGGCATATTCAATCTCTGATTTTGTGCTAGAGCCAACGTAACCATTTTTGTTGATAACAAAAATCTCGTCAGCCATATCGATCCTTCTTTTATGCATGTCGTCAAGCATTTTTTTGATGTCTACTGTGATTTCCTCTGCAATCAAAAACATGTTTGGAGTAAGCACGATATTCCCTTCCAAAGTCAAGCGTTTTTGTTCACGCAGAAAGTTGTCTTTAAATTTCATGCTTCCGCAAAGTGTTATCACCTTGTATTTGCCTATCATCGTCTCTCCTTCTTGATAAAAGTTATTTTGGCGGAGAGAGGGGGAGTCGAACCCCCGATACAACAAGGTTGTATAACGGATTTCGAATCCGTCTCATTCGGCCTCTCTGACATCTCTCCATGCGCCGCGGATATATTATATCACAGTTTTGCAAGAATAAAAAGCAAATTTTGTTTTGTTTTTTCTCAATTTTTTTGTATAATGATTATGCAGATATAAATTCTGCAATAAAAGGAGATTTAATATGGAAAATTATCGCATGCCACTTATTGGCGACAAGGCACCAAGTTTTAGTGCAGTTACAACCCAAGGCACAATCAATTTCCCTGAAGACTATAAAGGCAAATGGGTGATTTTGTTCTCGCACCCAGCAGATTTCACACCTGTTTGCACAACTGAATTTATGACATTCGGTTCAATGATGGATGAGTTTAAAGCGCTCAACACAGAGCTTGTGGGATTGTCAGTAGACTCACTCTATTCTCACATTGCATGGCTTCGAAAGATTCAAGAACTGCAGTGGAAAGGCATGAAAAAAGTGGAAGTAAAATTTCCGCTGATTGAAGATATCAAAATGGAAATTGCCAACAAATATGGCATGATTCAGCCAAGTCAATCTTCAACACAGGCAGTAAGGGCAGTGTTTATCATTGACCCAGAATCAACAATTCGCACAATTTTGTATTATCCAATTTCTACTGGACGAAATTTTGATGAAATCAAAAGAATCATCCAGGCTCTTCAAAAGGCTGATAAAGATGCTTGTGCAACTCCAGCGGACTGGCGTCCAGGTGATGACGTGATTGTGCCAACTGCTGGCTCTTGCGGAGTGGCAAAAGAGCGTGTTGAGAGCAAAGACGAAAATATGTATTGCCTTGATTGGTTCTTATGCTTTAGAAAAGAAAAGAAAAAATAAGTTTGATTGCAAAAATGTTTCCAGATGAAAAGCTGGATTCATTTTTTTATTAAGACAGCGCGCTCCACAAAAAGCAAGTGAAAATTTCGAAGAATATGCGATATAATGCAGCCAAGAAATTTCATATCAGCAACAGTTAAGATTAAAATTTATTCAAAGGTTGTCTTTTGGCAAAACTGTCAACTTTCAAAATGCAGGCATATAATTTTTTGTGTGATAATTATTATAATATAATTGACATTTTGCAAATTTAATGGTAAATTGAAATATATAAAAGGGGGAGAAAATGAAGAAGAAAAAATTGATTGAAGAACAGACAGAAGAATTGCAAGAAGTGGAAATGCCACAAAACATTGAAGAGGAAAAAGAGGAAAAAGTTGAGAAACCTTCAAAAAGTGAAAATTTCTTTAAAAAAGCATTCAATTTTGAAAATATTTCACTTTCACTTTCAATAATTTCAATTTTCTTTAGCTTTTTTACAGCATTTTTGCCACTTGCAACATTCACACTAGCAACACTTCAAGCTGCTGCAGCATTCTTCTTTTTGGCTTTCGGTTGCGCCTTTGCAGCACTTATCATTGAAGTTATCAAAATGATAAAAGGTGGCTATAAAGCAAATGCTCAGTTTGTTGTTGTCGTTTTGGCTTTAGTGCTTGCGTGTGTTGTAATTCCAATGACGATGAACTTGAACACAATGTATTAATACAAAAAAACTGGCAAGACGCCAGTTTTTTTAAAGAAAATTTTTAAATTATCACGTTGCAAATGCGTTTTGGCACATAAATAAATTTTTTGACTGGGCTTTTCACAAATTCTTGAACAGCATCAAGAGCCAGTGCTTTGATTTCGTCTTGGCTCATTGACGAGGTTACAACAATTTTTCCGCGCAGCTTTCCGTTGACTTGAACGGGAACTTCCGTTGAGTCTGTCACGAGTGCGTTTGGGTCAAACGTTGGCCATTTTTCGCAAGCAATGCTTTGGCTATAACCAAGATTTTGCCAAATTTCTTCTGTGATAAAAGGGCAGACAGGGTTGAGAAGTTTGACAAAGCCTTCTGCATATTGTCTAGGCAGTTTGTTTTCTTTTGCCACTGCATTTACAAAAATCATCATCTGCGAAATGGCGGTGTTAAAGTTGAGAGATTCAAAATCCTCAGTCACTTTTTTAACGGTTTGGTGATAAATTTGCTTCAAATTTTGATTGTCAAAGTCACCAATTTGCTTTTCTTGATAAATTTTCCAAACACGGTCGAGAAATTTTCTTGCTCCAGCCACGCCATTGTCATCCCAAGGCTTTGAGATTTCAAGAGGCCCCATAAACATTTCGTAAAGGCGCAGAGTGTCGGCGCCATATTTTGCCACAACATCGTTTGGATCAACTATAAATTCTGGATAGCGCTTGCCCATTTTTATTCCATTTGCACCAAGAATCATGCCAGGGTGGACAAGTTTTTGGAAAGGCTCTTTGACAGGCACAACGCCTGCGTCATAAAGGAAGTTGTTCCACATTCTTGAATACAAAAGGTGACCAGTTGTATGCTCAGGGCCGCCAACATAAAGGTCAACAGGCAGCCAGTGCTCAAGCAGTTTTTTGTCTGCAATTTCTTTGTCGTTATGCGGGTCGATATATCTTAAAAAATACCAACTAGAGCCGGCAGAGCCTGGCATTGTGGAGGTTTCTCGCTTGCCTTTTTTGCCTTTGTAGGTCACGTTTACCCACTTTTCATCTTTTGCGAGTGGACTGCTGCCATCTTTTGCAGGTTTATAATCTTCCAGTATTGGCAGAACAAGTGGCAGATCATCATCGTCAAGAACGGTGGTTGAGCCGTCTTCGTTGTGCACAATAGGAATAGGCTCTCCCCAATAGCGCTGTCTTGCAAAAATCCACTCGTGAAGGCGATAGTTGACAGTTTTGCGAGCCTTGCCCATTTTGACAAGTTTGTCAGTGATTGCAGTTTTTGCTTCCTCAACAGTCAGGCCAGAAAATTCTTCGCTGTTGATAAGACGGCAGCCTTTTCCAAGATAATCTTGCTTTTCAAAAGCTGATTTGCTTACATCTCTGCCGTCGATGACTTGAATCATATCAATTTTGTGCTCTATTGCATACTCAAAGTCGCGTTGGTCGTGAGATGGAACGGCCATAACAGCGCCAGTGCCGTAGCTTGCAAGCACAAAATCACCAACAAATACAGGCACTTTTTTGTTGTTGACAGGGTTGATGGCAAAAACGCCTTCAAGTTCAACCCCGCTCTTGCCTTTGTTTAGCGAAGTTCTTTCAAGGTCGCTCAGTTTTGCCGTTTCTTTGCGGTATTTTTCCACTTCATCCCAGTTCTTGATGCGGTCTTTAAGTTGGTCAACCAATTTTGCATCAGGGGCCAGAACCATAAAAGTTATGCCATAGATTGTTTCGATGCAAGTGGTAAAGATAGAAAATTTTCCGCCGCCCACAAGTTCAAAATCAACCTCAACGCCTTCCGACTTGCCAATCCAGTTTTTTTGCATGGTTTTGGTGCTTTCTGGCCAATTTATTTTCTCAAGCCCTTCAATAAGCCTGTCGGCATATTTTGCGATGTCGATAATCCATTGTTTCATATATTTTTTCACAACAGGATAGCCGCCGCGCTCGCTTTTTCCGTCAACAATTTCGTCATTTGCAAGCACGCAACCCAGTTCTTCGCAGAAATTGACAGGCATTTCAACAAACTTTGCAAGACCTTTTTGATAGAGTTTTTTGAAAATCCACTGCGTCCATTTATAGTAGCTAGGCTCGCAAGTAGAAATTTCTCTGTCCCAATCGTAAGAAAAGCCCAAATTTTTCAACTGGCTTGTGAAATATTCAATATTTTTTTTGGTGAATTGATATGGATGATTGCCGGTGTTGATGGCATATTGCTCAGCTGGCAGGCCAAAAGAATCAAACCCCATCGGATGCAAAACGTTATAGCCCTGCATTTTTTTCATCCTGCTGACAATGTCGGTGGCGGTGTAGCCTTCAGGATGCCCTACGTGCAAACCTGCGCCAGAAGGGTAAGGGAACATATCAAGAGCATAGAATTTTGGTTTTGAAAAGTCCCAAATGTCAGTTTTGAAGGTTTGGTGCTCTTGCCAATATTTTTTCCATTTTTCTTCAATTTGTTTTGTGTTGTATTCTTTCATAAATTCTCCTTAAAAAACAAAAATAGCAACCTTGACTGGTTGCACTTAAAAAAAATTTTTTTAGCACAACCAAAACTTGTGCCACCATTGTGGACACCAAATCAAAGTAGTGCTAAAAGAATGTTTGTTTTCATGCTTTGATAATAGCATAATTGCCTTGCTTTTGTCAACAATTTTTTGCGGCAGACAAAAAAAGTTGATGCAAAAGAGGCAAACAAAAAAGGGCGCAAGCCCTTTTCTGCTTTCAGACCAAACTTAGCTTGTTGCGCTCAGTTTTTTGACCACCAGTGTTGCGTCTCCGTTTTCTGGTATGGTGATGGTTGCGCCGCCAGGGGCTGTTGTGGTGGTCAAAGCAAGGTCAATCACGTCGTTGGCAGCAAGTGTTACAATAACAGAGTTTGCAACATCAACAACAAATGTTCCGCCAGTTGCTGTTTCAAGAGCAGTTTGCTCTATGGTTGAAGAAGCAATTGGAGTTGTGTTGTTTCGTGCAGTAACATTAAATGTAAGCTCTGCTGTTGAGTTGATTTGCAGGTGGTAAGAAATTTCATAGTCGCCCGCCTGCAAAACTGTGATTTGATTGGTCGCAGTTGTCGTATTGAGAACAGGCATCTGAGTGTTAAGCTCAACAGGAACGTAAACATTTTCAGTTGTTATTGTTGGCGTTTGCTGCGCATTGTTGTATAGGCCGCCATAGGCTGCCAGCCCCGCTCCACTTGCTCCAGTCGGTCCAGTCGGGCCAGTTGCACCAACTGTTCCAGTCGCTCCAGCAGGTCCAGTTGGCCCAGTAGGACCAGTAGCGCCAGTCGCTCCAGCAGGGCCTGCAGGGCCGGTTGGCCCAGTTGCACCGGTTGCGCCAGTCCCGCCAGCTGCTCCAGCAGGGCCGGTAGGACCGGTTGCGCCAGTAGTTCCGGCAGGCCCAGTAGGACCGGTAGGACCTGTAGGACCAGTCGCACCAGTTAAACCAGTAGGCCCGGTAGGACCAGTAGCGCCGGTAGGACCAGTAGCTCCAGCTGTTCCAGCAGGGCCGGTAGGACCAGTAGCTCCAGCTGTTCCAGCAGCACCAGTAGGACCGGTAGGGCCTGTAGCGCCGGTAGGACCTGTAGGACCAGTAGCGCCAGCAGTTCCTGTAGTTCCGGCAGGCCCAGTAGGGCCGGTAGGGCCTGTAGCGCCAGTCAAACCAGTAGGGCCTGTAGCTCCAGCTGTTCCAGCAGGACCAGTAGGGCCAGTAGGTCCAGTTGCACCTTGAGGAATATTAAAAGTCAAATCAGCGGTTGAGCCAACTCCTGACTGAACGACAGACGCAGGACTGCCTGCGGCCAGTGTGTTGGTGGCAATCACTTCAACAGTTGTGACGGTTGCGCCAGTAGGCCCGGTAGGACCTGTAGGCCCAGTTGCTCCAGCAGGACCGGTAGGACCAGTCGCACCTTGTGGACCAGCAGGACCTATTGGACCTGTAGGACCAGTGGCGCCAGAAATAATCAGTGGTGGACGGCAAGGCCTTTGATTGCAACAAGTTGGTCTATTTCCAAAAAAATTTATAGCCATGTTTTTCCTCACTCGGAGTGTTTTCACTCCAATGCATAGTATGAAAAAAGTTAAAAAAATGTAAATAGGTTTTGAAAAATGATTGAAAATTTTGTCGAAATGGGTTATCATATCTAAAAGGAGAAGACATGGAAAAACTAGAATCTCTTTTAGAGCACACTTTGGCAGTTTTTGAGCATAAGAAAGGAATTTTGAAGGCATTTTTTTCGATGTATAAAGAAGAGCAAAAGCACAGAAAGGCACACTATTCAGACAGCGAAAATTTTGCTCAAGATTTGTTTGAACAAAAGCGGCAGCAAGACGAGATTTTTTTGAAGGCGCTTGAAAGAAATTGCAGGCAACTTGAGAAGAAGTTTTCAGAAGAAAAGGTGTGGCAGATTGTTGTATGGCTGAAAGAAGAAGGGCTGCTAGAGCAAGAAAAAGAAGAAGATATTTCAAATTTTTTGTGCCGTCAGCCACAAAAAGGTGAAAATTTTGTTGCTCAGCAAATTGCACGAGATATTGAAAAAGAGTTTTTGTTTAAGCAGGCACAACTGGATTTAAAAAAATATGAGCAGGTGCACAGCGCGGTTTTAAAAATCAAAAATATGTATGAAAAAAGTGTTGAAAAAAGTCAAAAAAATTAAGGCTGCAACTCCTCCAAGGCTGCTGTAGCGGCAGGTGAAGAACTTGTCGGCGGGCTTTGAGAAAGCAAATTGAAAAGATTTTGCAAATTCAAATTTATAATGTTTGCAAGGCGATTTTCTTCTGGCATATTGATTTTTTCAATCAATTCCGTCGAAATTTCAATGGCTTTAGAAACAAGTTCTTTGAGCGAGCTGCTTGAAGAATTTTTTTCTGGCAAATCAAGCGGGGAGGCAAAAAAAGAGTAATATAGATTGCTTGTCAAAAGTTCAACCTTGCACAAAAGGTCGACTTGCTCGTCGGCGTAGGCCTTTTCTTTTGCAAGCACAACAACGTTGTAAAGCGACTGCAAGTTTTTTTTCAAACTTTGCATGCAGCTGCAGGTTTTTGAAAGGCTTTGACAAAAAACTGCCGACGTTTTGCCAATTTCATCTTTTTCAAGCAAAATATTATGTTTTAAAAAAAACTTGTGCATAAGGTTCTCCTTTTACACAAGTATATATGAAAATTTTTGTCAAATGGTTTGCGTTTAGGTTGTTTCTGGCACAACAAGATTTGGATAAACTGCGTGCAATATCTCTGGAATGGCGATTGTGATAAAAAGCACCAGCACCAACAGCACAATCACGCCAATAATGGTGTTTTTGATGCGGTTTTGAGCATTTTTGCGTTGGTCTTCGCTTTCACTTTTTGCAAGGTTGATGCCAAGGATGATGGCGTAAACCGTTCCTGCGCCGCCAATGGCTGCCAAAATTGCATACAAAATGTATGGCAAAGTTCCGTAAAGGTCGTTCAGCCATGCAAGCGAGCCCAAATATTGATAGGCTAGAAGAGAAAAATTCATCTTAAAATCTCCTTAATTTTTCTAAAAAAGATTTTAGCATATTTTTTTGCATTATGCAAGCATTCTTTGGCAATATTTTTATAGAAAAATTTTAAGCAATTTTCCCCCTTTAAAATTCATAGCAAAAATTTCCATAAGATTTTTTTAAAAATTGCAAACAGGGCGAAAAAATGACATAAAAGATATTTAAAAAAATCAAAAAACTGCAAGAGAAAAGGCATAAAAAAAATCTCACAAAATTGTGAGATTTTTGCTTGATTGTTATAAGACTATTTTTTTTCTCCTTGTTCTTCTCCACCAGGAATAACAGGGGTAGTTCCCGTTTCATCCAAACCAAAAGCGCTCAAAATCATTGGCAGGAAGGTGTTGAAGAACAAAATCAAAACAATGGTCACACCAACTGCGATTGCAACGGTGATAAGGTGTTTTTTTGCTTCATCACGTTTGCCTTGTTCGTCAGCCCTTGCAAGCTTCACGCCAAGATAGATGGCATAAATTGCACCAATCGCACCAACAAGACCAAGCACAACCCACAGCACAATGGAAAGAATGTTGAAAACATCGTTTAAAACTTGATAAATGTCACCATTGTCACCCGTCGTGCTTAAATTTAAATTTTTAAAAAAGGCTGACCAACTTGCTGCAAGTGTCTTGTTTGTTGCACCCAATAAACTAAACATAAACTACCTCCCAATGAGAAATATTTTTTATTTACAAGCCTATAATAGCATAAAAAAAATAAATTACAAAACGATTTTGACAAATTTTTTAAAATTTTTTAATTTTTTTTGAATTTATTTTCAATTTAATTTTTTGCAATTTTTTTAAAAATATTTATTTGCCTTAAAATTTTTAGGTTATAGCCAAAAATTGACAAAAAAAATGCCTGCAAAAGCAGGCTGTTTTTCAAAAAAAGAAAGAATTTCCGTTGTTTGGACAGGTGTTTTGCGTGCAACTGTTGCCATAGAAGTTCTGACCATTCAGTGCCAGCAGCAACAGAAGCAAAAAATTGGTGTTGGTGTTCAGATTTGTGTCTGTTGCCGATGTGATGACAGAAAGCAAAAGAACAAACAAAAGATTTTGCGTGCTATTCATATTTTCCCCCTTTTTACAAAAATCTTGTTTTTTTGTCAAAAAAGAATATTTTTCTTTTTTGCGATTTCTTTTGTGTTTGTCAAAATATAGATGCAGGCAATCACATAAGTATTTATGTTTTTCGCCTTCAAATTGTGAAAAAAGGAATTGAAAATTATGAACAGATTTTTGCTTTTGACCGAGCGAAGCCGCCGAGAAATTGAAAGCGCTCTTCCTCGCGAGGGAACAACCAGAGCACTCGCTGACTATTTTTCCAACTTTGCCGACTCAACACGCATCAAAATTTTGACCTGCCTTTCAATGACAAATATGTGCGTCAACGATCTTTCCACTATTCTGGGCATCAATCAAACCACCATTTCGCATCAGCTGAAAACGCTTAAAGATCAAGGGCTGGTTTCTTACAGACGAGAAGGCAAAATTTTGGTCTACTTTCTCACAAGCTCGTCCGTCAACGACATTATGCTCTACGCGGTGCAAGAGCTGTAAAGCTCTTGACAAAATTCTGGCACTTTGGCATAATAAAAGGCAGAAGGAAGAATTTTATGAAAAGAGTTTTTGACACACTCAACGAAATGAGTTTTACATTGCCAGAGGGCTATCACTTGACAAACGATACCTACACTTTGCCAAACGGGCAGGGCTTTATCAACAAAGAAAACTATCTTTCAGACGAGGGAGAGGTGATTTCTTTTTTTGAACTGCACCGCTCGAAAGATGAATTTTTTGATAGTTATGACAATTTTTGCAAAGACGCAAAAACCCTCAGCCACAAATATCAACTTGAAAAAAACTTTTCCATCAGGCTGGGAGATTTTGTTTTTCCAGTCTACATCATCAAAGGCTTTGACCAAAAGTTGATTTATGTGGTGCAAATTTTTATCGATTGCGGAGATTGCATGGGGGTTTTGATGTTCAACATCAAAAATCCGTCTGGACAAGTCAAAGATTTGATTTCAAACAACAAAATCTTTGCAGATGCCGTCAAAATTCTCAGGAGCGTGCAATGAAAAAACTTCTTCTCCACTCCTGCTGCGGCCCTTGCTCAACTCAGGTGATTGACTTTCTCAAAGATGATTATAATATTACTATATATTATTATAATCCTAATATAGACACCGACCAAGAATATCAGCACAGGCTTGGCGAGCAAAAACGTTATTGCCAAATCGTGGGCGTGCCGGTGATTGAAGATGGCTATCACAGCAGCGACTTTCTTGACAAAGTCAAGGGATTTGAAAATGAAAAAGAAGGGGGAGCAAGGTGCCCCATCTGTTTTAAGCTGAGGTTGCAAAAAACTGCACAAAAGGCAAAAGAGCTTGGCTATAACTATTTTGGCACAACGCTGACAGTCTCGCCGCACAAAAATGCCCAAATCATCAACGCAATCGGCAAAAGTGTTGGCTTTGAAAACGATATCGAATTTTTGGAAGGAAATTACAAAAAGCAAGACGGCTATAAAAAAAGCATAGAGTTTTCAAAAAAATATAATCTTTACAGACAAAATTATTGCGGATGCAAATTTTCAAGAAGATGAAAAAGTTGCCTAAAATGCTTGGAAGAATTGTATAAATATAGTAAAATATTCCACAAGGTGCAAAAAATTGAGATTTCATTTTGACGAAGAAAAAACTTATTTATATTTTGAAGACGAAAGGTGTGACAAACTTACACAAAAGTGTTTGAAAAGCATTTACATCTGTTTTTTTGTTATCGCTGTGATTGTTGCCGCAATCTACATATGGTTTTGCACAGAGTTTTATTTCATGAAAATCACTGGAAGGTCAATGCAGCCCACCATCAACCCAGATATAAGCATTCAAAGTGAAGCTCAAGATTATGCCCTCGTTGACAAGGATGGCTCATACACCTATGGAGATATCGTCATTATCAACAATCCCAAAAATTTGAATAAAGAAACATTCGTCAAAAGGGTGGTGGCCTTTGGCGGAGACAAAATTTCAATCATCAAAACCAAGGGAGAGGACGGATATTATTCTTTTCACCTTTTGATTATAAAAAAAGATAGCCCCACCGTAAACGGTCAGCCAACCATTGAGGTGGTGCAAGAAGACTATATCAAGCAAACAAATGGCGGGAAAGATTGGGATAGCTCCGATGGCGAACCGGAAAATAATGTGATTTATGAAAAGAAATTTTATGAAAATTACATAAGCGCTGAAGGCGAGTTCTACCATTCAAGTCAAGTGGAAAGAATTTGGTTTGGCACAAGCCTGGTGTGGTTTTATCAGCTGCCAGAAGGCCAAGTGTTCTTTATGGGCGACAATCGGGCTATCAGTTACGACGCCAGAGAGCTTGGGCCTGTCGATATGGACGAAATGGTGCTGGGCAAAGTGGTCAAGATTGTCAAAAACGGCGCCTATTCAGACTTGTTTTTTGTGCGAGCTTTTTACCAACTAAAAGGCCTTTTTGAGTATTTTATGCCAAAACTTCTCAATTATTTTGCTTGGACATACTAAAATCGTTTGGTTTTTTGGCAATAATGTGCTATTATAAAACCAAGGTTAACGCCTAAAATAGAAAAAAGGAGAGATTGATAGATGAACAAACAACAATTTATCAGAGCATTTGCAGAAAAAGCAAACTTCACTCAAAAGGATGCAGGTATTGCTTTTGACGCTATGGCATCAACCGTTATTGATGCACTCAAAGCAGGAGAAAAAATCCAAATCGCAGGTTTCGGAACTTACGAACTTAGAAAACGCCCTGCAAGAGAAGGAATCAACCCTTCAACAAAACAAAAGGTTAAAATTCCAGCACAAAAAGTGCCTTCTTTCAAATTTGGAAACAGCTTTAAAGGACTTTTCAACTAAAACAAAACAAGGCTTGTCAGTTTTGGCAAGCTTTTTTTATGCACTTTGTTTTCACATAATTTTTTTGCCTTTGGCTCATACTATCAAAAAAGGGCGGAAAAATGGAAAATAATGTTGAAAAATATATTGAAAATTTGAAATCTCAATTCCATCAAAACAGCGACTTTGCCAGCCGCTTGTTTGTTTGCCAAAAGGGCAAAATTGGGTTTGTTTTTCTAAAAAGCATGTCTGACCCCATTTTGTTTTCTCAGTGCATTTATCTTCCCATTCAAAGTTTTGACGGCCAAATCACAAAGCAAAACCTTATCGACAAAATTTTGAAAAACAGCGGGGTTGAGACTGTGCAAGAAGAAAAAGTTTTTGCCGAAATTCTTGACGGAAAAGTGATTGTTTTTTCAGACTTTTTTGAGGGGTTTATCTCTGTTGACATCACAAAGTATCCCACCAGAACACCTAGTGAGCCTCCAACTTCGCCAGTTATTCAAGGGCCGAGAGAAGGCTTTGTTGAAGACTTTAAAACCAACATAACTTTGCTAAGGCGGCGCATCCATTCAAAAGATTTGGTTTTCAAAATGATGACGGTGGGAAGCCATACCAAAACAAAAGTGATTCTTTCATATATAGACGGCGTTGCCGACAGTGGAGTGATAAAAGAGCTTGAAGAAAAAATTGGCAAAATCAAAATCAATGGCGTGGTTGACTCTTACTATATTTTGTCCTATCTTGAAAAACGGCCAAATTCACTTTTCAAACAGATTGGCAATTCTGAAAAGCCTGACGTGGTGGTTTCAAAAATGCTGGAAGGCAAGGTGGCAATCATTGTGGACAACTCTCCAATTGTTTTGACTGTGCCCTTTATTTTGATGGAAGACATGCAGTCAAGCAACGATTACTACACAAATCATCACTATTCCTCAGTGGTGCGCTTTATCAGAATGTGCGGGCTTTTGATTGCTATTGTTGCACCGGGTTTTTATCTTGCACTTCAGCTTTTCCATTACAACATTTTGCCGCTAAATTTTTTGATAACCATTGCCGACACCACGCAGGGGCTGCCTTTCACTCCCTTCCTTGAAATTTTGTTTATCTTTTTGCTGTTTCAAATTCTTTATGAGGTCAGTTTGCGCCTTCCAAGCTATTTGGGGCTTGCCACAAGTGTGGTGGGCGCTCTTATCTTGGGTGACACCGGCGTTAAGGCGGGGCTTATCTCGCCACCAGGGGTGATTATCACCGCTCTTGCAAAAATCGCTCTCTATACAGTGCCAGAGCAGCAATCGCAAATCACTGTTTTACAAATCGTTTTTATCATCTTGGGTGGCTCGCTGGGGGTGCTTGGCATCGTTACTGGTTTTGTTTATGTGGTCAACTATCTCAACACGCTTGATGACTACAAAACGCCTTATCTTGCCCCTTACGCACCGCGAGTGAAAGAAGATTTGAAAGATGCGCTTTTAAAATCTTCAATAACCGAAAAACATTCTCTTCCAAAATCTTTCCCAACAGGCAAGCGAGGTGCAAAATGAAATCAATCAGCGCAAGACAAAGCGGCATAATCGTTTTTTTGACAATTTTGGCAAACAAAATTTTGGTGCTTCCATCGGCCATGTATGAAAAGTCAAAAACCGATTCAATTTTTGCCCTTATCGCTATTTTTGCCTTCGAACTTTTGGTTCTGGCCTGTTTTTTTGCCTTAAAAAAAGCCTATCCCGAGCAAAACTTAAAAGAAATTTTAAGCAAGAAAATGGGCTGCGTGGCTGCAAAAGTTATCATTTTTGCATTTCTGATTTTTTTCCTTTTTAAAACAATGCTGACCTACGCTGTGCTTTATGTTTACCTAAAAGACCTTGTTTATCAAGACGAATTTGGTTTTTTGGCTCTTGTATGTCTTTTTCCCGTTGTCAATCATGCAGTTGTTTGTGGCTTAAGGGCAATGGGGCGCACTTTTGAGCTGTTCTATTATATAGTTTTAGTTGGAGTGCTTTTCTGCCTTTGCATTGCTTTTTTCACAAACATTTCCATGCCAAACTTTTTTGTAGCCTCGCCTTTAGAAATTTTTCACTCTGGGTTTAGGCATATTTTTGCTTTTGGAGACTATCTTGTGCTGTTTTTGTTTATCGACAAAATCAAACTGAAAAAAGGGGAAGAAAAAAAGATTTTTCTGTTTGCGCTGGTGGGAATCATTCTTGTTTTGGCAATTTTTATCATCTTTTACGCAAAATATCAAGTCACTGCTTTTATGCATAACAACGCGCTTGCCGACTTGCTGGTTTTTTCAGTTCAATTCAACGCAATTGGCAGACTAGACATCATTGCAATGCTGACAATCATGACTTTAGGCCTGTTTCAGCTAGAAATTTTTCAAGCCGCTTTCTGTGAAAGTTTTGTGCAGATTTTTGACAAGCTTTCTGTCAAATATGGCGTTATAGTGTTTGATATTCTGTTTTTGGTCATATATCTTGTCTTAATCAAAAAATATGAAATAATGCTTAGTTTTGCCACCGATTATCTTGTCTATTTTGCAATTTTGACAAACATCGTTTTGCCTGTTTTAATCTATGTGCTTTCAAGAAGGCATAAAAAGGAGACCTACGATGAAAAAAATGATTGATGCAGTAAAAAAATATCCTTTTATTTTGATTTTGGTGCTGATTTTGGTGGCTTTCACGCCTTATTCGTTGTTTTCACCCGGACAAAGTCGAAAAAGAGCGGTGGTGATTGCCATTGGGCTTGATAAGATTGAAGATGAATACGAAATCTCTTTTTTAACCTTTATTCCATCTCCAAATCAAGAATTTCAGCAGGCAAATTCGGTTGTTTCTGGCAAGGGCTCATCGGTTTCAGAAGCGGTGCTGGATGCCCAGCTGACTCTTGGCAAAGATATTGGGCTTTCTCACGCAAAAACAACAGTGGTCAACGAAAAAATGCTGGAAGAAGATGTTTCGTCTTCTCTTGACTATTTGATGCGAGTTGTTTCTTTGCCAGAAAACACTGTTTTCGTATGCACAAACACCACGGCAAAGCAACTGCTTATGGCGACCAATTCGCTGGAAAAAAATCTGGGGATAAAACTCGACCAACTCGTCTCTTACAACGCAAACGAAGTCTATATTTCAGACACCTCGCTCGAAGCTTTTTATAAAGGCTATTACAGCCCAACCAAATCATCTTTGATTGGGTATATCGAACATATCAAAGATAGCACTCAATCAGAGCAAGCAGCGCCTCAAAACCAGTCGAGCTCACAAGGCTCTGGTGACTCTCAAAAAAGCTCACAAACATCTTCATCTCAAGATGGGCAACAGGGAGGGGCTGGCTCTTCAGAACAAAATTCATCAGCTGGAAGCTCTGGGCAGAGCGAAAATGAAAAACAGCGAGGATCTTTGCAGGGGCAAAGCCAAATTTTAAACAAGGGTGATGCTGTCTTGCTGCGTGATGGGCAAAAGGTGGCCCTTCTTGATGTTGACAATCTTAACAGTATAAATTTGCTTAGCACAAAAAGGTCGCTTGACAGCATTACCATAACCGATGTGGAAACAGAAGATGGAAAAAATGTTGATATGACCTTTTTGGTGAAGAACAAAGTGGTTTCTGTCAAAACAGATTTTCAAAACAACATTCCGCTTTTTGTTGCAAACATAAATTTGGGAGTTCAACTAAGCGAAATTGACACCAAGGCTCAAAAGGTGAAACAGAACGTGCAAAACACCCAAATCACCGAAGAAATTGCACAAAAGCTTGAACAGAAAATCAAAGCAGAGTTTGCCAAAGTGCTTCAAATTCTTCGAGAAAACAAGGCCGATGTCTTGGGTGTGTATGACCACTTTTTCGCCGAAAATCGCAAAGAATTTTTGAGTTTTCTTTCTTCGCTAGATCACCCTGAAGACTTTTTGAGTCATGTGGTTTTTATGCTTAATTTAAAAGTGGAGCAAGATGGTTGAAAATCTTGTCAGGTTATGTCTGCTGCAAAAAAATATTTAAAAATCTCGAAAAAAAGTCTTTTATTATTTGTCTAAAATCAAATTTTATGATAGAATACAATGTGACTATTATGATAGGAGGCAAAAACTTTGAACGAGACAAACAATCAAAAACCAAAGTTTAAATATTCATATCTGTTTTTATTGCTTATCGCGATAATACTGATTATTCTTATTTTTACAAACACTGGCTATTCTGGGCAGAAGCTGGATAACTTTGACCAAGTTGATCAACTTATCCATGGGCAGTATGTTGACCCTGTGAGCGAAAAAACGCAGCAGGCGGTTGAAATCTATTATACCGACGATACCATCTATTTTTTGATTAAAGACTCAAAATATCAAAACGCCTTTCCAGACTATAGCGACTACTACATCAACTATAAATACTACGATGGGCAAATTGAAAGGCTGCTTAAAACAATCGAGGATGACAAACTCGACATCAAGGTGCAGCCGTCAGTTGCGGGAATAAATTTCTGGGATATTCTTTATCCAATTCTTTACCTCGGCTTTGGAATATTCATCATTTGGATGATTTTCAGACTTATCAATTCTTCAAACAAGGGCGCGATGAGCTTTGGCAAAAGCAAAGCAAGGTCTTATCAAAACAATCCAGTCAGATTTTCTGATGTGGCCGGGGCTGATGAAGAAAAAGAAGAACTTGCTGAGATTGTTGAGTTCTTAAAAAATCCTGCAAAATTCACTCAACTCGGGGCAAGAATTCCAAAAGGAGTGCTGCTTGTTGGGCCTCCAGGAACAGGAAAAACTTTGCTTGCTCGTGCGGTGGCAGGCGAGGCAAATGTTCCGTTTGTGTTTATAAGCGGCTCTGACTTTGTTGAAATGTTTGTGGGCGTTGGCGCTTCAAGAGTGCGTGACCTTTTTGACCAAGCCAAGAAAAACAAACCTTGCATTGTGTTTATTGACGAAATCGACGCCGTTGGTCGTCAGCGTGGTGCCGGTCTTGGTGGCGGAAATGACGAAAGAGAGCAAACTCTCAATCAACTTCTTGTGGAAATGGACGGCTTTGAGCCAAATGAAGGCATCATTGTTTTGGCTGCCACAAACAGAGCGGATGTGCTTGACCCAGCACTGTTGAGACCAGGCAGATTTGACAGACAAGTTTATGTCAACACGCCAGACGTTCGCGGCAGAGAGGGAATTTTGAAAATTCATGCTCGCAACAAGCCACTTGACGAAAATGTTGATTTCAAAGTTCTTGCAAAAATCACTGTTGGCTTTACTGGTGCAGATATTGAAAATATGCTCAACGAAGCAGCAATTTTGGCTGCGCGTGCGGGCAGACCAAAAATCACCATGACCGATATTCAAGAGGGCATCAACAAAGTGACCATGGGGCCTCAAAAGAAGAGCAGAATGGTCACAGAAAAAGACAGAAAAATCACCGCTTATCACGAGTCAGGTCATGCAATTCTTGGCAAACTGCTCAAGCATACCGATGAAATTCAAGAAGTTTCAATCATTCCTCGAGGAATGGCTGGTGGCTATACAATGCAAAGGCCAGAAAATGACAACTCATTTATTTCTTACAATCATTTGATGGACGAAATTGCAATGTGCATGGGTGGAAGAATTGCTGAAGAGATTGTGTTTAAAGACATCACAACAGGCGCTTCAAGCGACATAAATCAAGCAACAAAACTTGCACACAAAATGGTTTACAACTGGGGCATGAGCAAAAATCTTGGCTTTCTTGGTTTGTCAAATGACCAGCAAGTGTTTATTGGCAGAGACTATCAAACCCGCTCAGATTTTTCTGAAAAACTTGCGGCTGAAGCGGATGATGAAATCAGACAGATTTTGGACTATAACTATAAAAGAGCAAAGAAAATCCTTTCTGACAACAAAGACCTTCTCGACCAGATGTCAAAACTTTTGCTCAGTCACGAGACCATCAATAAAGACGAAATCGACCTTCTTATGCAAGGCAAAACAGCCGAAGAAGTTGCTCAGATTATGGATATAAGAGAAATGGAGCAGCGCAAGAAGGAAGAAGAATATAAAAAACAGCTGGAAAAAGAAAGAAAAGAAAAGGCCATCGAAGCAAAATTGAAAGAAGGGCAAAAACTTTTAGAGCGCGGCATTATCACTCAAGAAGAATATGAAATGATCAAAAAAACATACTCAAAGCAAGAAGAGAGCGCTATAACAAAAAATGCAAAAACACTTGACAAAATTGAAAAAGAAAAAGATAATGTAAAAGAGCCTTCTGCGAAAAAGCAAGAAAAGCCGGAAGGCGAAGAAAAAACTAAAAAAATTGAAAAAAGCAAGCAACCCGGAAAAAAATCGGGAGAAGACGACAAAAAAGACTGATTAAGGAGCTTTCATGGCAGAGACAAAAAAGCAACAAACAATAGACGATTTGTATGTGGCAAAAGTGCGCAGAAAAAGGATTGTGACAAATTCAATCCTTCTTTCGCTGTGCCTTTTGTTTGCCATTGTGATTATTGTTTTGGCGGTTGTGCGAATTGACTTAAAACCAAGATTTGATGTTGCCCCTGATTATATCGACGTCAAAATCGACAGCAAAACTGATGAAATAAATATTATCAAAAGTGATGAAGATTTCAATGAGTTTATGGATGTTTACAACAATGCGCTAAGCACAACAGTTTTGACTTCAATTTTCACAGGCAACGTTTATGGCTATACAGTGCAATGGCTTGACAAAGATTTTTATCAAAATTATTCAAACGGCTATGGCAGTGGCATAAGCAGCACACTTTCAAGCAGCTTGGGGTCAAATTATGTTCATTTCTCTTTCACTCAACCGCAAAAGATATACTTTTCAAATGGCGAGGTTTTAACAGGAAGATATGACAGTGAACAGGCGAGATATCAAGACTGCTATTTCACAATCTCTGGCGATCAAAATGTGGCTCAAGTGGATTTCTATTTCGGAGTGAAAATAAATCAGGCGCAAAAACCACAAACAGTCAAAATTTCAGTTGAAGCTCAGTCATACGAGCTATACGAGTTTGTCAAAGGTTTATAAAAAAAGCTGCACCTTTACAAGGCGCAGTTTTTTTGTGCTTATTCATTTTCAATATCTTCGCGCTGCAACAATTTGATGATTTTATCTCGCAAAATCTCTATTCGTTTTTTGTTGAGTTTGACAAGAATGATGATTATAATCGAAACAAGAATTATCGCAAAGAAGGTCATCAAAACTGTGAAGGTGGATTCTGTGATTGAAAACAGCGACGGTATTGCCAAGATAAGGCCGGTCACACCAACAAGCGAAACTCCCATTGTTGCCCAGCGCACAAGAGTTGGAGGAATGCATAGGGTGACCAAATTTAAAAATCCAGTGTAGGTCAGCACAAGCACGCAGAGAGTTCTGTATTCGCTTTGACTCATTATAATATCAGTTTGATTGTTGAAAATAACCATAACTACAAACACGTTCAGCAGCATCAGCAAGGCTCGCGGCACGGCTCGCTTAAACACCTGCGGTATAAAATTGCCAGCAATCTTTTTTGTGTTTGGCTCAAAAGTCAAAATGAATGACGGCAGGCCGATGACAAACATCTCAAGAAGAAGCATATCGGCAGGCTCAAACGGGTATTGCTGCCACCATAAAATGCAAATGCAGGAAAGCACAATCGCAAACAAGGTTTTCATCAAAAAGACAGAGGAAGAGTTCTGCACGTTGTTGATCACCTGTCTGCCTTCTTTGACAACGCTTGGCAGTGAAGAGAAATTTGATTTTAAAAGCACCAGTTTTGAGATGTTTCTTGCCACTTCGCTTCCGTCAGCCATGGCGATTGAGCAATCAGCTTCTTTCAGCGCCAAAGTGTCATTGACGCCGTCACCCGTCATGGCCACCACTTTCCCTTTGTTTTTCAAAGTTTTGATTATGGTGTATTTTTGCTCGGGTGTCACTCTGCCAAAAACGGTAAACTTGTCAGCCATTTGTTCAACTTCCTTGGTGGAAAGCCCTTCCAGCGAAACATATTTTTCACTGTTTTCAACGCCCACTCTTTGAGCGATCTTTGAAACAGTTGCAGGTGAGTCGCCCGAAATGATTTTGATTTCAACGCCGTTATCTTTAAACCACTGTATGGTTTCAATCGCATCTTCTCTGATATGCTCTTCAATGATGATAAAGGCAAGCAGAGTAGATTTTTGGCCAGTCATATCTTTGCTGAACTCGCCGTCATACTCGCTGAGAGCAATCACGCGCAAGCCTTTGTTTTGGCACTCTTCAATCAGCGCAGATTGTTGTTCGCTGAGTGGACATCCAATTTTTGTGACCGCACCAAGAAAATAAATTTTTTTGTTTTCAAATTGAGTGATTGAATATTTGCGCTCTGAAGAAAATTCAAGCACGTTTGTCACTTTCCATTCTTCGCTTTTTCCAAATTCTTCAATCATGGCATTCGAGGTGGAGTTTGAAGTTTTTTGAGCATTCAAAACGTTGGACAAAATTTGCTTTATCGATGAAGTTCTTTTTTTCGAGAAAGTGATAAAGTCGACCACTTGCATTGTTCCATCGGTGATAGTGCCTGTTTTGTCAAGGCATAAAACATTGGCTCTGGCAAGCATTTCTATGGAATAAAGGTCGCGCACCAAAGTGTTTTTCTTGGCAAGTTTGACCACACCAACGGCAAGAGCAACTGTGATAAGCAAAAACATTCCTGCAGGAATCATGCTTGTCAGCACGCCAGAAGTTCTTGTGACAACTGTTTCAATCGACTCTTGCACGGAATATTCTTTCAAAAAAGTCAGCAAGCCGATAGGCACAAGAGCAATTCCAATGTATCTTATCAATCTGTTAAGGTCTTTGAAAAGGTTTGAAGCAGGAGCCTTAAACTCTTTTGCCTTTTGAGCCATCTGTTCGATGTAGTTGTCTTTGCCCACTTTGTCAACCCTAGCATAGCACTGACCTGAAACGATAAAACTGCCAGAAAGCAGGTGGCAATCTTTGTTTTTTTCAATGGAATTCGACTCGCCAGTCAACAGACTTTCATTGACTTCAACAACTCCGTCCAAAATTATGCAGTCGGTTGGGATTTGGTTGCCGCTTTCCAAAATAATCACATCATCAAGCACCAGTTTGTCGGCCGAAACAACTGAAGCAGCACTGTTTCGCATCACTTTGACTTGCGGCTGAGTCATCATAGAAAGTTTTTCAACGGCGATTTTTGCCCTGATTTCTTGCACAATGGCAATGGCGGTGTTTGCCACAATCACAAACAAGAACAAAAGGTTCTTATATGAGCCCACGCACAACAGAGCAACAGCAATCAACAGCCACAGCATATTGAAAAAGGTGAAAATGTTTTTGACAAAAATGGATAGATAAGTTTTTGACGATTTGACCTTTGTGTGATTGGCAAGTTTTTCCTCTTGTCGCAGTCGCACCTGTGAGTCATTCAAGCCTGTCAAAGCAGATGCGTTAAATCGTATGATAGGTTTGAGTGATTTTTGCCTTTTGCCACCAAAAAAGTTTTTAAGTTTTTGCCAAAAACTTCCATCACTTTTCTTTTGAAGGTTGCGAAAAACCAGCGCTTTCGAATCGGCACGAGTGGGTTTTTCAGCCACTTTGACCACATTTTCCATCTTTTGCAAAAGTGTTTTGGCCTTTTGCTTGGAGGACTGTTTTTGTTGGATATTTTTTTTCATAAGACCTCTGATATCTTTTATTTTATACAAAAAAATTATATAATTTTTACAAAAAAAAGTCAACTTTATTCGTAATAGATTTGACTTTTGTACTCAAAAACATCTATTATAAATACAAGGAGAGATGTCTATGCTGCTGAATATTCCAAAATCGCTTAAAGAACTTGCAAAATTGCTTCCTTGCTCGCTTTATGTGGTGGGAGGATACATCCGCAATTCAATTCTTGGAATAAAAGGAGAAGACATTGATATCTGCGGCGCCATAACAGTTGACGAGCTTGCCAAGGTGCTTGAAAAAAGCAAATTTCAAGTGAAAATAAAAAACAAACTTGTTGGCACAGCCCTTATCAGCAGCGGTGAAGCAAAATTTGAATTTTCTTCTTTCAGAAGAGAGTTTTATAAAGAAGGCGGCTTGCACACGCCTGAAAAGGTTGAGTTTATCGACAGTTTGCAGGAAGACGCAAAAAGAAGAGACTTCACTTGCAACTGCATTTACTACGATATTGCAAACGATAAGTTTATCGACATTTATGGCGGCATTCAAGATACAAAAAACAAGATTTTAAAGACTATTGAAACGCCAGACTTTGTGTTTGCGCATGACGGGCTAAGAATTCTTCGTCTGTTTCGGTTTGAATGTGAACTTAATTTCAAAATTGACAAAGCCACGCTGGCTGGCGCTATCAAATTTTCTTCAAATGTCAGAGATATCTCTGGCGAAAGGGTGATTTACGAAATCACTTGCATTTTGCATAGCGGAAAAAGATATCCAGGCTACTCAAAACCAAATGCCTATCTCAAAGTTTTCAAACAATTCAACAAATTCAAACTTTGGCCGGTTTTTGGCATTGACTGCGCGAAAATAAAGCTCAACATGGTCAAAAAAGTTGAGCACAAATCGCAAGGCTTTTTGATTGACCTTGTTGACACCGTCAAACCGATTTCAATTTCTTACTATCTCAATTTGATTTTGACAAATTCTTTTGGCCTAAACAAAAAAATGGTAGCCACATATATCAATATTTTGTCTGGCTATTACGACGCACTCAACAGACTGCAAAACAAGGAGTACTTTTTCAAATATTTTGATAATTTCCCTCTTATTTACAAACTTTTGGTGCACAAATCAAAATATTTGGCAAACAAATACGATTTCTTTTATCGATATATCATATCGCACAAACTTATCATCACAATCAAAGATTTGAAAGTGTCGGGTGAAGATATCCGCAAAAACTATCCAACAGTCAAGCCATACAGATACAACGCGATTTTGGAAAGTTTGCTCTCAGATGTTTTTGAAGGCAAACTTGAAAACAACAAAAGCGTTCTGGTCAAGGCTGTTGAGCAAAAGTTGAAATATCTATAAATTTGTTAAAAAAGCGAGATTTGCTCGCTTTTTTTTAAACATTTTTTTGTGGCGGAATAAACTTGACTCCATTGTCTGGCAAACTCATGCCTTCTCCCAAATCTTCTGTGCCTTCAATGATGATGCCTGTTTGAGGCTGATAGTGGTCGTGGCGAATTTCTTTTTCTTCCACAAGGATGCCGTTTTCAAAATATTGCAAAAAGCCCTTGCTTTCATAGCCCTGTTTTGGGTATTTCAGCCGAAAATATTCTCCTTTATACAAAACTTGATTTGAATATTTGCCTTCTTTGTCGCTTATGATTTTGTCGCCACCGTGTGCAATAGTTCTCACAAGTTCAGAGCGTGTTTTGATTTCCTTTCCCTTCTCAAAATTTTTTCCGTAAATTTCAACGGTTGCTTTTTGGTCATCGCAGATGGTTTTGATAAAAATAGGGCAGTCAGAGCTGTTTTTAAACACAAGGTCGGCATAGCCTTCACTGACCATTGCGTCAAAAGAAAGGGGAACGTAAGAGGCAGGCAGAGAGTGATGACAAACACTTTCAATCTCCATATCGGCCAAAAGAAGGGCATTGTAAAGGGTGGTTGAAGCTTGGCATACTCCGCCACCTGTGCCGGGCACATAATTGCCGCCAACAATGATGTTTGCATTTTCATAGCCGTTTTCTTTTGTTCTTGGCCCTGTGGTTTGGTTGAACGAAACTGTCTCGCCAGGCAGCACCGTCATTCCATTAAAACATTCAAGGGCTTTTTTTATGTTGTTTTTGCGTTTTGTCGAGCTTGTGGCGTAAGAAGTGGCAAACTGGCTTCTTTTGCCAATCTGTTTCAAAAGTTCTTCGCCGTTATTTTCTGGAACAATTTCAGCCAAGGGGATTTCAATTTCTCTAGCATTTTTTGAAGATATTGCTTTGTCAAGGGCGGAGCTCAATTTTTCTCTGTCCACCACTTTGCCTGTTTGACCCTTTGACAAGGTGAACATTTGGGCTTTGTTTGGGTCAAATTTTATTTGGCATTCATGATAGGTTTTTTCAACCTCTTGGCAGATTTCATTAACCTTTTCCTTCATGCCGCCAAAGAGATTTTCATAAGGGATTTCCACTTTAAGCCCTTGCTGCTTAATCTGTTTTTCAATTTTTTTCTTTTCAAAAAAGTTGCCTTCTCTGCCATAATTCAAAAGCTCAGAAAGCGGATTTTCAATGTTGCCAACATATTCAAAATCTTTGCCACAAAGTTGCCAAGAGTGTTCTCCATCAGTCAAAACAATGGTGGTGTTTGCCATCTCATTGGCCAAAGTTGTGTCAACAAGCTGGGTGGCTTGCTGTTTGTTCAGCCCCGAGATGTCAATCCCGTTGACAGAAGTGTTTTGATAAAATGTTGTCTCTTCGCCGATGGGGTTGCCAAAATATAGCTGGCAGAAAAGCAGCAGCCCCACAGCAATAAAAGACACTGCAAAAAGCCAAAGTGCTGCAGCTTTTTTGTTTTGATTTTTGTTTTGCTCAGCAGAGGTTTTTGCAGCTGTTGAAGTTTGTTTGAGGTTGTTTTTCACGTTTTTCTCCCTTTTTTTGTATTATTTGTCTAAAAAACAAAAATATGCCTTTGCAAAAGCATATATTTTTTGGCAAGAGTTATTATAAAATCATGAAGGCAAAACTGAAAACCATTCTAAAAATTTTTCTGGTGCTTTTGGCCTTTGCAATATTTTTTTTGGCCGTCTATCTTGTTTTGTATCACACGGGCTGGTGGGAAAAACTAAATTCGGTTGACAAACTAAAAAAAGAAATTTTGGCTTTGGGCATTTGGGGCAGAGCATTTTTTGTGCTGCTGCAGTTTTTGCAGGTCACCTTTATCCCCATTCCTTCGCCCTTGGTTGTGGTTGCAGGGTGTTTGATTTATGGGCCGCTGCAAGCTTCCCTTCTTTCACTGGCAGGAATACTGCTTGGCAGCGCCGTTGCCTTTGCTCTTGGCAGAATTTTCGGCAGAAAAATTGTAGAGTTTATGGTGGGCAAGGAAAGCGAGAGAAAATGGTCGAAGTTTTTAAGCAATGCAAAATATAGTTTTGTGCTTATGATGCTTTTGCCGCTTTTCCCCGATGATGTTTTGTGCATGGTGGCAGGCTTGACCGATATGAGTTGGACGTTTTTTATGGTGACGCAAATTTTTACTCGCACGATTGGAGTTTTTGCCATGAGTTATCTTTCGGCGGGCGACATAATCCCTTATAGCGGCTGGGGACTTTATGTTTGGGGCGCTATTATGCTGCTTTGCCTGCTGGCAATTTATTTTTCCACAAAATACAACAAACAAATTGAAAATTTTATTTACAAGCTTTTTAAGAAAAAATCGGAATAAGAAAAATAGCAAAAATTTCGATAAAAAATTTTATCTTTTTTTGATAAAATTTGGTTGTTTATCAAATTATTCAAAAAGTTTTTGCCGTGATTGTTTGCAATCTTACTAGGCGCTTTGTTCTTGGGCAATATAAATTAGTATATTTTTTGCATAGTCGCTTCTTGTTATAATAATTTTTTTGCTGTTTTAATATTTATATGAACAAGGAGAAATATGAAATCACTTTTCAAAACAGTTGCGCTTATAACAATTTTTTCCGTTATCACAAGAGTGGTGGGCTTTCTTTTCAGGATTTATCTTTCTCGAACGGTGGGAGCAGAAGCCCTTGGCATGTATCAAGTGGCCTTTTCTATTTTTATGGTTTTGCTCACTATAATCTCTAGTGGGCTGCCTCTTGTTATTTCTCGCTTAAACTCCTCTTACATGGCCGTGGGCGACAAAAAGAAAGAGGGCTCGCTTGTCAGCACCGCTCTCCTATACGCTCTTTTTTTGTCTTTGCTTTTATGCGTTATTGTGCTTGTTTTTCACAATGTTTTTGCCTATTTTTTCACAGACGAAAGATGTCTGCACATTTTGATTATTATGCTGCCAAGTTTGATTTTTTCTGCCGTTTACAGCGTGCTTCGCGGGGCCATGTGGGGCAGAGACAACTATTTCGCCCTCTGCTCAAGCGAACTTTATGAACAAATTGTTCGCATTTTGGTTTGCGTGATTTTGCTGGGCGGGGCAAGCTCGGCCATAGAAAAGGCCTTTGATGTTGCATGGTCTTTGAATGTTGCCTGCCTGTTTTCAATGCTGTTTGTTGTTTTGCTATACTTTTTTTACGGTTCAAAATTGTCAAAACCGCAAAAACAAATTTTCAAACCGCTTTTCAAGCAGTCTTGTCCCATCACAGGCATAAGGGTGGCGGGCAGTTTTATTCAGCCCCTTGTTGCCTTGATTTTGCCTGCCAAACTTATCGAGATTGGCTATAGTTCTTCGCAAGCGCTCAGTTTGTATGGCATTGCCGTGGGCATGACGCTGCCGCTTTTGTTTGTGCCAACAACTTTGATTGGCTCGCTTTCCACCGCACTTATTCCAGACATGTCAAAAGCGCTGGCGCAAAACGACAAAGCGCATATTGAAAATCGAATTCGCTCTTCAATTTTGTTTTCGCTGCTGACTTCTTCTCTTTTCATACCTCTTTATCTAGGCATGGGCGAGCTGGCGGGCGTTTTTCTTTATGACAACATTATGAGCGGCACCCTTTTGCAAGAGGCCAGTTTTGTTTTGTTGCCGCTTGGACTTACAAACATAACAAGTTCGCTGCTCAACTCACTTGGCTATGAGGTCAAATCTTTCAAGAATTTTATTTGCGGCACAGTTGTAATGTTTTTGGCTATATATTTTCTGCCCCGCTATGTTGGCATAAACGCTTTTATTTGGGGGATGGGCGCAAGCTACTTGGTCACGGGTGTTTTGAACCTTGTTATGTTGAAAAAGAAGATGGGCATCAAACTAAAACTTGGCAAAACGCTATTGCAGCTGCTTTTAGCCATTTTGCCAAGCGCTGCCATCACGGCTTTCAGCGTTTCAGTTGCAAATCATTTTCTGCCGTTGTTTGCAACCCTTGTGCTGGGCGCGGGTGTGGGGAGTGTTTGCTTTGCTCTTCTATGCGGCGTTTTAGGTCTGGTTGACATAAAAGCAATTATTGTGAAGAGTTCAGGTTATGCAAAAAGTTTGGTAAAAATAAAAAGAAAACGGGCATAGAGCAACAATTTTTTGGCTTTTTTGGTAATTTTGTGAAATATGCTTATAATAAAGCATGCTTACAATCATTGTCAGGTCGATTTTAATCTATTGTGTTGTGCTGTTGGTTTTTCGGCTTATGGGCAAAAGGCAAATTGGTCAGATGCAACCTTTCGAGCTTGTGCTTACTCTTATCATTGCAGACCTTGCCACCATTCCCATGGCTGATATTTCCATTCCTGTTTTGCATGGTATCATCCCGTTGCTCACACTGGTCATTTTGCATTTTTTGCTCACATTATTCACGCGATTGAGCATCAAACTGAGCAGTTTTTTGTCTGGCAAGCCAGTGATTTTGATCAATCCTGACGGGATTGACTATAAAGCTATGAAAAAACTAAACATGACCATAGATGACATACTGGCTTGTCTTCGCGACAAAGGTTTTTTTTCAATCACACAAGTGCAGTATGCGATTGTCGAGACAAGCGGCAAAATTTCAGTTATGCCAAAAGCCCAATTTTCGCCTGCAACTTGTCAAGACCTTGAGTTGCAACCTGACGAGAGTTTTGTGCCCATCACTCTTGTGTGCGAAGGCAAAATTTTGGAGGACAATGTGGCACTTGCGGTTTTAGACAAACAAAAAGTGGAACAACTTGTGAAAAAAGAAGCCAATGCAAAGGTCAAAGACGTGCTGGTTTTGTCTATTGAAAAGTCGGGCAAGGGGTATATTCAACTGAAAAAAAATAAGGGCAAATCATTTCAAACAAAAGGGCTGGGCGAAAGATGAAAGTTTTTCATTACATAAATTTTTTGATAATTTTTCTGTTTCTTGTTGCAATATGTGTGATTGAAGAAAAGCTGGTTTCTTCGGCGCTTGAGAATGTGCAAAACTATTGCTTTGAGATTGAAAACTATATCTCTGACAAAGATAGTTTGAAAGAAAATCACATTGTTTTGCTTGTTGACAATTTGGAGTTTGACTGGGTGGAGGATGAGTCAAAGCTGTGCTATCTTGTCAATCATATTTCTATCAAAGAGCTCAGCTATGAAATTTCGCACCTTAAGGCGTATATTTCAAATGACGATATGGTGGAATTCAAAGCAGCGCTTGATGCTATTGTGATGTATTGCCATAGTTATTTGCATTTTATGGGCGCCAACGTGCATAACATTCTGTAACAAAAAAATTAGCATTGCTGCTAATTTTTTTACCATACTTTTTCTTTTTTCACGCTGACAACAATCACAACAATCACAATGGCAAGCACTGCAATGCTGATGCCCACAATAATCCACACGATTGTTTCCGGTTCAATCACATCTCCTGTCATAACTGCGTGAGATTGTGATGAAGTGATTTCTGCTCCGTTAAAGTCGTCTTGATAAACGCAGTAAACATTCCAATTTCCAGCTACTCCATTATCATCGAAGTAGAAGGTGTCTCCTGTGCGCTCCACTGTGCTATACAAAGAGTCGTAGCCAGCATATTCGCCAGTGGCATCTGCTGCTGTCAAAACATAGTTTTTGTTTGAAAAATCTTTTCCATAGACATACCAAACAAAATAGTCTTTTCTCACATATTTAAGTTCGTCTGAGGTTGCTCCCACAACATAAAATTTGTATGCGTTGTGGCCTGAGAAGGTGTAGTCGTCCTCATAAGCAATGTTAAAAGTTGTTCCTTCTTCAAGGTGGTTTGGGTCAACAGCAATATAGTTTGAAGTTGACTGAGCTCCGTTGATGTCAATAATAAATTGATAAAGTCCCCAGCCTTGTGTGCTGATTTCAACTTCGCCTTGTGAAAGAAGATTGAAGGTGTCGGTCAAAATTTCGTCAACATAAAAAGTGAAGGACTCAAGGTCTGTGTAGTTGTCTGCGATGACAGGCTCAAGCACATTTTCGTAGATGACAAACTCGTCGTTTTCAGGGACTGCCTCCGACAGCAAAGGGGCATAGCGAACATTGAGAGTCATGGTGTATTTTTCATCTTCGGCTTTTGGAGGCTCTTTGCCGCTTTCAAGTTTGCTCTCGTCAAACGAAATTGTAAAGCCTTGAAGTTGTTGCCACTGATAGATGGTCATGTTTTTTTCTTCGTTTTCAACCTTTGAAAGAGTTTGCTCCGCTCTTGCAAAAGCTTCAACTTTGATGGTGTTTGCAATAGACAAATCTGGGGTGGAGGAATTAGCCGCATTTGACAAGGTGTAAAGATTGCTGGTCAAAAGCAAACCAAAAACCAAAAAAAATGCGCATAGCAATAAAACAAATGATTTGCTGAAAGATTTGATTTTTTTCATCTTGAGCTCCTTTTGGGTATATTTTAACACAAAAAAAAGATTATTAAAAACATTTTAAAAAACTTTTTAATCTTTTTTTATTTTTTCTTCCCACAAAAAAAGTTGACAAAAACAGCGCTAAAATTTATACTAAAATCATGGAAACGCAAATTGATAACGAAATTTCAAAAAATCAAATAGCCTTTGATTTTGAGCAGATTGAAATGGAAGAAGAAAGTTCAACTCTTTCTTTGGTGAGTCAAAAAAATATTGACTGGATTGCCGAAGAAGTGCTTTTTGTGCTGGTCAAGGCAAAGCATGAGCAGTTTATCAAAAATTTGCCCGACTTCAAACTGCTTGGCAAAAGCATGCTCGAGTGGGTTTTGATGGCAGGCAATCATTGCCAAACGATTGTGATTGAACAAGAGCAAAACATGCTTGAAAGGCTTAAAACCATTCAAACAGACAAAAAAATCATGGCGGTTTTTTATAGCGACACACCGCTGCTTGACAAAACATTGTTCAACGAAATTTTAAATTATTTTGCAGTCAAAGGTTACAACGCGCTCAAACTTTTGCGCGGCGAAGTTTTCAGAGTGGATTATTTGAAAAGCTTGACCGAGTTTGCTCAAAGCCCAAATTCAAAATTCTCCACCCTTGCCCTTGAGCCTGTTGACAACGGAAAGATGCTTGTTTGTTGCTATCGAGAGCTCAAGAAAAAAATTCAAAACTACCATGTCAAAAACGGCGTTATGATTTTTGACGAGGCCGCTTGCATTGATGCCGATGCGGAAATCGAAGCGGGGGTTGCTATCTATGGAAACAGCCGCGTTGAAGGCCAAAGTGTGATTTGCAGTGGAACGGTTCTGAAAGACGCGCTGATAAAGGACAGCATCATTGGCAAAAACTGCCTGATTGAAAATTCATATATTGAAAAAAGCAAAATTTCTGACGGAAAAATTGTCTGTGCTTACACAAAAATCGAGAATATGTCAGTATGATTGTTATTGTTGGTCTTGGAAATATAGGAAGCGAATATCAAAACACCTATCACAATATTGGATTTATGGTAGTTGACAAATTGGCTCAAATTTTGTCGACAAGCTTTTCGCTGTCAAAAGACAAATGTATGGTGGCAAAGGCCTCATACAAGGGGCAGAATATCATTCTTGCAAAACCAACCACATACATGAACAACAGTGGACAGGCCTTGGCACTTTTGAAAAAACGTTATCACGACGGCAAATTTTTTGTGGTGGTTGACGATATTGACTTGCCGCAAGGCACCATCCGCTATCGCGAGCATGGCAGTGCTGGCACGCACAATGGCTTAAGGTCAATCGTTTCTTTTATCGGGCAAGATTTTGCTCGCATAAAGGTGGGTATTGGCCGAGATGAAAGTTTGCCTCTTGCTGATTTTGTGCTTTCAAAAATCAAAGACAAGCAGTTGTTTGATGATATTATTGAAAAAGCGGCAGAGATGGTGCTGGAGAAAATATGCTAGAAAATTTTTTTAAAGACGTAAAGTCTTTGCTAAACTGCAAAAAAATTTCTGGTGGTGGCGATGGAGAAAAGGCAATTTTAGCTTTGCTTCAAGGCCCATCAATTTTTTTGTCTGACAATTTTGCAAGCGCAGGAAAATTGCGCAGGGCTCTTGTTTTGATGGGCAAAACTGCCGAAATTGTTTCTTCTGCAGTAGACCGAGAAGAAGGCGAGGCTAATATGCAGCCTTTTGTTGAAAATGTTTGCAAATTTTTGAGCGGAAGGCTTGACTATCTTATTGTTTTGCCTTGCTCGGCAATGGTCAAATTTGACAAAAATGCACTAAAGCCTTTTGAGATTGCCTGCAATCAAAGTTTGGATTTGGTCAAACTGACGCAAAACCTTGCCAGCCTTGGTTATCAACGAGAAGAACTTGTTTCGCAAAAAGGGCAGTTTGCTTTAAGGGGTGATATTCTCGATATTTTTCCAATCACTGAAGAAAACCCTGTAAGAATTGAGTTTTTTGATGATTTGGTGGAAAAAATACATTTTTTTGACCTTGAAGGCATGAAAAACATCAAAAATATCGAAAAAGTTGCAATAAGTCCTTGCGTTTTGGCTAAGGGGGAAGATTGCATTGCAGATTTGAGCGAAAATGTTTTTTTGGACCAAAGTCTGAACTATGAAAAAGAAATCAATCTTCTGATGCAGAGTTATCAGGTTTTGTCGTATTTTGACCCAAAAAATTACGTCACTTTTGACCAGCTTTATCAAAAAAGCAAGGTGGTTTTTGACAGCCTTGACGATGTTTCTACTCAGCATAGAATTTCATCTTTGCCTTCCAGAAATTATTTGACCGATTTTTTGGCTTTGAAAAATGATATTTTGGCTTTCAAAAAGATGGGGATGAAAATCGTCCTTTTTGCTGGAGATGAAAGATACAAACAAAAATTGCAGGATTTTTGCACTGAAAATATGCTTTCTTGGCAAGATTTTGATGCAAAAGATGACTTTGCGGCTGGTTTGTATATTTCCAAGCTTGATTTTCCTTATCAAATTTCTTTTCTTGAAAGCAAAATTGTCTGCATAGGCTCTGACAGTCTTTTCAAGCATTCCACCACCAATTTTTCAAAATCAAAGCATTCAGTTTTCTATCTGCCAAAGCTGGGCGACTTTGTTGTTCACAGTTTTCATGGCATAGGCAAGTGCATAAAGATTGAAAGGTTGAAAATTGCCGATGTTGAAAAAGACTATTTTGTGATTGAATACAAAAATGGCGGAATTTTATATCTGCCTAGCGAAGAGGCAAACACTCTTTCAGCATATGTTGGCGCAGAGCAAAGCCCAAAACTTTCTTCTCTTGGCGGCGCTGAATTTGCAAGGCTTAAAGAAAGGGTGCGCTCAAGCGTTAAAGAAATGGCCTTTTCTCTTGCCAAAATTTATAAAGAAAGGCAGCAGAAAAAGGGGATTAAGTTTGAAAGAGACGAATTTTTGGAAAAACAGTTTGCTGATGCCTTTGCCTATCAACTTTCAGCCGACCAAGAAAAAGCAATTTTGGATATTGACGGCGACATGGAAAACGGAAAAGTTATGGACAGGCTTGTTTGCGGCGATGTTGGCTTTGGCAAAACCGAAGTTGCCATGAGGGCAATTTTCAAGTGTGTATATAATGGTTTTCAGGCCGCCCTTCTTTGCCCAACAACAATCTTGTCGCAACAGCATTTTGAAACGCTTTCAAAAAGGTTTGAAGGTTTTGGCGTCAAAGTGCAGGTTGTCAACAGGTTTAAATCTGCAAGAGAAGTAAAGCAAATTTTGCAAGATGTCAAAGATGGCAAGATTGATGTTTTGATTGGCACTCACAGGTTGCTGTCAAACGATGTTTCTTTCAAGCGGCTGGGGCTTTTGGTGCTGGATGAAGAGCAGCGCTTTGGAGTTGAACATAAAGAAAAAATCAAAAACAACTTCACCTTGGTGGATGTTTTGACTCTTTCAGCAACTCCTATTCCAAGAACGCTCAATATGTCGCTTTCAGGCATTCGAGACATTTCGGTGATTGAAACTCCGCCAAAAGACAGACTGCCAATTCAAACCTATGTGACAGGCTTTGACGACCAACTGCTTAAAGACGTTTTGCTGCGAGAAAAAGCAAGGGGTGGAATTTCGTTTGTAATTTACAACCGAGTGGAGAATATTGACGCTTTCGCATCTCACATCGCAGCCATGCTTTCGGAGTGCAAAATCGGGTTTGCTCATGGGCAAATGCAAGAAGCTCATCTTGAAAAGGTGATTGAAAATCTTTATGCTGGCAAATATGACATTCTTGTTTCAACCACTTTGATTGAAAATGGCGTTGACCTTGCAAAAGCAAACACCATGGTGGTTGTGGATGCCGACAGGCTGGGGCTTAGCACTCTTTATCAGTTGCGCGGTCGAATTGGCCGAAGTGACAAACTCAGCTATGCCTATCTGACCTATGCAAAAGACAAAGTTTTGACAGAACAGTCAATCAAAAGGCTAGAAGCCTTGAAAGAGTTTTCAACCCTTGGAAGTGGTTTTAAAATTGCCATGCGAGACCTTGAAATTCGTGGGGCGGGAAACATTTTTGGCAAGCAGCAACATGGCCATATTGCAAAAGTGGGCTATGATATGTATGTGAAAATCTTGGATGAAGAGGTCAAAAATCTTAAAGGCGAAAAAGTTGAAGGCAAAAACGATGTTAAGCTTGAAGTGGCTATTGATGCATTTATCGACCAAAACTATATCTCTTCCAGCCAAGAGCGCATTGTTTACTACACCCGTATAAGCGAAATTGAAAGCCAAAGCGATAAGCAAAATGTTATTGAAAGTTTGCAAGATGGTTTTGGTGCTGTGCCTCAAGAAATTGTCAACCTTTGCAATTTGGCATATTTGCGCAATTTGGCAGGACGGTTTATGATTGAAAAAATCAAAATCAACAATGCAGTCAGCGAAATCTATCTTAAAAAGCAAGAGCAAATTGTCGATCGGCCTTTGGCTGAAAAAATGGAGACTTTTGGCGGCAAACTCGTCTATGGTTCTTGCCTTAAAATTTCTTTCAATTTTGCCCTGAGCGTGGCAAAAAAACTTGAAAAAATGTTGGATTTTTTGATTGAAGCCACAAAAATTGATTAAAAACCTTTGCAAATGCAATAATTTAAAAAAGATACACAAATTTGCTTGAAATTTTGGTGGCAAATGTGCTAAACTTTAAGGTGTAACTTTTGGATTAAGTAAATTTATCTGCTTGCTATGGAGTATATATGAATAAAAAATTTTTAGGAATACTGTTATGTTTCACTCTTTTCAGCATGTCAATTTTGACAGGCTGCACTTTGTTCACACAAAACACAGAGCTTTATTACAACACCATTGTTGCAACGCTTGAAAAAGATGACAAAGTTGTTGAAATCACAAAGAAAGAATTGATTGAAATGTATCTGAGCTACGGCTCGACTTATGAGCAGTATTATGGCTACACAACCGAAGAAGCTTACAACATGTCACTGACTTTGATTGAAAACAACAAAATAAGCATTATTGAAGGCGAAAAAATTGTGCAAGAAAGAGGGGGGCTGACCAAAAAAGAGAAGTCTTACATCTGGCAGCAGGCGATGGATTCCATTCTAAACAATTTTGATGGCTACTATCAAGAAATTGTTGGAGAAGAGTCAGCACCAACATCCGAAGATGTTTCTTTTGAAGGCTACCAAAAAACTGCCAAAATTGAAAACGGACAAATTGTTCGAGAAAATGTGCCTACAAAAGTGCTTGACGACTATGACTATGACGAAAGCAAGGCTCATGACTATTCAAGCCAAGAAGACAAAAAACTGATTTATCAAAACCTTGTTGGCTGTGTGATTGACGGCGGCGATGATTACAGAGAGGCTTTTGAAGACTATAAGCAAGCGCTTATCTCATCAGAGCAGGGACTCAACCTTTCAACTGACACAGTCAGCCTTTTTGAAAGAGAAATTGACAGACTGTGCAAATTGGCTTATGAAGGCTATATGTCAACAGTCTACTCAGAGCAGTTTGAAAATTATGACGAAGCTTCTTACGTAACTTTCAGCGATATTTTGTCTCTATACTCAAGCAAAGTGCGAAGAGATTTTGTTCAATACAAAGTTGAAAACAGTTCAGAATACGACAGCACCATTCAAAGCAATGCAGCAGGTGTTTATTACTACAAAAATGGTGAAGAAGACACAAAATACTTCACTGTTGCAAACATTTTGATTATGTTTGATGAAACGCAACAGGAGAAATACAACGAAATTTATGAAAGATTTTATGGTCAATCTCCTGACGAAGGCGAGCCACCTGAAGAACTTGTGAATAGTGATGTAAGCTATGATGGCAGCTATTCAAGAACTTATTTTGAAAATGATTTGACAGCACTTTACAATCAGCTTAAACCTGTTGTCAGACAAAAAGAAGAAGGGGGCAATGTTTACAAAGAAGTTAAGTCTAATTTGACCCAAAGTGAACTTTTGCAAAACATAAAAGATCAACTTTCAAACGAGACCAGGCTTTACAGCAAAGCCGACCTTATAAATGAATACATCTATATGTATAATGAAGATGAAGGTATGTTTAATGCTGAATCTTGTTATGTTGTTGGTGTTGATTCAAATGGAGAAGGCGTGTCAAGCTTCGTTCAATCATTTGAAGATGCAGCTATTGCTCTTTACAACAATGGACAGGGGAAGTTTGGTGATGTGTCACCAAATTATGTAAGATCGAATTATGGCTTGCACATCATTATTTACACAGGCCCTGCACAAAATGAAAATATCGCAAAACTTTTGACAACGGCTGATGAAAATTTTGCTTTGAGCTATGCAGAAGGTGACGAAAACAACCCAGATAGTGCGATTTACACACTTTATCACACAAGAGTAAATCCACTTGTTAACAAAACTTACTTCGATGTGCTTTATGACGAAATTTATCAAGAAGAAAGCACTAACCAGCAATCGCTTGACATTGAAAAATTGCGCGGGCAATATTCTATAAAACATTTTATAGACCGCTACTCTGATTTGTTTTAAATAAAATAAAACTATCACAATAAAATGTTCTTGTTAAGTTGACAAGGGCATTTTTATTTGTTAAACTAGTCTTATGCAAAAATCTGATGATCTGCAAAACCAAACAAAGGCATTGCAGCTTTCAATTGATGGAACCACGCAAAACAAAGTCGCTCAACAAGCAAAGGCTGAGACGGCTTGCATTGATGATGAAAATGATTTGTCAGATTTAAAAGGCAAGGCTTTTTATCCAGCAGACAAGTCAAAAGCGCTTTTTAAAAGCCAAAAACATGAAAAGAAAAAAACAAAAGAAAATTTGTTCAGTGTGATAAAAAGAAAACTTAGTTTTCAACAACTCAGAATAAAGGCTGAAAAAGCTTTTGCAAAACCGATGAGCGAAGAGGAGCAAAAGGAAAAACTTGCACAGGCCGAAAAATCTGTTTCAAAAAAAAGCAGCAAAAAAAGCAAACTGAAAAATCTTTTCTTCTTTTTTCTTAACATTGCCATCGTTGCCGGCATCTTGGCTTATCAACTGACAAAAGAAGAATTTGCGCCTCTTTCAGGCTTGAGAGTTTCTTGGACTGCTCTCTTGGTGATTGTGGCTTTGTTTTGCGCACTGCTGTTTGCCGAAACTTTGATAATGGGCTATCTTATGAAGATTTCAACAAACAGGTGGGCTCTTGGCTTTTCTTTCAAGTTGACCTTTATTGGAAGGTATTATGACAACGTCACTCCAATGGCAACAGGCGGGCAGCCTTTTCAAATAGCCTATTCCAAATCTCACGGACTGCCAATGCACACCTCGCTTTCTATCCCGTTTGGCAAGTATATTTTTGGGCAAATTGCTTGGTTTATTCTCAGCTTGGTCTGCCTTATTTACAGCATTGCGGTTATGAATATGAACGTTTTTGTTATGACAACAAGTATCATTGGCTTTGTTCTTGGCTCGGTGGTGCTGATTGTTGCTGTTTTTTTGAGCGTTTGCAAAACGGTGGGTAAAAAGCTGGTTGTAAAGGTTTTAAGAATGCTTTACAAAATGAAAATTGTCAAAAATTATGACAAACAATATGAAAAAATCACCAAATATATCAGCGATTTTCAAGATGTTATGCAGCAGTATGCCAAAAGCCCAAAAGACTTTTTGTTTCTTGTGGGGATGAGTATTGTCAAAATGCTTTTCCACTATTCGATTCCATTTTTTATCATTTACTTTTTCAACGGAGGCATAGAAGGGGAAATGTTTATTCCAATTTTTGTGATGTGCAACTTGGTTGATATGGCTTCTTCCTTCTTCCCTTTGCCTGGCGGAACGGGCATGAACGAAATTTCCTTTGCAGCAGCATTTGGCTCTATTGTGGGACAAGGCGACATTCTGGTTTGGGTGCTGCTTGGCTGGAGATTCTTCTCCTATTATGTTTATCTGCTGCTTGGCATTTTCATTCTCTCTTACGATGTCAGCTATGGCAACAGAAAGTATCGCTGGAATGTTTGCCGACAAAATTTGATTGAAGAGAGCAATCAGTTCAAACAAATTCAAATCGACAACTTCCGCATGGCTCGCTCACGCAGAAGAAAAAAGGTGTGATTTGTTTGTGCTGAAATGAATAAAAACCTTCAAGCCGACCAAAATATTTGTATGAAAATTGACAAATCAAATTTTGGTTGGCTTTTTGCTTGTGTTGGGCTTGCGCTGCTGCTGGTGCTGAGTGTTTTTCTTGGCAAAAGCGGCTTTTTTTTCAAAACTGAAAACGCCTTTACCACCGATTTGGTTTTGGGGCAGAACATTGAGTGTGGACTAAACAAAAATCAGGCGATAAGTGTTTCTCTAAATTTTTCTGGTGGTTTTTTGCCGGGCGAAAGGCTGCCGCAAGTGGTTGCCGTCAAAAATGCCGAAGATCAGTCTTTGCTATATTTGCGAGCCAAAGTTTTTGTTTACACCTGCCAAAATCAAATGCTGGAAGTTGACGTTGTTGAAAACAGCAACTGGGTCAAAAACGAAGATGGATATTTTTACTATAATGACCTTATCAAGCCAAACGAGAAGGTAAACTTTTGCTCACATATTATAGTTGGCGGAGAAAATTTTCAGCCTGTCAGCTGGAAAAAATATATTTTATCCTTTGTTTTTGAAACACTTGATAGCACTCTTGACAGTCAAACGATTTGGGACTGGCAATTTGTGCAAAACGATTGACAAAATTCAGCCTGTTTGGTTATAATAACCTAAAGGAGTTGCTTATGCCATTTGTTCCGCCAGTTCCACCACCAAATGTAAACAAGCAAAACAATCTTTCTTCTCAAAAAGAAGAAGATGTTGCCAAGCAAGAAAAGCAAAAAGACAAGCAAAAAGGCAAAAAAATCTTGTTTTCTGCTTTGGCAGTGCTATGCTTTGTTGCGGCCGTGGTTATGTTTACTTTAATGACTGTTTTATAACAAAATTCTTCAAAAAAAGTTTTTTATAACAAAAAAATCAGGCAATCATTTTTCTATGAAAAATTTGGTTGCCTTTTTGTTTGTGACGGTTTTGTTGTTTGTTTTTTGCTGTTTTGATTTATCGCCAAAGCTATCTTTTTCTTTAGCGACGCGAGCTAGTTTTGTGCTTGACCAAAAGGTTGAAGGGTTTGATTATGTGCAAAACGGTGAGCAATATATTGTGGAGGTCTATAGCGACATTGAAAATTTTTACCGCAGCCATTCAGACAAAATTCAAGGGTTCAATTTGTATTTTTCTCAAAGCGTAAAACAGGTTATGCAAAACTTGCCTGGGCAGTTTTATCAGTCGCAAGATGTGGAAGGGATGCAGGTTTTTTACGGCTATACAAATTTGTATGACGATTTTCGCTATGTGGCAGGCAAAAAGATAAATGTTCAGATTGCTCAGCAGCAAAATCAGGTGATTGTCGGATTTCCGCTGATTTTGACAGGCTTTTGATAAAACAAGTTTTAAGTGAAAAATTGTGTATAAAATCATTTCTTCTGGCAATAAACTTGGCAGGAGGTAAAAAATGGAAATCACAAAGAAAAACAAATTTGTCGAGTTTTTCAAAAACTACTGGATGTATGTGGCTGTTGGAGCGGTTGTGGTTGTTGTTGCAATCACGGTGGGACTTCTTGCGGGCAGAGGCAGTGCGCCAACAACTTCACCTAGTCTTGAATTTTCCTTGCCTATGAGCCAGGCAAGCATTGTCAAAGACTTTTCATCCACCGCTCTTCAAGAAAACACGACACTAAATCAATGGGAGGCGCACCTTTCTGTTGACTTCACTTCAGACAATCAAGACGTCTTTGCCGTTCTTGATGGAACAGTAACAGATGTAAGCTATGATATACTTAACGGCTACAAGGTTGAAATCACGCATGAAGCAGGCTTTGTCAGCACCTATAGTTCTTTGGCAGAAGAGCCTGTGGTGCAAGAAGGAGACTCGGTTGCTTCTGGCGAAAAAATTGGCTCAATCAGCAACAGCGCAACTTTTGAATCTGACCTTGGCGACCACCTTCATTTCACACTATATTTGAATGAAGAGCCTGTTGACCCAAACAACTATCTTGATTTGCAAAACAAATAAGCAGATTTTTCTGCTTATTTTGTTTTGTAAAATTTTTTTGTTGTGATATAATGTGCATGGAGGAATTATGAAAACAATTGATAAAGTAAAAAAGATTATCGCAGAACAACTTTGCATTTCAACCGATGATATTTCTGACACTGCAAACGTGGTGGAAGACTTGGGGGCAGACTCTCTTGACGTTGTCGAAATGCTTATGACTTTTGAAGATGAATTTAATGTTTCCATACCAGATGAGCAACTCAAACAGCTCAGCGACATACCTTCAATCGTCAAGTTGATTGAACAGTATACCAACAAATAATTTGATTTTTGCAGCCAGAATGTGTAAAATTTGATAAAAAAGCTCTCCAAATGCGAGAGCTTTCGTCATTTTTTGACATAATTTTCAAGTTTTGGTCATAGGTTATGCCATGGAGGCATAGCTATGGATAATGAGAAAACCAAACGAGTTTTAATGCTTGCAAATCATATTTTTTCCACTCATGACACAATAAGAAAAACTGCAAAAATTTTTTCTTTAAGCAAAAGCACTGTACACAATGACCTTTCAAAAAGGCTTTATAAACTTGACAAAGTGCTTTATTTGCGTGTTCAAAAAATTTTGGATGAAAATTTTCGAGAAAAACACATTCGAGGCGGCAAGGCAACAAGAAAAAAATATTTAGGTTTGGCAAAAGAAAAAAGGTGTCTTCCAAGCAAATGTGACGAAAAAGAAAGATAAAAACAGCCCCTATCAGAGCTGCTTTTTTTTGGCGCTATAAAACACATTTTCCATTTTGTAAACCAAAATTTGAGCAGTTTTTTCTCTTGCTTTGTCAAGATAACTTCGCGGGTTAAACTCGCTTCTATTTTCGCTTAATTCTTTGCGCAACTGTGAAGTAAAAGAAAGTCGCAAGTCAGAATCTGTGTTGACTTTTGCAATATTGTGTTCTTTGACGATTTTTTTCAAAAGTTCTTGGCTAAGGCCGTTTGCTTTTTCCAGCTTTCCGCCAAAATCGTTGAAGGTTTTGACAATTTCTTTGTCTATTGTGGAGGCTCCGTGCAAAACTAGTGGTGTGCAAGGCAGCAGTTTTTCAATTTGCTGCAAAAGGTCAACTCTTAAGCATGGCGGCCTTGAAAACTTGTTTATACCATGGCTTGTGCCAATGGCAACTGCCAGCATATCAACATTGGTTTTTTTGACAAATTCGAGAGCTTTTTCTGGACTGGTGAAAGAATTTACCGCAACATCAACATCATCTTCCACGCCTTTTATTTGGCCGAGTTCTCCTTCAACCAAAACACCTTTGCTGTGAGCGTAGAGAGCAACTTTTTTCGTCAAACTTTCATTTTGCGAAAAAGAAAGGTCGCTGCCATCAATCATCACGCTGTCAAAGCCAAGGTCGACTGCTTTTTTGCAAATTTCAAAACTTTTTCCGTGGTCAAGGTGTAGAAAAAGGGCAGGATTAAATTTTTTTGCAGTTTTTGCAAGGCTTGTCACAAAATCTTCGCCCATATAGCGTAAAGCACTTTCCGACACTTGCATGATGGCTGGGCTATTGGTTTTTAAGCTGGCATCAATGATGGCCTGCAGGCTTTCCATGTTAAAAAAATTGAAAGCACCCAAGGCAAAATGCTCTTTTAAAGCTTTGTCTAAATAAAATTTCAAGTTGTTTTCCATTTTTACCCTCGCAAAAACATTTTAACACATTTTTGCAAACTTTCAAACATAATTTAGACTATCGGAGGTTGTATGAAAAAGATTTTTGCATTTGCTTTGCTGCTGTTGCCTTTAATGCTGGTTGGCTGTGGAGAAAAAAAGTTTAAACTTGATGATTATATGAGCGAAATCACAACAACTTATTTTCATGGACAAGGTCAGGGAGTGGATGCCAGTGTGAGTGTTGGCAGGCGAGAAATTGACTATAAAGTTGACGGGAAACATGGGCAGACTTGTGATTTTTCGCTTGTCGAAGTCAAGTTTGCAAATATCAGAGAAGAGAGTTTGCTGCAAGTCGAACTGATTATTGACGGCCAAAGTCAAGATTTTACGCTTGAACTAAACCCTGTCAATCATATTTATATGGGCGACCTTGGCTATGCTATCAGCGCAGATTCTTCTGTTGCTATTGTGGTGGGCGAGAAGAAAATTGAACTTGAAAACCTTACAAACAATTTTGCAGTTGATGCCGAGCAGGCTTTGGAGAAGGCAAGAGTTGCCCTTATCGACCAAATTGCCTCTTGCTATCGTGAAGGTCAATTTTGCGGTGAAGGATATTTGAAATTGCTGCATGAAGAAGGTGGTTTGTTTGACCAACTCTTTTGGAGCTTCAGGCTGGTTTGCGAGCAAGGGGTGAAATATGACGTGGTTATCAATGCCCAAACAGGCGAAATCGTGGGGGTAAATTTGTAAATTAAGTTGCATAGTTTGGCGCAAAATGTTATAATACAACTATGGAAATGGAGCAAGAAAAGGCTATCACCATTGTTGTGTGTTCAACAAAAACAGATAACAAAGAGCGAAAAACTGATGAAATTGAAAAATTGGCCACAACGGCAGGCTTAAAAGTTGTGGACAGCTTTTATCAAAACGTTAAAGACTTCAATCGCTCCACAGTGATTGGTTCGGGCAAGGTCGACCAAATCAAAGAGTATATCGAAAAATGCGAAAGCGAAATTGATGTTGCCGTGGTGGATTATCCTCTTACAGGCTCGCAAGTCAAAAATCTTGAAGATGCCCTTGGCGTCAAAGTGGTTGACAGAGTGGGGCTTATCATCGATATTTTTGCCCAAGGTGCACAAAGCCGCGAAGCAAAATTGCAGGTCAAACTGGCCCAAGACCTTTATCTGTTGCCAAGACTTTCGCAAATGCAGGGCTCAAGCGGAAGATTTGGCGGTGTTGGTGTGGGCATGAGGGGCCCAGGCGAGAGCAAACTCGAGCTCAACAGACGGGTACTTGAAAAAGAAATTGATTCGCTCAAAAAGCAAATTGCAAAAATCAAAAACCAAAGGCAAATTTCAAGAAGAGAGCGATTGCAGTCAAGATTGCCAAAAATTGCACTGGTGGGCTATACAAACTCAGGCAAAAGTTCCCTTCTAAATCTTTTGACCAAAGAAAATATCTATGCTGATGACAAGTATTTTGCCACCCTTGACACCACCAGCAGAAAACTTTATCTAGGCGAGGGCGAGTATGCACTTTTGACGGATACTGTTGGCTTTATCTCTGACCTTCCGCATCAACTTGTTGACGCATTTTCTTCAACGCTGGAAGAGGCGGCTGATGCTGACCTTCTTTTGCACGTGGTGGATGTTTCGCTGCAAAAAAAAGATGGCGATAAAAAGGAGTTTGAAGTCAACATCGACATAACAAACAATCTTCTTGACCAGCTTGGCGCAACCAAAAACAGAATTGTTGTGCTCAACAAAGCAGACAAACTTTCTGGCCCAGTTGAAATAAAAAATCATCAAATACTTATCTCCACAAAAACGGGAAGGGGGATTGATAAACTTTTGCAAGCCATAAAACTGCTGCTAAACTGAAAAACAACAAAACGAGTCTTAATCAGGCTCGTTTTTGTTTGTTAAAAAATCTGGTTATTTGTTTTGCGGCAAAGCTTCGTTTAGTTTTTCAAGCAAAAAGTCAACGTCTATGCCGTGAGCCATTGCTGCCTCTTCAACTGTTTCGTCATCTGCAACGTGGCAAAGCACGCAAAACATTCCAAAGCCCATCAGCACGTCGGCCAGAGTTTCGTCAAGGTCGAGAAGTTGTTTTATTGTCATATTTTTTTCAATTTTTCCACTAAATTTTTTTTCTTTTTTCATAATTACTCCATAACAAATATAGTTTGTTTTAAAAATTTTGTCAAGTGCGGAAGAAAAATATTTTGTCTTATTTTGTCTTTTGCGCATTATATGAGATGGAAGAAAATAGAATTATAACATGGAAAAGTTGAGTGAAATTATTTCAAAAAAAGTTGTTGCTCTTGCCGAAGGGGAAGAAGTTGGATATATTCTCAGCCCAATTTTTCTCACAGATGGCTCGGCGCTTGTTGGGTTTGTGATTTGTGACGGCGAAAGCGAAGTTGAAAAGTTTTTGGATGCCTGTGATGTTGTTTCCTATAGCGGCGAGCAAGTTTTTATCACCTCGATTTTGGCCATGCAAAATCTCGAAGCAGAGCAGCAGTCAAATCCTCTCGGCAAGATTGTTTATGATGAAAACGGAGTCAATCTTGGCAGGGTGAGAGAGTGCTTGCTTGAGAAAAACAAGGTCAAAAAATTGCTGACAGACAGGTGCGAAATAATGCAAAAAAATATTGCATTTATTGGTAAAGATTTTGTGATTTTTAAAAAATATAAAAAAAATAGTAAAAAAAACATAAAAAATAATAAAAAAATGTTAAATTTTTCAAAAATATCGCCAAAAGTGGAAATTTTAAATCAAATAAATTTGCAAAATCAGCAATTAAATTTTTCTTCTTCTTTGCCTATAAAAGTTGCTGCAAACAAATCAAGGCTTATTGGAAAAACATTGACGAAAAATATTTTTGGATATAATAATGAAATAATTGCAAAAAAAGATGAAAAAATCACTGAAAAAATAATAAATCGTGCAATAAAACATGACAAATTAAATTTTCTGTTTTTTTTCAGTAAATAATTTTTTTGCAAATCAAAGGCGTGAAAAAAATATATTTTTATATTAAAAATATTTTTGTGAAAAAAAAGGAAAATCTTGTTTAATCGTTTGTATTTTTGTCGCTGATTGTAGTAAAATAAATTAGCGAGGTAGAAGTGGTAAGAATTATTCCAAGAAGAACAAAGGTTAAACTTGAATTCATGCGGGGCTTTACTGCAATCGATTTGGTGCTTGCAGTTATCGCCGCAGCTATTTTGATTGTTTTGGTCACCTCAAACTTTGAAGGCCACATTTGGGTGGCAATCGTTTGGGCAATTTTTGGGATTTCGCTCTTCTTCAAAATTTCGGATAGTGACAGACTCTATGTGACGTATGTGCATATCATCCGCTACTCAATGCAAAAAAAGCTTTATGAAAAAACGCCAAAAAACAACAAGCCAAACATAAAGAGCATTGTGCCTTTTGAAAGCATTTATCAAGATCGGTTTATTTCTTTTGGTGACTACTATGCACAGGTGCTTGAAGTCAAACCAATTTTGTTTGGGCTTCTCAATGAATATAATCAAAACAACGTTATCGATGTTGGTTTTGGAAATGCTCTTCGCAGGCTTGAAGAAAGTCAGGTGTGCGAAATTGTAAAAATCAACAAAGCCATGGTGCTTGATAATTATGCTTACAACGAAAACAAAAAGTTTGACAGACTTCTTGAGCAAGTTTATGAAAAACAGATGACGCAGGAAGAACTTGATGCAAGAGAACCTGTTTTTCAAGAAAGGCTGGCCTTTATTGAAAGCAGAAACAGAAAGGAAAAAATCTACAAAGATTATTTCTATCTTGTTGTGCTTGGCAAAGATATCGAAGCGCTTGAAAACACCGTTAACGGCATGACAAGCGCGCTTGCAACTTCGCTTGTGCCTGTTTCAACAAGAAGGCTGACGGGTGGGGAACTTGCCGTGTTTATCAAAGCCAACTATAATCGTGAATTTGACGAACGAGAAATCGATTCGGTGCCTTACAGCGAATACATAAATTGGGCATCACCAAACAAGATCAAATTCCGTTCAGCAAAATATAGCGTTGACGACAAATTTTATCGAACTTTTGCCATAAGCGAATATCCTTTGCAAGTGGGCAATGCTTGGGGGGCTTCCTTCTTCTTGCTCGACCGAACAAAGGTGGTGATGAAATTTAAAAAAGCGCCAAAATTTGAAAGCGAACGAAAAATCGATAAAGCCATCATGGATATGGAGTCAAAACTATACCGAACTGGCAAAAGCAGCACTCAAATTGAGCTGCGCACCCACCTTGACACTTTGCGAGACTTGCTCACTCAACTGAAAAACAACAACCAGCAACTATACGATGTCAACACATTTATCACTTGTGAAGACACCGCTCGAAAAGATGTTAAGGCGGTGCTTAAACAAGAAGGCTTCAGATTTTCAGAACTCTATGCAAGGCAAATTGACGGCTTTATTTCTTCAAACATCTCTATGAGAGACAATTTTACCGAATTGCAACGAGGTTTTCCAACCTACACCTTGGCAGGAGTTTTCCCGTTTGTTTCCAGCGAGCTTCAAGATGACAATGGAATTTATATCGGCGACAATATGTATCCTGTTTTTGTTGACTTCTTCCAGCGCGACAGCCAAAGGGTCAACTCAAACATGATGGTTATCGGAAAATCTGGCTCAGGAAAATCCTATGCAGTCAAAATGCTGCTTGCCAATTTTGCGGCAGACAACACAAAAATCTTTATTTGCGACCCAGAAAAGGAATACTATAAACTCACTGAAAGTTTGAGAGGCAAGTTGATTGACGTTGGTTCTTCTTTGCAGGGCATCATTAACCCGTTCCACGTTATCAGAGCGCTTGACAAATCGGAAGACGAAGACGACTATGCATCAAAGTCAGAATACTTCAAAGTTGAAGCCAAAGACGATTCTTTCAATCAACACCTGCAGTTTTTGGAGCAATTTTTCAGAACAGTGCTAGAAGGAATTTCGTCAGACGCTTTTGAAATTGTCAACTCTCTTATCTTAAAGATGTATAACGAAAAAAATATTGATGAAAACACTGATCTTACCAAACTTAAGCCAAAAGACTACCCAATTTTCGATGACCTTTACGCTTTGATTCAAAAAGAACTTAAAGCTTCAAACGACGAGTTCTATTCCAAAAACTTGCGAGTTGTTGAGGCTTACATCAGAAAATTTGCCAAAGGCGGCAGAAACTCCAACCTTTGGAATGGGCCAACTTCCATTGAAACAAACGAAAACTTTGTTTGCTTCAACTTCCAGTCGCTTATTGCCGGCAACAATGATATGCTGACCAATGCTCAAATGCTTTTGGTGTTCAAATATCTGGAAAACGAAATCATCAACAACAAAGATTATAACTCAATCCACGGCACAAACAGAAAAATCATTATTGCAGTTGACGAAGCGCACACCTTTATCAACACAAAATTCCCAATCGCGCTCAACTTTATGATGGCGATGGCAAAACGTATTCGTAAGTATGGTGGAATGCAGATTGTTATCACACAAAACATCAATGACTTTGTAGGGTCGGAAGAAATCAAAAGACAATCCACAGCCATCATCAATGCTTGTCAGTATTCAATTATTTTCTCACTTTCTCCAAGTGACGTCAATGACCTTATCGACCTTTACAAAAACTCGGGTGGTATCAACAAAGAAGAACAAAATTCAATCGTGACCGCTCAGCGTGGACAGGCCTTTGTTATCACTGCGCCAACTTCAAGAACTATGGTGCATATCCGGTCACTTGAATATGTTGAAAATATGTATGAAGAAAAACGAAGATAATTAAAAAAAAGGAGGCTTTGCTTTGACAAAAACAAAGAAAATAAACTTGTTTATTTGCAGTTTGTTAGTTTTGCTGGCAAGCCTGTTTTTTGCTTCATGTGGACCAAAAGATTATAGCAATGTAAGTTTGACAAGCTCAGTCTCTTCGCTCAGCCTTGAAGCTGGACAAGAAGCAGATATTGTGTTTACAATCAACAATATGATTGATGATATGGACAACACTTTGTTTTTTTCTTACTCAAATGAAGGCGTTGTTAGAGAAGAAGTGATTGCACAAAATGGCAATCAAATCACGGTGCGTTTGACAGCTGTTTCACCAGATGAAACAACAATCTTGACAGCCAGAACAGAGGATGGCTACAAAAGCTGCAGCGTCACCATCACAGTTGACAAATATTCAAGTTTTATAAGGCCAGGACAAAACAAGCTCTACGTTTCTTCAAACTCAACTTTGCAGCCAGCAGCCAACGACTTTGTTTTTGAAAATGAAACCACAGAAAGAGATATGGATTTCTATTTTTATGGCGTCAACAACGGCTTTACCTTAGATTTAGGCAGCGTTTCAAGCATGATTTCTGGCTCTGACGGGTCACAAATTCGTGATTTTAGCAACCATTTTGTTTCAGTAAAATTGATCAGCATTGAAAGAGAAGCGCAAACGCTTTCTTATTTGATTTTTGCCGACTCTCTTGGCAGAGAATTTACCATCTCTAATGCTCGAGCAGACCTTGCACATAACGGCAACATCAAATACGACTTTTTGCCAGTGGAGGCAAACGAAGGGCAATATGCCATTCCAACTCAAGCAGTGTCGGTTGGGTTTGGTGATACTTTCACTTTTATCGCAAACTATCAAAATCCAAACGGAGAAGAAATTTTTACGCAGCGAGAATTTGTGGTGCAAAAAGATATCGACCGAAATGCAATTTCTTCTGAATATGAATATGTGCTTTATAATCCAAACAGCAACAAGATTTCTGAGCAAGGATATTTTGACGAGGGCTTTTCTAAAGACAAAATCACCTTGGTGCCAGACTATACCTTAGATTATCAAAGCGATTTGAAAGTTGACTTCAAGCGCGTGAAATTTCAAATCACTTTGAAGGGTGCTAGCAAGCTTTTGCAGAGCAGTTTTTCAAGTTCAAATGCGCTGACTGTAACGCGGGAGCGCAAACAAACTGAAGAACAAACTGTTTTTGTTTTTACCATCTCAGCAAACACTGACATTGAGCAGGATCTGACTTTCAAAGTCAATTTCTTCTATGATGGCTTTGAAAACAGCGATGACCCAAATGTGAACTATACTCTCAGCCAAGAAATTTCCATCAAAAACAAACCAAAAGATATCGTGATAAGCGGTGCCAATTTTTCAAACTCTTCAGTTTCAAGCCGCTCTTTCACCTTCTATAATCATTATATAGAAAGCGAAACTGTTGGTTGGCAGCGATTCTATTTTGGCGTGTTGCCTTATGACAGCAATTTTGAAAATCTGGCCATCAATTTGCAAGAAGACGACGGATTGATAATCAGATATGCAGGAAAGGAGTATACTAGCGGCGAAATTGTTGTTGACAACCTTAACAATTTTGTTGAATTTAAAGGCAGGCAAGGTGCCGAACTTACAACAAGCGGACAAATTGAAGTTGTGCTGAATTTCAACTTGCTATATCAAGACAAGTTGACTTCAACTTTCAACTATCAAATCTTGCAAGGTTCCACCACCATTGCATACGACGAAGAGTATTCTGCTTTTGCACAAAACGGCTTTGCAATCTCACTCAACAACGATGCGCAGGGGGTTGATTTTTCAACTATAATATATACAGACGCAATTTTTGACGATTTTTCAGTGCAACTGAGTTCGGGCGTGAACGTTGTCGAGTTTGAAAAAGCCAAACAGATTTATCAAAGAATAGACGGACGATACTATCTCAATTTCCGCCTTGTGCCAACTGCAACGGGCAGAGGAGTTTATTCAATCACTTTGCCAAACGGCTTTGCCATTTCTGTTCAAGTGCGTGTGGTGGAAAGTTTGAACAGTCTTTCTCTTCAAACAAAAAACCAAAATGCCAACATGAGAATTGAAAGCTTTGACGACAAACAGGCTTTGATTTATGCTCGAAACAACTCAAGCGCCTTGCCAGTAAGAAACAATTTTGACCTAGAAATCATTGCAAACGCAAACGAAAATTCAACTGCAATGCGTCAACTGGCAATGACTGTGATGCAAGAAGGGCAGGTGATAACTTTTGCAAATCGCGAAAACTTTTACTTTGAAGTCAACCTAAACCGCACAGGGGTGGCCACAATCACTGCCACAATCACTGGCTATAACGTTGAAGATTTTGTTGTTGACGAAAATTATCAGTTGACTTACACCATCACGGTGGTCAGCTATGAATACATCGATGAGTTTTCAGTCAACAAGCTCTCTGACGGACAGGGGTCTTATATAACCGATCAGACACCAAACGGCGCAAGTGCAAGATATATTTATATCTACAACAACAATGCAAATGCTGTTGCAAGAAAGCAGGCTCAGCTGCAAGTTGATGTGACCAGCTTTAGTCCAAATAACCCAGCCTTTCTGTTTCGCTCTCCACAAAATTCTGCATATTTGGCAGAAACTTTTAGCAACAAGTTTATTGCATGGACGGCACCTGGCTATAGCCTTCTCTACAACGGACAGAGGGTTGGTAGTATGTTTTTAAGAGAAAACGAAAGCTCGCTCTATCAGATTGTTCACAGTTTGACAGGGGCTGTTATTGCAACCTTTGATGCTGAAGAGCTTTTGCTGACTTTGGGTGCAGGGGCGGACGGAGTGACCTCTTTCAGCTTGCAAGGCAGCATTGACCAATATAACACTCAAAAACGCTCTTTTTCCATCAACGTCAACGTGCTCAACTATGACGCCGTTGAAAGTTTGTCAGCGCTCTCTCCAATCAGTTCGCTTGAATTTTCAAGTTTGCAAACAGAGCCAGAGCATCTCGACTTGAGAGTGCTTCAAAACACCGCCATCAACAAAGCCGTTCGAGTGACAATCTCTGGTGCAAGTGTTGTTTATAACGGCAAAACTTACAGACTTTTTGGCGAAAACGATACTGGTGTTAATGTTGTCGAAATTGATGGCGGCATTGTCAGCATAACTTTGACTCCCGATGCTGATTTTGTGAAAGAAGCCATGAATGAAGGCTTTTTTGGAGGTTTAGAATTTCAAGCAACGCTTACAATCGCGGCTGCAGATTGGTATGACGACTCAGGGCTGTTTATTGAAGAAAACAGAAGCAGATTGATTATTATTCCAATCAGCTACGCAAACGGCACAGAAGAAAACAGATTTACTATTGACAGCAGTGAAGATTTGGAGGCGATCAAGAAAGATTTGTCGGCGCACTATCAAGTGACAACCACCATAAGCGCTCAAGGCATAACTTTGCCTCTTGGCGAGTTGACCGGCTCTATTATCGGAACAAATGATTACTCCATCATCAACGAAATCACTGCAGGCTCTTTAAGCGAAGATGGCTTTGCAGGACTTTTCAGCAGCATTGCAGAAGGCGCTTATATTAAAAACCTTGCTTTTGCTGGCAAAATTCAAGCGGAAGCAACTCTCGAAAATGATCAAAAGGTCTATATCGGGCTGATTGCAGGAAAAAATAATGGAGAACTTAAAAATGTTTCTGTAAGGCTTGAAAAATCAACCGTTTCAATCACCGGAGCTGAATCTGGAGTATCAGTAGAAGCAGCTTATATCGGCGGCCTTGTGGGTGCAAATTATGGAGATATAATACAAGATTTTGGGGCTCAAGATTTTGGGGCTCAAGAAGAATATCGCCTTTACAGCTACACTCTTTTCTCAGAAGATTTCTTGACTGTTGAATATAGCTATGCGGATGTTTATGCAGGTGGCATTGCGGGTTACAGCAAAGGAGTGATAAAAAAGATTGACGGCGCAGACACACATATTGGCTATACCAACTATCTGGCCTACGCATTGATTGAAGCAAACTTGCAGCACCCAGGCGACGAGTCAAAAAGTTATGTGGGGGCAGTTGCCGGCAAAGTTCTTGCAAGTCAAAACGAGCAGGGCGTGCTTGGTTATGATGGAGAAGATCTATATACAGAAACTTCTTACTCGGCTGGCAAGGGTGTTGTTGTTGGCGGTCAGGTCAGCGGCTTAAATTATGTCGGTGGCGTTGTCGGCTTGTTAGAAATTGATGGAATGGGAGCATCAGACACTCAACCGCTTGCAGGCATCACTACCAGAACCTTTGTAAGGGCGTTATCTGGCTTGACATATGCAGGACTGTTTACTGGAGATATAGAGAATAACTCTTCAATAATAATCACTCCAAGCCTTTATGCCCAGGCAGTTGACGATGGCAAAACAGGCGAAAATGCTTCTATGCTTGTGGTTGATTTGACAGAAGAAAATGAGGGAACCTTAGCAACTTCGCTAGAGAATTACACTAACATCGCATTTGGCCTTCAAGGCAGCAACGGAAACACTTTTGCTTACGCAGAAGATCATTTTATCACATTTGTTCGAAGAGAATATCAACAAGTTGACGTTGGAGGCGAACCACTGCCAATAAACGATTCTAACTCTTCAATATACTACGGAAATGTTTGCCTTGTTCTTCAAGGCGAAAACGTGATTGCCAACATTCAATTTGAAGAAGAAGGCACCGAAGCTGATCTTGCAATAACTGAACATTTTGACAATCAAATGACGTCAACAGAAACTGGACTTTACGCTTTCTTTGCCTACTATTTTAATGCTGCTTCAGCACAATCAGAAAGCGACCAGTCTTCGCTTGCTGACATTCAACTAAAACTTAATCAAGAATATAACACACTTTCAATAGGTGATAAACTTTATCCTATAACTATCACCGGAGAAATTACCCTCAAATCACTCAACACAAACGTTTTGGAAATTGACCAAAACGGCACAATGACGATAAAAGGCACTGGCTGGGCGCAAGTTTCGGGCAGCAGCATTTTGAATGTGAATGACGGGGTGAGCTTCTATGTTTTTGTGACCAACTATTTCAACAACGATCTTGTTTCAACTGTCTATCCAACTGCTTCGGCAAATTCAGACCCGATTGACAACTTTACTATCACGATGTATGCAAACCAAAGCGCAATGCTTTATATCAAACCAAATTATGAGTATGAAAATAACGATTCTCTGAAAATTGACAAAACAGGCCTGGCAAGTCTTGACAGCTTCTATTTCAACATGGCTCAAAACACTGACATAAGCGCCAAAGTCACTATTTTTGACGAGAGCGTAGAGAGCGAAAATGCGTTTGATGTGAGCATAAGCGGCCAGACCATTGTTATCACTTCAAGTGGGGCTCACTCAAGCGGCGTTGAAAAAGTCTATAAAATCAACATCAAACCAATTATAAAAGGCAAAAACCAAAATATTGAGTTCTCGGCATACGTCAACAAAGGGCGAGAGTCTTCCGAGTCCGAAACGGATAATGCCGGCGTAAACGGCATGATTGACTACAAATTGGGGGCCATCGGCATTGGCGCAAGCAGATATGACAACGTCACAATTTCAACAACCACACAAATCAACGAGACCATCATTATTCGTTCAACAGCATTGCCTGACAGCGACCACAGAGTTGGAGAAGATTTGTATTACTACATAATTTTTGACGGCCAAGTGATTAAATCTAACTATGATGGTGCGCCTGTTGCAAATGAACAGATGGAGTGCTTGTTTACAGTTCAAATAGGTGTTGCCGAAGAAATTAGTAGTTCAGATAATGTTAAAGTTTATCGATTCCCTCTTAATATCACGGTCAACAAAGAAAGCGAAGCTTACAAAAACAGGTTTGAGCAAAACATTTATGGCGAGTATACGCTTGTGGCTTTGTCAAAAACCAATCCTGGTTATTATGTGACAATTGATATAACGTTTGAAAATTTGCCTTTGCAAAATATTTTGATTGACAACTATAACGACCAAGACAATATGACAGCCGAAATTGGCATGGAAAGTGAATACACATATCCTGGCAAAAACTCGCTGCTGATTGTCAATTTGTTGCCAGAAGACAGCGATTTTGAATATTTGACCATTGAAAATGCAGACCAAAACTATAGCAGCGGCAGCGGCGTTGCAACTTTTGCGTTGGCGGGAAGAAAAAATAATCCTGTGAACAACGAAAATTTGTTTGAAGCTTCCAAAATCACAGGTTCGGCAACTTCAAGGGGTCTTCTTCTGACAAAAGACGAAATTTTGGGGCTTTATGATGGCCGTTCTTACAAGCAATTCAACGGGCAACTTTACTTTATCTATAATATCGGCAATTCAGGAATTGTTGAAAACAATATCTCACGATTTATTGTAAGAGTTTATGATGACGGACAGGTGATTCAAGAGCAGTATATTGATTTGACTCTTCGTCTTGAAGAATATGTTTCAATTTCAATCGAGGGCAAACAGCCAGAGGCAGGCACAGATATAATCTATGTTGCGCGTGGGTTGCGTTATAGATTGATTATTGACTCTTTTGGCTTTAACCCACAAGATATTGAAGCGCCGATTATCACAAAAGGGGCACAATATGGCACAATTGTCGAAGAAAACGGCGAATATTATCTTCAAGTCACAAGTGGAGAACTTGGCAGCGACAACACAATGACAATTTCCGTTTCTGCAACGCGCCAAGATGACAAGGTTTCTGCAGAAGGCTTTGTCAATATAACAGTTATGCAATATGTCATCGACAACTCGTTGGGCGACAAAAACAACGAAGATGGCAACAAAGACATAATTTCCGGCATGGCAGATGGCGTGATTGCAATGCCAATCGGCTCAAGCCGCACGCTCAGCGTTGACATTTATGACTATATTGAATATGACAGCACCAATCAGTCTGTTGTGAGCATGGTTGAAAGCTTTGTTCAAAGTCTGACAAGTCAAGGTAAGTGGTGGTATTACACAAACATCGCACCTGGTCAGTCAATGCCAGATGTTGGTGCAGGACAGGCTGCTTATGAATACAATTTGCCTGTGACTGGCAGCGGAGAAAACTACTACTTCCGCTATAACAACCTTGCTATCGTTCCGCTAAGGATAAACGATGCTGAGGCAAATCTTTATAATGTCAAATACCAAGGCCGTTTTGCAATACAAGGCAGTGTTTATCAGGTTCCTACAACTGATCCAACTGATAACTTCACAACAATCACCACCACAGTGAGATTTGAAGTGTTTGTTTCAAGCAGTGAAGAGTCGCCAATACCAGTGTTTAACTATCAAGACTTCCTTGATATGCACCAAGGCGGGCACTATATCTTGCTTAACGATATCACCTTGCCTTCCAAAGAGTATGTGGAAAACGTGGACGACTCTCTTGCTGCCTACACTCCACAAGTGGCAAATTTTGCCTCTCTTGACGGCAATGGTCACGCAATTGTTTTGAGTGGAACTTATGATATGGGGTCGGCTTCTGAGCTTGGAGTCTTCTCGAGTTTGGCCAGTGGCAGCTTAATCAAAAATTTGAACGTTAAAATTTTGTCTTCCTATGATGTTGGAGATGCCAACTACGGTGTTGTTTTTGCCACAACAACTGTTGAGCATAGAACAGGACTTTTGGTAGGGCGCAATAATGGCAGCATCACCAACTGCAAAGTTTATTCGCCAACAAACACCATGTTTACTGTCAGATGCAATGTGGGCGATATAGAATCGGCTTACGTTGGCGGTTTGGTGGGTGAAAACAGCGGATTTGTCACAAACTGCACATCGTCGCTGAGCATTTATGGTTCCTTCAATATCGGCGGTGTGGTAGGCTATAACATCGGCAAAATTGCGGCGTGCTCTTATAGAGAAGGCATTTTGCGCTCAAGCGATAACCAAGTGGATGAAGGCTTCCACGTGGCTGGGCTGGTCAACGTCAATGCTTCAAACGGCCAAGTCATCACCAGTCTTGTCACAGGTGGCATCACTGCGGGCAAACTTTACTCACAAAGCACAACAAGCTATCTGTCTGGGCCAAACTTCTCGGCTGGACTTGTTTATGAAAACCAAGGTCAGATTTCAGACTGCTACTCTGATATAAACCTTCAAGGCAGTGCAAACATGGCAGGATTTGTCTATGTCAACACAGGCAACATTCAAAACTGCTTCTCGCTCAGCCTTTTGCAGAACAACACTATTGCTGCGGCAGGCTTTGCAATGAGAAACACTCCGTTTGAAGAAGAACAAGAATCGGTTGGCGACAATGAAAATCAGGCAGACAACAGCGGAATTGGCACCTTTGAAAACTGTTATTATTTGACGGAAACAAAAGATCCTGATTCTCAAGAAGATTCTGATTCTCAAAATGTTGATATAAACATTGATTTAAACCCAATTGTTTTTGAAGGTGTTGTAGGCATTGCCGGAGAAGGTTTTAACATCAACAGTGGCAAATTTGACAGTTATGCATATACAAATTCTGTGAGCACAAGTGGCATTTGGTTCTTCACAGGAGAAGAGCAAACAAACGTGAACTTTATTTCATTTGTGCCAACAAACGAGACAAGCCAAATCGACAATGAAAACGGAATTGGCGTTCAAGTCAACACGGTGTATGGCGTTTCCGACAACACTCTTCCAAGCCAAAGGCTTGAGCTTGTTTCTGCAAATATCGACAGCCTTTCTATCAGAAACTTTGTGGATGCAGATATTGACGAGAGCACTGGCGATGCAACTTACAATTACGAAGACGACATTTCAACCGATGCAACTCGCAAGGCATATCGCGGCTCGATTTACAATCCTCACGTTATCTACAATGCAAGCACAATGGAGTCGCTGATTTTGGAAAACAACTCGCCATCGTCAAATCAAAACACAGCAAACTACCGTTTGGTGGCAGATATTGATTATTCATCCGAGGCAAACTCGCAAATTTATAAAACGGTTTTTGCTGGCAACTTTGAAGGCAATGGAATGGAAATTTCCTCTATCGTGCTTCAGTCAAACGCGCAGATGCAGTCTGCAGGACTCTTTGCAGGGCTTGGAGTTTCCGCTTCACGAGGGGGAGTGATCAAAAACCTTGTGATTTCTCCTTCTTCAGTCACATTTGCCGGCACAACATCGGTGGGTGGACTTGTTGGCTTTGTCAACAATGGGCAGATTTACAATGTGCAAGTCATCACCACAAATGATTTGACTGTGCAGGGGTCAAACTTTGTTGGCGGCGTTGTTGGAAGAGCGCAAGGCAACTACATTTTCAAAAATATCTATTCAAATGTCAATGCGGTTGCTTACTATAACCCAGACCAAGACCAAAGTTATGTTGAAAACTTTAACACTGCAATCTATTCTTATGCAGGCTCTGCGTTTGGGCATCTTGGCTCTGGCAATGCAAAAAATATCGAAGTGGAAAACGTTGCTTCTGTCAGAGGCGACCGGGCCGGCTTGGCAATTGGCGGCATTGGCAGAAATGCAGTTGTCAGCACGGTTGAAGTTTTGCCGTCTGCAAACAACTGCATCAAAGCATATCGTTATGGCGGGCTTATTGCCGGAGAGATTTCTGGCAAACTCAACGATGCTGTGGTTTACAGCGGCGTGCAAGATTTTGCACCATTCTCAATCGTTGGGCAGTTGCCAGTTGCAGTTGGCGGTGTTGTGGGTATGCTTAACGGCGGACAAATCGACCACGTGCTTATGAATCAATCGTTCACTGTTGCCTATGCTTCTTCTGGCACAAGCTATACAAGCATCGAAAATGTTGGCGGTATTGCGGGAGTTGCTGGAGCAGGCACGGTGACCTACTCAATCATCAACCAAGCGGTTGTGGATGCGGCCATCACTGCAAGAATCACTTTGGGCGGGGCAGTTGGTCAGGTTCGTGGCCCTGTCAGCTTGGACCAAGTGGCAGTCAAAGCCGAGCCACTTTCTGTGCAAGGTCAAACACCAGTTGGCACTTTGGGCGGCCTTGTGGGCTCAACTCTAACTCCAGCGCCACACGTTCGCATAACAAATTCTTATTGCCAGGCAGAGCTGTCTGCAAACATTTCAAATGCTTTGAACACTCCAGGCCTTAACATCGGCGGTTTGATTGGCGTTGAAACCTCCAATATTGAATTATATAACTGCTACACATCTTCAAAAATCAATGTTATCTTGAATTATCTCAACACGATGGATTTCTTTAAGTCCTTGACGGAGAGATATTACAACGAGGACAATGGAGCATACGATGCAGTAGGCATTTACAAACAATATTATTTCGATAAGGACGATAAGGATAATCCTAATCCTAATAAAGTTTATTACTATGGGGCTCAAGGCAACTCAGTAGCAAACATAGTTTCAAACTTTGTAAACTTCTCTTCGAATTTTGCGCCTTCCGAAGATGCAGTGTCAATAAACAATTATGGCGCAGATTCTTACAGACTTATCGGTTCTACTAACCCCGACATTATTATTACAATAGCAGCTTTGTATAATATCCAGTTTATAAATATTTTACCAGAACACGGCGGGACTGAAGACGATGATAGAGACTACTGGACGGGCAGTAACGACGCAGGATCAGGCAACACAGAACTTCGCATTTTGGGTTTTGAAAGTGATTTATACAAGATGTTTGGGGTTGAAAAATGAGCAGAAATTTTCTGCTCATTTTTTCTGTTTTATGTTTAAAATGCTTATGCTTTGTCAAAAAAAAGAAGAATGTTTTAAAAATTTTTTCAAAAAACAGTTGACTTTTTAAGAGCGATTTGCTATAATTTTTGCAACTATAAGAGCGCTTGTGAAGAAATTTGGTGAATTTTAAACTGAAAATAGGGCATTTTATGGCTTTTTTTGTGGCTATAATGTCTTTTTTTCGTCCTTTGCAACTCTTAAAATCAAGGAGTAGAAAATGTCAGTTAATCTTAGAAAAGTGAAATCTGGAAAAGTTGATAGATACACATTTGGGCAATGCAAAGAGTATGTGGAAGTTCCACCACTGCTTGAAATTCAAAAAAATTCTTATAAAGATTTTCTTGAAAACGGCATCAAGAATGTTCTTGATGAGTTTTTTCCACTCACAGACTATTCTGGAAAAGCAAAACTCTATATCACTGAAATTTTGCCTTTTGCACAGCCAAAATATGATATAAACGAATGCAAACGTCGTGGAACGACTTATTCTTCGCCACTCAAAATCAAGGCGAGATTTGTTGTTGAAGAAACTGGTCAAGCTGTTGAGCAAGAAGTTTTTCTTGGCGACGTGCCAATGATGACAGAGCAAGGCTCTTTTGTTTTCAACGGCATTGAAAGGGTTGTGATCAATCAAATTGTCAGAGCTCCAAGTGTTTATCTCAAACGCGAAAAAGACGACAATTCATCTCTCAAAGCGCAGATGATTCCTGTGCACGGAACTTGGATCGAAGTTGTTCAAGGCGCAAACGAAATGCTGAAGATTATGCTTGAGCGTAAAAACAAACTCTCCTTGGGGGTTTTCCTTAAATGCTTTGGCTTTACAAACGAAGAGATTTTAAAAGTTTTTGGCAACAATCGTTATATCAAAAATGTTCTTGATAAAGAGCCGCAAACAACTCAAGAAGAAGCGCTTATCGAATTTTCAAGAAAAACCAGACCTTCCGATGTGCCTTCTGCTGAAAACACTCGAAACTTTATCAATGCTTCCTTCTTCACAGATGCTTACTACAATCTGACAAGAGTGGGCAGATATAAGTTCAACAAACGACTTGCTCTTAAAGAAAGATTGCCAGGTCTTGTTTCTGCTGAAGATATTATTGCAGATGGAGAGCTTCTTGTTAAGAAAGGGGAAGAGTTTACAACAGAAAGCGCAACAAAGGTGCAAAATGCTGGCGTAAACGAAGTTTGGGTGCAACTTGCTGACAAAAAACACCTTATGCGTGGCAACAACCGTGTCACTTTGAAGGAAGTTTTCCCTTGCAAACAAGAAGAACTTGGCATAAACGAAGATGTTTACTATCCGGTTCTTGCAAAAATTCTTAAAAACAACAAGTCTAAAGAAAAACGAATGGAAGCCATCAAGGCTCAAGCAAAAGATCTTATCATCACAACTTTGACAATGGATGACATTTTGGCAACCATCTCTTGCTATCTTGATGTTTTGGAAGGTATTGGCACTCTTGATAAGATTGAACACCTTTCAAACAAGCGTGTGGCAACAGTTGGTGAGCTGACTGCAAAGGCTTTCCGAGATGGTGTTTTCAAACTTTCAACCAACATCAAAGAAACTTTGCAAGGTCGTGATTTTGTTGAAGTTACTCCTTCACAAATCATGAATCCTAAGGCTGTCAACAAAATGCTTAGAGATTTCTTCTCTCAATCACAGCTTTCTCAAATCATGGATCAAAAAAATCCGCTTTCTGGCATCACTCAAAAACGCAGAGTTTCTGCTATCGGCCCTGGCGGTATCAAAAAAGAGCGTGCAGATCCTGAAATCCGCGATATTCACTATACTCACTATGGAAGAATCTGCCCGATTGAAACTCCTGAAGGTCAATCAATCGGCCTTATCAACACTCTTGCAACTTATGCAAGAATCAATGAGTATGGCTTCCTTGAAACGCCTTACAGGGTGGTTGATAAAGAAAAAGGCATTGTTACAGATAAAATTGAATACAAAATGGCTGATGTTGAAAATGACAGCTATATCGCTCAAGCGCTTGAACCACTGGATAGTGAAGGGCATTTTGTAAACAAACGTATCAACTGCCGCCATGGCGCAAGCATTTTGGAAGTGCCTGCTTCAATGGTTGACTATGTTGACGTTTCTCCAAGACAGGTCATCTCAGTTGCAACCAGCCTTATTCCATTTGTAAATGGAGACGAAACAAACCGTGCACTTATGGCTGCAAACATGCAGAAACAGGCTGTGCCACTTCTTAGACCAGAGGCTCCTATTGTTGGAACTGGCATGGAAGCAAAAGCAGCTCGCGACTGCGGCTATGTTATTCTTGCAAAACGCGACGGCACGGTAAGTTACGTTTCGGCTGACGAAATCAGAGTGCTTACTGAAAAGGGTGATGAAGACATCTACACACTCTCAAAATTTGCCAAAGCAAACGATGATATATGCTTCAATCAACGTCCTTGCGTTGTTAAGGGCGAAAAAGTCAAACAGGGCGACATTCTGACAGACGGCTACTCAACCGATAAAGGCGAGCTTGCCGTTGGTAAAAATGTTCTTGTTGGTTATCTTAACTGGGAAGGACAAAACTTTGAAGATGCTATCTTGATCAGCGAAAGACTTGTGAAAGACGATGTTTACACATCTATCACATTGTTTGATCAAGAAATCAAATGCAGAACAACAAAGCTTGGCGATGAGATCATCACTCGTGATATTCCAAACCTTGGCGAAGATGCTCTTAAAGATCTTGACGAAAATGGGATTATCAGAATTGGTGCAGAAGTGCATCCAAACGACATTCTTGTTGGAAAAGTTACACCAAAAGGCGAAACTGAACTGACACCAGAAGAGCGCTTGTTGCGTGCAATCTTTGGTGATAAGGCAAGAGAAGTTCGCGACACATCACTGCGTGTTCAACATGGTAAGGGTGGTGTTGTTGTCGACGTTCAAGTCTTCTCGAAAAAGAATAAAGATGAGCTTGAGCCTGGCGTAACAATGATGGTTAAAGTTACCGTTGCTCAGAAGCGTAAAATTTCTGTCGGCGACAAAATGGCTGGAAGACACGGAAACAAAGGTGTTGTTTCAATCGTTCTTCCTGAAGCTGATATGCCTTACATGGCAAATGGTCGCCCGCTCGACATCGTTCTCAACCCAATCGGTATTCCATCTCGTCTTAATATCGGACAGATTTTGGAAGTTCACCTTGGGCTTGTGGCTGGCACTTTGGGCATGAAAGTTGCAACTCCAGCTTTCGACGGCGCAACGGCAGACGAAATCAGACAACTTTTGGTGGAAAACAACTTTAGACCAGATGCAAAAGTTCAGCTTTACGATGGCAGAACAGGCGAGCCTTTTGACAATCTTTCAACTGTTGGAACAAAATATATGCTTAAACTTGAGCACATGGTTGACTCAAAAATCCATGCTCGTTCAATTGGCCCATATGCTCTTATCACACAGCAACCACTTGGCGGTAAAGCGCTGTTTGGTGGCCAGAGATTTGGTGAAATGGAAGTTTGGGCTCTTGAAGCTTACGGCGCAAGCCATGTTCTTCAAGAAATGCTTACTGTAAAATCCGACGACCTCAACGGACGACTTAAGACTTACGAATCAATCATCAAAGGGCTGCCTATTGCAGAACCTGGCATTCCAGAATCATTCAAGGTTCTTGTCAAAGAATTGCAAGCTCTTGGACTTGATGTCAAGATTTTGACTGACGGCAACAAAGAAATTTCGCTTGCTGAGCTTAGCCAAGACGAACAAGATCAAACAACTCTTGCTCAAGCAACCGAAGAAGACCTCAACAAAGAAATTCTTGACTTTGACGATGTTCTTCCTCAAGATGGCGAACAAAGTGAAAAAGAACTTCAAGAAGTGTTTGAAGAAAGCACTAAAAACGACACTGCCGACAACTTTGGTTTATTTGATGACTTCGGCGACTTTGATGAATAATTAAAAGGGGATTAGTTATGTTTGAACTTAACAATTTTGACTCCATACAAATAGGCATTGCTTCACCTGAGAAAATCCGTGAATGGTCTCACGGTGAAGTAACCAAGCCAGAAACAATCAACTATCGAACTCAAAAGCCAGAAAAAGATGGTCTTTTTTGCGAAAAGATTTTTGGACCAAGAAAGGACTGGGAGTGTCATTGCGGAAAATATAAAAGAGTGCGCTATAAGGGTGTGATTTGTGATAAGTGTGGCGTTGAAGTTACAAGAGCAAAAGTTCGCCGTGAAAGAATGGGACATATCGAACTTGCTGCTCCTTGCACGCACATTTGGTTTTTCAGAAATATACCATCAAAAATTGGCACTATTCTTGAAATGACGCCAAAGGCTCTTGAACAAGTTGTTTATTATGTTGGCTATGTTGTTCTAGACCCTAAAAATACAGATTTTGTTTATAAACAAGTCATCTCTGATAAGGAATATCGTGATGCTTGCGAAAAATACGGCTCAGATGCTTTTGTTGTGGGTATGGGCGCTGAAGCAATCAAAAAACTTCTTAGCGAAGTCGACCTTGAAAAAGAGTCAAAAGCGCTTAAACAATCTTTGCTCACACTTAAAGGTCAAAGAAAAATCAAGGCTATGAAAAAGCTTGATGTTATCGAATCTTTCATCAAGAGCGGAAATAACCCAACATGGATGGTTCTTGATGTTATTCCTGTTCTTCCACCAGACCTTCGACCAATGGTGCCACTGGATGGCGGAAGATATGCAACTAGTGACCTTAACGACCTTTACAGACGAGTTATCAACAGAAACAACCGCTTGAAAAAACTTATCGAACTAGGCGCTCCTGATGTTATCATCAGAAACGAAAAACGTATGCTTCAAGAGGCTGTGGACAACCTTATCGACAACGGAAAACGCGGCAAAGCTGTTCAATCTTCAAAACAACGCGACCTCAAATCTTTGACAGCAATGCTTGGCGGAAAGCAAGGCCGATTCCGTTTGAACCTTCTTGGAAAGCGTGTTGATTATTCTGGACGTTCAGTTATCGTTGTTGGCCCAGAACTTAAAATGTATCAATGTGGCCTGCCAAAAGAAATGGCTCTTGAACTTTTCAAACCATTCATCATCCACAAACTTGTTGCACTCAACAAATCTCACAATATCAAAGCGGCAAAACGCATGATTGACAAAGAAAAACCAGTTGTTTGGGATATTTTGGATGATGTTATCAAAGACCATCCAGTGTTCTTGAACCGTGCTCCAACACTTCACAGACTTTCTGTTCAAGCTTTCGAGCCTGTGCTTGTTGAAGGAAGGGCAATCAAATTGCATCCTTCTGTCTGCTCAGCTTTCAACGCTGACTTTGACGGTGACCAGATGGCTGTGCACGTTCCTCTTTCGCTCGATGCAAGGGCAGAAGCCAGAACGCTTATGCTTGCCTCAAACAACCTTTTGAAGCTTTCTGACGGCGAGCCTATCATCACTCCTTCTCAGGACATTGTTTTAGGATGTGCTTATCTTACAATGCTCAAACCTGGTGCAAATGGAGAAGGATCAATCTTCTCATCAAAAGAAGAGGCTATCATGGCTTATCAAACAGGCAACGTTCACATTCAAGCACCAATCAAAGTCAGACTCAAAGCTACTGTCAATGGCAAAGAATATTCAAAAATTGTTGAAACTTCTGTGGGCAGACTGCTTTTCAACGAACAAGTGCCACAAAATCTTGGATTTGTTGATAGAAGCAAAGAAGAAAATTATTGCGAGCTTGAGTTCAACAAAGTTATGTATAAAAAAGACCTTGCAAAAATCTTTGCAAGAGCATACGACGCAATGGGCACAACAGAATGCTCAAAACTTGTAGACAAAATCAAAGATATGGGCTATAAGTATTCAACGCTCAGCGCAATCACAGTCAACGCGTTTGACATTGAAGAGCCTCCAACAAAAGAGAAAATCCTTAAAGAAGCAGAGGCTGAAACCCTTGAAAATGAAAAACTGCTCAGACGTGGGCTTATCACAAACGATGAAAAGTTGCGTGCAAACATTGACATTTGGGAAAAAGCTAAAGCGCAAATTGAAAAAGAAGTGTTCAGCTTCCTTGACGACCAAAATGCTTTCAAATTTATGTGTTTGTCAGGCGCCCGTGGTTCAAAAGACCAAATCAACTCTGTCTGCGGCATGGTCGGCATTAAATCGACCGCTTCAGGTGAAAAAATTGATATTCCAATCAAATCTTCTTTCAGAAAGGGGCTTTCTCCAATAGAATATTTCCTTTCTGCTCGTGGTATCAGAAAGGGTCTGACCGACACAGCGCTTAAAACTGCAGACTCAGGTTATTTGACAAGAAGACTTGTCGATATTTCTCAAGATGTTGTTGTTACAACTGAAGACTGCTTTGCTGAACTTGGCGAAAAAGTCAAAGGTGTTTGGGTGAGCGACCTTGTTGTGGATGGCGCTGTGCAAGAAACTTTGGCAGAACGCATCTATGGCAGAGTTGCAGTTGACCAAATTGTTGATCCAAACACAAACGAAGTTATTGTTGAAGCAAACGAAATGATTTCGCTCAAGCAAGCTGAAGAAATTGCAGCTGCAGGCATCAAAAAAGTGCAAATCAGGTCAAACCTTACCTGCAGATGCAAGCATGGCGTTTGTGCAAAATGCTATGGCAGAGATTTGAGCGGAAAAAATCTTGTTACGGTTGGTGAAGCTGTGGGAATCATTGCTGCTCAATCAATCGGTGAACCTGGAACGCAGCTTACAATGAGAACTTTCCACTCTGGCGGTGTTGCTTCTGCGCTTGATATTACACAAGGTCTTCCAAGAGTTGAAGAAATTTTTGAAGCACGAAAACCAAAAGGTGAAAGTTTGCTTAGCGAAGTTGCCGGAAAGGTTACAATCAAACAAGACGCAAAATATTTCTATTTCACAATCGCATCTCGTGAAGGCGACATCGACTATGAAGTCAAAAAGCCTGCCGTTGTGCTTGTGAAAAATGGCGAAACTGTTGAGCCTGGCACACAACTGACTGCTGGTGCAATCAATCCTTCTGACCTTTTGAGAATGAAGGGTGTCAAAGGGCTTGAAGATTATCTTCTCAGCCAAGTTATTGCAACTTACCGTGGTCAAGGTGTTGCTGTTAATGACAAACACGTTGAAATCATCATCAGACAAATGCTCAAGAAAGTTAAGGTTGAGTCTGCTGGCGACACAAGCCTTTTGCCAGGCGAGATTGTTGATGTATACCGCTGCGACGAAGAAAACGAACGCATTTTGCAAGAAGGCGGCGTTCCTGCAACTGTGAAAAGAATTTTGCTTGGTATCACAAAAGCTTCTCTTTCAACTGAAAGTTTCCTTTCTGCTGCATCTTTCCAAGAGACTTCAAGAACTCTTACCGATGCTGCAGTCAAAGGCAAAGTTGACAAACTTATGGGACTCAAGGAAAATGTTATCATCGGAAAACTTATTCCAGCTGGAACAGGCGTCAAAGAATATCGTTCTGTTATGCCGGTGCTAGTTGATCCACAAGAGAATGAAGCAATCAAAAATGGCGTTATCGCTTAAAAATAAAAAAAGCTAGGCTTAGTCAAGTAACTTTGAAACTAGCAGAATATTAAAGAAAAACATAGGCAAAAAAACAGCCTATGTTTTCTTTTTGCGCCTAACTCTCTTAGTTATAAAAAACGAATGCTTCTGCCGTTGTCATATGTTATCGTGAGAAATACAACTTTACAAAGCTTTTGACAAGCACTTTATTATTGACAACAAAGCATATTCACTTACGCTAGAAAATAGAGAGAAGAAAACAAAAATGCAAAGGGCGGATTGTGTTACGCTCTGCCAGCAAGCACTCTTTTTGCAACATAATTAGGGGGGCTGCTGAAGCGAAGCAACATCGATTTGTATCAAGACAAACATACGTCTAAATGCCAATTATATATTACTTAAAAGATTACTTGTAATTAATCAAATTTTAAATATTTTGTTTTAAAATTTATTTTTATAAAAAATTTGAATTGTAAGCAAAAATATGTTATAATATATTTAATTATGGAGGGTTTTATGAAAAATGATTTACACGTAAGGACAAATTTCTCTGCAAGTGCTTCTAAAGATTGTAGTTGGGAAAAAGTTTTAAAGAAATGTCAAGATGAAAAAATTGATAGGCTTT
>CALVTE010000003.1 GCA_944360075.1 uncultured Clostridia bacterium | reverse complement strand
CTGACTCATTAAACTTTTTGTAAATTGACTTTGTTTCAATTCTTGTACTTTCTATTTAATTTTCATGGTTCTTCGCTCCCCCTCTCTGCGGGTTAGCGAGTATATCTTAGCATATCCTTACTCCCTTTGTCAACTACTTTTTCAATCTTTTTTCAACTTTTTTCCCCTTTTTCCCCTCTTCTCCACGATACTCCCCCGCCCGTTGTGGGAGATGAAAAGAAAAAACGATAAATTTGCAGCATTTGCAAAAAAAATAAAAATATTTTTATATTTGCTATTGACTTTATAAGCATACAAAATTATAATTTACATATCACTATCAATGCAATAGGAGAAAATTATGAGAAAGAAAAACAAAACAGATACGTTTTACAGACCATTAACCCGTCACTTAGGACTTATAGCAGTAAAAGAAACCCCTGAAATCCGCTATGCTTGCGTCATTAAAAATGCGACTACATATTATGCTGAACTAGCACAACATAAAGGAGCAGATTTTTCAGATTTGCCAAGACTATTGAAGCAGACTTTAAACTCAGAGCCAGATATAAACCGCTCATCGGCAATCAGCAACTTGATATTTTACAAACAGCAAAAGGATTTTGCCGATATGGTTAAGTATCTTTTTCAGAACAAAGAAAAATTTATTGAAGGATATTATATAAAAACAGAAGATGAATACAACCAAATTTGCCACCGCCTGCTTGATATATTGAAGGATATGGAGGAGAGCGAAAAATGAGAGAAGGCTCATATGATGATTTGACAAAAGAAAAAATTTATCAAAATAAAGCAAAACTAGTATTACAAGGAAGACTAATACCTTCATTTACAATATATAAAAGTGGCAACGAATACTCTCTCGAAATTTATCCAGAAACTTTGCCAGATGGAAAAGAGCGATATGTTTTGAGAAGAATAAGAAATTGCGAATCTTCAAGACCGAAAAAATTTCCAACAGTGTCTGAAAAATGTTCTAAAGCATACCCGCGTTTAGATGACTTCAAACCAAATGTAGACCTAAACGACCGCATTGTCAAAGGTTTTCAGCACATTATAAACATTGTTATCGATGAAAAAGCGCCAAAAGCTGACAAGATAACCAAAATAAAACAGCTGCTTCACCACGCAAATCATGATCAATACTATCAAATTGTAGGCTCTTACATAATTGAAAACCATCTGCAAGAAGATGTTAAAAAAGTGTTTGATTTTGTGCTGAAAAACAGAGAGGACATTTTAAGCAGCAAATATTTTTCACAAGAAGATTATCAATCAGTTTTAGGCATTATGCACACAATCTCTGTTCTTGTGGACAACCCCGAAGAAAAATAGCACCTTTTTGGCGCTATTTTTATTTCCCCTTTATAATTTCCAAACACTTTTCAACCGTTTGGCCTAACGTCAAATCTGTGGTATCCAAAATTATCGCATCTTTTGCCGGAACAAGTGGAGCAACCTTTCGATGAGTGTCGTTATAGTCGCGTTGCTGCAAATCTTGCAAAATTTGGTCAAAAGTCACCTTTTGCTTGTCTTTGATTTGACTATAGCGGCGCTGGGCTCTTGTCTGCTCAGAGGCAGTCACAAAAAATTTGAAGTTTGCTTTTGGCAGCACAACCGTCCCGATATCACGTCCTTCGATAACGCAGTTGTAATCTTTGGCAAATTTCCGCTGAACAGAAAGCACTTTTTCTCGCACTGACAGATAGGGAGCAAGAAGAGAAGTTAAAATCGAAATTTCTTCCTGCCTTATTTTGTTTGTATAATCTTTCCCGTTGACAAAAACAATTTGACTATCACCCTTAAACTCAATTTCCACTTCCAAGTTTTTGACCAACTCTTCCACCAAATCGCTGCTGACAAGATTTCCAAACTTTTCTTGATAAAAGCAGGTTATCGAGCGATAAATTGCCCCTGTGTCGAGAACTTTCAGGTTCATCTTTTTTGCAAGTTCATGCGCCAGTGTGCTTTTGCCACTTCCAACATAACCATCTATTGCAATATTCAACATACTCCCTCCTTAAAACGCAAAAATTAGAAGAGAAAAATTCTTCTAATTTTCAAACAATGCAAGATAAATTTCTTTTACTGTGTTGATAGACTTTTGAATGTTTTTTGCAAACATAAGAGCAATTTTTTCATCTTCCGCCCCTAAAAGTCCGCCAACGTTGACGCTGAGACTGTTGAGCGCTTTGATAAGCTCCATATTGTTTGGATAATCATAATCAAGGCAATCCGAGATGCTGGTTTTATACTCTTCTTCAAATTCTTCAAAAGTGTCTTTAATCAAGGTTCTGACAAGTTGTTGCCCCTTTTGGCTGGCATTTTGACATGCTTGCACGTCGCCATCTTCAAGCGCAATCTGGCTTTTTATAAAATTGTCACAAGCTGAGGCCGAAGTTTGCAAAAGTTCTGAGATAAGTGCTAAATTTTCCATAAATACTCCTATTTTTTCTTTTTTCTGCCACTTGCAAAAAAGATGGACAACAATGATGCTGCGGCAAAGCAAATAAGCCCATAGCCAACAGTAAACACCACCCCGCCGTCTTTGATGGTTTGAATAAAGTCTTCAATTGTTGTGCTCATCAGCTGGTTTGCATAAAGCACATACATGATAAGAGCGATTAGAGCAAAGACAAAGAATAGCATTGCAAAAACCCTTGTGCCAATCACCTTGTCTTTGCCAGCAGCCGTCATGATAAGGTTTATGATGGAAAACAAAATCATAAGTCCGCAAAAAACCATAGCGATAATGATAAAAATGTTGCCAACGAGATGAAAAGTGTTTTGCCCTTCTTCAAAGGTGAGAAGTCCATACCCAGAGGTATTGTCTCCTAAAAATTTATTCAAAAAATCCTTGATTTCGTTTGCAAGTTCGCCCTCGCCACCGCCATAAAAAGCAAGTGCAGGTTGAGTCAGCATCACAAAAGCGCAGGCTCCAAACAAAATTGTGATTATTGCACAGATCATAGTTTCTCCTTCTGTTTTTATGATAACAAACAACCCCTAGGCAAGTCAAACATTTACAGCACTTTCAACAAAAATCTTGCAAAAATTTGTCAGCCCATTATTTTTCAAGCAACTTCACGCAAACGCCTTTTGCAACTTCTTGAAAATTGTTTTTCATATAAAAACTTTCAAGATATGTATAGCTTTCTGTGACAAGATAAAACTCTCCTGCGCCATTTTTGCGTTCAATGTCAACGGCATAAGAAATAAGTTTTGAAGCCACACCTTTGCGGCGATATTCTTCCAAGGTGGTAATCTGGCAAAGAAAAATGTTTGTGCCGTTGTGATAGGCAAACAAAACGCTAATCATTTTGCCGTCCAAAAAAGCTGCGTAAGGAGTGATATGGTGCTGTTTAAGCTTTTTTTCTTTTAAAACTTGTTGATAAATTGTTGCGTATTCTTCATCATACTTGTAAATCGCATCGTCGCTTTGATGAATAAACCCTTTTGTGAACACATAGAGCAAATCTTCGCCCCACTCTTCGTTAACCGGTTTGCATTCAATATTGAGCTGACAAATTTTTCGCCTTGGGTTATATCCGCTTCGCAATTTCATCCAAGTATCGTTGAAAAGTCGCTGGTTTTGCCTTGCAATTTCCGCAATTTCTTGAATATTTTCGCCCTGCTTTGAAAGAAAGTAGAAAACGCTTTCTTGGTTTTTTTCTTTGAACTTTTTGCATATAGGCTTTTTAAAATTTTCAAAATTTGCAAAATCGCATTTTTTTATGTAAGCAAAATTGTTAAACTCATCTTTGATTGATTTTGAAGTGATAAAAGCATAGTCTTCCTTCTCTTTTATTGTGGTTTTATAGGTGGAAGAAATGGTTTGATAAAAACATAGCACAATGTCTTTGACTTTGTTTTTGATGTCAAATTTTATGACAGAAATGATTGACGAAACAAGCAGCACAGCTTCGCTTATCACGCCAACATAAGCTTTGACCAAAATGTTGTAAATAATCAACAAAATGGCCGAAACCAAATAGCCAGCGCGCAGCACTTTCATGTCGTCTTGCCAAGTTGTGTAGGCAAGCATGCTGAGATTTGCAAGCATCAAAAGGTCAAAATAATCCTTCCAAAGCAGCATGGTCACCACGATAAACAGCACTTCAAAGCCCACAAACACATACATGTTTGGCTTCAAGTTTTTTACCGCATAGATATAGTAAACGATGGTTCGAATAGTGGCAAGGGCAACCAAAATTGTTGAAAGCCACCTGCCAAGCAACGCATAAGTGGCAAGCATTGAAACATTGGTGACGGTAAAGCACAGCATTATTTTGAATTTTTCTTTCTGAAACAGACCAATAGCAGTGGAAACAACAGTCAAAATACTTACAATTTGTGCAGCATCAAACAAACTCATAATGCTATTCTACCCCAATTCGTCAAAAAAAGTCAAGCAAAACGCTCGACTTAGTTTTTTTTGATTGCATGGCAATTGTTTATTTGTTTTCAGCATGCTCTTCTACCTTCTCGGTTGTCGACCACTCGTTCTCGAACATTTCGATATACTTTCTTTGATTTTCGCCATACAATTTTTCTATACGCTTATCCTCTTCTTCCTTTGGCAGCAAAAACTCTTGTCGGTCAGTGCCGTGATGATAGCGATAATCAAGCGGAGTGAGCTCTCTGTTATATTTTTGCTTGTAGATAATTTTTGCCTGCTGATATCCCAGCCACTCTGCCTTTCTGTAAAGATTGAACAGTGTTTGCTTGAATTGATAGTCTTTGTCGTTAGCAGATGCAGCCGGCATTTTTACATCGGCAAAAGCTTCTTGATCAAATGGAGAATAACATTCCAAATGATAGTCTGGCACACTGCCTAGGCATAAATAATCAATAAAACATATCAGATCGTTAATGTCGTCATAGCATGCTTCGCCCTTTTCAATCTGATTCTGCAACCGTTCAAGTCTTGTCTCAATCGCTTCCAAATCAGGTGAAATTTCAAGTTTTTGCGTTGTGAACATCTTTAAACGACTTTCATTGATATTCATTATCTGAGTCACAAAATCAAATTTGCCTTCTCTTATATATTGAGAAATAATATCGTTTAGCTGATCTGAATTCAACAAATAGATAAAATCAAACGAGCCCTCTGTGACATCGCCATAACAAAGCGTTTCGTAATAGCGTTTAGAAAATTCTTCTTGGACATTTTTGCTTAAAGTTTTCATAGAAAGGTAGTCACCTCCAAAAGCAGCTCTAGCACCTTTTTCTCTTACCGCTTCAGGAAACAATTTAAAAGCCACATAATATACGCCCCCACCAATAAAGCTACTGTTGTTTTCACAAACAGCAAGTGCTTCATCAAGAACAATCTTTGCGGCCTCGCAAAAGCCAAGTTCGACAAGCTGCTCACACGCCTTATAGACGTCCCAATCACCAGTTATATCACGTCGTAGATCCAAATCATTCGTTGCCATAGCCACCTGCAAAAGATTTCGCACATCTTCACGCATGCGATCCATCCAGACACCCATATCAGAATCTTTATATTTATCGCCTTGCACCAAATAGTAACGATTTGCTTGAAAATCAAAACGTTTTCTGGTTCCTGAAGCCCCAATAGCCAAATCCATGAAATGATCACTAGAAAAATTTTTAGTATCACCTATAACACTATCTATCTGTTTTACAAGATTAGTGTTTCTTTTATTGATTTCTTTCGCCATATATAATGCTTCCACAAAAGAATCTCTTTTAGGAAAATTTTCTGGCAAACTTTCAACAAAATTTTGCAAATATATATCTGATGCCCATCTAGCATTTACCTCATGTGCCTGTCTTAAGTAAAGTGCAAAATTTACCAAACCTGCGGGAGCTTTGGAAATTTTCGGCCTAGATTTGCTTTTCGAAGAAGTTTTTTCAAACTCTTTTCTTAAAGTCAAGTCCCATAAGGCATAAAAAGTCTCTGCGTTAAGCCGGCTATTTTCATATGCGTTATCTATCGTCATACTTTGATAAGTCAAAATTTCATTTAGCTGGGCTCTGGTGGTTTCATTTAACTGTCTTTCGTGCAATTTTAAATATTGCAAATGATGCTGAAATTCATGCGCTATAATTTCTAATCCAAAAACTAAGAATTGCGCCTTGTCCAATACGCTAAACGGTAACAATGATTTATTCAATCTTATTGCCCGATCTCCCCCAAATCCTCCATATTCTCCACCAGTCACGTTTTTTAACAAATTCATATTCAAATGGCGCCATTTTATTGGTGGTTTTTCACTAAAGCCCGACGGAACAATATACAGGTCTATAAATTTGTCTATTATTTCACTAAGCAATTTTTTGCTTGGAACACTTTTTAAAAATTTTTTAATAAGATCAAAAAATTCTTCATACTGCTGTTGTTTTTCTCGAGCCATTTGGCATATTTTCGTTCCCGGCGTAATGTCTTCGAGATTTTTAGGTAAATTTTTAAAACCAAGAAGTCTTGCTAAAATGCCAACTTTGTTTTTTGCCATGCAACCCCTCCTATCAAAAATATTATACCATATTTCCTGACAAAAAACAATAGTTTTGGCTGTTAAGGCACAAAAAAAGTCAAGCAAAACGCTCGACTTAGTTTTTGCGATTTTCTTTGCACGCTTTGATAAAGGCCTTGAAAATTTTGTTGTGCTCTGGGCTTTTTTCAAACAAACTTTCTGGATGAAATCTGAGAGCAAAGTTGAATTTTTTGTCTGGCGCTTCCAAAACATCAAAATAGCCATCGTCACACACTGCCGCAACACGATAGTTTTCAGTCGGTTGCTTGATGGCGTAGATATGACGAGAGTTGACATCCATTTTTTTGCAGCCCACAATTTTGTAAAAGCGGCTTTTGCTGTCAATAAAAATTGGATGCACATAATCCACCCACATTTGATTATGCTTTTTTTGATTTTTCACACACTTAACGCTTCCGCCAAGCCCCCTTATCATGTTGTTTTGTCCAGCGCAAATGCCAAGTGTTGGAATATCGTGGTCATAAGTATATTTTGCCACCCAAGACTCAAAGTGTTCTGAGTTTCTTCCGCCCTGCAAAACAATGCCGTCACAAAGGTTGATTTGTTCAATCAAATATTGTTGCTCACGTTTGGTCAAGTTCCAATGCGTTTGATTTATCTTGTGAATAAAGCCAATTTCTTTTTCTGGCGACAATATTCCAATAGCGATTGCCCCATTTGCAAAAATTGCATTTTTCACTTCATCTCTTATCAAAGCATTTTGTCTTTTGTGCCCATTTTTTTCAAGGTGTTTTGCTATAATCCCTATAATAATCGGTCTTTCCATGTTTTTCCTTTATTACTATTACTTCTTCAACAGGTCGCTTATCCTGTTTTTCTCATTTAGCACTTCTTCTGACTTCATTTCTTTATGGAGCTAACGGCGGGAATCGAACCCGCGACCGCGTCGCACTGCTTTCTTTTCTGTCGATTTGCCCTTGCAGGCCAAATCTCGCCTTGCGAAAGAGTGCTCCTTTTCCCAAAAATGCTCGGCATTTTCAGGAGCCCTTCATCAACAGGTCGCTTATCCTGTTTTTCTCATTTAGCACTTCTTCTGACTTCATTTCTTTATGGAGCTAACGGCGGGGATCGAACCCGCGACCTGTTGATTACGAATCAACTGCTCTACCGACTGAGCCACGTTAGCACAAATTGTTTACTCAAAAAAAAGTGCGCAAAATAAATATACCTATTCTGCAAAGATTTGTCAACTTATTGCCCAAAAATTTAAAAAAAAGCATAATCTTTTCGATTACGCCTTTCGTTTTCAAATCATTTTACTTTTCAGTTTGCGTCGGTCTTTTGTCGGCATACTCCTGTTCTACAAGCCAAAAATCAGCAATGTCATTCAAAACCACACCCATTTTGCCGCCTTCTTCGTCTCGGAATTGGCCTGCTGCAAACACTGGAAAAGCAACATCATTGACAAGTGCTGGATCGATGCGGTCTTTTGCAGTTTGGCTTGTCAGTTGCGGCGCAATTTGATCAAAATTTTCAAGCGGCAAAGCGCCAATAAAGTCAAGAGCTTCTCGCAAAACTTCAGCCTCTTGTTTTGAAAAAGAATAGTTTCTTGCTCGATATAGGCACAGCACAACTTCTTTGCCCCAGTCCATTGCGTCTTTCATTTTTGTGTCTTTTGAGGTAAGGTCGATTGGCTGAATTTGCAAAAGGTCTTTCAAAACTTCTTGCGCGTTTTTATATTGTGGTTGATATTTGACCACCTTGGTTATAAGCTCTTTGATATCATCCATAAGTTTTCTCCTTTTCTATATTTTAGCACCAAAAATCTAAAATGTAAAGAAATTCAAAATCTTTTTATTTGTTTCTATCGCAAAATTTGATAAAAAACTTGAAGCTTTTTTGATAAGGCAAAAATGCAAACATAAATTTTTGTTGCTAAATATGCTATTATGCAGCGCATAACACCCACAAGATATAGTTGTTATTGTCTTACAAGAGCAAAAGACACCTTTTCTTCTTGCTCATCTTTGTCAATCACTTCCACTTTGACGGGTTGGTCGAGTTTGACAATTTCGTAGATTTGTCGATTGTTTTCTTCAGTTGCATTTTTGATGTGCAGCAGGCCGCTGGCGCCATTTTCAAGTTTGATGATTGCACCAAATTTCAATATTTTGACAACAATGCCGTCATACGCCTGCCCCACTTGCAACATTTTGATGGCAGCTTTTTTTGGGCTGTCTTGCAAAGCTTTAAGCGAAAGAGCAACTTTTTTGTTTTCTCTGTCAACTTCAATCACTTTAAAACTATACTCCTGCCCTTCTTGAATCACTTGGTCGGGCGAAGATATATGCTGATAAGAGATGTTTGAAATATGCAAAAAACAATCAACTCCGCCAACGTCAACAAAAGCACCATAAGGCATAATCTTTTTTATCTTTCCTTTGACAATTTTGTTGATAAAAATGCTGTTCCAAAACAGTTCTTCATTGGTTTTTTGAATTTGCTCTTCCAAAATCTTTATGCTTGCAACAATGCGCTTTTCATCTTTGTCAATTTCTGTCACCACGGCATCAAACTGCCTGCCAATGCACTTGCGCTTATCGTGAAATTTGTTTGAGATTTCGCTGTTAGGCACAAAAATTTGAAATTGCCCCATTCTTGACTCTAGCCCATCTTCAACTGCAGCGGTTGGAACAAAAGAAAACGTGCTGCCCAGTTTCAATCGTGAAGCATTTTGCGTTTGTAAAATTTGATTGTCTGCCAAATCTTTTGAAACTTCAATCATGCCTTCTTCGTTTTTTGATTTTGTTATCACAACTTTAAAGCGGTCGCCAATCAAAATATTGTCGTAATCTTGAGCCTCTTCTTTTGGCAAAAAGGCGTCATTTTTTCCGCCAATATTAAATATCGCACCGTCCTGCCGCTTGATAAGAACAACCCCATCAAACATCTGCCCTTTTTTGTAGGAGGTAAAAGTTTTTTCTATCGCCTCTAAATCAAACTTTTGCTCAATATCAACACGCTTTTCTTCCATAAATATATCACCGTCTATTCCTTTGAAAAATTTTAGCAAATTATTTCTTTTTTGTCAAAGCATTCAGCTGACTTTCTCGCAGTTGGTCAATTTTTGCAGCCACTTGGTCACTGGCTTGCGTCAAGGTATCACTGTCAAGTTTTTTGCCATAAAACTCCTCCAGCAAAAAAGGCTTTCCAATCACAACCTTGGTTTTCCTCCAAAATCTTGGCTTTTTTGTGATAAACATTGGCACTATCGGCACCTTTGCTTTGATGGCAAACATAGCCACTCCGTGCTTGACCTGCCCAAGCTGCATATCGTCGTTATGATTTCTTGTTCCTTCTGGAAAAATCACAAGTTTTTTTCCGTTTTTAAGCAGTCGCATACAATTTTTGATTGCCCCGACATCAGTTTCTTGCCTGTCAATCTTCACCGCGCCAACACATTTTAGGATTGAGCCAAAGAGTTTGCATTTGAAAAGTTCTTTTTTGGCAAGATAAAATTTCTTCTCCCACGTATGCACAGCCAAAAGCACCGCATCAAGATTTGATGTGTGATTGCTTGCTATAATGCAAGGCCCTTTTGGAATATTCTCTTTACCCACAAATTTTGCAGGAAAGCAAAACCGAACAGGAATAGTAAGCAAAATCTGAACAAGATGAAACATATCTTTCTCCTTTTATTTCATATTTACTGCGCAGGCGTAAGCTGTGGCAAAAGCGGTTGTCAAATTATAGCCGCCCGTCAAACAATCAACGTCCAAAACTTCACCGATAAAATACAACCCCTTTTGCAATTTGCTTTCCATTGTTTTTGGGTTTATTTGGTCAAGTCCAACACCGCCTGACGTGACAATGCCGCTCTCGAGCGGATACAGCCTTTTGAATTTTAAACTGAAGCTTTTAAGAAGCTGAACAAACTCTTCTCTTTTAGCCGCAGTTAAACCATTTACTTTTTGCTGGATATCAATTCCAAGCCGCTGCAAAAGCACCTTCCCCACCGACTTTGGAAGATAAGAGCAAACAAAAGTGCCCATGGTTTTGTTTGAAAGCTCTTGCACATCTTTCAGCACTCTTTTTTCAAGCATTTCCATTGTAAGAGCTGGCTTGAAATCTATTGAAAGTTCAACATTTTCTGCCCTGTTTATATAACTTGACATTGTCAGTGAAATTGGCCCCGATATGCCTTTGTCTGTGAAGAGCATTTCCCCAAAAAACGAGAGTTTTTTGCCGTCTGCAACGCCATTTAAACTCACATTTTTCAGCGACACCCCTTGCAACTGATTGACAAACTGCTCTTCAATCTCGATTGGTGCAAGCGCAGGTTTTATTGGGATTATTTTATGTCCGAATGCTTTTGCAAACTTGTATCCATCGCCGCTGCTGCCAGTCGAAGAATAGCTTTGTCCGCCTGTTGCCACAACCACTCTGTCAAAAAAATATACTCCTTTTTTGGTGGAAATTTTGAAAAGGTTTTCAGAGCTTACGTAGTGTAAATCATCCACCTGCTCATTGAGTTTGATTTGGCATTTGCTGCAAAATTTTTGCAAGGATTTGATCACATCGCTGGATTTGTCGCTTACTGGAAAAACTCTGCCACCACGCTCTGTTTTTGTTTTTAAACCAAGCTGCTCAAAAAAATCTATGATGTTTTGCGGAGAAAGTTGAGAAATGGCTGAATACATAAATTTTTTTCCGTTTATGGTGTTTTCCAAAAACTGCTCTTTTGAGCAATTATTGGTAAAATTGCATCGTCCTTTTCCAGTGATATACAATTTTTTGCCGCATTTTTCATTTTTATCAAAAATTGTAACCTCGTGCTGCTGAGAAAGAAGCCCACCAGCAAACAATCCAGAAGCACCGCAGCCGATTATTGCAATTCTCATTGCGGCCTCACAAGACTGTCAAGCTCCTGAGTTGTTAAGTCACGAAAATCGCCACGTTTGACTCCACCAAGCCTCACATTGCCAATGCGGACCCTTTTAAGCAATTTGATGTTTTTTCCAATCGCTTCAAACATTCTTCTGATTTGCCTGTTCATCCCCTCATCGATAACAACCGAAAGTTTTGTGTTTTTCCCGTCGTTTGAAAGAAATTCAACTTTGGCAGAAGGCATGCGCTGCCCTTCAATCACAACGCCCTTTCTCAGCACCGCCAATTCACTCTCTTTGATTTGGCCTTCAATGGTGACGTGATATTCTTTGTCGACCGAATATCTTGGATGAGCCACTTTGTTGGCAAAGTCGCCGTCATTTGTGAGGATTATCAAGCCTTCAGTGTCGTAATCAAGCCTGCCGATTGAAAACAATCTTTCTTCTCTTGGCAAAAGGTCGTAAATGGTTTTTCGTCCCTTTTCATCTTTTGCGGTGCAAGCATAACCCTTTGGTTTGTTGAGCTTTATATAAACGAAAGAAGAAGGCAGCAAAACCTGTCTTCCTTCATAGAAAACCTTGTCTTTTTTCTCGTTTATAACGGTGCCAAGTTCACTCACCACCTGACCATTGACAGAAATCAGACCTTGTTGCAACAGTTGGTCGCATTTTCTTCTTGACGCCACACCTGCTGAAGCTAGAAACTTATTTAATCTCATAACCACTTACCACTGGGCAAGAACATCAAACAATTTTTGCCACAGCGAATTTCTCCTTACACCATCTATTGTAAATATTTTTTCACAGAAAAGCAAGTTTTTATCGAGATAAATTTTAACCACGCCAACTTCCTGCCCTTTTTCGACGGGTGCTTCGAGTTTTTGCTCAATTTGATAATCAATTTGAATTGCTTTAACCTCACTTTCTTTTAGCGGATAATAATAATGCCCCATGGTGCCAACCTGAGCCTTGTCCGTTCTGCCATTTGTCACACAAATGGACTTTGGCAAATTGTAAAAGCTGGTCAAATCATACAACTTATATTCACTTAGCGCCTGCCCCATCAAATTTGAACACTCCTCAAACATAGGCTGACAGTTAAGCACAACGCACACAACATTCATCCCATCTTTTTCAGCACTTGAAACAAGGCATCTTCCTGCATCATCAGTAAAACCAGTTTTCACCCCATTGCACCCTTCAAAACTGTTCAATAGTTTGTTTTTGTTTTTAAGATATCTTGTTTTGCCGTCGGAGTTTGTGATTTTTGTGTTTTTTGTTGAAACGATTTCTTTAAAGGTGTTGTTTTGCATGGCGTAGCTCGTGATAAGCGCAAGGTCATAAGCTGTGGTGTAATGCGTTTTTGAGTCTAGCCCATGCGTGTTGTCAAAATGAGAATTTGTTGCTCCAATTTTTATTGCAGTTTGGTTCATCAATTTGACAAACTCTTCAAGGCTGCCACTCACATGCTCGCCTATAGCCACCGACGCATCATTGCCCGAGACAAGCATCAGACCGTAAAGCAGCTGTCTGGTGGAAAATTTTTCGCCCTTTCGCAAATACAGGCTGGTGCCCGGCACTCCAACAGCTTTTGGCGATATTTCAAAAACTTGGTCAAGGTCGGGGCAATTTTCAAGGGCGGTGATGGCCGTCATTATTTTTGTGGTTGAAGCCATGGCAAGTTTTGCCGACATATTTTTGCTTTTCAAAACCCTTTTGGAAGAGCTTTCCATCACACACATTGCTTTTGCTGAAGAGTAATCTGTTGACATAGCTTTACCTTCAAGCGAGACAAACAAACCGGTAAAAATGGCGCTAAAAACCAGCAAGAAAACAAAAATCAAACATACCGGCCTAATCATTTTCATTGCTTTTTGTCTCCTTTTCGTTTTTATTCATTTTGTTTAACAGGCTGTTGAACAAATTTAGCACAGTTTGATAAAGGGTTTTGTTTTCAACGTTGATAAAACTTATCTGCCCATCGTTTTCCACCAAAAAGCCGACAGGAGAAACGCTCATGCCGCCGCTTGAGCCGCCTGCCATAGGAAAATGCTTTGCCACCCGCCTTGCTGACAGGTCTGCATATTCGCCGCCGCCCACAACATAGCCCACGCTGACTTTTGAAATTGGAATGATGGTCTTTCCATTTTCGGTCACAACAGGCTGGCCAATCACAGTGCTTGAATCCACAATTGTTTTGATTTTTTCCATAGCACTGTCAATAAGGCTGCTGATTGACTTGTCTTCTTCAAATTTCATTTATCCCCCTCGGCAAAAGCCTTCTTTTCAAATTTCTGTTTTGCAATTCTATTAGTTATAATGAGCGAAAGCACAAAAGAATATACCCAATCAAACAAAGAAATTGAAAGGCAACTTTTGAGGGCAAACTCCAGCACCAATCTGTTGTAAGACACCGTGTCGTAAACCGCCAGTGAAGCTGTTGGTTTGGTGTTTTTAAGGCTGGTGAAAAATATAAGCATAAAAAGGTTTATTGCTCCAGCCAGCATAGCGGAAGCAAAAGCATCTTGCACGCCAACGTTATAGAAAAGAAACAGATCTTTCAGCCTTGTTTTGTTTTTCAACTGATTTGCAAACACTTTGGTAAAAATCACTTCTTTGCTGTCAAACTCAATCTCAGTGGAAGAAGAGTTTTGTTCATCTTGCAACAAAATTTTCCCTTTCTTTATCAAAAACTGCTGGTGGAGCAACTTTTTGTCAAACAAAAAGATTGCAAACGCTCCGTTTTTCTCAAGAAGATTGCAAGAAAATTTCACTTTGATTTTGAGTGGCAGCATAAAAATCACAATTATTGCAAAGGGAATAAAAAGATAATAGTTCATACCAGCACCTCTGCAAGCGCTTTGGAAATGATGTAGGCAAGATTTTCAACATTTTCTTTGACGTCTTTGGGCGCAAGCAACATTTGCCTGTCAAAACCTAGCGACTGCGCATCAAGCATAAAGGGCACGCCAATGGAAAAACAAGGCACTTTCAAACTTTGGCTGCAAATTTTGCTGCCAGAGTTTTTTGTTGCACTGCCGGGCGTCATGCCTGTTGTGGTCAGTTGCAGCGAGCAGCCCAGCCGCGACAGCGAATTTGTGCACAACGAATCGACCACAACCACAAATGTGACCGCAAGTTTGTCCACCAAAGCCTTGACAATATCAAAAGTTTCTATTCCCGTTTGATACTGCACATTTGGGCATATTTTTTTCACCTTTTTGCCAAAAAAATGCCCACTTAAGCAAACCTGAACGCCCAGCCTGTCTGACCAAATTTCGGGATTTCCAAGCCCCACCAGCAAAGTTTTGGATTTGTCAATTTTTTGCTTTTTCAACAAAAATGCAAGCCTTTTTTTGAGAAGAAGGCTGACATAGTCAAAGCACTCTTTGTCAAGATAAGGCAAAATCGGCGCATTGATAATGTAATAATCGCCCCTGTCAAACCCCGTCTGCTGACTTTGTTTTTGACTGTCAACGTGCAAAGAAAGCAAATCAATGCCATATCTTTTTGCCCTAACTTTTTTGTAGCCAAGTTTTTGAAATTCATACGAACATTCATCAATAAGGTCAATCATAAAAATTATTTTGCTAGTTTTTAAAAAAAATATTTATTTTTACTTGATTTTCCAAAAAGTTTATGCTAAACTTATATAGACATTTTAAAGGAGAAAATCATGCCAAACATTAAATCAGCAGAAAAAAGAGTTAGAATAATTGAAAAGAAGACCCTTCAAAACAAGTCAGTAAAATCAAAAATTTCAACATATGCAAAAAAGTTTAAAGCTGCCGTTGCAAACAAAGACGTTGCTGCCAGCGAACAAGCTTTTAAAGATGTTGTTTCTTTGCTTGACAAGGCCGCTTGCGACAATGTTATTCACAAAAACAGCGCAGACAGAAAAAAGGCTCACTACTCAAAAATGCTTGATGACCTTAAAGCATCAAAATAACTGAGACCTTGTGGCATTTTGCCACTTTTTTTTGCAAAAAAAAAGCACGAGACCTCTCGTGCTTTTTTATGTTGTTTTTATTTTGCAACAAGAACTCAGGATTTTTTGTTGCAATCACAGACTGAAAAAGTTTGAAAAACTGCAAAATCATCTTTGCAATTTTCAAACAAAAAAAACGTCAACAAGTTGTTGACATTTTTCCCACTGCTTTTTAGTTAATCATCATGCTCATCGGCATCTTCTGGATCAAAAACTTCAATTTTGCCATGTTTAAACTCTTGCTTTCTGTTGTTTTCGTCAAACTTTTTATAGAAATCTAAATGTGTGGCAAAAAATCTTTTATGGCGCATAACTCTTTCCGCATCTTCCTCTTGATGGCTAACCTTGGTAATCATAGCGTTTCGCTTTTCGTCATCATTGTAGAAGCCAGCAAGCATTCTGCAAGCCTCAACAGCCTCCTCTTCGTCTGAGAAATAGATGGACTCTGTTGACACCTCTCCGCCCTTTTTTTCAGTTATAATATCTACTCTATAAAAATCTTTTTTCATACTTCTCTCCTTTGTTATATAATACCCCATCAACCAAGCCTTGTCAATAGCAAATTTGAAAAAAGTCGACTTTTGTCGAAATAATTTGACAAAACAAGATCTGTGACGATTTTTATCTTATACTCTATTCTATCTAGTTTTCACTCTTATGTTCTTTAACAGACACTAAACGGAAAATATTTACAAAACAAGCTAGAATCATGCCTACAAGAAAACTTGTGTAATGTCCCAAATTATACAGCAGATCATCTGGATACCATACAAAGCTGAAAGTAGAAAAGTTTTTGCAACACATAAACAAATAAATGAGCGCTAAGATAACAGCACCATAAATTATGTTTGCTTTAGACTTCTTCCCTTTTTTAAATAAAAACAAAAAATCAATTAAAATCCAGCCATAAAAAGCAAAATTCACTACTGAAAAGCCCGCCCAAACAACATCAACACCATTTGCAGAAACCGCCAACGAAGCAAAAAGTGCCACAAAAAATGTAAGACCTATAATTGGTAATGAACCGTATTTTCGTTCTAGAAATGTTCCAATAACTAAAAAACATATCATATTGCCAAGCACATGGTCTAAACTTGAATGCGCAAAACAGTTGAGAAATGAACATACAAGATTGATAAAATTTAATTGATCACCCCAAGAATTATCAGGATCACACATCTGATAACTCCAACCCTTTTCTAAAACAAAAAACAACAAAAAATTCAATCCGATGATAAACAACGTGCCAATATAAAAATAGTTTCTATTCCACCAATAAAGATTTTTTGTTTTGTCATCTATTATTCTCATAAACCACCACTATAAAAATTTTATCACATTTGCCTTGAAAAGAAAAGCAAATTTTATTCTGAATTTTCATAAGTAAAAATTTTGAATAAAAATCCTATTGCTTACAAAACAAAACGCTCTGTCATTTGACAGAGCGCTGTTTTTGCAAAAAGTTTAATATTTCAGATCAATCAAACCAAATTTTCCGTCACGTCTGCGATAAAGGATGTTGACCCTTCCACTCTCGGCGTTTAAGAAAGCAAAGAAGTCGTGACCAAGCCTCTCAATGGCAAAGCGTGCTTCATCCACAGGCATTGGGTCAAGGTTGAAGGTTTTGGTTTTGTAAATGGCTGGAAGTTCCTCTGGAGTTTCTTCCAAAAATTCAAATGGAAATTCTGGCAAGAGAGCCTTGCTCTTTTTCTTGCCTTTTCTTTTGTCGTTTGCCCTGACAATTTGTTTTTCAAGTTTTGGAAGAGCGTAGTCGATGTTGCTATACATGTTATCGCTCGTCACTTCGCATCTGAAAAGAAGTCCTTTGCTTGAAATTGTGATTTCCAGTTTGTCTTGCTTTGCAACTTTATAGAGCACCACTTTTGCAGTTGGGTCGTCATCAAAATATTTATCCAGTTTTGCAAGTTTGTCTTCAATGATGGTTTTGATTCTTTTTGCAGCTTTATAGCCACCTCTTTCTAAGATTTCAATTTTCATATCATCCTCCTATTCACATTTTAACAAAACAGCCCTGTTTTTCCAAACAAAATTGAGAAAATTTACTCTTTTTCCTCATCTTTTATCTTGTTCCACCTGCTTTTGAGATAATTTTCAAGGCTAGAAAAAGCATTGTTTATGTTTTGCTCGATGTTTTTGCCTTCTTCATAAACTTTAAATTTGATAATCCCTGTTTTTAAGTTGAAGAAAAAATCTTCTTTTCCAATTTTCGCCCAAAAACCAACGGGCTCTTTGAGCAGTGCTTTTAGTTGCTCGAATTTTTGTTCAACAAGCTCTATTTGCTCTTTGGTTGGCCTATATCCATTTGCACCTGTTATTTTCATAACTCCCCTTATTCGTTTTCAAAAGAAAGTGCGTTGTCTTTCTCGTCGATCACGATTGTTCCTTGGTTTTTAAGTTTGCCCATCAAAATCATTTCGGCAATGTTGTCTTCAATTTCTTGCTGGATAAATCTCTTAAGCGGTCTTGCTCCGTATTCGGTGTTTGAGCCTTTCATGACCACATAATCCAAAGCGTCTTCGGTGATTTTTAGCGAAAGATTTTTCTCTTTCAAACGTTTGTTTATATTTGAAATCAAAATTTTTGCAATTTTGACAAGGTCGTCGTGTGACAATGGTTGGAAAACGCAAATCACGTCGATACGATTGATAAATTCTGGCTTAAATTTGTGCTTTAAAGCATCCATATATATTTTGTTTGTGTCAATTTCTTCGCTTTCTTCTCCACCAAATCCAAGGCTTCTGCGATGCTCACGCACTTCGTTTGCGCCAAGATTGCTCGTCATGATGATGATGGTGTTTTTAAATGACACTGTTCGGCCTTGACCATCAGTAAGTCTTCCATCATCAAGAATTTGCAAAAGAGCGTTAAAAATGTCTGGATGCGCCTTTTCAATTTCGTCAAAAAGCACAACAGAGTATGGTCGCCTTCTGACAGCCTCGGTCAGTTGTCCACCCTCTTCAAATCCAACATATCCTGGAGGAGAGCCGATGAGTTTTGACACAGAATGCGATTCCATATACTCGCTCATATCAATTCTGACAATGTTGTTTTCGTCATCAAACATAGCCTCGGTAATCGCTTTGCAAAGTTCGGTTTTTCCAACGCCAGTCTGCCCCATAAACAGGAAGGAACCGATTGGGCGTTTTGAGTCTTGCAAGCCCACTCTCGACCTTCTTATTGCCTTTGCAACCGCACTGACCGCTTCGTTTTGCCCAACAACTCGTTTGTGCAAAATATCTTCAAGATGAAGCAGTCTGTCTTTTTCGCTTTCTGTGATTTTTGTCACTGGAATGCCCGTCCATTTTGCAACCACAGCGGCAATTTCATTTGCCCCAATAGATTTGTTTGCAGATTTTTCGCTTTTGCCAAAAAGTTTTTCGTTTGTCTTTTTAAGTTCACTTTCAAGGTTGATGATTTCAGATTGCAATTTTGCTGCTTTTTCGTAGTTTCTTTGTAAACTAGCCTCATCTCTGCTTGCTGAAAGTGATTTAAGCTTTTCTTCAAGTTTTCGCACTTCTTGCGGTTTGACAGTATAGTTGACTTTGGCTTTGCTGCTTGCCTCGTCAATAAGGTCAATGGCTTTGTCTGGCAAACTTCTGTCTGAGATATATCTGTCTGACAAAACTGCTGCTGCCTCGATGGCTTCGTCTGTTATAGTGATTTTGTGGAAAGCCTCGTAACTGTCTTTAAGGCCTTTCAAAATTTGGATGGTCTGCTCAACTGAAGGCGGATTGACCATTATAGGCTGAAATCGACGTTCAAGCGCTTTGTCTTTTTCAATAAATTTTCGATATTCATCAGTGGTTGTTGCCCCGATTGTTTGCATTTCTCCACGTGCAAGATAAGGCTTTAGCATATCAGCAGGCGAAGTTTCTCCTTTTTCGCTGCCAGCCTGAGCAAGAGTGTGAATTTCGTCAATAAAAACAATGATATTTTTGCTTGCAATGATGGTCTCAATGGCATCTTTCAGCTTTTCTTCCATGCTGCCACGATATTTTGTGCCTGCCATAAGCCCGCCAATTTCCAAGGAATAAATCACTTTGTCTTTCAAAATTTCTGGCACGTCACCAGAAACAATGGCCTGTGCAAGCCCTTCAACAACGGCCGTTTTACCAACGCCCGCCTCGCCGATAAGCACTGGGTTATTTTTGGTTTTTCGGCACAAAATTTCAACAACTCTTTGAATTTCTTCTTCCCTGCCAATCACAGGGTCGAGTTTGTGCTCTTTGGCTTTTAAGGTGATGTCAGTGCCCATGTCAAGCAACTTTTCTGGCAAGGTGCTGCCCGCTTGTTTGTTTGGTTTCTGCCCTTCTTTTTCTTCTGGTGAAGAGGCCGTGTTTGCTTGAAGAGCCCTTATCACTTTGCCTCGCATATTTTCTATGTCAACATTAAATGGCCCTTGCAAAATTCTGTAAGCGACCGAGCCGCTCGAAGAAAGAAGAGCAAGCAACAAATGCTCTGTGCCAAGAAAAGAATGGTTCATTTGAAGAGCAATTTCCTGCGCAATTCGAAACAAATCCTTTGTGCGAGGTGTTAGTTCGACTTCAGTGCTGAAAAGAATGTCGCCGTCAGCATTTTGCTCAAAAAAGTCAAACATTGCACTTTCGCTGACGCCTTCTTCGGCAAGGATTTCACTTGCAAGCGTGCCTTCCACTGCCGTCAAGCCATAAAGAATATGCTCGCTGCCCACAAGATTAGAGCCAAACCTCAAGGCAATTTTGCTGGCATTTTTTATCACTTTTTCGATGTTATCTGAAAATGATGATGATTGATAATTCATGTATTCCCCCTTTGAACGAGATTTTTTATCTCCTTAGAAATATACTCACTCCTTACAATATTTTCCTTTTTATTTTCAAAAAAATCAAAAATTTCTTTTAAATTTGAACTTGCCCCTTCATAGAACAATTTCATAAATTTTTCATCGTCTTTGATGGTCAAAAAACCAAGCGCCCCTCCAAACTTGACGGAAGAAAGAAGAGAGAGCATTTCGTCTTCTTCAAGGCAGTGACAATTTGTCAAAATGCCATAGCTACGCAAGCACTCGTCTTTAATCTGGTCAAATTCTTCGCTAAAAATCTGCTCTCTTGCCGCCTTTTCTTTTTCAATCACATCATAGATAAACTGGCTGACCCTGTCAATGATTTCGTCTTCGCTATAGCCCAGCGAGCCTTGGTTTGAAATTTGATATAAGCTGCCTTTTGCCTTGCTGCCTTCGCCATAATAGCCCCGCACCGTCAAGCCGTTTTCCACCGCCAAGCGCTGCAGCAAACTGATGCTGCCACGCCTTTCAAGCGCTGGCAAAAAAAGCATAACTGAAGCCCGCATTGCCGTGCCAAGGTTTGAAGGAGATGCCGTGATAAAGCCTAGGTCTCTGTCAAAAGCGATAGGCAAACTCGCACAAATCTCTTGGTCAATCTTGCTCAGCCTGCGGTATGGTTTGTAAAGATTGAAGCCCTTTTCAATGCACTGCTCTCTGATATGGTCTTCTTCATTTATCATAACAATAATTTTTTGGTCTTCGCTGATGGCAAGCGAAGAAATATCTTTGTTTTCGATAAGTTCTTTGCTGATAAGATGGCTCTCAAACATTGCATTACACTCGTTGAGCGAGCAATCACTGAGTTTTATGTGCGAAAAAACCTCAAACTTTTCCAGCGTTTTTATCACTGCATTTGTGATATAACTGGCGTCAATTTCGCTGTCAAGTTTGGTGTAAAATTTCAGTCCATCAACATTTCTTGCAAGACGAATTCTGGAAGAAATGGCAATATTGTCAAATTCTTCCATCTTCCCCTCCTATTTTTTTGCCCTTATGCTTTTTGTCGCCATAAAGATCATGCACAAGACTTTTCAGCTCATCAATTTCTTGATAGCATCTTGCGCAGCCAACAAAACCGGTTTGTTTGATTTCGTTGAAAGTGGTGTTGCAATATGGGCACTTGTTCATATCTTCTCCCCGACTACTCTTTATCAATTCCCTTCATGGTCAAAGCAATTCTTTTCTTTTGCAGGTCAACCGACAAAACTTTCACATCCACGCGCTGCCCAACTTTAAGCACTTCAGAAGGATGTTTGATGTAGGCATCTGAAATTTGACTTATGTGAACAAGTCCATCTTGATGCACTCCAATGTCAACAAACGCTCCAAAGTCGATAACATTTCGCACAACGCCTGAAAGCACCATGCCTTCTTTCAGGTCTTCCATAGAAAGCACATCGCTTCTCAGCACTGGTTTTGGCATGCTTTCGCGAATGTCTCTGCCTGGCTTAAGCAGTTCCTTGACGATATCTTCAAGGGTTGGCAAACCAATTTCGCATTCTTTTGCCACCTTTTCTTCGCCCTTGAGTTTGATAAGGTTTGGCAGCGATGAGATGTTGCCATTTTTGACATCTTCTTCGGTCAAATCAAAAGTTTTAAGCAGTTTTCTGGTGGCTTGATAACTTTCTGGATGAACAGCAGTGTTATCCAAAATTTCTTCACCGCCAACCACGCGCAAAAAGCCCGCACATTGCTCATAGGCTTTTGGCCCAAGTTTTGGCACTGACAAAAGTTGCTGCCTGTTTGTGATTCCTTTAACCTTTGCCCTGTATGCCACAATATTTTTTGCAATAGACATATTCAGCCCTGAAACGTAAGACAAAAGGCTTGGGCTTGCAGTGTTAAGGTCAACGCCAACAGAGTTGACGCAGTCTTCAACAACACCTGTAAGCACTTCGGTCAATCTGTTTTGAGGCATATCGTGTTGGTATTGCCCCACACCGATAGATTTGACGTCAATTTTGATAAGTTCGGCAAGTGGGTCTTGAAGTCTTCTTGCGATTGAAACAGCCGACCTTAGCGAAACGTCGTAGTCTGGGAATTCTTCAGCGCCCAGCTTGCTTGCCGAGTAAACAGAGGCTCCCGCCTCGCTCACCACAGCGTAGCTGACTGGTCGAGAAACGTGCTTGATAAGTTCGGCCACAAAAATCTCCGCTTCTTTTGAAGCTGTGCCGTTTCCGATTGAAATCACGTCAACTTTATATTTTTCAATCAAAGTTTTCAACTTTTCAATCGACTCTTCAGTTTTTGATTGTGGCGGAGTTGGATAAATCACAGTGGTGGCAAGCACGTTGCCGTTTTTGTCAATAACTGCGATTTTGCAGCCTGTTCTATATGCTGGGTCAAGCCCCAAAATAATGTTGTTTTTAAGTGGTGCTTCCATAAGCAGCGGCTTAAGATTGACTTCAAACATTTTGATGGCCTGCTCGTTTGCCCTGTCAGTCAAGTTTGTCCTTGCCTCACGTTCAAGTGAAGGGAAAAGCAGCCTGTCGTAACTGTCTTCAATCACTTCTTCCATCACTTTGTCGGTGTCAGGATTGTTTTTCTTGAAGGCCTTTCTTATCACCTCAAGTGTCAGTTCTGGGCTTATAACAATGTCAACTTTAAGGCACTTTTCTTTTTCTCCGCGATTGATGGCCAAAATTCTATGGCTTGGAATGTTTTTTATCTCTTGTTTGAAGTTTGCGTATGTTTCATAAGTAAAACTATTTTCATTTTCAAGCAGTTGGCACTCAATCATCGCTTTGTTTTCAATAAGTGCTCGAAGCTCTTTTCTTAGCTCGGCATCATCAGAAATTCGCTCGGCAACAATATCTTTTGCCCCAGCAATGGCCTCTTCAACCGTTGGCACCTCTTCGGTGATAAATTTTTCTGCCTCTGTTGCCAGCACCAAACTCTTGCTTTGCATAAGCAGCACATCAGCAAGAGGGTCAAGACCTTTGGCGATTGCAACTGATGCCCTTGTTTTGCGTTTTGGCTTGTAAGGCCTGTAAATATCTTCAACTTCTGTCAAAGTTTTTGCGCTTTGCAAAGCCGCGGCAAGCTCGTCCGTCCATTTGCCCTGCTCGGTGATTGCCTTTTCAACTTTGGCTTTTTCGTCGTTAAGATTTCTCAGATATTTCAGTCTGTCGGCAAAAGCCCTGATGGTTTGGTCATCGCAAGTGCCGTGCATTTCCTTTCGATAACGGGCTATGAAAGGAATGGTGCAACCTTCATCAAGAAGGCTGATAAGGTTTTGGCTATACTCCTGTTTTATTCCAAATTCCTGTGCTAGTGTTAATGCTAAATCCATAAAATTTTCTCCTTAAAAATCTTTATATAACTATAGAATGTTACAAGATATATTTTAATTTATTTCGCTTATATCGGCAAGCAATTTTTGATAGTTTTGCTCAGTTTTTTCAAAATTTTTAGGGCAACAATGGGTTTTTGCTCTTAAAAATTCCAGTGCTTTTTGGCTATTTTCAATGCCCGTCTCGCAAGGCAGAAGGCTGAGATATTTTTGAGCAGCAACGACATTTTCCTGGCTGAGCAAATTGTTTGTGCAAAGCCTTAAAAAGTTGGCTTGTTTTTTCAGGTCAACATCAGTCTCGTCCATGCTTGCAAGATGGCAGCGATAGTTTTCGTAGAGCTTGAAATTGACAAATCCTGCCCCTTTTTCGGCGTCAGAAATTGGGCTGAAAATATATTCAACGTCATAGCCTTCAAACAAACTCAAAGCATCTTTGTCAAGATAGTTGCAACCTAGAAGATAGCACCTTCGGTCAAGCAGACCAAAATCCTCAAGCACCCTTTCTGGGCTTTTGTGATAACGATTTTCTAGTTGCCCAAGCATCTGCAAATTTTGCCCGAAATTTATAACCAAAGGCAGGTCGAATTTGGCAGAAAAATTGACCACTTCGCACAAAAAGTTGTCACTCATCTCTTCTAGCTTGTCAATAAAAACAATCAACCCTTCGTCGACAAGCAAGCCGCTTGGCATTGAAAAAAGTTTTTCCGCTTTGATGATGCTTTTGATTTTTATATCATATTTGCTTGCAAATTTTGATAAATCTAGCATATAATCATTCAAAATCCACAACTCTTTGATGCCGGCCTGACAATTTTTGGCAATAACGTATTCATAAAGCACTTCAAGTTGTTGATTTCTCAGCATCTGCGCCTTGTCTATGAGCGGCAAAGGCAAGAAAGACAAAGGCGAGCAAAAACAATTTTTAAAACCAGACTTCATTTCCATCATAAAAAACCTTCTTAAAGGCAATTATACACTAAAAGGGAGAAAAAAGGCAAATGAAAGAGAGAGTTATTTTACATTCTGACGTCAACAATTTTTTTGCTTCCGTTGAGTGTGCAACAAAACCTGAACTTAAGGACAAACCAGTTGCTGTGACTGGAAATCCTAAAAAACGAACAGGCATCATTCTTGCCAAAAATGAACTTGCAAAAAAATATGGAGTGAAAACAGGTCAAGTGATTGGAGAGGCAAAGGCGCTTTGCCCACAACTTGTTTGTTTGCCACCGCACTATGACTTGTATGAAGAAATTTCGCGAAAACTACATGAACTTTATCTTTCCTACACAAATTTTGTTGAGCCTTTGGGGCTTGACGAATGCTGGCTTGATGTGACTGACAGCATGGCCTACCTAAACAAATCTGGCCGCCAAATTGCAGATGAAATCAGGCAAAAAGTCAAGCAAGAATTTGGGTTTACAGTTTCAGTCGGCGTTTCGTTTTCAAAGATATTTGCCAAACTTGGCTCTGACCTAAAAAAACCTGACTACACAACAGTGATTGACAAAGATAATTATAAAAAAATAACTTACAACTTGCCACTAAACTCAATAATTGGCATTGGCAGAAGACTGGAGAACAAATTTAGCTCTATTTCGATTTCCACTATTGGTGATTTTGTCAAACTTGAAGACTCGTTTTTGCAGCATCTTATGGGAGTGACGGGACTGAATTTGAAACAGGCTTTGCTTGGAGAAGAAAAGTCGCAGGTGGCAAATTACTACACTCTTCCGCCGCCCAAAAGCATTGGCAATGGCACCACAACCATAGAAGACATCATCAAAAGGCAAGATTTTGAAAAAGTTGTTGCCTTTCTTGCTGAAAAAATTTCTGACAGAATGATAAAACATAAGGTGGTCGCAGGCACGCTTTCGCTTTCCATCAAAGACAGCAAATTGAAAACAACGCACAAGTCTATGAAAATTTCGCCAACAAATTCGGTCAAAGAGCTTGTGAAAAATGCCATGAAAATTGCCGATAGTATTTGGAAATTCGACTACCCTGTCAGAGCCCTACGACTTAAAGCCTCATCTCTTGCCAGCAGCGAGGCTGTGCAGTTATCTTTTTTCGACAGCAAAAAGGACTATTCAGAGGCAGTGGAACTTATCAACAAAAAATATGGCAAGATTGCTTTGGCGTCAAACATGAGCAGTTTTTTAAACACAAACAAGCATCCGCAGGAATAAATTTTGTCGAATTTAATTTTTTTTGAAAAACTTATCTTTTTAAAAGTGAATTTAGTTTGAAAATTTTTCATATTGTATTATACTAATCAGTGAGAGTTTGCAAAAACTTATATAAAAAAACAATCCATTTAAGGAGAATATATGAAATTTCAAATAATAGTCGACAGTTGCTCAGAACTTAGAGGCGACTATCTTAAAAATAAAAAAATCGGATTTCACGTTATCCCTCTTTTAATCAATGTTGGCGAAAAAGAGTTTGTGGATGACGACAATCTTGACTGCAAGGCCATGCTTGAAGAAATGAAAAGGTCAAAAAAATCTTCCAGTGCCTGCCCTGCTCCACAAAGTTTTTTGGAACTGTTTGACAAAGCAGACTACACTTTTGTTGTCACCATCACTTCAAAACTTTCGGGCTGCTATAATTCAGCAATAGTTGCTAGGCAATCATATTCAAAACCAGAAAACATTTGTGTGATTGATTCAAAAGCCGTTTCAGGAACTGAAATTTTGATTGTTGACGAACTTGTCAGACTTATCAATCAAGGTCTTTCTTTTGATGAAATTCAAACTGCCATCACAAAATATCGAGATGAACGAGATTTATACTTCATATTGCAAAGATTTGACAACCTTGTCAACAATGGCCGCATGAGCCGAATTGCAGGGCTGATTGCAAGCACTTTGGTCATCAGACCAATATGTGTGGCAGACAATGGCGAGATAAAGATTGCCAAAAAGACAATCGGCATCAAAAACGCAATTTCCAAAATGGTGCAAATGATAAGTGAGAAGACAAAAGATATTGAAAACAAACAAATCATCATCTCGCACTGCTATGCCGAAGAAGAAGTTGCCCAAATCAAAGCGGAGCTTGACAAGAAATGCCATTTCAAACAGGTCAGAGTTCTTCCAACAAAGGGTTTATGCTCATACTACGCTCTTGAAAAAGGTGTTATCGTTTGTGTTTAACAAAAAAAGCTGAGTTTTGCGCTCAGCTTGTTTTTTTATATAACCTTTAACCCTTAAACTTTTTTAAAAGCACATATTTATTGGCGTTTGTGCCAGCAATGGCTCCATCTCCAACTGCTGTGGCAATTTGCCTTATGCTGCCATCTCGCACATCTCCGCACACAAACACGCCTGCAACAGAAGTTTCCATTTTGTCGTTTGATTTGACGTAGCCACCATCTGAAAGCTGAACAAAATCTTTCAATAAAGCAGTGTCTGGGCTTCTGCCTATGGCAACAAACACACCATCCACATCAATGGTTTTTCTTTGGCCGTTTTGCACGTATTCCAGTTTTTCAAGTTTGTCTTGCCCCAAAATGCGAGTTGAAAGAGCGTCCCTAAGCATGGTGACGTTATCCTTATTGTCAAGTTCATTTTCTGCATAATTATGCAATTTGAGTTTTGCTTTTGTCAGCACAAAAACCTTTTTGCAAATGCTGGCAAGATAGTCAGCATCTGAAAAGGCAGAATCACCAGAGCCCACAACAGCCACGGTTTTTCCCTTAAAAAAATTACCATCGCAAAGTGCACAATAGCTCACGCCTCGCCCTTTGAATTTTTGTTCCCCTTCAATGCCAAGTTCTCTTGAATGGCACCCGCCAGCAAGGATAAGTGAAAGGGCTTTATAAGCCGACGAGTTTGTTTTCACCACAAACTCATTGTTTGATTTTGCCACGCTGGCAACTTCATCCATCACAAATATAACGCCAAGTGACCTTGCGTGTTCTTCAAAATTTTGGGCAAGCTCTGCTCCTGAAATCTTTTTGAAGCCAGCATAATTTTCCACTTCGCCTATCAAATTGAGTTGTCCTCCTGGGGCGTATTTTTCAATCACAACAACTTTGCGCCCAGCCCTTGCAGCATAGATTGCTGCCGAAATGCCTGCCGGCCCGCCACCAATCACAACAATGTCATATTTCAAATAGTTTTGCGTTTTCATGCTTTTATTATATCACAAAGCCTTTGTTTTAACAACCAAATTGTCTCACAAAATCAAACAAAAAAGCAGGCAAAAGCCTGCAGTTTTTTATCTCTTTGAGAATTGAGATGCTTTTCTTGCCTTTTTGAGACCATATTTTTTTCTTTCTTTCATTCTTGGGTCTCTTGTCAAAAGGCCTGCTTCTTTAAGTTCTTTTTTGAAATTCTCATTTGCTTTTACAAGCGCTCTTGCAAGGCCATGGCAAATTGCGCCAGCTTGGCCAGAAACGCCACCACCAACAACGCGAACAATCATGTCATACTTATCGCCAGTGCTGGTGATTTCAAATGGTTGTCTAGCAACTAAAAGCAAGGTATCTCTTTGAAGATACTCCCCCATATCTCTTCCATTGACTGTGCATTTGCCAGTTCCTGGGAAAAGTCTTACTCTTGCGATAGATTTTTTTCTTCTTCCTGTAGCAATGATTTGATTGCTTTTCACTTTCTTCTCTGCCATTAGTTTCTAGCTCCTTTTAACTCAACCATTTCTGGCTTTTGTGCTTGATGGTTATGTTCAGCGTTTTTGTAAACGTAAAGTCTTGTGATTTGTTTTCTGCCAAGAGAAGTTTTTGGAAGCATTCCTTTGACTGCTTTTTCAACTGCTTTTGGGCTGTTTTTCGCCATCAAAGTGCCATAGTCAATTTCCTTAAGGCCGCCAACATATCCTGTGTGCCATCTAAGTTTTTTCTCCACAGTTTTTTTGCCAGTGAGCACGATTTTGTCAGAATTGAGAACGATAACAAAATCGCCATTATCAACGTGTGGAGTGTAAGTAGGTTTATTTTTACCTGTCAAAATGTCTGCAACTTGTGAAGCCACCCTGCCAAGCGGAATAGCGGTTGCATCAACAACGAACCATTTTCTTTCAACATCCGTTGGTTTAAGCATAAAAGTTTTCATTTGATTTCCTCCGAAAATTTAGTCTTTTCATACAGGCTCTTTTAGGCTGTGGGGCTAATACAGACAAAAAACGCCTTATTTAGTTAAGACGATTTAATTTTATATATTTTTCTATAGTTTGTCAAGCGTTTTTTGCAGAAAATTCAAAATATTTGACAGAATTTTATTTTTGAGCTTCGCTATAGCTATAAAGCCCGTGCTGGTTGAGAAGAGCCTGCTTGTAGTAGTCAAACTTGCCCTTCAAAAACTCGTCTAACTTTGGACTGAGAAGTTGCTTGATTTGTTTGACCTGCATCCCTGAAGAGGCTGCAGCCCTTTCAACCACCTCTTCACGAAAAATTTGATTGTCAGATTTTAAGGCCAGTTTTGAGTCGCTATAAGCAATCCCGCTGTTGCCTTGCAGCGGCATTTGAACAAATTTCTCAATGTTTTGTGCAAGAGCCGACCTGTCGAGCACAAACGCTTTTTGCCCTACTGAAAAATAGTCAGCATATTTTGGCAAAGCTTTTACTGAATTGAAAAGTTGCTCCTTGGCAGACTCTTCGCTGTCGATAAGAGCAAGAAGGCTGTAGTGGATAAACAAGCCATCCTCCTCAGAAAGAGATTGATTTTCTTGATATTCTTCAAGCGAATAGTCCTTTTTAAATTGTTTCACAAACTCTTCAACCAGTGTCTCACTCATAATTTTCTCCTTAGAAAGTGAATATATTATACATCATTTTTCTGCATAAATCAAATGTTTTTTGCATATTTATACATAAAATTTGAAAAATTTTCTTTTTTCGCGTAAAAGTGATTGACAAAATATATTTAATATATTATACTTAAATCAGCAATGGAAAAACCAGAGCTATAAAATCGAATTTACGCATCTAGACAAGGTGCTTAATATACTTTAAAACAAAACCTTTGGCCAAAGGTTTTTTAAGAGTGGTGGTAATGGCAAAAATTGATAACAACAGCATGGCTGTGCTTGAAGCGGATAAGCAGACTGGCATGAGCGAAGCTGGAAGATTGAATTTTAACAGAAAATATATCAAAAACAAATATCTCAACATAATCGAAGCAAACAAAAAAGCGCGCTTTGATTTTCTTGCGATCCAAAAAGTCTGCAAAAGCAGTGAACAGGATTTTTTTGCAGAAAATCAGTCTGACAAAAGTCAGCAGCCAATTTCTGACCTGACAGAGCAAGACAAACAAAAGGGTAAAGCAAAAAAAGGCGACAAAAAAGAGAAGAAACCAAAGAAAAAGAAATCACTTAAACGAAGAATACTCAACAAGGCAATTTTTGCTTTGTGCGCAATCGTCACTGGCGTTTTTCTGGGCTCGTGGTATTACGCAAACGTGCTTTCAACAAACATGGATTGGAACAGCTATCTGCTGCAGCTAGACGAATATGAAGCCAAAGAAGAACAGACTCTCAACTCGGCTCTGGCAAAAATTTCAAACTCGCAAGCCGCAACTCCCCTTGATTTGACTTTGGCCGAAAATTATCAGCTTGCAAACTATAACTTTGAAAATGCCAGTCAATATATCATCCAAGGCACAGGCAAGGTTTCAACCATCACAGAGCAGAAGATTTACAGCGAAAAAAAATATGACGGTCAAACCTATCAATCCATCAGCATAAGCAGCGGCCTGATGAAAATTGCAGAAATCGCTCAAATGAACAAAACCAAAACCTCAGTCACCACAATAAAAGGTCAGGTCACTTCAGACAAAACCGCCGACTGGAATGGCGAGCGAAACACATATCTTGCAAAAGACTATAAAAACCTGACTGGCGGGCTGCCAAACACAAGCCAAAACTTTATTATCGCTGAGCAAACAGTTTCAAACAGCCTGGATGGAGAGATAACGCTTATTGAAAACGAAGATGGAAGCAAGTATTATCAGTTCACCATGATGCTTGACCCGATTTACAGCGTTTTGAACTATATCAACCAAATAAAATACACCAGCAGCCTGTCTTCCTATCCAGAATTTTCTTCCATCACGCAGGTTGTGACAATAGACGAGAATTGGAATTTTGTTTCTATAAGTTCCACCGAAATCTATTCAATCGTTGCCTATGGAATGAAAAATTCCTGCACCGGCACGCTTGACAACTATTTCTACTTTGACCAAGATGTTGTAATCGACGTTTTGTAAGGAGGATTTATGAAAAGAATTTTAAAATACATATCTTACACACTCATGTATTTGGTCATATCCGTGGCATCAGCTTACGGAGTGATTTTGCTTTCTTGGAATGACAGCTCAAACACTTCCCCTTCACAGAGCGTTGCCCAAATCCCAGAACAAATTTCAAATATTTTGACGGGAATGATGCAAAACACTTCGACAAACTTGACTTTTGACGCAACAATTTCAGACAAAAACGATAACGCACTGATGGCACTTGACGGCAAGGGAACAGTGGATTTTTCAAACGGGCTTGAAAATATTGCTGCCGAGGCGAAACTCAGCCTTGCTTTTGATGAGCAAAAACTCCCACTGACCGTCGCTTATTTTGAAAAAGAACTTTATTTGGACGTTTTTGGCGGAAAATTTTATTTTGATGTCGACCAAACTCTGACTGATATTCAACAACTTTTGGCACTTATGCAAGTTGAATTGCCAAAGTTAGACTTTGATTTTGACTCAATAAACCTTGAAGAACTTTTGCCGCTGCTTTCAAACCTTAAAGAAACATCTCTTGACAATGGGTATTTGATTGAACTTGTCTTGCCTTTTGCAGATGTGGAAATTGAAACGGACAAAGACTATAAAATCATTTCGCTGAGCGCAGCAAACGTCAACCTTGGCGATTTAAGCATAAACGTTCGAGTAGGCTTTGACAACTCAGCCGCTCAAAAAATCGAACGAAACAAACAAGAATATTTGAGCGCAAACTTGCTTTTACAATCGGCAAACGGCTTGGCGCAAAACATTGCCCTGCTTGACAACATTGCCTTTGATGGAAGCGTAAACTTCAATCAAAACACTTTTGATTTTTCTTTTGTTGCCAGCAAGAATTTTGATAAAATCAAACTCTCTTTGGATGAAAATATCAGCCTTATGCTGTTCAACAAAAATGTATATCTTGATTTTTACAACCTGCACTATAAGTTTGGTATAAACCAAATTTCTAGTTTAAAATCAGCGCTCGAGGCTGTTGGCATCAGTTTGCCAGAACAAATATGGAATGTTTTGCAACCTGAAAAATTCCAGCTTAAGGACGTCTTTTCACTGCTTGGCGCTGCCGACTTAAGCAAAATCGAACTGTCAATCTTTGAACAAATCACACAAACTGAAAACGGGATTTCTTTGTCAATCAAAGATTTTGGCAAAGTCGACCTGTCAACATCAAGCCCTTGCCAAATTTCTATTGAAGGCCAAGATTTTTCTGCAAAACTGCAGCTCAATCATAATGCAAAATTGCCAAACTTTATTGTAAACGAATATTTCACTGTTGATTTTGATGAGATTGCTCCATACCTTAAGACTATGTCAGAACTCTTTTCTTCCCCTGCCATTGAAGGCACAATGAACATAAAAATCAACAACACTTCTTTCAGTGGCAACTATAGAATGGTTTTGGAAGACGGCTTTGAATTATATTTGGATTTGGGACAGTTGCAACTTGCCCTTTATGACGGAAAAATATATGCACAAACTGGCGAAATATCCTTTATCTTCAACTCTTTTGATGAAGCACTTTCAACCATGAACGGACTGCTTTCTTTGACCACCGGCATGGAAATTGAAAAACAAGATTTGGCTTTGATGGCCTTGTCAGTGCTGAGCGAAGATGTTTTGCCAAGCCTTATCACCTGCATTGACCAGCGCTACTCAGATTTCGGGCGCTGCTTGCTTGTCAAACTTGGCGATAAGATAAATGTGAAACTATACAACAACTTCACGCCTCGCATGATAATTCAAGCGGGCGACAACATACAGCTCGACATCAGCATGAACAGCTCTGACCAAACAGAGTCCTTGTTTGAAATCAATGAAAATACAGCCCTGACTTCAACTTTGGTTGGAATTGGACTGCTTGCTCTTTCAATAGAAATCTCCACCACAAAAAATCCAACTTTGGAATATAGTATGGACTTGTTTGGTTTTGAAATGTCAATTTACCTTGAATTTAACAGCGATAAATCCATCAAAACCTCTCATATGTCGATTGAAAGCGAAACACTTTCCATCACCATATCAAAACAAAACGACATTCTTTCAATCAAAATTTTTGGCCTTGAGATAACTTCAACGCAAACTGGAGCTTTGAAAGAAGAAGGTCAACAAGTTGCCGACGACTTTCCTTTCCCAATTTTATCGGAATATGACGTTGCAGCATAAAAAGCACTGCTTTTGCAGTGTTTTTTTTCAACTCTTCGCAACAATAAACTAATAAGGAATATATCCGATAGGTTTTATTCTTTGCGCTGCAAACTCAACAAAAAAGATGTTATGCGCATTTTCTTTTTTGTATCTTACTTTGACTCTTCCTTCAAGTTCCAAAAAATTGTCGATTATTGGCTGAAGTTCTTTTTCCAAAATTTGACAAATTCTTTGCGTGTCAAACATTTTGTCACCTTCCAAAACAGATGACAGCCGATTTGAAATTCTGTAGTCCATCATCACACCCTCTTTTTTAAATTTCTTTTTAAATAACCAAAAAGACCGCGATATTTGTAGGTGCAATCAAAAATCTTTTTTGACCCGTTGTGGATGTTCTCGCTCAGCAAAGTGAAGGCTCGCGCACTTTCCACCGATGCACATTGCCCGCCCAACGAACAGCTTGACCCTATCGCGTCATCTTCAGGAATAATGCCAAGAAGTGGAATACCAAGCCCCTTTACAATGCTTTCGATATCCATAAGTTCGCCATTCAAAAGCATATCTCCCCTCATGCGATTTATCACAAGCCCTTTGCTTGCAATGTTATAGTCGCTGAGCAAGGCAATCACTTTGTCAGCATCACGGATGGAAGAAAGATGGGGCGTGACAACAATAATGGCTTCGTTTGCCGGAAATACCGCTCGATGAAACCCCGCTTCAACCCCTGCCGGGCAATCAATCAAAATATAGTCAAAATTGCTATCGAGTTGATCGACCACATTTTTGATATGCTCTCCAAGAATTTTGACTTTGTTGTAGGCATGAGTGGAAGGCATCACATAAAGCGAAGAAATTTTTTTGTCTTGAACAAGCGCCTGTCTGGCTCTACATTTGCCCATAACCACATCAGTTATATCGAAAACCACTTGGTTTTCAACCCCCATAACAACATCCAAATTGTTCAGACCAATATCCACATCCAAAAGCGCCACTCGAAACCCTAGTTTTGCAAGGTTTTTGCCAAGATTTGCACACACCGTTGTTTTTCCAACGCCGCCCTTTCCGCTTGTGAGAACTATTTTTCTTGCCATATTTTTGCTCCTGCCAATATTTTATATCAAAATAGAGCCACGGCAAACGAGATAATTTGATTTTTTGAAGGCTTTTTGTCAAATTTTGCATAAAAAAACATGCAAAAATTGCATGTTTAACTCAAAAATTTTCAATAATTTTGTTTAAAAGTTCGCAGTCGTCAAGAAGTTTGCCTGCACCCATAATAGAAATATTTTCAGCATCAGGAAGAATTTTGAATGGATAGTGAAACTCTCTTTTCAAATAGTGGTCGAGGCCTGTGATATTGCTCATGCCGCCACAAAACAACACTCCATTGTTGATGATGTCTGTTGAAATTTCTGGCGCCAGCGAAGTGATTGTCACGTCGGCTGACCTTACGATTTCATCGTAAAAAGGTTCCAAAATAGGCAGCAAATCGTTTGAGGTGATGATATACGATTTTGGCATTTTGCTTTCAACGTCAATGCCTGTCACTTCCATATTTAGAGTGTCATTGGCATAAAGCGAGCCAATTTCGACCTTTAGATTTTCGCTCACACCCACACCCAGCACGATGCCGTGGTTATATGCAATAGCGTTGGTGATGGCCACATCCACTGCTTTGCCACCCAGCCCAAGCGTTGCACCTTTGATGATGCTGTTCATATTGATAACAGCAATGTCTGTGTTTGCTCCGCCAATATTTATCACCATGTTGGTTTTTGTCGAACTTATATTCTTGCCCGCCCCCACGCAGGAGCAAATCACTGTTGGCACAAGCGCCACTTCACGAAAGCCCACCGCATTGAGCAGATTTTTCAAATTTGTCCGGTCTTGCTGTGCTATTGCGCAGTTGACAAGAGCGATAATATTTTCTTTTTTCCGTCTGATTTCAATTTTATCGAAAAAGTAGTTTAAAAGTTCTTTCAAATATTCATAATTGCTGACTTGACCATTGATGATAGGGCTGAAAATTTCAACATTTTCACTTGTTTTGCCGATAAGTTTTTTCGCTTCACTGCCAAGGGCTTCAATCTCATACCCGCTGGCAGTGGCTTTGGCTGCAACCAAAGTTGGCTCGCACAAAACAATGCCAAAATCTTTGACATAGATTTTGGTGTAAGCTCCTCCAATTTCAATAGCAAACCTATACTTTTTCATATCAACTCCAATCAAATAATTTGCAGACTTTTCTTGAACACTTTTTTGTAAGTTGAGGCAACCTTCATGCCCTCCATAATTTCAAACTCTGCATTGCCTTCCGTGATGGTTTTGACAATGATTGAATCGCCCAAAATGTCGCAAACAATATCAGTTATCAGCGGTTTGCGTGAAGCGTTCAAAGCCCTTGCAAGGCTTAAAATAACGCCCAGCTTGCGCACAGCATCCAAATCTTCATCATTCAAGATGTCTTTATATTTCAGCCATTCGCTAAGCGACAAATTGTCAAGGTCTTGACAAAGACAGATAAAGCTTGCAATCAAAAGTTCTTTGTGCGAGGCACCGCAAATGCCAGCATTCAAAATCACATCAAAGCCATTTCTCTCTAGATTGTCATAATTTATCATGGCTCCGCAGTCATAAAGGAAGGAAGCAATGCGCAAAGGCTTGACATAAAACCTTGGCAATTTGTGCATAACTTTAAGCTGCTTGAACAAAATCATGGCCATTTGATAAACATATTCATTGATAGAATTTTCGCTTTTGCTAAATTCATAGAAATTGTCAAGCGAATTTGACAACAGGTCGCTAAATTGTGCTTGCGCTGGCACGGTTGTGTTTTGAATGACAAGGCCGTGACGCAAACTTGCCGAGGAAACAGCAATGCTCTCAGCTTCACTGGCCAAATACAAGGCTTTAACAAAAGCAACAGCCGTTATCACTTTGTCAGCCCCTATAAAGTTGATGCCTTTGATTTTTCCAATTTTTTCAAGTTCAATCGTGCTGACAAATTGATAGGTTTTTTCCATAACATCTTTTGAAACTTCAAAATTATTGTCGATATCAAGAGGATATCTTGCAATCTTTTTTGCAATTTTGCCAAAAGCAAGAAAGGCATTTCCGCAGCCCACAATATTGCTTTCGCTGTCAATCTCTTTCAGTATGTCAACGTTTGAGAGCTGTTTGCCAACATATTCTTCAATTTGCAAAGCGCTTCGCTCGTTGCCCTGCTCATCCCTGCCCACATTGTCAATGCCAAAAGGCAAAATTTGGCTGGCAAGCATCGTTCTTCTGTTATATTTGACAATCCCAGTAAAGTCGCTGCCAACATAGAAGAAAAACCCTTTTGAATTGTCGATTGAGTTTATAACAGAATTATACAGAATTTTCAAAAACTCTTCATCTGACAAAATTTGAATGGTCATTGCTGTGTTGTTGTAAACTTCATCAACAAAGCCGCGATAATTTCTGGCCTGCAACAAAATCTTGGAAGCCACCGCAACGATTTTTGTTGCCTTATAGCTTTCAATAAGTTTTCTGTAAATTTTTATCACGTTTAAAAGTTCAGTTCTGGTTTTTGGTCTGATAAGTTCTTCCGCCGAAATTTCTTTGCCCAAATTGAAAGGTTGATTTTTGTCTAAAATCATTTGAAATCTGCCGTTGCTGACTTTGTAGATTGAAACCCTCAACATACTTTCATTTAATTCTAATATTGCTAATTTTTCCACTTTATCCTCTCTTAATCAAGTTTTATAGCCTCTACAGGACAGCTGGCTTGACAAGCGCCACAACGGATACATTTTGTTTTGTCAATCTCAGCCTTGCCCTTTTTGTCAAAACTGATAGCCCCCACTGGACAAATTGCCACACAAGTGCCGCAGCCTATACATTTTTGTTTGTCAACCATACAGTCCTCCGTTTGCTTGTATTTTAACACATTTGACCAAGAATGTAAACTAATTTTTGTAATAAAAATTATCTTTCTTCTCTTTTATTTTTCTTAAAAATCTTAAAAATCTGCTCTAGTGAAAGAAGAATAAGAAAAACGCCAAAACAAACCTTCAAAATTTTGGCAGAAACAATGTTTGCAACAATGGCACCCAAAAAAGAAAACAGCAGACCGCTAAAGATGATTTGCCACGTCCCTTTGGTTTTTAAAAAGCCGTTTTTATAATGAATAACCAAAGAAAACAGCGCCATAATCAAAAAAGCAATCAAGTTTATGCCTTGACTCATTTTTTGGTCTAAATCAACAAAAATTGTCAATAATGGAATAAGAATGGTGCCGCCGCCCATGCCTAATCCGCCAAAAATTCCAGACAGAAAACCAAACAATATATAAAGAAAAGTCGTCATAAAATCATCCTCACTCCACCTGCCACCATAATCAGAGCAAAAACCAGCCTTAATGCCTTGGGCGGCATAAATTTCAAAATGTAGGCGCCAAGCAAACCACCAAGCACTGAGCCTAAAGCCACCGTGAGCAAAGGCAATGACGAAACTGAATTGCTGAAAACATAGATGCAAGAAGAAAGAAAGCTGAGCGGAAAAATAACAAAAATGGCCGTCGCGTGAGCCTGTTTGCTTGAAAGCTTTAGCACTCTTTCAAGCAAAGGCACGCAGACCATTCCCCCGCCACCGCCAAAAAAACCGTTCAAAAAACCAATCAAAGCGCCACAACCAATCAAAATAAAAACCTTTTTTGCTTCAAGGCTTTTCTGCTTTTTACTTGCGATAGCGCTTTGATAATTCTCTTTTTTCAAATTCATCAAATATATTATTGATATTTTTGCAAAAATTATTTGATTTGTGGCAATAAATATATTATAATATTCTAGTGACTTTAAATATAAACAATTTTGACTACTAAAAGGTGTGATTATGATCAGAAAAAAGACTAAAAAATCAAAACTTATTTTATCTCTTGCTGCAATGGCTATTTTGCCTCTTTCCTTAACAATGGGAATGGGCGCTTTTAAGATGACAAAAGCGGAAGAAGAAACAACAACAAGTGCCTATATTCCTTCTAGGCAAGTTGATGTGACAAAAAACATCACCAATCCTTCTTTTAAAGATGGCTCAAAGCCTTACGACTCTGACGATGATGGTTCTGTTGGCAACTGGAGCGCTATTGAAACAGAAAGTGATGCAACAGGAATGATTATTGATGTTAGCAGCACCTCGTCAAGCAATTCTTTTTCAAAATACCAAGAAGACACCTATTTTCTTACATCAAATCCTAAAGCTGAACTTGGCGATGACAGCAGAATTTTGATGATCAATTCAAAAGATTCAAAATCAGCAAAAAACAATCGTGCGAGCAAAGGTTTTCGTTCTTCGCAAATCCCCTTGAGCCCAAATTCTTACTATAGTTTTTCTTTTGCAGTGAAAACTGACACAAATGGCGACAATGATGCCTTTGCTTCCGCCTACTTGACAGGCATGGTTGACCAAGACGGTGAAGCATTGAAAATTGGCTATGAACGTCTTAAAAACCGCCCATGGCAGCCTTATCAAATTTTTGTGGCAACTGGAGAGGAAGAACAAACTGTCACCCTAGACTTCTATCTCGGCACAAACTCTGGCGACTATAGCAGCGGAGTTGTCTTCTTTGACGAGGTGATGCTTACGCAATATTCTGCAAACTCCTTTGTCGCTCAGATAGAAGATGATTACACCGTAGATAATTACAACCAGCTTGCAAGCACAGAAACAAAATATTTGGTCACAACACTGCTTGATGATGAAAATATTGTTGACGAAAGCTATAATTTTGACTTTGAAAATGAAACAACCTCTTCAGACACCCTTTCACCTGCTTGGGACGTCAAGGACTCTAAAAACGGCAACGCCAGAGTGATGAGACTGAAAGAGCCAAACACAAACTTCAAAACGCAAACAGGCTATGACTATATTGGAATGGACCTTTCTTACGACATACTCAATGACAAAGAAAACACAAAAGCTCTTGTGCTGTTTACCGACAAAAATGCAAAATCTGGCTATGTGAGAGTGAAATCAAAGGCTGTTGATATCACCCCTCATCAAATTTACAAAATCACAGCGTCTGTCAAAGTTGCATCAATCGAAAGCGGAAGCTTCAGCTTGGGCATTGAAGAAGTGGGAAAAACAGAAGACGGCAAACAAGGAATTTTTGCTTACTACCCTTCTTTGGAAAACACAAGTTACAGCTTGCAAAGCGGAAAAACTTCTGGCCTGACCAGCAACACAACCAACGAGTTTAAAAACAACTATCAAACGGTAGAATTTTATGTGAAAGGTCACTCACTATATAAGTCCTCCTTCAACGTGGTGCTTTCGCTTGGCGATTCTTCCACTATGGCAAAGGGCTGTGTGGTGGTTGACAACATTAAAATTGAAAGTGCTAGCTATGAACAATACAACAATGCAACGGAAAAATACGAACTGACGTCTTTCTCGAGTGCAAACGAAAACAACGCATATTTCAACTCAACTCAGGCATCCGAAAAAGGGTATCCTGTGGCAGCCGAAAAATATACTAGCGAAATTGAGGATGAAAAATACAACTCTTCTGGCGTGATTTATCTTTACAACAAAGAAATGTATAATCAAATGTATGCTGGCTATGACTGGGCAACCTTCTTCCCAGAAAATCCTCCATTTTCAGCCCAAACAAACAATGTTTATATGATGCACAACAGCACTTATTCTTATCAATCATTGACCTCGCCATCTCTCTCCATGGCCGCAAACTCTTATCAAAAAATTTCATTTGACTTTTACACGCAATCAAAAACAGATTCCAATTTGGCAAGCATCTCAGTGGAAATCGTTGATGAAAACGGAATTGTTCTGTTTGAAGAAAAAGCACTTGAAAGCGCTGACCATTGGAGCAAATTTGAAGTTGTTTTCCACACCGCTGAAACGGTAAGCAGTTCTGTGACAGTCAAGATTTCGTTTGGAACAGAGGATGAAAATGAAGTTGGCACAGTTTATATCGACAATCTGCTTTTGACCACAAGTTCCAGTGATGAATATGAACAGGCTTTATACAGAAACAACTTCTCAGACTATTTCTTGTCTTTTGAAAGCGACAAGTTGACTGGCGACGTCTACACCTCTTCAACCACAACGGCATATCAGTTTGCAGTGGATGAAGCCTTGGACGGTGGTAATCTTGCTGACAGTCAATATGCAGTTGGCGCCATGGTGACAGGCAAAAACAATGTTTACGAAGTAGAAAATGACAAAAACCTTTTGGTTATCTCAACAAGAAGGCCAAGCACGGCAACATTGCGTTCAAACTTCCCTATCACATTTGAAAGTTCAACCTACTATAAACTTACTTTTGACCTTCAAACACTACTGCCAGATGAAGAAGACTTAAGTGATGAAGAAGAGCATGACTACGGCGTTTCAATCAGTATAGATGGCTTTGAAGTTATAAGCAATTTGAAGTCGAACAAACTTGAATCCTACACCATTTATCTCAACAGTTCATCATCTTCAACTGCACAAATCGTCTTCACTCTGACCAGTGACAGCATGGAAACACTTGGCTCGGCAATTTTGACAAACATTGACATCACAAAATCTTCACAAACAGAATTCAATAGCGCCAAAATTGACCCATACTATCAAGAAAAAGTGTTCCAAAGCAATTATATTTCAACTGACAGCGACGAAGGCTCAGAAGACGACACCCCTTCAGCCGACGAAGAACCATCCACTCCTGCAAATCAAGCTGACCCTTGGCTGCTGATTGGTTCTATAATCATGACTCTTGCAATCATTGTGGCTGTTGTGGCAGTGCTTGTCAAGAAAATCAAAATCAAGAAAAAGCCAAAACTCGAAAAATCTGGCTACGACAGAAAAATTTCAATTGACTTGGATTTGGTTGCAAACGAAGCAAAACGCCGCAGAGATGAGCAACTAAGCGAATTGTTTGAAAACAAAAAATCATTGCAAAATGAAAAAACAACGCTTGAAGAACAGCACAAATCTTTCGTTCAAGAATCAAGAGCTGCAAATCAAGGAAAAATCACCAAAGAAATTGAAAAAGAGTTTAAGTCATACGCTGCTGCCATGAGCAAACTTGAAGAAAAACTTGCAATCATTGATGAGCAAATTTCAGCAGTTTCTTCCCCTGAACATTTGATAGAAATTGAAAAGGAAGTGACTAGTGAAGAAGAATACAGACTCAAACAAGAGCGCAAAATGAATGCTCAGCAGCGAAAAGAAAACAAGAGCGATAAAGAAGAAAAATAAAACAAAAAAGGACTTTTATTAAAGTCCTTTTTTTGTAACAAGTTTATTCATCGTCATCATCAAGTTCGTCATCATCGTCATCGTCAAAGTCGTCGTCGTCATAATCGTCATCATAATCGTCGTCAAAATCATCATCCGCATCAGCATTATCTTCTTCATCATCAAAAGCCTCATCAAAAGAAAGGTCTTCGTCGTCAAACGGAATGTCTGGCGAAATGTCATCATCGTCAAGAAGTGAAGATTTTGTGATGTCGGTCACAGAAGCCATCTCACCTGTTTCGTCTTCAGCGGTCATGATGTCTTCTTCGTCATCACGCACCATATAGTCTTCCCAATCAGTTGAAATCTCGCCATCTTCGCTTTGATGCTCTTTCAAACAGCTTGCGCACATGATTTCATCTGGTTGAATGTAGTTTGTTTTGCAAATTGGGCAAAGTTCTAAATCAACATCGTCGATATAGTCTCTTTTAGCCTCCATTTCAGCTTTGCAAACTGGGCAAAATTTATCCTTTTTTTGAATGTAGTTAAGTTCGCATCTAGGGCATCTGATATAAACTGGTTTTTTCATAATTTTCTCCTTTATTATTTTCCAACATTATACTAATATAATCACAAAAAGTCTATCAATTTTGCAAGTTTTTTCAACTTTTTTTCAACTTTTGTTCCCGCCTTTCCAAATCGTCTTCCGCTTGGCTTTTGCGTAGGTATAGCGGCGCAATTTTTTCCACTGAAACAGGCTGAGCTTGGTCTTTTTTTATGAGTGCAAGTTCAAGAAGTTCTTTGGGCGACAATTCAACTTTATTCTGGCAAAGGTCTTCTTCTTCAAGGCAAACTTGCTGCTCTGACTCAAGTTGCTCTTGGCTTAAAAGCTGCTCCTGCCCAATCTGCAAACCATCTTTTGAATAGCGGCAAGCAAAAACCTTTCCGCTCAGAGCATTTACAAGACAAACAAAATCTCGCTCTGGTTTGAAATGCTTGGTATATGTATATGCCATAAGCTGGAAAGAAGTTATTGGATAAACCTCAATTTTTTCTTCTTGCCCAGCACACAAGCCCTTTATCAGTGCCAAAGCAATCCTAAGACCAGTGAAGGAACCTGGCCCAACAACCACAGCAAAGCTATCGTTGTCTGCAATGGTGAGATTATTTTTTGAAAGCAAAAAATCTATGGCTGGCAAAAGTTTTTCGCTATGACCGCAATTTGCATCAACTTGACAATAGTCTTGCTTGCCTGAAATATCAATCGCAACCATAGCTTTTTTAAAAGCAGAACAAATGGCAATCATTTTCCTCCTCCAACAACAATCTGGCGAGTGCTTTCGTCTAGTTTTGTGATTTCAACATTTATGTGCGGGCAATTTATCAAGCCTTCCACTTGTTCTGGCCATTCCACCACAACCACACCGTCAAGAGAATTGGTGTCAAAATATTCATTGAAGCCCATTTCTTCAGCCTCTTCTTTTCCACTCAGCCTATACATATCAAAATGATATAAAGGCAGCTGCCCATCGTCATAAATGTTGAGCAGTGTGAAAGTTGGGCTTGTGACCATCATGTTTGAGCCCAGCCCTCTTGCAAGCCCTTTGACAAAATGAGTTTTGCCCGCCCCCAAATCGCCGTGGAGCAGCAGCACTGCACCTTTGCTTAAAATTTTGGCAAATTTTTCAGCAAACTCCATTGTCTGGCTTTCAGAATTTGTTTTTATCAGCAGCTTATTCATCTTCGTCTCCCTTAAGCATCGCTTTAAGCATATCGACCTGCTTTTGAACTTTGTAGATATAATGATAATAAATCAAAAGCAAAATTGAAGCAATGATTGCCCCTTCAAGCAGTCCTATCAAAACGTCGGTCAGATAATGCACACCAAGCACCATTCTTGAAAAGCCCACAAGAAGCGACAAAAGAATAACAGCAACAGTGCCAAGAATCTTGGAGGTGTTATTTAAAGATATTTGAAAAATGTAAGCAATCAAAAACACAGCCATAACTGCCACTGCACAGCTGTGACCAGAAGGCATGCTAAAGCCGCCTTCGTTTCCATAATTCACAATAAAATCAAAACTTTCAAAAGGTCTTGCGCGACACACGATGTTTTTTATAGCAAAATTGATGGCGATAGCAGCAACAAAGCCAATAACCATAAGGCAAGCCATAATTTTTCTTTTTCTGAAAATTATGATAAAACTGATAAGAAGCCCCAGCCAACTGCCCAAAAGAGTTACCACTTGGAAAACAGAAATCCAGTTGGTTGAAAGCCCTGACTGCAAAAATTTGATAAGTTCAACTTCAAAATCCATGCTTTTATTGTAACAAATTATGATAAAAAATACAACTTAAAATAAACACTTTATCACAAAAAAAATGAGCTTAAAGCTCATCAATTTTTTTTGTTATAGCAATGCCGTCTTCAATGTCTAAAATTTCGCTTTCAAAGTTGTCAGACTGCTCAAGCAAAGACAGATATTTTCGCATATTGTTGACCATGCTGCGACTTTTGTGCGGGATTGGCGATTTTGAGCGCACCAGCCCGTGCAGAAAAACATCATCAGCAAAAATAATGCCATTTGTGGTCAATATTTTTTTAAGCAAAGGCAGATAACGATAGTATTGCCCTTTTGGCCCATCCAAAAAGATAAAATCAAATTGCTGATTGCTGGCCACAAAGCGTTTGAGAACGTCAAGCGCATCATCGCAAATCAAATTTACGCGATTTTCAAAACCATACCGCTCAAAATTGCGTTTTGCCATTTCTGCCCTTTGTTCATCTTTTTCTATTGTGGTCAAAAAGGCCGTGGAACAACTCAGCATCAAAAGCCCAGAAAAGCCTATTGCGGTGCCTATTTCCAAAATTTTTTCAGGCTTAGATTTTTTCACATGGTCGCATAGCAGTTTGCGTGAAAGCGGCCTGATTATTGGAATGTAATTTTGCTGAGCAAACTTTTCAATCTCTTCAAACATAGCCTAGTCCAAAGTCACAATAGCCAAAATCATAGGGCGGCGTTTTGTGCGTTTGAAAATAAAGTTTGAAATATTGCGGCGCAATGACTGTCTGATTACTGACGGCTCAACGCCCCTTAAATCCGCTTCTTTGAGTGATGCGATTATGCACGCTTTGGCATCTTGCACAAAACTTTCTTGCTCGTCTGCATAGACCACACCGCGAGTGATGATGAAAGGCTCTGAAGTGACCTCGCCTGCAACATTGTTGATATTGACGCAAACCACACACAATCCTTCTTCAGACAGTTGTTTTCGTTCTCTCAGCACGTTGCTGTCCATGTCTCCAATGCCAAACCCGTCAACAAGGCGTTGACCAGCCGTCACAAAACCAGATTGACGCATAGAGTTTGGCCCAAGTTCAATTTGCATACCAATGCTTGGCAAAATGATGTTTCTCTCCTCCTGCCCAAGAGCCATTGCAAGCTCTTTATGCGTTTTTAAATGCCTATACTCGCCGTGAATAGGAATAAAATGTTTTGGCTTGACAAGGCTGTGAATAAGCTTGATTTCTTCTTGACAAGCATGGCCTGAGGCGTGAACATCGGCAAGCTCGTCATAAATCACGTCAGCGCCAAGTTTGTAAAGTGCGTTGATAACGTTATACACATTTTTTTCGTTGCCCGGAATTGGCGAAGCTGAAAGAATAACAAGGTCGTTTGGCTTGATTTTAAAGGTTTTAAACTCGCCCGCAGCCATTCTGGTCAGTGCACTCATAGGCTCGCCTTGACTGCCTGTTGTCATGATAAGCACTTCCTTGTCTTCCATCTTTTCAACTTTGGCAATGTCCACAAAATTTTCACGGTTAAAAGTAAGCTCTCCAAGTTTCAATGCCGTTTCGCTCACATTGACCATGCTTCGGCCAGTAAAAGCAACTTTGCGTTTATATTTTTCAGCCAAATCCAAAATTTGCTGCATTCTGTGGATGTTGGAAGCAAAGGTGGCAACAATGATTCTTTGGTCAGAATGCTCTTTTATAATCTCTTCAAGAGCTCTGCCAACCGCCCGTTCACTCATAGAATAGCCCTTTCTGCAAACGTTGGTGCTTTCACAAAGCAGCAAATTGACACCCTTTTTGCCAATCTCAGCAAATCTTGGCAAATCGGTCATCGTTCCGTCAATAGGCTCATAATCAACCTTGAAGTCACCAGTGTGAACAACTGTGCCAACTGGTGTTGAAATGCTCATAGCCAAAGAGCCAGCGATAGAGTGACTGACTTTGACAAACTCAACAACAAAAGAGCCAATTTTAAGCACATTTTTAGGCTTGACTGCCACTGCCTTCATTTTTATGTCTTTGTATTCTTTAAGTTTGTTTTCCACCAAAGCAAGTGTCAGCCTTGAACCATAAACTGGCACGTTGAGATGTTTTAGCACAAATGGCATGGCGCCAATATGGTCTTCATGCCCATGAGTGAGCAAAATTGCTTTGACCTTGTCTTTGTTGGCAAGCAAATATGTGATGTCTGGAATAACAACGTCAATCCCCGGCAAATCATCGTCGGGAAAAGTCATTCCTGCATCAACCACAATAATTTCGTCATTATATTCAAAGGCGGTCATGTTTTTTCCAATTTCACCCACTCCGCCCAAGAAGGTTATTTTCAATTTGTTGTTATTCAATTTTCTTCTCCTTTTATTTAAACTATCAAAGAACCTGCCCAAAGAAAAATTTTGAACAAGTTTTTTATAAACAATTTGTCAACTTTTGTTGATTACAAAATAAATTTTGCGTTTTCGATTTTGTCAACTTCTTCAAGTTTTTTTGGTGTCAAAATGGTGTCGTAGTCGGCATAAAACCTCATCCCTTGACTTGAGAAAAAGGCTGTCATTTCAAAAATATCGCTGAAAGGCAAAACGATTGGAAGGATGATGATAAGAGCGTAAAGCCCAAGGATAAGCGACAGAACGATGGCAAGCAAACAGATAACAAAGGCGGTTGAAAACACCCTTGCGCCTCGACGAAGAATGGCTCTGTGACCAAGCATAAAAGCTTTTGCCACCCCAACATCAAAAACCACCATAGCTGGAGCCCAACCTGCATTGAAAGTTTGTTTGAAAGCAAACATGATGGCTGGAATAACTGCTAGAGCAAGAGGGAAAATATAATCAAAAACTTGGTTTTGAATTCTTGACAAGCCACACATTGAAAGCAAAATCAAGGCATTGAAAGGAAGAGCATAAAGAGTTTTGACTGCGGCAAATTGTGTTGATTTGCCAAGAGTTCTCAAAAAAGTGCCTGTGAAAGACTGTTTTTGTGCTGAAGACATAAAGCCGTAGAGCATTTCGTCGACCACATATTTGCCCACATTCATAAGAAATGGCAACAGATAGAAAACTATCACACAAAAATAAACACCAATCCACACATTTTCAGCAAAAATGTTGATAAAAAAGCCAATCACTGCATTGACAATGCCATGCAGCACTCCTGCCACACTGTAGCCATAAAAAGTGCCGGAAGAAAACACTCCTGCAAGATTTGCTTCTTCCCAAGCTGAAACAATGCTGGCAGCAAAAAAGTTGTAAAAAATCGACAAAAGACCAAAACACAAAGCAAAACACAAGATGTGGTAAACCAGCAATTTCCACACCTTGTCAAAATTTGCAAGCAACAATTTTGTTGAATTTTTAAACATCATCTCTTTGCACCAATCTTTACAAGTATTATACAATAAAGAGACCTTTTATGCAAACAAAAAAGCCTTGTAAAATTACTTTATTTCAAGAATTTTGTATTTTACTACCCCTGTTGGAAGCTTGACTGAAATCACATCACCCTTTTTGTGACCAATAAGAGCACTGCCCACTGGAGAATGATTGCTGATAACCCCCTTTGCAGGATTGCTTTCAGTTGTGCCCAGGATTTTATACTCAAGCTCTTCATCAAACTCTTCATCATAGAGTTTTACTGTTGAGCCAATAGTGATTTCGTCACTTTTCACATCTTTTTTATTTATAATATGGCATGACAAAAGTATATCTTCCATTTCTGCAATTTCAGCTTCGATTTGTGCTTGCATTTCTTTTGCAGCATCATATTCGCTGTTTTCAGACAGGTCGCCAAACTCTCTAGCTCTTACAATTTGCTCAGTGACTTGTTTTCTTTTTTCAGTTTTGTAGTATTGAAGTTTCTCTTCAAGTTCTTTCTTTCCTTCTGGTGTCAAGTAGTGTTTTTCCATGTCCATCTCCTTTTAGTTTCAAAGCATGTGAAGATTATTATACACAATTCAAAAAAATAGTCAACTTATTTTTAAATTTTAATTTTTGAATTTTTTTGCGACGCTTGCAGATAATATATGCAAAGGAGAAAAAAATGTTTACCATTCTTGCCTTTCTTCTATCCACGGCCGGCTCAATAAACTGGCTGATGATAGGTTTGTTTCAATATGATTTTATTGCCGGAATTTTTGGCCTTCAAGCAAGTATATTATCTCGCTTGTGTTACATTTTGTTTGGCTTTTCTTGCTTTGTTTTGGTTTTCAAACTGATCAAAGGCAAAGGGGCAATCTCGGTATTTTCCAAGCGCAACACAAAAGACCTTGAAAAAAATATGGCCAAAATGCAATCAAAACTCAACGTTGAAGCCTCCAGCGAAGTAACCAAACCGCGTCAACACGAGGAAAAGCATGAAAATGACCATCAAATTTTTTCAGACAGGCGCGAAGACGAATATAATCGCCCCGACCAGCCGACGCAAGAGTTTGATCGCCATTATAGGAGATAAAATGCTTCGCCATCTTTCACTTTTTGCAATTTTTTTTGTGTTTTTAAGCGTTATGCTTTCAATTTTATTTTTCAATCATTTATGATATTTTGCGCCGCTGTTTATCATAAAAGCACGATAAATTTGCTCAAGCAGCATCACCCTTGCCAAATTATGCGGGAAAGTCAGCTTACCAAAAGATATTTTACTAGAAAGTTTTTGCTTAACCTGTTTGCTGACGCCGTGTGAAGAGCCTATAACAAAACTAAGCTGACTGCTTTGATTTGAAATCTTTTCAATTTCTTTGGCAAATTGCTCGCTAGAGTACTGCTCGCCTTCAATGGCCAGCAAATACGTTTTGCCTTTGACCGCTTTTAAAATCGCTTCCCCTTCCACCTCAAGAATTTTGTCAACTTGCCCCAGCTGATTTTCTTCTTTAAGTTCGACAATGTTTAGGCTGCAAAACCTAGACAGCCTTTTTTTGTATTCTTCTTGTGCATCCTTCCAAAATTTTTCTTTCAAATTGCCCACGCACACAATATTTATCGTCAACATCACAAAATCCCCCAGATAAAGGTAAAAATCGTCACGCTGGCCACAATAATCAAAATGCCGATGCTCAAAATCTTTTGAAAAGTGGTCATTTTGACATTTGGCGAAGACAACATGTTTTGCTCTAGATTTGACATCAGTCCCATTTTTTGATTGTGCAATTTGTAAAGTTTGTCAAATTCTTCAAAAGAAATTGTGGTTGGTTGAGTTTGATTTTCTCCTTCACTTGCAACAGTTTCAAGCTGTTTGATATAATTTTCTTTTTCCATCTGCTTGATGATGGTCTGCTCCAGTTTTGCCATGTTTTTGACAGTTGTTTCGCGAAATAACTGTTTGATAAGAATAAAAAGCAAAAACGAAAGCGAAGCCATAAACACAACCACCAGCAAAAAACCCAAAAAGAAATTGAGCTCAAGAGCGGCATTAAAGCCACCAATGATTTTTTCAAAACCAAGGCTGTTGAAAGATGAATAGGATGCAAAAACAGACAGCGCATTGTTGATAAAATGCACAATCATGGCTGGGAAAATTGAATCAGAAATAAGGGCTAGATAGCCGAGCAAAAATCCAATAAGAGTGGCATAGAAAAACTGGTCAATATTCATGTGCATAAAGCCGAAAAGCAGCGAAGAGATGACAAGGGCTTTTCTCTCTCCAAAACCAGACAGACCTTTTAAAAGAAGACCGCGGTGGACAGTTTCTTCACATACCCCCGGCAAAACAGCTGTCACCAAAATGTTGATAAGAAAAAGCCAGAATGGATAAGAAGACAGATAAGTGACTGAAGACGACGAGCTATAGCCAAACAGCGCCAAAATTGAATTGAAAAAAGTGGCAATAAAAATATTTAGAAAATATACAATTATGCCAATGCCAATGCAAATCAAAACAGCTTTAAAACTGATTTTTTTATAGCCAAAATACTTGAAAGTGTCTTTAACCTTGTTTTTTTGCATTGCTGAAAACAGAAAAATTGACAGGCAAAAAAGAATCACCACCTGGCTGACAACATTGAGGGCATAGTCAAAATTTTTGCCCAAGCCGTCGAAAACGCCAAAAGCTGTCAGCATACGAACGATGGCAAACAAAACAACTATCAAAAAATAGCAGACCAGCGAAACAGTTGAAACTTTGCTTTTTACAGACATAAAACTCCTAGTTTTTTTAATATCATATTGTTTTCAAAGGTATAAAATGACTGTTTTTACACAAAAGCAGCCACCAAGTTGAACAAGAAAATCAGCACGGCAAGAGCAATGGCCACCCAAAGAAAGAGCGAAATTTTGCCCGGAGTACGCTGCTCTATGGTTTTGCTTTGATGCTTAAAATAAAATCTGTCAATCAAAAACACAATCACAGCAATCACAGCAAGCAAAACGATGGCCAGCAAAATGCTCCACCACTTCAGCGGCAAAATCATTGAAAAATTTGTTGTCGATTGAAGAAAAGAAACAAGCACCACAAAAAAGTTGTTGAAAAAATGTGCTAGCATGCTTGCAACAACAGAGCCAGTGCGCAGATAAAGCCAGCCCAGAACCAAGCCAAGCAAGAATGGGTAGATAAATTGTTGAAGGCTTTGGTGCATCAAGGCAAACATCAAGGCAGAAAGCACTATGCTGACCACGTCGCTAAATTTTTTGCGAAGTCCGCTTAAAATCATGCCTCTGAAAAGGATTTCTTCACAAATGGCTGGAGCCACAGCGCTGACAAACACAAAAAGCACAAACATTCCAAAGCTGTTGATTGAAAGCTCGTTGATTTCATAGCCAAGGCCAGCCCAAAGTCTGTCAAACATTGAAATCAACGGTTGCAAAGCAAAAAGGGCAGCAATGCCAATGCCAATTGCAAGCAAATAATTTTTCCAACCAATTTTGAAATCAAAACGCACTGCCCTGTTGTCAATTTTGTTGACTTTGTTGTAAATAAGATAAATCGCAATCAAAGTAAGAGTGGAGATAAAAGAGGCTGCCACATTAAACCAAATCGAGCCCATTGCCTGCTCTGCTTGGTAGCCAAGAGCCGCAGCAATACCCGAATAGAGCAACGAAAAAACTAAAGTGACCAAAATTGGCACAAGCAAACTTATAATGAACACCTTGCCGCTGTCATCATCGGTATAAAAATTTCTTCGCTCAAACACTTCTTTTTCGTTTTCCATTTTTCAATTATACAACAATAAAGGCAAAAACACAACAAAACCGCTTTACTTTAGCAATTTTTTTTATTAAAATAAGATCATGTTAAACTTTATGGAAGAGGCAATCAAACAGGCAAACAAAGCCCTTGAAAAAGATGAAGTGCCAATCGGCGCTGTGATTGTCAAAAATGGCAAAATCATTGCGCGTGGATATAACTGCCGAGAAAAAAATCAAAACGCCCTTATGCACGCCGAGATTGTTGCCATTGACAAAGCCTGCAAAAAATTGAATTCATGGCGACTTGACGGCTGCCAAATTTATGTCACGCTAGAGCCTTGCCCGATGTGTGCTGGTGCCATTGTCAACGCCCGAATTGACAAACTTGTTTATGGCTGCCAAGAAAAAACTTCGGAAGAAAATTTGTGTGAAAAAATTTTGAAAAGCAACCGGCTCAACCATCATACAGAAATGGTTTTTGACCAAACATATCAAAAACAAATCAGTCAAATTTTGTCTGCATTTTTTCAAGAAAAAAGGAAGAGAAACTAAGCCGCTCTTCCTTGTTTTTTAAAGCAATTTGACAAGTTCTTCTTCAAACTGCTGTTTGGTGATTTTGCCTTCTTGAAGCATTTTGCGAAGGGCTTCGATTTTCATCTCCTTTTCGCTTGGCACTCCTTCTGGCGTGATGTCAACAACATCTTTGTCTTCTTGCTGCTGCATTTTTTGCTCTGGCATAACAAAAACTGAGTCGTTGAAATAAATTGAAATAATCATCAAAATGGTGGAAACTGAAAAAATATTCAAGCAAATTGAAATGATAAATGAAGAAACAAAATAGCGATATCGCTCTCTGAAATGTTTTCCATTGCCCCAAAGCACATAAATCATCATCACGGCAACTGAAATCATAAAGCCAAGGCGAATAAAATCAAAAATCAAATAAAACAGCGCCGAGCGGCCAGCAACTGGCGCGAGAAAATAGATCACTATGCCGTAGATGTCATAGCCTATGCCAAGCAAAAGAAAAATTGTTGAAAAAATAAGAAGCCACTTTTTTGTTTTGTTCATTGAAACACCTCTACCTAGTTTAGTATAGCGATAATTGACAAAATAGTCAAATCGTTTTGGCATTTTACATTTTTAGTATATACTCTTTTTAGAAAAACAATTAGGAGAATAATGATGAATATTGTTATAACAGGCTCTTCAAGCGGGATTGGAAAGGCTCTCAAAGATTTTTTTAAGTCTAAAGGTCATAACGTGGTGGGAATCAGCAGGTCAAACGATGACTATATATGCGACGTTTCAAACAAACAGGGGCTTGAAAAAGTGTTTGAGCAAATCAAAAATAACATGGGAAGCATTGACCTTTTTGTCAACAACGCAGGCTTTGGCCTTTCTGGAGCGATAGAGCTGACAAAGGAAGAACAGTTGCGACGAGAATTTGAAGTCAATGTGATTGGTGCAACTTTTGCTTTGCAACTGGCCATTCCTATGATGTCAAAAAATGGAAAAATCGTCAATATTTCTTCTGCCTGCGCTCTTTTCCCTTTGCCTTTTCGGGCATTTTACTGCTCCAGCAAAGCAGCGCTGAGCATGTTGAGTGATTGCCTTCGAATGGAGCTTTGCCAAACCAAAATTCAGGTTACAGCAATCTGTCCTTGCGACATTAAAACAGAATTCACAAAAAATCGTATCAAAAATTTTGAGACAAACCAAAGATATGGCTCTTCCGTCAAACTTTCCGCCGAAAAGATTGACAAAGCACAAGACAAACGTATGCCACTGGAAAAAGCAGTCAAAATTTTGACCAAAATTATGTCAAAAAAACGCCTCAAACCACAATATGTGATGGGCATGCGTAACAAAATACTTTATCAACTGCAAAAGTTCTTTCCAAAATCTTTGGTGCTGAAAGTTTTGACGAAAATGTTTTATAAAACAGAAAAAAAGCATATTGACTAAATTTTTCAATATGCTTTTTTTTCTAAGTCAGTCCACTTTTAGTAAACATCTTCTTGGTTTGGTGTTTGAGTTGTTTTGTCTTCAACTTCCACCACCACAGCCTCGGTTGTGAGCATTGTTGCAGAAACCGAGCAGGCATTTTGAAGTGCTGAACGAGTGACTTTTGTTGGGTCGATTATTCCTTTTTCAATAAGGTCACCATATTGACCATTGAGCGCATCAAAGCCGTAGGCGTTTTTGTCAATATTTTGCATGATGTTGTTGACAACAACTCCGCCGTCTATCCCAGCATTTGCAGCAATTTGTCTGATTGGTTCTTCAATGGCTCGAAGCACAATGCCTGCCCCTGTTTTTTCATCCCCTTCAAGGGTGGCCATAAGCTGTTTGATGCAATTTGCTGTTTTCAAAAGAGCCACACCACCGCCAGGAACAACACCTTCTTCGGTGGCCGCTTTTGTTGCAGCCAGGGCATCTTCAATACGCAATTTTTTCTCTTTCATTTCAACTTCAGTCGCAGAGCCAACTTTAATGACTGCCACACCGCCAGAGAGTTTTGCAAGGCGTTCATTCAGTTTTTCAAGTTCATATTCACTTGACTGCTCTTTGATTTGAGCCTTGATTTGTTTGATTCTGTCGGCTATTTTTTTGCCTTCACCAGCCCCTTCAACAATAGTGGTGCTGTCTTTGTCAACCTTGACAGTTTTTGCCCTTCCAAGCAGCTCTAGCGACAGATTTGAAAAATCATAGCCAAGTTCAGAAGAAATAACTGTTCCGCCAGTCAAAATCGCGATGTCTTCCAGCATCATCTTTCTTTTTTCACCAAAAGATGGAGCTTTTACAGCCACTGAAGTGAATGTGCCGCGCAGCTTGTTGAGCACAAGAGTTGTCAAAGCTTCGCCTTCAACGTCATCAGCAATGATCAAAAGTTTGCCACCTTGTTTTACAATTTGTTCAAGCAGTGGCAAAATCTCTTGAATATTAGAAATTTTGCGGTCTGTAATCAAAATATAAGGGCTGTCAAGCTCACAAAGCATCTTCTCGGAATTTGTGCACATATATGGCGAAAGATATCCGCGGTCAAACTGCATTCCTTCAACCACAGAAAGCTCGGTTTTCATGGTTTGGCTTTCTTCAACTGTAATGACGCCATCAGCCCCAACTTTTTCCATCGCTTGAGCAATAAGTTCTCCAATCTCTTCATCTCCAGCAGAAATCGCAGCCACTTGTTTGATGGCTTTTGAGTTTTCAACCGGCTTTGAAATTTCTTTAAGTTTTTCAGTGGCTTTTTCGCAAGCCTTAAAAATACCTTTTTTTAGAATGATAGGATTTGCGCCCGCTGCAAAGTTTTTCATTCCTTCATGCACAATCGCTTGAGCAAGCACGCAAGCGGTGGTCGTTCCATCTCCAGCCACATCGTTGGTTTTGATGGAAACTTCTTTGATAAGTTCTGCCCCCATGTTTTCAAAAGGGTCGTCAAGCATAATTTCTTTGGCAATGGTCACGCCGTCGTTTGTGATGAGTGGCGAGCCATATCTTTTGCCAAGCACAACATTTCTGCCCTTTGGCCCTAGTGTGATTTTGACAACATTTGCAAGTTTGTCAACGCCCCTTTCAAGAGCCTTTCTTGCACTTGTGCCTTCTATAATCTTTTTTGCCATAGTTTCCTCCTTATTCAATCACTGCCAAAATATCACTTTGGCGCACAACAACATATTTTTTGTCTTCTACTGTTATCTCAGTGCCGCTATATTTTGCATAAAGCACCTTGTCACCCACTTTGACTTGCATGGTGACTTTTTTGCCGTCAATTTCGCCGCCTTCTCCAACTGCAACAACGTTTGCCATCTGAGATTTTTCTTGTGCGGCGGTTGGCAAGATTATCCCCCCTTTTGTTTCAGTTTCGTTTTCTTTTGGCAGAAGCACCACTCTGTCAAATAAAGGTTTGATTTTCATAGTTAATTCTCCTTATCACTTTTATATTATATGACACAAATCAATTTTTTCAAAATATTTTTAAGGCAAAAACCCTTCATAGATTGATAAATTTGCTCATACATTAAAGTGATAAAACATAATTGGGAGTAAGTCAACATTTTATGCCAAAAAACGCAAAAAAAATCAAAAAAAGTTTTCTTGCAATTCTTCTTTGTCTTTTTTTTGTTGCCTCTCTTATACTTGCAAATTTTCTTTCCATGCTGCTTTTAAAAACCACTGACAAATCGGCCTGCACCCTTTCGTCAAATGCTCTCGACTTTTATGTGATATGTTTTGACCGCTCTCTCACTCAAGCCGGCGCAGAAAGCCTTGCAAAGGACTATCGCTGCAAAGGCGCGGCAGGCTTTGTGCTTGAAAAAGATGGATATTTTTACCTGACAAGTTCGGCCTACCTTAACAGCGCTGATGCAGCTTTGGTGCAAGAGAGCATAAAGCAAAATCACAATTTGGATTGCCTTGTTCTAAACTTGAAAATCCCCGCCTTGCAAATCAATCTGACGCTTGATAGCGAAGAGAAAAAAGTGCTGCAAAAAGCTTTGAATGCTCACGAAAACGCCTATAGACTTTTGTTTGACATCGCTCTTAGCCTTGACACAAACGTCTATAATGAAATTTCTACCCGTCTGGCCATAAATTCTGCTTTTTCAGCCATACACACAGTGGTGGCCGATTACAAAATTTTGTTTGGAGAAATTGAAAATCAAACGCTCGAAAACCTAACTCTCGGGCTTGAAAAACTAACCGAAACACTGCAGCGGCTGTGCAGCGGAATCACAATCAGCTGGCAGCAAACGATGTCGTCGCTGATAAAATACCGCTACTTTGAAATTTTGCAACAAGCAAAAGTTTTGGCCGAGCAGATTGAAAATTAAAAAAATGCGCCTAAAAGCGCATATTTATTTTTAAGCTTCAACTTTTGCTTCGTCAGATTGTTTTTCTATTTTAAAGTTATTGACAGAAATTTCGTAAGCGGTATGCTCGCTGACCGACCCGTTTTCCTGCGTTTTGGTGTAAACTCTCGATTGAATTCTGCCCATCAAGTTTATTTTTGTGCCCACCTGCAAATCTTTCACAAAAACGGCATTTCTGCCCCAAATTATGCATGGAATATAGTCAGATTTTCTCTTGCTAGGCCTGTTGACAGCCAAAAGTATATCGCAAATCTGCCTGCCAAAAGGAGTGTCGCGATAAGCAGGTTTTTTGCACAAAAATCCGCTTAAGAAGATTTTGTTTGTATCTTTTTCGGCAACATTTTGCTCTTGCAATATTTCTTTTGCAAAAAGAGTCAAAATCAAATGACTTTTGCCCTCTTCTTGAAAATTTCTGCTTCGAAACTCGCCACTAAAACCAATTTTGTCACCATGTTTGAAGTCAACCTTCTCACTTTCCATAAGGCTTTTTGGAATTGTGACTGGAATTTTGTCAATCGCCCCTGACAATCTTGAAACGTTGATTTTCAGCTCATAAAAAACATCTCCATTGCTCTGATATGTTTCAATTTTGTCTTCTGCAACTTCTCCAAAAATTTGCGCTTTGTTGTTTTCTAAGCTTAATACTGATGTGTTCTCCATAATTTCTCCTTTTAATTTGAGTGTTGCACTCCATTTCTGTCAATCGTATAATTTGAGTGATAAACAAGCTGCCCGACAGAAGTTATCTGATAGCCATCATTGGTCAATCTTTCAAGCACCATTTTGAGTGCGTCAACAACATTGTCGGCATTGTTGTGCATCAATATAATCGAGCCGCTCTCCACCTTTGTCACAACCCTTTTGGTAATCTCGGTGGCAGACAAGCCCTTCCAGTCAAGCGAATCAACATCCCATTGAATTGGAATAAGATTTCTTTGATTGCAGGCCGAAATAAGTTGGTTGTTATAAGAGCCGTAAGGCGGTCTGAAAAGCGTCACCTCTTTGCCCGTGATTGCCTTGATTTTTTCAGTGGAAATGTCAAGCTCTTTGGCAATGTTTTCTTGGCTTATTTTTGCCATGTCTGGATGAGTGTTGGAGTGAGTGCCGATTTCAAAACCCGCTTGGTCGATAGCTTTGACCATTTCAGGATGCTTATCCACCCAAAACCCGACCAAAAAGAAAGTTGCTCCAGCATCATATTGCTTCAGCACATCGATAATCTGCTGTGTTTTGTCAGCGCCCCAAGCAGCATCAAAAGAAATTGCCACCTGTTTTTCTTGCCTTTCCACTCTATAGACTGGCACAAGGCGGGTGCTATAACCAAACCACACCTGAGCGGCTGATCCACCCTCAAAAGAAATTGCAAGCAAAACAACAACGGCCACCATTGCAAGAAAGATTTTGATTGTTCTAGATTTGATAACACAAAATGGCATACAAACCTCACTTTTAATAATAAATTTTTTCAAGACTTAAACAAACCAAAATTTTGCTGATTATTGTTGAATAAAGCAAAAAATTGTCGAAAATCTATTCCTATTATATTTGCGAGATTTGTCTTTATGCGTTTTGGCCAAAAAATTTCTCAAAAAATTTTGACCAACTTCTTGGGCTTAAGCTATCGCCTGATATATTTTAACAATTTTTTTATAAAAACACAAACTATTTTGCAAAAAAAGTTGCAAAAAAGCAACACGGCAGCAAAAAAAGCCGAGCTTAACGCTCGGACTTGTTATAACAGTGAATATTGATTGATGGAGAAAAAGTTTTTCTTGATGATTTCGTTTCCAGCCGAAAGCCTGTCGCTATAAGGCAGTTTTTTTGTTTCTAGCGGCAAAATTTTCAACCCAAAATCCACAGCCAGCACGCAGCCTCCTTGGTCGGCGCAAGCAAAGTATACTTTCTGCGACGGAGCCAAATTGATATATTTCAACCCTTTTCTATATCTTGAAGCAAGGGCAAACTGCGAGGTTTTGATTTTTTTGATGTAGCCTTTGTTTGAAACAACCACCACGCTTTCAAAGTCAACAACCTTTGCAAAGATCACTTTGTCGCCTTCATCAAGGTTTATCCCCTTCACACCTGCAGAAATTCTACCTTGAAGAGGCACTTCGGCTGAAGAGAAGCAAAGAGACATACCCAAAGCCGAAAGCATCAAAATTGGCTGGTCTTGTTTTACTATTTCAGCGCTGATGAGATTGTCGCCGTCATTGATTTTTACAACTTGATAAACCGATTTTGAAACTACCAAATCATTGATTGCCGATTTTTTAACCATGCCTTCTTCTGTCATAAACAGCACATAGCCCTCTTTTTGAAGGGTTAAAATGCTGATAGGAATTTCGTCTTGAGAAATATTTTTGTCAATTTGGTTGAGCGAAAGCCCCTTGTCACGCCATTTGCACTCTTTTATCTGGCCAGCCGTCACTTTAAGGCAGTTGCCTTTGTTTGTCACGATAAACAGTTGCTCATTTGATGGCACTTTCAGCACTTGAGAGTGCACGTCTGTGATGGTGGAATTGTCTGATAAAGACTTTTGACTCATAGAATAATTTTTTGTGGAAAGCCGTTTGATAGTGTTGCCACAAGAGATGGCCACAACCACATCGACCGCGTCATTTTCAGCCTTATCGGAAGCCTCTACCACGCAAACCTCGTCGTCTTTTAAGATTTTTGATTGACGTTTTGTTGCGTAGTTATGCTTTATCTCTAAAATTTCTTTTTTAACCACATCAAATTGAGCTTTTTTGGAGGCCAAAATTCTTTCATATTCACTTATTTTTGCTTTGAGCATTTTAAGTTCTTCTTCAAGTTTGTTCACTTCCAAATTGACAAGCCTTGCCAGACGCATATCCAAAATTGCTTGCGCCTGTTTTTCCGACAAGCTAAATCTTTCGCGAAGTTTTTGCCTTGCCTCACTTGTGGTGGCTGACTTTTTGATGATTTTGATCACTTCGTCAATATTTTTGATGGCAACCAGGAGACCTTCAACAATATGAGCCCGTTCCTTTGCCATGTTAAGGTCATATTTGGTGCGTCTGACAATAATCTCTCGCTGATACTGCGCGTAGTAAGAAATTATTTCAAGCAACCCCATAAGTCTAGGTTTGCCGCCCGCAATAGCCACCATATTGATTGCATAGGAAATTTGAAGGTTTGTAGACTTGTAAAGATATTCCAAAATTTTCTTAACGTTGGCATCTTTTTTAAGCCTTATCACAGCCCTCATTCCAGTTCGGTCAGATTCATCTCGAATTTCACTGATTGGAGCAAGTTTGTCTTTGTTCTGCTCTTTGAGTTCTGCAATTTTTTGAAGCAAAAGCGCCTTGTTGACCTGATATGGCAACTGACTGATCACAAGCGCCGTTTTATCGCCTTGTTTTTCAACTTCTACCTTCGCTCTGAGCAAAATTTTGCCTTTGCCAGTTGCGTAAGCCGACTTAAGCCCTCCAGCGGTGTCAATAATCTGACCGCCTGTTGGAAAATCTGGAGCTTTGATGATTTTCATCATCTCTTCAAGTTTGATATTTGGATTGTCAATATATGCCACCACGCCATCTATCACTTCGCCAAGGTTGTGAGAAGGAATGTTTGTGGCCACTCCAACTGCAATGCCAGAAGCGCCATTAACAAGCAGGTTTGGAAATCGCCCCGGCATCATGTCGGGTTCTTTCAATGTGTCGTCAAAGTTTAAACTCCACCTTACTGTGTCTTTTTCAAGATCCTTCATAAGTTCCATAGCAAGCGGAGTCAGCCTTGCCTCTGTGTAACGCATAGCGGCTGGGCTGTCGCCGTCAATAGAGCCAAAATTTCCATGACCGTCAACAAGAGGGGCGCGCAGCACATAGTCTTGCGCCATACGGCACATGGCATCATAAACAGAACTATCGCCGTGCGGATGATATTTGCCAAGGCAGTCACCCACAATTCTGGCACTTTTTCGATATGGTTTGTCAGGCGTGATGCCAAGCTCGAGCATTGAATACAAAATGCGTCTTTGCACAGGTTTCAGCCCGTCTTCCACCCTTGGCAAAGCCCTGTCCATAACCACGCACTCGGTGTATGGAATCATCGACTCATGCAAAACCTCGTCAATGCTTTTGTAAATAATGCCTTTTTCGCCGCCCTGGTCAGAGCCGCTATCATTTGGCAATCCCCATTGGTCAACTTGGCTGGACTTTATATCCATTTTTTCTTGTTCAAAATTTTCCTGCATATTATCCCCTTATCCTAAAGCTAATTTATATTTTTCAATCTGCCGCTTTGGTGTTGACTTTGCTGTAGTTTTTATAAAATTCATCTTCTTTATCAAAATTTGCGTGCTGATTGATATATTGCTTTCTTGCTTCAATATCATCACCCATAAGTGTGGTCACCAGCCTTTCTGCTTCTGCTGCATCGTCAATGCTGACTTTGATCAAATTGCGTTTGTCAGGGTCCATTGTTGTCTCCCAAAGTTGGTCAGGATTCATCTCTCCCAACCCTTTGTATCTTTGCAGGCTATAGTTGCGCCCTGCTCTTGCAATGGCTTGTGGCAGCTCCGCATCAGAATACACATACTCGGTATAATCTTTTTTGTAAACCTTATATAATGGCGGCAGACCGATATACACATGGCCATCGTTGATAAGTTCTCGCATATACCTGAAAAAGAAGGTCAGCAAAATGGCGCGAATATGAGCCCCGTCTTGGTCTGCATCTGAAAGAATAATCACTTTGTTATACCTTAAGCTTGAGAGGTCAAAATCTTGGCCTATGCCTGTGTTTAAGGCTGAAATGATGGTTCTGATTTCTTCATTTGCAAGCACTTGGTCAATTCTTTTTTTCTCAGCATTCAAAGGTTTTCCGCGCAACGGCAAAATGGCTTGAAAGCGTCTATCTCGCCCCTGTTTTGCACTTCCGCCAGCTGAATCGCCTTCCACAATAAAAAGTTCAGATTTTTCTCTGTCTTTTGAAGTGGAAGCGGCAAGTTTGCCAACCAAGTTAAAGTTTTCGGCTGAATTTTTTGCCCTTGTCAGTTCCTTGGCTTTTTTGGCTGCCTCTCTCACTTTTGCCGCGCCTTTAGCCTTGCCCACAATCACTTCACCTGCAGAAGAGTTTTTCTTGTCAGACAAAATGGCAGAAAGGGCTTTGATGGTCAAGCTTTCCACCAGCGTTTTTGCTTCAGGATTGCCAAGTTTGGTTTTTGTTTGCCCTTCAAATTGAACATTGTTCATTTTGACATTCAACACAACGGTGATGCCTTCGCGAAAATCTTCGCCCAAAAGGTTTGACTCTTTTTCTTTCAAAAGGTTATTGTTTCTGGCCCAATCATTCATCACTTTTGTGAAAGCGCTTTTAAATCCTGTTTCATGCGTGCCGCCTTCGATGGTTGGAATGTTGTTGACAAAAGAAAAACTGCTTTCTGTGTAGGAATCGGTGTAGATAAAAGCAACTTCTAGGTCAAAATTTTTGTCTTGACCATGAAAATAAATTGGCTTTGCAAAAAGTTTGTTTTTGCCTTCAACAAGATAGCTGACAAAGTCAGCAATACCCCCTTCGTAGTGATATATCTCGCCTTCGCCAGTTCGCTCATCTTGCAAAACAATCCGAAGACCCTTGTTGAGAAAGGCAAGTTCTCTTGCCCTGTTGCAAACGCTTTCAAAGTTGAAAGTAAGATTTCCAAACATCTCTTTGTCAGGCAAAAAGGTGACTTTTGTGCCTTGCTTGTCGGTTTTTCCCACACACTTCAAAGGTTCTTTTGCCACGCCGCTGTGCATCTTGCCATTTTCGTCACGATAGGAATGAAAGCCCACGAAATATTCTTTTTTGTCTTTGTATACAGTGACATTGCACCAAGAAGAAAGCGCGTTTGTCACAGAAGCACCCACGCCATGCAAGCCGCCAGAAAATTTGTAATTTGCGTTGTTAAATTTTCCACCTGCATGCAAGGTGGTGTAAACAACTTCCACACCCGACTTGTGAAGGGTTGGATGGTTGTCAACAGGAATGCCTCTGCCGTTGTCTTCCACTGTTGCAGAGCCGTCACTGTTTAAGGTGATTCTTATGGTGTCACCATAGCCGTTTGAAATTTCATCAATGGCATTGTCCACAATCTCCCACAAAAGATGATGAAACCCCTTCACTCCAGTTGTGCCGATATACATTCCCGGGCGCAGCCTGACAGCGTCCAACCCTTCAAGCACAACAATATCTTTCGAATCGTAGTTTTTCCCAGCCATTATAACTCCTTAAAACACATATAAATCTAATTTATTATATCACAAGCAAAATTTTTAAACAAATTTTTTTAGGGCAAAACAGAACATTACTTTCAATCTTTTTTAAAAAATGTAAAGAGTTGGTTGTGCATAATTATTCATTTTGTTGTATATTTTTTCGTGTTATACTTTAAAAATATTTTTGACAGAAAAAGGGAATAATAAATTTGTCATAGCAAAATTTTATATCAAAAACATATATAACAAAGGAGAGAATATGAAAACTATGGTTTTGACTGGCGGCGGCACCGCTGGGCACATATATCCACTGCTAGCCGTCAAAGAAAGAGTGGAAAAGGAATATAATTTTGTCTATATTGGCGGCAGCGGCATGGAACAGGAGATTGTTAGAAAAGAAAAAAATATTAGCTTCTATCAAATTCCAACTGTCAAACTTGCTCGCAATTTTACCCTTAAAAATCTTCTTATACCCTTCAAACTTTTTTCTTCAATCAAAAAGGCAAAAAAACTGCTACGACAAATAAAGCCGGCAGTGATTTTTTCAAAAGGAGGCTTTGTGGCAATGCCTGTTGTGCTTGCTGCAAAAAGCCTTGGCCTTCCCGTTGTCAGTCATGAAAGCGACTTGACTTTTGGGCTTGCCAACAAAATCATTTTGAAAAATTGCTCTGTGATGTGCACAACTTTCAAGCAAACTGCAGAAGGAAAAAACAAGTGCATTTTTACAGGGCAACCAATAAGAAAAAAGGTTTTGAATGGCGACAAAAACAAAATAAAAAACATGGCTCAATTTGACAAAAATCTGCCCTGCCTTCTTGTTGTGGGCGGCTCGCTTGGCGCAAATTTTATCAACCAAAAAGTTTGGGATAACCTTGAAACTTTGACAAAAAAATTCAATGTGGTGCACATTGCAGGCAAACAGGCAAAAGACAACAAACACGTCTGCAAAAACTATCTTCAAGTTGACTATGCAGAAAACATTGGCGATTTTTTGGCATTTGCAGATATTGTGCTTTCTCGTGCTGGCTCGGGTGCAATAAATGAATTTCTGGCTTTAAGAAAACCTATGCTGCTCATCCCCCTTTCAAAAAAATGTTCTCGCGGCGACCAAATAGAAAATGCAAAATTATTTGAAAAACAGGGGCTTGCTGATATGTTGCAAGAAGAAGAATATTACGACAGTGCTTTGATGGCAAAACTTGATAATTTGGTAAAAAACCGTGAAAAATACAGGCAAAACATGAAAAAAATGCAACCTTTTGATGCTTGCGAAAAAATTTTGGAACAAATTAAGAAAGTTGAAAGATGATTTGATGGCATAAAAAATTTTGCAAAATCGACATTTTTTTGATTAAAAAACGATATTTTCAACTAAGTTTGGGATAGCCTAAGCCTTCCAAATTTTTGTTGAAACAGATTGGACGACAACGCGAGAGTATGATTTTTTTGACCTGCTCAGGCATCAAAGATGGATTTGATTGCAATAAAAGAGCGCACATGCCCGCTACCATTGGAGTGGCAACACTTGTGCCGCTCAGCTTGACATAGTCGTTGTTCAGCCCGCAAGAAGTTATGTCAACACTAGGGGCTATCAGGTCGGGTTTAAAGCGGTTGAAAGAAGGCCCCCTGGAAGAAAAGGAAGCTACCTCAAAAAACCTTTCATCAAAATTTTCTTCGTCAAGACGGTTGTCATCAAATCCGCCGACAGTCAAGATTGTTTTTGACACTCCAGGACTTTTTATGGTCTGAAATTCCGGCCCGCTGTTGCCAGCCGCAGCCACAACCACCACCCCTTCTTTCCATAGCGCTTCTGCCCCGCTCATAATGGGGTCGTTAAAACCCAGCGGCTCAGAGCCAAAACTCATGCACACAATTCGTATATCAAATTTTTTGTGATTGTCATAAATCCATTGCATAGCGTTTAAAATCTTGTCGGCGCCAGCCTCTCCTTTTGAGGAAAGAGCTTTTAACGCAACAATTTCGCTTTGCGGAGCAACACCGGAATATTTGCCGCCCGAAAGCATACCGCAGCCCGAGCAAACTCCGCAAACAAAGGTGCCGTGTCCGTTGTCATCATAGCAAAATTTGCCCTCGCCAACAAAATCTTTAAACATTTTTATCCTGTTTTTGCCTGCCACAAAATCAACGTGCCTGCTTAAGCCTGTGTCAATAAAAGCCACGGTGACACCCTTGCCTGTAAGAGAAGAAGAGGTGACATTTAAAATTTTTTTTGCCACATTCATCATGGCCGAAGCCACAGAAACTGAGTAGATTTTGCTCACCTGACTGAGATTGCTTAGCGAAAAAATTTCTTGCCCGCTCAGTCTTACTTGAAAAGATTTTATGAATAAATATTCATTTAAAATTTCTATTTTTCTATGTAGGAATATATTTTTTAACCTTTCATAGTCAAAGGCTTTGACAATGCAGTCCATCTTTTTTTGCCAGCCCAAGACTTTGACCACCGTCAGCAAGGCTGGGTCTATCTTTTGCTTGTTCATTTTAGTCGCTCTAAAATCCTTTTTATATTCTCAAAATTTTCTTTTGGCAAACCACTTTGCAAACTGTTGACCATCTCTTCAAGTTTTTTATAGTCAAACGTTCCTTTTTCTTTTTGAACGGCCACCTGCTGCATAAGGTTGTCGAAAAGCTCTGTTTGCGACATATCTTTAAATTTTTCGTAAGTATGCTTCAAATCATTCTCCGTGACAACCTTTTGCGTCTTATCACCACTAAACTGAGATAATTTCATAGTTTTCTCTCCTAGTTCAATATATGAAAACTTTGCCAAAAACTTTAACAACATTTTTTAAAAACGAATATATAAAGATATGAACAATTTGCTTGAACTTTTTTCAGTGCTAAGTTCTGGTTTTGGGCAAAACAAAAATGATACCCCGCTCTCACCCACAAACAACGTGTATGGGCAAAGTTACCCAGACGAAGCCTATCAAAATCAGCAAAACAATATGGCGACAAACAACTTTTCGATGGACACAAATATGTTACCCATGCTTTTGTCAATGCTCAACAAAAACCTCGATTTGACTTCTTTAAGCGCAGCGCTAGCAAACAAAAGCTCTGCTGATGAGCAAAAAAAATCACCGCCACAAGACGATGATATAATAATCTAGTTTACAAGTTCTCCACAATAGAGCCATTTTTGAAGTAAATCATTTTCTTTGCAAATTTCTGCGCTATTTCTGGTTTTGTTGTTGCCACAATAAGAGTGGTCTTTTTTGTTTTTAGTTTTTTTATCATATCGCAAACAACTTCCATTGTTGCCTCGCTGAGTTTGTCAAAAATGTTGTCCACCATAATCAGATCAAGTTCTCGCAGCGAAAGGCGGATGAGTGAGAGCACATACTTCTCTTCAAGCGACAACTCCTTGACTTTTGTGTCTTTGATTTTTTCAATGGCAAACTCAATGATGATATTGTTGATTTTGTTTTCAATTTCGCTCTCAGTCAGGCCCCAGTTTTTCAAAATATACTTAAAATTTTCATAAACCGACTTTTTCTCTAAAAACACTGGAGTGGCCGGCACATAGCCTGCCTGCAAATCCGTCCTAAAATTCAGTTTTTCAAGTGGAATTTCGCGAATGTAAACCTGGCCTTTGCTTGGTTTTTCAAGTTTTGCAAGAATGCGCAAAAGCGAAGTTTTGCCGCTTTCATCTTCACCAACAAAAGCCACAGCCTCACCATCTTCAATGTTGAGATTGATGTCGTAAAGAGCATAATACTCTCTTGTATATTTTAAAAACAAATTTTTGATTTCAACCATAATTCACCTATAAATTTATTTTACTATATTTGAAAAAAAAATAAAAGCAAAAACAGACAGTTTTTGCCTTAAATTTTGTTGATGAACCCCTTGCATGGTCATTTTGCTTCCACTTTGAGTTTAAATACGTCGCTGATAGGCATCGATTCGGTCAAAACGTCGCCCGTGCCAGCTGAATTTGAAGTTATGTCGCCACCAACTACACGAATTGAAATTGTGTTGGTTTGTTGAGAAGAAAACAAATAGTTGTGCGAAACGGCATCGCCAGCTTTGACAAACTGCTCTCTTCCTTCTTGGCCAGAAGCTTTGGCAATCAAATTTGTAAGAGAATACCACCTGTCAGCCTCTTGAATTGAAAAGGTGAATTTTTGACCATTATCTTCCCAAAAAACCACATCTCCTTTTTTTTCAAATCGCAGCTGCACATCCACTCCAAGCTCTTCAATGCGGCTATCGCTATTGAAAGAGATGCAAACGCCATAATTGCTGCTGCCTGCCGAGGTAATTGGCGTTATGTTTGCCCCACGCACCTGCAAAGTGTCTTCACAAGCCACTAAAAACAAACTTAGACATAAAAAAATTGAGCATAAAAGTTTTTTCATACCACCCTTTATTGCCCAAAATGCAAAAGTTATACGTCAAAGTTCAAAAGCGTTTTCGATAAGGTTTATCTCCTGCCCCAGAATTTCAACAACGCTAAAAGATATTTCGGCCTCCGTCAAATGTTTTTGCAAAAGAAAAATTTGAGCCGTTTTTGCAATTTTTTGCTGTTTTCTGCGATCGACCGCCTCTCGCGGCAGACCAAATTCAGCCGTTTGGCGCCGTTTGACTTCCACAAAACAAATCGTTTGACCTTTTTGAGCGATTATGTCAATCTCTCCGATTTTGTTTTTGTAGTTTGTCTCCAAAATTTTATACTTATGTTTCTTTAAAAAGTTGACGGCCTCAGCCTCTCCCACATCGCCTTTAATTTTGTTCAACACTTTCATCAATCTAAAGTTATTCTCCCAATTCTTCCTTTTCGAAAATCGTCAATCACTGCATTTGCCGCTCTTGACAAGTCAAGTTCGCCTTTGCCAAGCAAATAGCCTCGATTTTTTGCAATTTCTTCTATGTTTTTTGCCCCTTTAAAACGCTGTTCGTTTTCCAACGGATACCTCTCTTCCAGCATCGACAAAAGGTCGGTGGCAAGTTCAATCTCGTCAAAAATTTGATCTTTGATGCTGCCAATAAGGCAAAGTTTCTTTGCAATTTCCTGATTTTCAAGATTTGGATAAAGTGTTCCTGGAGTATCGCAAAGTTCAATATTATCACCGATAGCCACCCATTGATTGAGCTTTGTCACACCAGGCTTGTTTCCAGTGATAGCTTTAGCCTTGCCGCACAAATTATTGACCAAAGTGCTTTTGCCAGAATTTGGCACTCCAACAACAAGAGCCCTTATTGTAGTTTTCAGCCCCTTTGCCTTAAATTTTTCAAATTTATCACGACACAAGTTGTTGATTTTTTGTTTAATGATTTTGCTTGATCCTGACATCGTGCTGTCAAGACAAACATAGTCAGAGTTTGGCTTTTTGAAACTCTTTGCCAAAAATTTCACTCTTTCTTGATCAGAAAGATCAAATTTGTTAAAAACAAACAAAATTTTTTTGCCTTCCGCAAGCTTGTTTAATGATGGATTGATTGAAGAAATAGGCGCTCTTGAATCAAGCACATAGATGAGAGCATCAATATTTGCAAGAAGTTTTTTCATTTCTTGCAAAGCCTTTTTCATGTGCCCTGGAAACCAATTTATCTTCATCTTTTTCTCCTAAATAAATCTCTTTAAATCTTCTTCACTCCTATTTTTTTAATAAGTCTGGCCTGTTTGTCTCTGTTATTTTTTTCGACATTTCTTTGCGCCACCTTGCAATCTCTTGATGATTGCCAGAGAGCAAAACCTGCGGCACAGCTTTCTTTTTAAAAACCGCTGGCCGTGTATACTGAGGATATTCCAGCCCGCCAGAAGCAAAACTTTCTTCGCTCAGGCTATCTTTGGCCAAAACGCCTTCAATTTGTCTTGAAATGCTGTCAATCATAACCATACTTGGAAGTTCTCCGCCTGTCAGCACGTAGTCTCCGATTGAAAACTGCTTTATATCAAAAAGTTCAAACAAGCGCTCGTCAACACCTTCATAATGCCCGCAAATAAAAACCAAGTGCTTTTTTTTGGCAAGCTCTTGAGCGTCATGGTGGTCAAAAACCTTGCCTTTTGGCGAAGGAAAAATAAGAGTCGAATTTCGTTTTTTAACCGATTTTATTGCATCATACAGCGGCTGGATCATCATAAGCATGCCAGCCCCACCGCCAAAAGGATAGTCATCACACTTTTTATGCTTGTCTAACGAAAAGTCGCGAATATTTGTCAACTTGATTTCAAGAAGTTTTTTTTCTTTTGCCCTTTTCAAAATACTGCAGTCAAGATAAGAAAAGGCCTCTGGAAAAAGCGTCAAAACATCAATTTTCATACGCAAACCTCGTCAAACTTCTGCTGATTGACAACCAGCGTTCCGTTTTGAGCGATAAACACCTGGTCAAGATAAGGCACTTCCATTCTTCTGCCGTCTTTCTCAATCACAAAAATATCATTTGCGCCATAGTTGACAACATCCAAAATTTGCCCAACATAGTCGCCTTGCTGGTTGTATAAAAGCATGCCGATAAGGTCTTCAATAAAAAATTCGTCTTCCGCCTTCTGCTTTGCAAGCAGGTCTTTTTCTATTGTTATAATTTGATTTCGCAGCTCTTCTGCTCTGTTTCGAGTGTCAACGCCTTTGAATTTGATATACAAAAACCCTTGCCTTATTGAAAGATGAGAAATTTCAAACATCTCGCCGCCAATAAAGCAACTATCCAAATTTTTAAAAACAGCAAGGAGATTTGTAAGGGCAAGCGCTTTGACTTCCCCTTTAATTCCTTGCGGTTTTAAGATTTTTGCAATTTCGATTTGTGACATTTACTCTCCAAATTTCACAAAAACTTTTTTATGTTCTCGTGAAGAAACTGATTTTACAAAAGTTCTGATTGCAGAGGCAATTTTGCCATTTTTGCCGATAACTTTGCCCATATCATCAGGGGCGACCGAAACATGAATGGTAACTTCGCCATTTTCGTTTTCTTCTTGAGTTACTGCTACAGCTTGTTCGTCATTTACCAGTTTTTTAACCAAAAATTCAACAAGTTCAACCATTTTCCTCTCCTTATTTTGTGATTATTCCGCTTTTTACAAGCAGTTGTTTTGCTGTGTCAGTTGGTGTAGCACCATTTTTAAGCCATTTCTGAGCCTTATCAGCATTGATTTTGATTTCTGCTGGGTCAGTAAGTGGGTTGTAAGTTCCAAGAACATCGATAAATTTGCCATCTCTTGGAGCTCTTGAATCAGCAACAACAACTCTGTAGAATGGAGATTTTTTGTCTCCAAGTCTTGTAAGTCTGATTTTTACTGCCATTTTGTCCTCCTTTAAAATTTATATATAATTGCTTGATTTTGCTCAAACAATGATATACCTTATCTCATAAAATTTTTAAATTTGCCATTTTTGAGCTGTTTCATCATCTCTTTGGATTGCTCAAATTGTTTTAGCAGCTGATTGACTTGCTGAACGGAAGTGCCGCTGCCCTTTGCAATGCGCTGCCTTCTGCTTGCCTTGATAATCTCTGGCATCAAGCGCTCTTGTGGCGTCATTGACTGAATGATGGCTTTGTTGACAAGAATTTGATGCTCGTCGATATCAAGATTTTTTATTTTTCCGCCAATGCCCGGTATCATAGAAAGCAAATCTTTGATGTTGCCCATTTTTTTGATGCTTTCAATTTGTTTGAGATAGTCGTCAAAGGTAAACGAGTTTTCACGGAATTTCTTTTCTAGCACCTTGGCTTCCTCTTCGCTGACCGCTTCTTGCGCCTTTTCAATCAGCGAAAGCACATCGCCCATGCCCAAAATTCTGCTGGCAATGCGGTCGGGATAAAATGGCTCAATATCGCCAATTTTCTCGCCCACACCAGTAAATTTGATAGGCTTTCCGGTGATAGCTTTGATGGAAAGTGCTGCGCCGCCTCGAGTGTCGCCATCAAGTTTTGTCAGCACCACGCCAGTGATGTCAAGGTCTTTGTTGAAGCTTTCTGCCACAGTGACTGCATCCTGCCCTGTCATGGCATCAACAACAAGCAAAATCTCAGTTGGGCTAGCCTTGGCTTTGATGTTTTTCAGTTCGTCCATAAGCTCTTGGTTGATGTGCAGTCTGCCCGCTGTGTCGATGATAACAGTGTCATACCCCTGCTTTCTTGCGTGTTCCACCGCTTGCTGTGCAGTTTTGACAGGGTTTTGCGTGCCCCTTTCAAAAACCTCAACACCTGCCTGCTTGCCCACAATTTGAAGTTGGTTTATGGCCGCAGGTCTATAGATATCACAGGCCACAAGCATAGGCTTTTTGCCGCTTTTTTTCAGGTATGCGCCCAGTTTTGCACACATTGTGGTTTTTCCTGCGCCTTGAAGGCCACACATCATGATGACGGTTGGCAAGCTGGAAGAAACTTGCAACTTTTGATTGTTTGACGACATCAGGTTTGTAAGTTCTTCTTTCACAATTTTGATGACTTGTTGCGAAGGCGTCAAGCTTTTAAGCACTTGGTCGCCAACCGCTTTTTCAGAAACGGTTTTGACAAAATCTTTGGCAACAAGATAGTTTACGTCCGCTTCAAGAAGAGCCATGCGCACTTCTCTCATAGCTTCTTTAATTTCAAGTTCTGTCAGTCTGCCACGATTTTTCAACTTTGAAAAAATGTGATTAAATCGTTCTGACAAAGAGTTGAATAATGCCATCAATTATCCCCTTTTTTGTTGCGACTTTTTGCTTCTTTCAATTCTTGTTCCAAAGCGGCAATTCTTTTGCCAAGTTGAAGTTTGTCTTCAATATCTTTCAATTTTTTGAGCGACTTGTCAACGCAATCTTTGACCGCCTGCCTTGAAATCCCTTGGTTTTGAGCAATTTCACTAAGGGTCAAGTCGCCCGCCAAAAAGTCCTCCATCACAGCTTGCTGCGTCAAACTAAACAGTGGCCTATACAAGTCAAACAGCTTAAGATAAAACACATTCTCTTCAACTTTCATAAATGCCCTTTTGTAAAGCAGTTTTACTTTACAACACGATTTTATCATACAGCTGAAAAAAAAGCAAGCATTTTTTTAAAATTTTTCATTTTCTTACTTGACGAACGCTTTTTGGTGTGTTAAAATTTGATTTATTAAAGGAGAAAAAATGACTTTCAACGAAATTGTAAAACAAAAACACGACGAGGCTCTAAAAAAAGCTGAGCAGAGCGCACTCCAAAAAAAATGCAAAAAACTTGCCCTTAACAAGTTAAGGAGTGAACCTGAAAATTACAACGATTTGTATAACACCATTAAAAATATAATCAACAAAAAAATTGGAGAAGATGTTTTTGCCTGCAAAAATGGAATTATAAAGATAAAGCCAGATTACAGACAATATTTTTCTAAAATACAAGAGGAAGGCTTGCTCGACAAGATTTCTGCAGCCTGCACAAGTTTTCTCCAAAGCCAATTTTCCGACTATAATGTTTTGCTTGATGATGTGTCCAGCGATATTGCTTGTTTGTTAAAAAATAAGCAAGCGGAAGAAATCGAGGAAAAATAACTTTAAAAATCAATCAATTTTTCAATAACCAAATTGCTGACCCCGTAGTAGTCGGGGTTTATTTTTATCACGCCATTTTCTGCCTTGAGAACACCTTTTTCCAAAAACTCATTAAAATATGGATTTTTTTCAAGTTTAACGCCATATTTTTTCAGTTGACTTAGCCTAAATCCCAAACAGCATCGCAGCCCAAGCATCACAATTTCTTCGACAATTTGCTTGTTGTCCAGTTGTTCTGTGAAGGCTTTTTTGCCAATAAAATAGTCATCAAAACTTGAAGAATTTGCCCATCTTGTGCCATCAATAAAGGAGTGAGCTCCAAGCCCAAACCCCAGATAATTGCCCCTGCTCCAGTAGTTGAGATTATGGCGGCAGAGCCACCCATTGCTGGCAAAATTTGAAATTTCATATTGCTCAAAACCATTTTTTTTGAGAAATTTTGCAAGCTTGTGATACTGCTGCGCCACCTTGTCATCCTGTGGCAACTTCACCTTTCCCTTTTCTACCATTACTTTTAAAGGCGAGCCCTCTTCCACTTGCAGCATATAGCAAGAAAAGTGCGTGACATACTTTTTTAGAGAATTTATCTCGCGTTTTAATTGAAAAAAATTCTGTCTTTCAAGCCCAAGCAGCAAATCGCAGTTTATATTTTTATACCCCGCCTTTTTTGCCGTTTTTAAGACTTTAAAAACTTGTTTTCTGTTATGCAGCCTTCCCAGCGTTTTCAGTTGCCTGTTGTCAAGCGACTGCACACCTATTGAAAGTCTGTTGATGCCCATTTCAAAATATTTTTTCAACTTTTTTTCATCCAAAGAATTAGGGTTAGCTTCAAGAGTGATTTCTGCATCCTTCTCCACCTGAAATTTCTCTCTGACCGACCTTAAAATTTGCTCAATAAAACAAGGATTGACCGCGCTTGGAGTGCCGCCTCCAATAAAAATGCTGCCAATTTTCAGTTTGAAGGGTGAGGTGTCAATTTCTTTTTTAAGAGCATTGAAATATTTTTCCACCTTGTCAAACTGCTTGTCAAAAGAGGCAAAAGCGCAGTAAAAGCATTTTTGCTCGCAAAAAGGAATGTGGATGTATATGCTGTTCATCACTTATCCTCGTCATCGAGTTTTAAAATCGACATAAAGGCTTCAGACGGAATTTCAACAGAGCCAATTTTTCTCATTCGTTTTTTTCCTTCTTTTTGCTTTTCAAGCAGTTTTCGTTTTCGCGTGATATCGCCGCCGTAACACTTGGCAAGCACGTCCTTTCTCATGGCCGAAACGGTTTCTCTAGCGATGATTTTATTTCCTATTGCTGCCTGAATTGGCACTTCAAAAAGCTGTCTTGGAATGATTTTTTTAAGTTTTTCCGTCAAGTTTCTGCCGCGAGCATAAGCCTTGTCTTTATGCACGATGATAGACAGAGCATCACACTTTTCGCCATTAAGCAAAATGTCAACTTTCACAAGGTCGCTCTTTTCATACCCCGCCATTTCATAGTCAAAGCTTGCATAACCCTTTGTGCGAGATTTTAAACTGTCAAAAAAGTCGTAAACAATTTCGCTGAGCGGAAGAATATAGTCAACTCGCACTCTTTGGCTGTCAAGATAGACAAGCCCTTTATAAACCCCTCGTTTGTCTTGGCAAAGTTCCATAATCGCTCCAACATATTGAGGTGGAGCAAAAATGCTGGCTTTGACGATAGGCTCTTCAATATACTCAATTTCCACCGGATTTGGCAGTTGCGACGGGTTTGACAAACTCAAAACTTGCCCGTCAGTTTTTTTGACTTTTAAGGTAACCCCAGGCGCCGTGGTGATGATGTCAAGATTAAACTCTCTCTCAATGCGCTCGGAAATAATTTCAAGATGCAAAAGTCCCAAAAATCCACAACGAAAACCAAAACCGAGGGCTTGCGATACTTCTGGTTCAAACTGCAAAGAAGCATCGTTGAGTTTTAGTTTTTCAAGTGCATCTTTAAGCTCTTGATATTTTGCCCCGTCAACAGGAAAAATCCCGCAGAAAACCACTGGCTGCACCTTTTTATATCCCGGCAAAGCCAACTGGCAAGGGTCAAGAGCGTTTGTGATAGTGTCTCCCACCGCCACGTCTTGAATAGTTTTGATTGAGCAGGCGATATATCCAACATCTCCCGCACGCAAAATTTCGGTAGTTTTTGGGTTTGGCACAAAAATGCCAACTTCAGTCACCTCAAAGGTTTTTCCTGTTTGCATCATTTTGATTTTGTCGCCAGCTTTCACCTGCCCGTCAAACACTCTTATCAAGCATATTGCACCTTTAAAATTGTCGTAGTAGCTGTCAAAAACAAGGCATTTCAGCTTGCCATTTTCCTCTCCTTTTGGGCAAGGAAATTCTTTGATGATCATCTCTAAAACTTGTTCGATGTTGGTGCCGTCTTTGGCTGAAATGCAAGGCGCGTGCATGGCAGGAATGCCCACCACATCTTCAATCTCTTTTTTCACTTCCTCTGGCCTTGCAGAAGGCAAATCGATTTTGTTGAGCACAGGCAAGATTTCAAGGTTGTTGTCTATGGCAAGATAGGCATTTGCAAGAGTTTGTGCTTCCACCCCTTGCGATGCGTCAACGATAAGTATTGCACCTTCGCAAGCGGCTAAAGACCGTGAAACTTCATAGGTGAAATCAACGTGACCTGGAGTGTCAATCAAATTTAGTTGATATTCTTCCCCTTCAAAATTATAGAGCATTCTGGTGGGAGTGAGCTTGATGGTAATGCCCTTTTCTCTTTCAAGTTCCATGCTGTCTAAAAGCTGATTTTGCATATCGCGCTTGGCAAGTGTTCCTGTTTTTTCAATCAACCGATCTGCCAAGGTGCTTTTTCCATGGTCGATATGAGCAATAATACAAAAATTTCTTGTTTTTTCCTGTCTATTCATGGTTATGATTATATAACACATTAAAAATAAAAGCAAACAATCATGGCATTTTTCAGTTTAAAGTGCAAGGCAGCCGCGGCTTTTTGCCCTGCCGCAAAAGCCGCTCCCCTTTTTTGCCGCGCAAAAAAGGAAAAAATTGGAGAGAGGTCTCTCCAATTTTCTGCCTTGCCATAAACAAAACCTATATCTTAGGCTCAAAATCTTCAAAAATCACGTTGTCGCAATATTTGACCACTCTCAAATATTCTTGCTGACTTTTGACCGTCCAAGCAATAAGTGGAAGATTTTTATATTTTCTCACAAAGCGATTTGGCAAATATTTTGCCTCGTATGCAATAAAATCTGGTTTTGAAACGTGCCTATTTAAAAGCATTCTTTTCAAAGCATAGCGCTGAAAAAACGGCAATTTTTCTTTCTTCAAAAAACCAGCAAGCTGCCCACGCAAAAAGTTTGGAGCGTGCCTTTCAAAATATTGAAGAACATAAGGATTGAAAGACTCCACAGCAAACTCGCCTTTATAGTCTTTCAAAAGGTCGATAACTTTTTGTTCAAGCTGCCCTACCTTGCCCTTGTTTTTTATCTCAATCAAAATTGGTGTTTGCCCTTTTATAAAAAGCAAAACGTCTTCAAGAGTTGGTATTTTTTCTTTAGAGCCTTTAAGCGTCAAGATTTCAAGGTCTGACTTGTTTAAAAATTTTAAATACCCATCATTGTTTGTCAGCCTTGACAAACTATCGTCGTGAAAAACAACCAAAGTGCCGTCAGCAATCATTTGAACGTCAAGCTCAATGGCATAACCATTATCGATTGCGTTTTGAAATGCCGGCAAAGAATTTTCTGGAATATCCTTGTCGTGAAGTCCGCGATGTGCAATTGGCTGGCAAACAAGCCAAGAATCAAAAATATCTTTCATACTCTTTCCTTTTTAAAATCTTGTTAAATATTATATCATATGCGCAAAAGAATTCAAACAAATTCGGTCAGTTTTGCAAGAAAAAACAAATTTAATCTTTTCTTGTCAGATAAACCACCTTTTTTATGCCATAAATTTTTTCGCTTTCAAGGTTGAAAAGTGAAAAATCAAAACTCAAATCCTTGCTTTGCTCGCACACAATCATCCCACCCTTTTCAAGAAGTTGATATTCGCAAATTGCCTCAAGGCAACTCTGATAAACTCCGCTTTGATACGGTGGGTCGAGCAAAATTATATCAAAAGTTTTGCCTAGCCCCTTAAAATATTTCAGCGCATTCAAATAATCGCTTTTGACAACTTGCGCTTGCACTCCGAGTTTGGCAAGATTTTGCCTTGTAAGAGCAACCGAGCGAAAATCCTTATCGACAAAAACCACTTCATCCGCCCCTCTGCTGAGCGCCTCAATGCCAAGAGCGCCCGTTCCGCAAAAAAGGTCAAGAACTCTTGCGCCTGGCACAAGAAAAGCAATTTTGTTGAATATTGCCTGCTTTACCATGTCGGCGGTGGGTCTTATATGATCAAACTTGTTTTGTTCAAGCACTCTACCCTTAAATTTGCCTGCTGTCACTCTCATACTATTTATTATAAACCTTAACCAGCATTTTTCAAACTACTTTTTAAATATTTCTCGGTCGAAAACACGCAACTTTAATTTTTCACAAAATATATATATTAAAATTGCTTAAAAGGAGCGGAATATGAAAAACAACTATTCAAGGTTTACTCTTAGGACTTCAAAGGACCTTTTGTCAAAAATGGAATACATTTCAAATTATTATGGACGAACAAAAAATAAAGAAATTGAACAACTTATCAAAAAACACGTCAAAGAATTTGAAAATATTTACGGCACAATAACTGAAGATAAGATTGAATAAATCACTGTTTTTTTGTTGACAAAAATTTGTTTTGCATGTATAATAGCACATGTGTTCTAAAAATGCACAACAAAATTTTAAACTAAAATGATTTGCAAAGACGAGCACATCCGCACAACCTGCGCTTGCAAAAATTTTCGCTCCACCCTTTTACCAACAATTTGCAAAACCTAGCGCCAAGGCCGCAAGGCCTGCGTATGGAGCCATAGGCGGAATTAAATCGAAGGGTCCAGGGCGAGAACCCTGGAACAAAAAAATCAAACAAAGTATGGACTGCTAGCTCAAGTTGGCAAGAGCATTCGATGCAGCGCCAAGGCCGCAAGGCCTGCGTATGGAGCCAAAGGCGGAATTAAATCGAAGGGTCCAGGGCGAGAACCCTGGAACAAAAAAAATCAAACAAAGTATGGACTGCTAGCTTAAGTTGGCAAGAGCATAAGACGCAGCGCCAAGGCCGCAAGGCCTGCGTATGGAGCCAAAGGCGAAATTAAATCGAAGGGTCCAGGGCGAGAACCCTGGAACAAAAAAATCAAACAAAGTATGGACTGCTAGCTCAAGTTGGCAAGAGCATTCGACGCAGCGCCAAGACCCAAAGGGTCTGCGTATGGAGCCATAGGCGGAATTAAATCGAAGGGTCCAGGGCGAGAACCCTGGAACAAAAAAATCAAACAAAGTATGGACTGCTAGCTCAGTTGGTAGAGCATTCGACTCTTAATCATACGCTCCGAAATGAGTATAAACTATAAGCGTGGGCTGTTAGCTCAGTTGGTAGAGCAACTGACTCTTAATCAGTGGGTCCGGGGTTCGAGTCCCCGACAGCCCACCACGCTAAATCCCTTATAATATAAGGGATTTTTTAATATCTAAGCATATAAATTTTAGCCCAAAATTGTCTAAAATTTTTGTAAAAAGTGTCTAAAATTTCAATATTTACAACAAAAATATTTGTCATTTTGCAAACTAATTTTTTATTCAAAAACAACCCAAAATCGCCACTGTCTAAAAAATTGTCTAAAAATTCTTGAAAAAATTGCATAAAAAAGACTGAGAATTATCATAAATTCCCAGTCATTTTTTTACATCTCAAAATCTTTTTGTCTTTTCTTTTTACGCATTTCTTTTTCTTTCAGCCACTCTAAATATTCTTCATCTTCTTGTTGAGATTTTAGTTGCTCT
>CALVTE010000002.1 GCA_944360075.1 uncultured Clostridia bacterium | reverse complement strand
GAGAGATCTATCTTAAAGAAACCGTCTAAAGACTCAAAAACTTTAGCTTTCTGTTTAATTGAATAAAAAAGCATAGCAACCACGCTATGCTTTTTTTGTGCGTGAAAGCTGCTGTTTAAACGATTTTCCACCGCTCATTTTACAGCTTTGTAAAAAATTTCTCTGTTTTGCAATGAATATTGAAAAAATTTAGAAAAGTCAAGAAAATGTGTTGAAAAAAAATTCGATATATGCTACCATGAACATATATAAGGAGAGAAAAATGGAAAGATATGATGATGGCGGAGAAGTCCAATATCAAGAAGAGTCTAAAGTAGGCCATGCTAAAATTTTTAAGTCAAAAGAAAAAGAATATGAACAATTTGCTTCACAGAGCAAAGAAGACTTGCTGATGAATGAAAAGAAATTAAAATATACTCTTTCTTCTGATGCGAACGATAAAATTTTTTTAAAAACAGGAAAAAAGACTGTTGCTCTTGTAAGGATTGTTGCTTTGATAAATATTTATTCTTCAGACGGACGAGTGCTTGTAAAAAAAGGGCAAAAGGGCGGTTTTGTTGATGGTGAAGATGTGCTCTCGCAAAAGGGCCGTTGCTGGATTTATGACGACGCGGTTGCAATCAGATCCGAGATAAAGGGTAATGCTGTCGTTGCAGGAAAAGCTGTTGTTTTAAATTCTGTTGTAAAAGGTAACGCAGTTGTTACCGACTTGAGTCGTGTTTCTGGCAAGAGTGTAATTACCCAGCACGCTGTTGTGAAAGATATGGCAAAAGTTATAAAAGGCTCAATTATTGGCGGAAATACCGAGATTGGTGGAAAAACAAAAGTTGCAAACAAAAAAATCGTTGAAAAACCTTTTGACAAACCTTTGTTTTAAACGGTTGTTGATAAATTTTTGCTATTGACAAACACTCTTTTGTGTGCTAGCATTTTCATATGAGCAAAAAACAATATTATCTTAAAAAATTAAGAGAAAAAATTGAAGAATGTGGCCAAGTTCTTATAGAAATTGATTTTCAACAGCAGTGTTGTCTCGAAGAGCTTGAGGATTATCTTAACCATTTAAAAGAAGATGATTTTGCCGTGGATGAATCTGTTTCTTGTGCGGAAATTATTTCAGAACTTGCAATTTTGCGAAAAATCTTAATTCAAAGAAAAGAAATTTATTATTTGCAAATGATTTCCTTGTTGTCGGGCATCGATAGTCAAATTGAAAATAAACTCTCTCAATTAGAGAATGATATAATTGCCTACGGACAAGAACTTAGACAGTGCAAATGCATCTTGGAAGAAAAATTCAGCATTTTTCTTGATATAGACCAGAATATCAAGGAAATCATGACTTTGCAAGAAATATATAACGGAGAAGAAGATTTTGACGAAAAATAGCGGTGTTTAGGTCTGCTATTTTTTTTAAAACCTATTGACAAATTTAGAATTTGTGGTATAATATAGCCATAAAAGGAGAGAAGTATGGAAGTATATGGAAGTTTTAATGACAAAAGAGGTGCTCAAAAAAACACGAAACGTCAAGATGCAATGGATAGTATTACCGCAAGTCCTAAAGCTGCCGAAAACCTTAAGCAACTGAGTGGAAAATATAAAAACGACGAAGATTTTTTGCTGGATGCCATTGAAAAACAACCAGCCGTTTATATGTATGTTGACAAAAAGTTTAAAAATGATCCAGAGTTTGTCAGAAAGGCTATTGTGAAAAATCTTAAGTATTTAGAATCTTTACAAATTGACGCTGAAAATTGTGATAAAGAAGATTTAAAACTTGTTGTGCTTGAAGAAGAAGGGGTTAAACAACCTATACAGGATTACGACACGGCAAAAAGCATTTATGATAAAGCTCAAACTGATGCGCAAAAGGAGATTATTGAAAAAGGATATTTTCTTCCTAGCATGGTCAAAAGAGTCTGTGCGAAACAAGAAAGAAAAACAATTGACGCTAGAACAAATCAAGGGAAGTTTTTTGATTTAATCAAAGAGTTTGTTTTGGACAAAGACGAAATAATTAAAAAGGAATTTATAACAATTGCTTTCGAACTTGATCAAAGTGGAAAATTTGATTTTGACAAGGCTATCAATACACTTAGAGAACGCATTAAAGGTAAAATCGGTGACAAAGATTATATAAAATATTTCAATAATACTGTGAAGCAAATCAATAAATTTTTAGATAGTAAAGAAGTGGATGTCAACAAGCCGGATGGTGATGGCCACACTTTAGTTTATTACATTGCTAAAAATAATAACCCTATTGCTTGGTATTTGTTGAAGCAAAAAGGTGCTGTTGTTGACAAGAAAGTTTTGAAAGATATTAAGTCCATTAAAAACGTAGAATCTGCTTATTTGATTGATGCAATAAGAGACTACAGCAAAAAGGCAGCCGAACCAGCAAAACCTAAAGAAAATAATGATCAAGCTGCTGAGCAAACAGTTGAGACTCCAAAGGAAGAAACCGCAGAAGCAATGGCAGAAGGAACAGAGAAAAAGAAAGGCTTGTTTGAGAGACTGAAAGCACATATGCAGCAACGAAAATCAGACAAGGCGACAAATAAATTATACAAACTGTTGACAAAAGGACCTTTCAATAAAGATGATAAGGAAGAGGCTGACAGACTTATAAAAGAAGAAGGTGCAAACATCAAAAAGGCTGTTTCGCGTATGTCTAAACAAAATCGTTATCCAGATGAAGCCTGGGCTTATTTGACAGAAAAATTGCCAGAACTTAAGCAAGAGGAAGAAAAACTAAAGCAAAAACCTAAAGAAAACAATGGTCAAACTGAGCAAACGTCAGTTGAGACTCCAAAGGAAGAAACTGCAGAAGCAACGACAGAAGGAACAGAGAAAAAGAAAGGCTTGTTTGAGAGACTGAAAGCATATATGCAGCAACGAAAATCAGACAAGAAGAAACAAAAATTAAATAAACTATTGATAAAAGCACTTAAAGCTGACAAGTTTGATAAAAAAGCTGTCGAAGAGCTTATCCAACAAGGTGCTGTTATAACAGATAAAATAATAAAAGGTAACTCTAAATATTCAGAAGAAGCACGTGAATTCATTAATGGAAAGATGAAGGAAGAGGCATTACAGCAAGTTGCACAACCACAAGTTCAACAGCCAAAATCTCAAGAAAGCAATAACGAAACTGTGGAAACTCCAAAAGAAGCTCCAAAGAAAGAATTTGCTAATGAAGAAGAAAAATTTGTGTGGGATACTTATCAAGAACTTTGTGATCTAAAATTACCTGCTGGCTATTCGTTCGAAAAGTTAAAAAGTAAACTAGAACAAATTGCTAAAACATCAAAAACGACGGAAGTAAAAGAAAAGGCAGAAGATTGCATAGAAATTCTTAATTATTTGCGAAAGAAACTTGACTTGACAATAGAAAAAATTGATTCGAAAAGATCAATTAAAGAAATTGCCATCGAAAGAGAAGATGCTCTAAAGTTTAAGAAAACATTTGATAAGGAATTTGCCGAACAAAAGAACAAAGAAGCGGCCGAAAAGGAAAATAAGAAATTGTTGGAAAAGTTAAATAAGATTGTTAAAACAAAACAAATAGATATACGTCGAGGACAACAATCTTCTGAAGAAGAAAAAGAGTAATAAAATAAAAACCATGCAAAATGAAGTGAACCTTGAAAAGGACTCTTCAGATGCGTGGTTTTTTTGTTTTTAAAAAATGTTTGGTTTGATGCATAAGATTTTTAAGCGCAACATACCCTATACCATGAAAAAGATACATTTTGGGGTTATTAAATTTCGGAAAAGCGTGGTAAACATGCTTATCGTGGTGATGCTTGCCTGTTTGTCTGCTCTTGCTTTATGGGGCGGGAATCTGCTTGTGAGCACTTCGACTGTGAGCGGAGTTTATTATAACGGCGACAAAAATTCGAAAAACGTCAGCCTTATGATAAATGTTTATTGGGGCAGCGAATATCTTGACCAAATGCTGGAAATTTTGAAAGAAAATGATGTGAAAACAACATTTTTTATTGGTGGAACTTGGGCGGTTTTGAATGAAGATATGCTCAAAAAAATTTATCAAGATGGCCATGAAATTGCAAACCATGGCTATCATCACAAAGACCATGATAAGCTTGATGAAAAGGGTAATTTGAATGAAATTTCAACAACACACACCATCATAAAAGAACTTTTGGATGTTGAAATGAATCTGTTTGCGCCGCCAAGTGGGGCTTATGACAAAACCACTGTGTCTGTTGCTTCTTCGCTTGGGTATAAAACAATCATGTGGACCCGTGACACTGTTGATTGGCGAGATAAAGATGCCGATTTGATTTATTCACGAGCCATCAAAAATGCTAGTGGTGGTGATTTGATTTTGATGCATCCAACCTCAGAAACGGTGAAGGCACTGCCAAAAATTATTGAATGGTTCAAACAAAACGGATTCAACCTTACCACAGTCAGTCAAACCATCGAACCGTCAAGCTAAAAAATTTTGACAAAATTTTCAGCAAAATCTCAAAAAAATTGCAGCTTAAAACAAAAATTATCTCAACTTAGTTTGAGATATTTTTCTTTTGTGATATATTTATATATATAGTGCTTTAGAAAGGAGTTTTATGGCTACTTTTCAAGTTTCAAACAAAAACAAAAAATCAACAAAAAACAAGAAAAAACTTGCTGGTGCAATTTTGCTTGCTCTTTCAACGCTTGTGTTTCTTTTTTCTGTGACCAGTCTTATTCCAGCCTTGCAAACATTTTTTCTTGGAATTTTGGGCATTTTTGTATACCCTTTGTCTGTTTTCGGTCTTCTTTTGTCGCTTGCTCTTTTGAATGATAAAAAATATGTTATGCCAAAAAGATATGCCGTTTTGTTGCTGTTGTCTTTATACTTTTTTCTGTCAATTTTGCAACTTATCATTGTGGGCTTGCCAGGCGAAAACGGCTACGGAAGTTATCTTGCCTTAAATTATACAAAACGCTTCACAGCAGGCGGCATGATTATAGGGTTCTTGCCTTGCTCACTTGCCTATTTGATGGGCGGTGTGGCAACTTACATCATTTTTGCGCTGGCTTTTGTGAGCGCTGTAGCATTTTTTGTTGAAACAGTTTTATCGCTTAAGAAAAACGAAAACCAAGCCCAACCTGTTAAACTTAACATAAAAGAAAAATCTACCACACAAAAGCAGGTGGTTTATGACAAATCTCCAAAAATAGCAAAAATATTGACTCCCAAAGAAGATGTCAATGTGATGTTTGCCGCGCAGCATGAAGAAGAGCAGCAAAAAGAATTGACTGCGCGAGAAAAATTGGGGCTGGCTGGCGGGTTTAAGCCTATTCAACCGCAAGATCAACAAATCAAATTGCCAAAAGAGAAACAAGACGAGCCAAAAATACCTGAAGGTATGACAATTCGAGACTATCTTTTGCAGCCGCCAACCGTTGATATCGAAAAGTTTATGGCAAATAAAAACAGGCGCACCTCGCAGCCTATCACCAACCTTAGCGCCAGCGATATAAACGAGGCATTAAGTCAAATGAAAGAGCAGCAAACAAGCCCTTCAACATACGTGCATGAAGAAAGTTATGATTTTTCTCAGCCAGAAATCAGAAGGGGGAATTTGCCTGAAATGAAGCCAGAGCAAATCACTTCTCAAGCCGAAGACATCATAAGAGAAGTTGTCAAAGAAGAGATAAATCAAATGCATAACGATAATGTCAGCGAAGAGGATTTTATTGACTACTCTTCTCTTTCTGACGAACAGCCAAGCCAAGATGAGCATCTTCAGACTTATGACAGAACTGTTTCTCGCGAGCGAAACGATTTTTCAAGGGATCGAAACGATTTTTCAAGAGATAGACAACTTTCAGAAAACAGAATTTCTTCAAGTGACAGAAATTTAGCCCCTTCAAGAGAAAATACACTTGAAAGAGAGGGTGGTTTAACACATGAAAGACAGAAAAGGTTTGTTCAACTCGATGAAGAAAACAAAACCGAACTTGTCAAACCTTACAACTACACCAGACCTCCAATAGAGCTTATCACAACTCTTTCTGACGACCTTTCAATGTTTAATGAAGAAATCCCGATGAAAAGGGTGGCTCTTGAAAATGCGCTCGAAAAATTTGGAGTGCCAGCAAAAGTGCAAAATGTTGTTATCGGGCCAACAGTCACAAGGTATGAAATCGAAATGCCAGAAGGAATTTCTGTCAAAAAAATTCTTTCACTTGATGCAGACATTGCCTACGCGCTTTCGGCAAAAGGGCAAATCAGAATAGAAGCGCCAATTCCAGGCAGAAGCAAAGTGGGCATTGAAGTGCCAAACAACAAGGTGGCAAAAGTCAGCATAAAAGATGTGCTGCTGTCAAAAGAATTTTCTCTTTCGCCATCGCCGCTGACCTTTGCTCTTGGAAAAGATATCACAGGCACCGTCAAAGTTTGCAACTTGCAAAAAATGCCGCACCTTCTTGTCGCCGGCACAACAGGCTCGGGAAAGAGTGTGTGCCTTAACACTATCATCACCTCGCTTATCTATAAATCTTCGCCTGATGAAGTAAAATTTATTATGATTGACCCAAAACAGGTGGAACTTTCTATGTATGAAGGTTTGCCACATATGGTAATTCCAAAAGTTTTGACCGACCCAACAAAAGCTGTCAATGCTCTGCAGTGGGCTGTTGATGAAATGGAACGAAGATTCAGACTTATTTCTGAAGAGCGTGTGAGAAATATTGACGAATACAACAAAACTGAAAAAGTGCTGTCAAGAAAAGTTAAAAAGATGCCATATATAGTTATTATTTTTGATGAATTTGCTGACTTTATGGCTGTTGCAAAAAACGAAATCGAAGACAAAATCAGACGGCTTGCTGGCAAGGCCAGAGCGGCTGGAATACACTTGATTTTGGCAACGCAGCGCCCGTCAACAGATGTGGTTACAGGCACTTTGAAAGCAAACTTGCCTGCAAGAATTGCCTTTAAGGTTGCAAGCCGCGTTGACAGCGAAGTTATTATGGGTGCAACTGGCGCAGAAAAACTTTTGGGTTATGGCGATATGCTTTACAAGCCAGCCGACTCCTCACCGATAAGATTGCAAGGCTGCTTTATTGACACTCCAGAGACCAAAGATATTGTCAACTTTGTGATTGAGCACAACGAAGAAACTTTTGACGAAGAGGCAAACAATGCCATCAACTGTCCTGGCAAAAGCGGACATGGAACAAATGAAGACAATGGCATGGATCCACTTTTGCCACAAGCTCTTAAAATTTGCATTGACAACGGAGTGGCCAGCACAACAATGGTTCAAAGAAAGTTATCGATTGGCTATCCTAGAGCGGCCAGAATTGTTGACCAAATGGAAGAGCGGGGATATATTTCTTCGGCAGAAGGTGCAAAACAGCGAAGTGTTTATATCACTATAGAAGAATTTTATCAAATTTTTGGAGATACTTATGACTAAAAAAGAACTTGTCGGCAAAAAAATATCAGCAATAAGTCTTGGTTGTGACAAAAACAAAGTCGATCTTGAAAAAATGCTTGGAAGAGCGGAAGATTATGGCTTTTGTGTGGTAGAAGATGTTTTTGATGCTGACATTGTGATTGTCAACACCTGCGCTTTTATACAGCCAGCTGAAGAAGAAGCAATTTCAAACATTCTTGAAATGGCAAATTTGAAAAAACAAGGTGTTATCGAAAAGATAATCGTCTCTGGCTGCCTGCCCGAACGTCACTTTGAGCAGCTGCCAGCACTTTTTCCAGAAGTTGACTTGTTTTTAAGGCTTCGCGAAAACGACCTTATCTGTCAAAAGATTGAACAGCTTTATCAAGTCGAAGAGTCAAAACCTGCAAAAAATTGCCAAAGAGTGCTGACTTGCGGCGTGAGCTATGCCTATCTTAAAATTGCTGACGGCTGCGATAACATCTGCTCTTATTGCACTATACCGCGCATTAGGGGAAGATATAAAAGCGTTGCGATGGATCAGCTTGTTGATGAGGCTAAGAATCTTGCAAAACGCGGCATAAAAGAACTGATTTTGGTGGCGCAAGACACAACAAGATATGGCGAAGACCTTTATGGAGAAAACAAACTGATTGAGCTTTGTCAAAGGCTTTGCAAAATCAAAGAGATAAAGTGGCTGCGGCTTCACTATCTTTATCCAGAAAAGGTCACCGACCAGCTTTTGGACTACATAAATTCAAACGAAAAAATGTGCAAATATCTCGATATTCCACTGCAGCACATAGATGACGAACTTTTGCTCAGTATGCGAAGGCGACTTGGCGAAAACGAAACAAAAAAACTTATTGAAAAAATAAAAACCAACTATCCTTTGCTTTCACTGCGCAGCACGTTTATCATCGGCTATCCAGGAGAGAGGTCAAAACAATTTAAAAAACTTGTTGATTTTGTCAAAACTTCCAAATTTGATTATGCAGGGTTTTTCCCATACAGCAAAGAGTCTAACACGGCAGCATACTTTATGAAAAAGCAAGTGCCTTCCTTTATCAAAAAATTAAGGACGAAGAAAATCACAAAAATCCAGCAAAAAATTGTGGAAGAAAAAATTTCAAAACTTCTTGGCACCGAGATGGTTGTGCTTGTTGACTATTTCGATTCTGACAGCGGCGAATTTGTGGGGCACAGCCAAAACCTTTCGCCAACAGTTGACTTTGGCGTGCGTTTTGTGGATAATGGAAATGTCGAGCTTTCAACGTTTGTCAAAGTCAAAATTTATGATTTTGATGGAAGCTATTTAAAAGGAGAATTAGTATGAACACACCAAATAAAATAACTCTTTCAAGGCTTTTGCTTATTCCGCTTATCGTGTTTTTCTATCTTGCAACTTTTATTCCTTATGCAAGACTGGTTGCTGCGATTTTGTTTGTAATTGCCGCTTTGACCGATTTTGTTGACGGACGCATTGCGCGCAAAACAAATCAGGTGACTGACCTTGGCAAATTTTTTGACGCCATTGCTGACAAAGTGCTGACAATGACGGGCTTTATTCTTATCATTGCCGTGCCAATCACTGGCACAGCTCCTGTTGTATGGCCTTCTTGGCTTGGGGTGGTATGCGTGGTTGTGATGCTTGCAAGAGAATTTATCATTTCAGCGTTAAGGCAACTTGCTGCAAGCAAAGGCAAGGTTTTGGCTGCTGACATGAGCGGAAAAATCAAGGCTACACTGCAGTTTGTTTCAATCGTGCTCTATATGTTTTATGCCTTCTTTTTGACTGACATCGCACCAAATCTTTCAACTTCTGTTGTTGAAACATCCACAGGAATCATCGGCTTAATTTTGATGATTGTGCTTGCCTTGGCAACCGTCTTGACCGTTTATTCTGGCGTGCATTATCTTATTCAAAACAGATTTGTTTTTAAAGATGAAAAAAAGTCTGAGGAGAAATAGTGGATTTTAAGGTATACATTTTTTCTGACAATGTTTTGAGCGGGCTGACAAAGTTTGATTTGGCAAAATTAAACTTGGTTTTTGCTCGCAGCCTATGCAACATTTGTCACTTTGAAATTTTGCCACTTGAAAAACAAAAGGATTTGCAATTTGAAAATTCTTGCGTGGTGTTTTCAGAAAATGAAAATCTAGACAACATCATTATCGACCATTATTCTTCTTTGGGGCAGGAAAAAGATGTTGTTGAAAATCAAGTTGCAATTTTCAAAAAAGATGGCCAAAAAACAGTTTTTATTCCGCTTGAAAGCGACCTGTCAATTCTGTCTCAGATTTTGGAGAACGGCAGCGCCAGCCAGTTCCATTTGTTTGGTCTTGGCAAAAAAAGTGTGATAGAAAAACTGGAAAGCCTTAAAGAAGAAATTGCTGATCTAAAATACAAAGTGATTGAAAACAACATTTTGGTGGATATTTATCTTACCTATCAAGGTCAGGGTGACATGATTGATGACAATCAGGTCAAAGTGGCCTCAGCTTTCAAAAATTATATGTTCAGCGAAAACGAACTTAATCTTGAAAAAATCGTCTATCAACTTTTAAAATTGAAAAATTTATCGCTTTCAATTTGCGAAAATGTCACCAAGGGCAAAATAATCTCTTCTCTTCTTGAAAATGCTGATTTTTCAGACACCTTAAAACTTGCCCAAATCAAATTTTTTGAAAATGCCGACAACGAAAGGCTACATAAAGAAACTGAAAACATCTTAAGCAGTTCAAACTGTGATTTGGCTGTGGTCACGGATGGAAAAATTGAAGGGGACAGTTTGCATTTTGTTTTTACCATCGCTGACAAAAAGGAAATGCATTTTTACAAATGCACTTTCACTGGGAAACTTGAGATGTCTATCGAAATGGCAAAGAATACCTGCCTTTATCATTTGGTGAAAAAATTACGTCAAAATGATTTTGCTTTTTGAGCAAATCGTGGTAAAATATCAATGAAAAAATAAACGAAAGGGAGCTTTTATGGAAAAGAAAGATGTGAAAAAGGATGCAAAAAAAGAGGCTTTAGAGCAGGCACTTTTGCAAATTGAAAAACAATATGGCAAGGGCTCTATCATGAAGCTTGGCGAGCGCGTTCATGAAAAAATTGACGTTATTCCAACAGGCTGTCTGGTGCTTGATATAGCGCTTGGCATTGGTGGCATTCCAAGGGGAAGAGTGATCGAAATTTACGGGCCAGAGTCGTCAGGAAAAACAACTGTTTCGCTTCATATTATTGCCGAAACGCAAAAACTTGGCGGGACTGCAGCCTTCATTGATGCTGAGCATGCGCTTGACCCTGCTTACGCAGAAAAATTGGGGGTAAATCTTGACGATTTGCTTGTTTCGCAGCCGGATAATGGAGAGCAAGCTTTAAATATCTGCGAAACGTTGGTCAAATCGGGCTCAATCGACATTGTTGTTGTCGACTCGGTTGCTGCGCTCACTCCAAAAGCTGAAATTGATGGCGAAATGGGGGATTCTCATGTAGGATTGCAGGCAAGAATGATGAGTCAGGCTTTAAGAAAATTGACGGGCGTTATCAACAAAAGCAACACAACAGTCATTTTCATCAATCAGTTGCGTGAAAAAGTGGGGGTTATGTTTGGCTCGCCTGAAACAACAACGGGCGGCAAGGCCTTAAAGTTTTACGCAAGCATTCGCCTTGATGTGCGCAGAAAAGACTCCATCAAAGATGGTGCAAACATTGTGGGCAACAGAACGGTTGTCAAGGTGGTCAAAAACAAACTTGCTCCACCATTCAAAACAGCAGAATTTGACATTATCTACGGCAAGGGAATATCTCAGTCTGGATGCGTGGTTGACCTTGCGCTCAATGCTGACATTATTCAAAAATCAGGCTCTTGGTTTTCTTATAACGATGAAAAAATTGGACAGGGCAAAGAAAATGTCAAACAGTTTTTGGAAGAACATCAAGATGTTTACGACGAAATCACTCAAAAAGTTAAAGAAAAATATGAAATTGTATAAAACAGGCCTTGGCCTGTTTTTTTACATATACCAACGTTTGTTGTTTGGCCTGGTTTTGCTTTTGACAAGCACAAGCTCTTTTTCTTCTTTTATCTGCGGCGAAAGGGTATAGAACCATTTTAGTTTCAAAGTTTTTCTCTCGTTTTCCATTGCAAAACTCAATTTTTGCTCGCCTGTTTTGTTTGAGATTTCTTTTAACAGGCCGTTTTCGTCAAAAATTTGATAGGTTATATACTCATTTGCGTTAAAAACTAGCTCTGCTTGGTCATTTTCAACCTGACAGTTGAAGACTGGCGCGGGTGCTTCGGTAAATTTCTTAGAGGTGTTTTTTGGCAAATTAAAAATGGAAAAAAGTTCGTTTTTTGTGTATCTTTCTGGTATAAATTTGTTTGCAAGCACAATTCGATGATTTTCTTCAAGTTCAGTTGTGTCTATTTGTCGCTCGACGATTGAAGAAGGTTTTTCAAAATCTTCAAAACTTTTGTTGCTGACAAAAAAGTTTTTAACTATTTCTGTTGGCTGATTGCCGCCAGTGTAATCTATGGGCGAGTTGTCAAGATTTCCAAGCCAAACTCCGCAAGTCAAATGCGGAGAATACGTGATGTTCCAAGCGTCAAGGTTTTGCTTTGAACTCGATTTGCCCACCGTTCCCGTTTTGCTGGCAAGAGGCATATTCAGCGATGACAGTCTTTTTCCTGTTCCGCTTTTTGTGCAAGTTTTGAGCATATCGGTCAGCAGGTAGCAACTGTCTTCTCTTAGAACCTGCTTTTCTTTGGCGTGATGCACATACACAATTTTACCATTTTTGTCAGCGATAAATGAGACAAAGCGTGGGGGAGAATATAGGCCTTTGTTTGCAAAAGTGGTGTATCCGCCAGCAAGCTGAGCTATGTTGAGACCGTAAGTCATTCCGCCCAGAGCCAGACAGTAGCCTTCATCTTTTGGGTCAAATTCTATGCCAAGTTCTTGCGCATATCTTTTTGCTTTTTCAATTCCCACATAACTTAAAATTTTGACAGCAGGAATATTGACCGATTTTGACAAACTTTCTCTGGCAGAAATGTAGCCATGATAGGTGTTGCCAACATTTTTGGGTGAAAACCCTGCAATTTCTGTTTTTTCATCCAAAATTTGCGTGCAGGGGTAGATGATGTCTTCATTGAGGGCTGGGGCATAAACCAAAAGGGGTTTTATGCATGAGCCTGGTTGCCGTTTGCACTCCAAAATTTTGTAATCTCCTTCGCCGTTGTATGCCACAATGCTGTGTTTTTTGTTGTCAATCACAATGCCTGCGTAGTTTGACGAAGGTTTGCTTTTCAAAAGAGCTTCCTCAAGGTTGTTTTGCAGTTTTTCATTTTGATATGTATATATTTTGTAGCCCTGCAAGGCTATTTGTTGAGCGGGAAGATGAAGAAGTTCTTCCGCTTCGTCAATGGCGGCTTGGCTGTAAGAATTGAGCTTGTTTTTATGTCTGTTTTCAATCTTTAGCTGCAGTTCTTTGCTTTTTTCAAGCATGGCTTCTTGGGCAGAAATTTTGCCGTCTTTTTCCATTTCGCTCAGCACCAAGTTTCTTCTTTGAATTGCTTTTTCTGGGTTTTTGATAGGGGAATATTTTGAAGGAGACTTGATCATACCAGCAAGAAGAGCGCTTTGAGCCAGTGAAAGTTGAGATGCTGGGCAAGAAAAATAATACTGCGCGGCATTCTCGATTCCATAACAGTTGTTGCCAAAATATATGATATTTAAGTATTGCTGCAAAATCTCATCTTTTGAAAATTGTTTTTCAAGTTTTTTGCTAAGAGCAATTTCGGTTATTTTTCGCTCAAAAGTTTTTTCGCTTGTCAGGTGGCTGTTTTTGATCAGTTGCTGCGTTATGGTCGAGGCACCTTCTTTAAATTTGCCCGCTTTGAGGTTGTTGAGCATAGCCTTGACGATGCGCTTGTAATTCACGCCATGATGTTTGAAAAAATCTTTGTCTTCAATAGAGACAAAAGCGTTGATGGTGTTTTGTGAAAGCGAAGAAATTTCTGCAAAATTCTCGTTTACCATGTTGTCTTCTTTGAGAGGCTTGTTGTTGCTGTCAAAAATTTCTATAGTTGTGAAAGGGGCTGAAAGTTTTGCACTGTCAATAGAGATTTTGCTGGCGCTAGTGTAAATTGAGCCGATATAGAAACAAAGGGCAATCAGCCCTGCAAAAACAAGTATAGTCAGAACAATAAAAAACCATTTCAAAAATTTTTTCATCTTTTTTATTATGGCGACAATTTAAAAAAATATTTGCCAAGTTTGCTTTTTATTTGAAAATTTAATCAATGTATTGTATAATAAAATTGAAAATGTGTTAGGCAGCGTTTTGCATACTTTTTTGTTGCAACCGCCTTAATTGCATTACTGACACGATTGCCTAGAAAGGCTTTTATAGAAGGATTTTGATATGAAATATTTTATTGTGACTTATGGCTGTCAAATGAACGTGCATGAGTCTGAAAAAATTGCAGCAATTTTGGAAAAACTTGGATATCAGCCCTGTGAAAAACGAGAAGAAGCTGATATCATTGTTTTCAACACTTGCGCTATTCGTGAAGGGGCGGAGGAGCGTGTTTTTGGCAATGTGGGAAATTTGAAAAAACTTAAAAAAGCCAAAAAAGATTTGATAATTGTGCTTTGCGGCTGCATGACTCAAAAAGAAGAAACTGCTCAAAAAATGATGAGAACTTTTCCTTTTGTAGACATTGTGATTGGCACCTTTAACTTGCCAAAGCTTGCCGACTATATTGCGGCCGTGAAACAAGGCAGACAGTTGCAGATATGGCAAGAAGGCGATATTGACGAGTCATTGCCATACAAACGCACAAGCGGCGACAACGCTTGGGTCAACATTATGCAGGGCTGCAACAATTTTTGCACCTATTGCATTGTGCCTTATGTGCGCGGAAGAGAAAAGTCTCGAGAAGAGCAAAACATCTTAAACGAAATCAAACAAATCTTATCTGAAAAAAAATATAAAAAAATCACGCTTCTTGGTCAAAACGTAAATTCTTATGGAAAAGATTTGAAACAGCCTGTGTCGTTTGCAAAACTTTTGAAAGATATTTGCGCTTTGGAAGGCGATTTCAAACTTTCTTTTATGACGTCGCATCCAAAAGACTTGACTGACGAAGTGATTGACGTGATTGCAAACGAAGAGAAGATTGAAAAATATATTCACTTGCCAGCGCAAAGTGGCAACAACAGAATTTTGGCGCTTATGAACAGAAAATACACGCGTGAAAAATATTTGTCTATCATCGAAAAGATAAGGGCAAAAATCCCGAATTGCCGCATAACATCTGACTTTATTGTTGGTTTTCCAAGCGAGAGTGAAGAGGAATTTAATGACACTTTGTCGCTCGTCAAACAGGTGCAGTTTGACAGCATTTTTGCCTTTATGTATTCGCCAAGAGAAGGCACTGTTGCCAGCAAAATGGAAAACCAAGTGCCACAAAATGTGAAAAACGAGCGTGTGAACAAATTGCTGCAAGAAGAAAAAAGAATTCAGAAGGAGACGGGCAAAAGATGAAAAAAGAAGAATTGTCGCCTGCAATGAAACAATATTTGCTGACAAAAGAGCAATATAAAGATTGCATTTTGTTTTATCGTATGGGCGACTTTTATGAAATGTTTTTTGAAGACGCTATCACTGCGTCAAAAGAGCTTGACCTTATTTTGACTGGCAAACAATGCGGCCTGACGGAAAAAGCTCCTATGTGCGGTGTGCCTTATCATGCCGCTCAAAACTATATCGCAAGACTGATTGCAAAAGGATATAAGGTTGCAATTTGCGAGCAGACCTCAACTCCGCAGAAAGGGGTTAAGGTGCTTGACCGAGATGTTGTTCGCGTGGTCACTCCAGGCACAATTGTGGAAGACGAAATGCTTGAAGGCGGCAAAAACAACTATCTCATGACGGTTTTTAAAGGTTATGACAAACTTGGAGTTTGCTATGTTGACATTTCAACAGGCGAATTTTATGTTGTGCCGTGTGGCAAAGATGTTTCGAGAGAACTTGCAGACGTTATTGCAAGAGTCAGACCTTCAGAAATCATTTGCAATGAAAGTGGCAGCCAAGAACTTGCCAAGATAAAACAGACAAGAAACAATTTTCTTCCAAACTTTTATCCATATTACGAGTGGGCTTTTTCAAAGAATAGAGCAGAGCAAAATCTGGAAAACCAATTTGGCTCAAACTATCAATCGGTTTTTGAACTTAAAGGTCAAAACGAACTTATTGCGGCAGCGGGCGCTACCATTGAATATTTGAAAGAAACGCAAAAAAGGATGCTCAAAAGCATAAACAAAATTCGTCTTATTTCAAATAGCCGCTTTTTGACTGTGGACTCAAATTCTAGACGCAATCTTGAAATTGTTGAAAATATGCGTGACCGCAGCAAAACAGGCTCGCTTTTGTGGGTGCTTGACAAAACAAAAACTTCCATGGGCAGCCGCAAACTTCGAAATATGCTTGACAGCCCTTTGCAAGATGAAAAAGAAATCAATTTAAGGCTAGAGGCGGTTGAGGAACTTTTCAAAAAACTTATTGTAAGAGACAATTTGTCGCAGACGCTTGCCAAAGTCAACGATGTTGAAAGAATAAGCGGACGAATTGGATACAACTCTGTTTCGCCCAAAGAATTGCTGGGGTTGAAAAACACTCTCAACCAAATTCCACAAATAAAACAGATTTTGTTTTCTTGCCAAAGCAAATTGCTAGAAAGGTGCAATCAAAATTTGCTTGAACTGGCCGAGCTGCGACAGCTGCTTGACAACGCAATTTCTGAAGATGCGCCTTCTTCAACAAAAGATGGCGGCTACATAAAAAAAGGCTTCAATCAGCAACTTGACAAACTTCGGGATGCAAAAAAATCGGCAACGGAGTGGGTGAGAGAGCTGGAAGCAAAAGAGATTGAGCAGACAGGCATTCGTAGCTTGAAGATTGGTTACAACAGGGTGGTAGGCTATTATATCGAAGTCAACAAAAAAGACGCCGAAAGTGTGCCGCTCAGATACAAAAGGCGTCAAACCATTGCAAACAACGAACGATATATCACGCCCGACCTTAAAGAGATTGAGGACGTTGTGCTCAACTCTGAAGAAAATGCCATAAAACTTGAAAGTGAAATTTTTGCCAAACTGAAAGAATATCTGATAGGGCAAATTCCGCTACTTCAACAGATTTCAGACAGTATAGCGCAAGTTGATGCTCTTTTGTCGCTGGCACAGGTTGCTGTCAAAAACAACTACTGCAAACCAGTGATAAATTCAACTATAAAACACATCAAAATCGAAGGTGGCAGACATCCTGTTGTTGAGCAATATCTCAAGAATGGTCAATTTGTTGCAAACGAAACTTATCTTGATTCTGACGAAAACCGCATTATGATTATCACAGGGCCAAACATGGCGGGCAAAAGCACCTATATGCGCCAAAGTGCGATTATAACTTATATGGCCCATGTGGGCAGTTTTGTGCCTGCAAGAGAAGCCGAGATTGCAATCACGGACCGCATTTTCACAAGAGTGGGTGCCAGCGATGACCTTGCTTTTGGACAAAGCACTTTTATGGTGGAAATGAGTGAGGTGGCACTTATTTTGGCAAACGCAACAGACCGAAGTTTGATTATTCTTGACGAAATCGGAAGAGGCACTTCAACTTTTGACGGTTTGAGCATCGCTTGGGCTGTGATTGAATATATTGCCAACAATTTTAAGGCAAAAACCATGTTTGCCACACATTATCACGAACTGACCGAACTTGAAGGCGTGATAAAGGGGATAAAAAACTATTCAGTTGCTGTCAAAGAGATTGATGATAATATAGTATTTTTGCGAAAAATTGTTCGTGGTGGCACAAATCGCAGCTTCGGCATAGAAGTTGCAACTCTGGCAGGACTTCCAAAAGAAGTGCTGAAAAGGGCAAAAGAAATATCTCAAAATCTTGAGAGCGTGAACAATAAACTTGATTTAAACATCTTCAAAGAAAACAAAGACAAAGCAAAAAACAACACAAAAAAGGCGATGTCGATTTTGGCTTCACTGAAAGATATCGATATAAACAAAGTCTCGCCAATGTATGCTTTTGAGCTTCTCAACGATTTTATCTTAAAAGCAAAGGAGAATGACGAATGAACAAAATAAACGTGCTAGAGCCAAAGGTTTATAATCGAATAAGTGCTGGTGAGGTTGTGGAAAGGCCAGCCTCGATTGTGAAAGAGCTTGTGGAAAACAGTTTGGATGCTGGCGCAAAAAACATCACCATCGAGATTGAAGAAGGCGGCAAAAAAAGCATCACCGTTTCTGATGACGGAAGTGGGATTGCAAAAGACGATTTGCCTCTTGCTTTTTTGCCACACGCAACCAGCAAGATTGGCTCTGTTGAAGACCTTGACAACATTGCAAGTTTGGGTTTTCGAGGGGAAGCTTTGGCAAGCATATCATCAGTTTGCCAGGTGGTGTTGTCTTCCAAAACGCAAGATAGTGCTGAAGGTTATTCAATCACTGTTGAAGGTGGAGTCTATGGAAAAGTCACTGAAATTGCTCGCAGCAGAGGTACCACAATCAGTTGCAGCAATCTGTTTTACAACACCCCAGTCAGAGCAAAATTTTTGAGAAAAACAAAAACTGAAGAAAGTGAAATAACGCATCTTGTTGAAAAGTTTATGCTTTCAAGAAGCGACATTTGCTTTAAATATTTTGTCGACGGAGAACTGATTTACAACACAACATCTTGTAGTATGCAAGACATAATATATACGATATACGGCAAAGAGACCTATAATAGTCTGCTTCCTGTTTCCTTTGAAGAAAACGGTTATTGCCTTAGCGGTTTTGTCAGCCGGCCAACTTATTCAAAGTCAAATCGAAGCTATCAGTCCTTTTTTGTCAACAAACGCTATGTTGAAAATTATATTGTATCCTCGGCCGTTCAAAGTGTGTATGAAAACTTTTTGATGAAGGGCAGGTTTCCATTTTTTGTTTTAAACTTGACTTTGCCAATTCAATGCGTTGACGTCAATGTTCATCCGTCAAAAAAAGAAGTCAAGTTTGAAAATCCAAACTATGTGTTTTCGCTTGTGCGAAGAGCGGTTGAAAATGCACTTTTGCAAGATGACCAAGTCAGCAAATTTATTTCTGGCGAGCAAAGTAAAAACGAATTTGCCAGAAAAACTATATTGCCGCACTATGACACAGAGATGGCAAAACAGCCAATTTTCAGCCAGCCACTTCAAACATCGCAAGGTCAAAGCTATGCTGACGCCGTGACGATTCTTGACAAAGAAGTTGAGATAGAACCAAAAGTTAAAACGAAAGAGACAGAAAATAGCCAGTTGCCAAACTTTGCCAATATAGAACTTGCTGAAAGGGATGTTCCTGCTGGCGGGAAAAACAATGTGGTTTTCTTCGACCAAGACGACAAGGATTTTCTAAACAATATCAAATCAAAACACGAGAATGAGAAATTTCTTCAAGCAAGTGTTCGTGATGAGATGAAAATTTTGGGGACCGTGTTTAAAACCTACATCGCCATAGAATACGACGAAAATTTGTATTTTATCGACCAACACGCAGCTCATGAAAGGCTTTTGTATGACAAACTGCTTCAAGAAGTTGACCAAAAATCGGTGGCCACCCAGCAACTTTTGGTGCCTTACACTTTCACGGTTACTGCCAAAGAATATCAATCTTTAAGTCAAATGATGGAAAATCTTCGTCAACTTGGGTTTGGACTGGAAGAGAGTGGACAAAAAATTTCAATCACCGCTGTGCCAATGGTTCTTTCAACCATATCGCTTGATAGCTTTGTTGACGAAATCGTGAAAGAAGGTGTGCAATGGGATAAAAAACGAAGCGATTTTGTGCATAACAAACTTTGTCAATCGGCTTGCAAACACGCCATAAAAGCGGGTGACAGCATAACTATTGACGAATGCGCCTATATTATCGAACAAGTCCGCAAAGGGGTGATGCTTTGCCCTCATGGCAGACCGGTGACTTTGGTGATTTCAAAAAAAGAATTTGAAAAAATGTTTAAAAGGATTGTTTAGTGAAAACAAAAATAGTTGCACTTATCGGCCCAACTGGGGTGGGAAAGTCAAAAATTGGCATTGAAATTGCAAAAAAATTTGATGGCGAGATTATTTCGGCCGATTCAATCGCGGTGTATAAGGGTTTTGACATAGGTTCAGCCAAACTTTTGCCGCAGCAAATGGAAGGGGTAAAACATTACGGCATCGATATAGTTCTGCCCACAGAACAATTTTCCACTTTCGATTTTGTTGCGATGGCAAAAAAAGCAATAGAGCAAATTTCTCAAAAAGGCAAATTGCCCATAATTGTTGGTGGAACGGCCTTGTATGTGAAAGCTTTGGTTGAAAATTATAACCTTGGCGGCCAATTTAATCAAGAATTGCGTGCCAAACTTGGTGAAGAGTTGAAGGCAAAGGGGCTTGATTTTATGGCGCAGAAGCTTAAACAAACTTTGGGTGAGAAAAGTGAAAAAATTGACTTAAAAAATCCCGTTAGGGTTTTAAGAGCTTTGGAGATTGCTTTATCAGGCCATAGCAAAGGCAAAAGCGAAAGCGAATATGACTGCAAAATTTTTGCTTTGACAAGAGAGCGCGAAAAACTTTATCAGGCGATCAACAAAAGGGTGGAACAAATGTTTGAAAGCGGTCTTGAAAATGAAGTGAAAAGCCTCTTAAAGCAATATGGCCAAGATGTTCAACCCTTTAAAGCTATTGGCTATAAAGAGTTTTTGCCTTACATAAAGGGGGAACAGTCAAAAGAAGAGACCGTCAATCTTATCAAGCAGCACTCGCGAAATTACGCAAAAAGGCAGCTGACCTTTATCAAATCTATCAGCAACGTGCGCTTTGTTGATGGAGAAAACACAAAAGCAGCAGAGCAGCAGATTTTTAAGGAGATAGAAAAATGGATCAACTTGTAAAGTTTGAAAAAAATCTTGAAAAACAATTCAGAAAGATTGATGAGATTGCGCTTTTCAACCAAAAAAAAGTGCTTGACAGTTTTGCAGAATGCAAAATCACCACTCAGTGCTTTGCAGGCACAACGGGGTATGGCTATGACGATCAAGGGAGAGACAAACTTGCCAGCGTTTTTGCCAAAGTGTTTAAAACTGAAAAAGCCATTGTCTCTCCGCTTATAACGTGCGGCAGTCATGCAATTTCAACAGTGCTTTATGGGCTTTTAAGACCGGGTGACACACTTCTGTCAATCAGCGGCCAGCTTTACGACACGCTCTACGACACTTTGTTTGGCAAAGAAAATGGGTCTTTGGAAAGTTTTAATATAAAATTTAAACAGGTGGAACTTGCCCAAAATGATTTTGATAAAAACGCCGTGCTAAAAGCCATAAAAAAGTATAAACCAAAGGTTGTTTTTGTGCAGCGTTCAAGAGGCTACACAAACAGAAAAGCGCTTTCTATTAAACAGATGGAAGAGATTTTTGAGGTGATAAAACAAGCCAAAAATCCACCATTTATTGTTGTGGACAACTGCTATGGAGAGTTTGTGGAAGAAAAAGAACCGACCGAGGTTGGTGCCGACGTGGTGGTTGGATCTCTTATCAAAAATCCAGGCGGAGGCCTAGCTCCAACAGGTGGGTATATTTGCGGCAAAACAAAAGCAATCGACATGATTTCAACAAGATTCACCTCTCCATCGCTCATGCTTGAAGTGGGCTCATTTGAAATGGGTTACAGGCTTTTCTATCAAGGGCTTTTTATGGCTCCGCACACCGTTGCGCAGGCTCTTAAAGGAGCAATGTTGGTGGGCGAAGTGATGAAATCTAAAGGGTTTAAAATCATTCCATCAAATGACGAACAGCCTGATGATATCATAAAATCGGTGGTTTTTGATAGTGAAGAGCAGCTTGTCAAATTTGTTCAACTTGTTCAAAAAATTTCTCCGATAGATTCATTTATCGTTCCATTGCCTTGGGATATGCCAGGCTATCAAGACCAAGTTATAATGGCTGCCGGCACTTTTGTTTCGGGCTCGTCAATCGAACTTTCTTGCGATAGCCCTATCAAAAAACCATATATTGCCTATTTTCAGGGCGGGCTGACCTATGAGCATATAAAAATTTTTGCACAAGAACTTGACAAATTATACTAAAACTTTAAGCAACAACTTTATTTTGAAAAAAGCACCAAATTTTTTAAAGCACTTGCAATTTTTCTGATGTTGTAATATAATTGGCTTATGAAATATAATGGTATTGATTTTGAAGCCATTATGGCAACGCCTGCTTGCGGCAAGTCGTTTTTGTGTGATAAATATCCAGAGCTCTTTGTCGATGCTGACGAACTTAGGCTGAAACTTAAATACAATGTGCCTAAAGATTTGTCGCGAGAGCAGCTTGAATCAACAAAAGGGGAAAGATTGTTTCAAAGACAGTATCATGGCGACGAGCTTGACAAAAAAATTTTTGAGCAACTTGATAAATGCCGTGAAGAAGGCAAGACGATAATCGCCTCTCCTCATTCTATTTTTCAAGATTATTTTGCAAGTCGCAATATCAAATATTGTTTTGTCTACCCAAATAAAACTATGCAAGAAGAAATAGCCAGAAGAATGAGGCTGAGGGGCAACCCCGAATCAACAGTAACAGAAAATTACGAAAATTTTTATGAGCTTTACTTGTCAGACATACAAGAAAATTCTTCTGCTTTACATTATGAATTTGGTCAAAAAGAATTTCTGGAAGATATAATAAAAAAATTCGGATTTGATTTCAACAAAAAACCTTGATTTTAGTCAAGGCTTTTTTGTTTATTTAGCTCTTGCGTTGTTCTTTTTTTATAAAGGCGTCATAAATATAAAGTATGAAAAACAAAATGCGACAATTTTCGCCAGTAAAAGATTTTATATTTGAAAGCCTAAGGCTTCATAAACTGAAAAGTTTGTTTGTTCTCGCTTTTTGCCTGCTCTTGTTTTTGACGGGTGTGATTGTGGCGTGCAAAACGGGGACAAACAATCCTGACAATATTTTTGGTTACGCTTTGAAAGAAGGCTCTTTTCAAATCATAACTTCTTCATTTTTCACAAGGGTATTGTCTTCGCTTTTGATTATGCTTTTGCTCTTTGTATTTTCGCTGAACAAATTTTTATTTCCTTTGGGGCTAATTTTACTTGCATACAGAAGTTATCTTCTGGGGCTAAACATTTGTTTTATGATCCTTCTTTTCGGTTTTTCAGGCGCAATTTTATCTGTTTTTATTATACTGCCTTGCCATCTTGTGTGCTTGGCTTTGCTGTCACTGTTTTACATTCTTGCTTTGAGAACAAGACAAGATTACTGCAATTTTGGAGGGTATAGGTTTGCAAAGCAAAGGTTGTGTATAGGCTTGGGCTTTTTTATTGCAATTTTTGTTGTCAGCGTTGTTGAATCAATCTTACTTGCAATTTTAAGCGTCAATGTGATTTTAGTCATCTAACAAGTGAATAGAAAACTCTTTTTTGCTTAAACTAGTGCATGAAAAGGAGTTTTTGTTATGAAAAGATTTGTCATATTTAGTATTATGTTTTGCATACTAGCCACAACATTTTGTGCTAGTATGCAACCAGCAGTTTTTGCAGCAGCAGAAGTTGATTTGGCAAGCAAGTCGGCCTGTCTTGTTGATTTTTCTTCTGGTCAGGTGCTTTATCAAAAAGATGCAACACTTCATTTGCCAGTTGCAAGCATGGTGAAAATGATGACCATACTTCTTACTTTAGAGGAGTATCAAAAAGGTAATCTCACAGACGAAACGATGATTGAAACCACTGAAAATGCCTCTTCCATGGGCGGCAGTCAGGTGTTTATTGACCCCTATGTGCAATACTCGGCAAAAGATATGCTTAAAAGTGTGATTATGGCTTCGGCAAATGATGCTTCTGTGGCACTTGCTGAGCATATCAGTGGAAGTGAAGATAATTTTGTGGTCAGAATGAATGAAAGAGCAAAACAACTTGGAATGAACGATACAAATTATGTCAACTGCACCGGGTTGCCTGCTCCAGAACAATATTCTTGTGCAAAAGATAGCGCAATCGTGCTTAAGGAAGTTTCAAAATTTGATAAATATCATCAGTTTTCAACCATTTGGATGGACGAACTTGTGCATCCATCGGGCAGAAAAACTGAACTTGTCAACACCAACAGATTAGTGCGATATTATGAGGGGTGCGATGGCGGAAAAACTGGCTCTACAAATGAGGCAGGCTGCTGCCTTGCAGCCACAGCAAAGCGAAACAATATGCGTTTGATTTCTGTGGTTATAGGTGCAAAAAACAGCCAAACAAGGTTTAATGAGTGTTCAAAATTGTTCAACTATGGTTTTGCAAATTTTGAAAATAAAAGCCTGCTGGATTCGACCTGTGCCATCAAAAGCCTGGCCGTAAGCAAAGGCAAAGTTGATAGCGCTGAGATTTATGCTTGTGAAGACTACAGCGTGACAAGTAAAAAGGGCAAGCAGAATGAATTTGAAATCGATTATATTCTTCCTGAAAAACTTAGCGCGCCAACAAAGGCGGGTGATATTGTTGGGAAAGCGGTGGTTTCAAAAGGCGGTGTGGTTGTCAAAGAGATTGATTTGACCGTTAAAAACGATATTGAACCGCTCTCGCTTAAAGATTGTTTTGAAAAAATCGCTTATTCGTGGTAAAAAATGAAAAATTAAACAAGGCTGTTAGAAGAGATTTTAGCAGCCTTTTTTTTAAATTTCTTTTATAATATTATAAATTTTATTTTGATTTTTCGACAATTTTTGCTATTATACAACAGTAAAGGCAGAGGACAAAATTGACGGAAAACAAGAAAAAGAAAATTATTTTACTCTCAGCTATTGCTTTTATGTTGGCAAGCATTATAGTGCTTGTCGTGTATTTTTCAGCCTTTCGTCAAAAAACTCAAGGTAGTGACGCTTTCACTATAAGTTGTCCAAACCTTGAAATGCAAGTTGGTCAAATAAAGCCTCTTCCGCTGGAAGTTTCTTATCAAGAGGCGCAGCTGTGCTATCAGATTGAAAACTCAAGCATCGTCATGATAAAAAACAACAAAATTACTGCTCTTAGCGCTGGAGAGACTATGGTCAAGGTCGAAGCGGAATATCAGGGCAAACAAGCTTTTTGCAGTTTTGTCGTTTCGGTTGCTAGTGATGGCCTAGGCTATGCCTTGACAGAAAATGACAACTGCAAAATCTATAACAACAAAATCTATTTGACATCGTCGTCTTGTCAATTTTCACTTTCAGTTTATGACCAATTCAACAAATTGATTTTAAATCCCAAGGTGAAGCTTTCAAGTTCTGACCCAGAAAATATTTCCATCGAAAAGGTGGCTTTTGGATACTTTTTGTCGGCAAAAGAAGACGGCTTTGTGACTTTTGATTTTTATCAATATGATTATTCCTTAACATTTGAAGTGATTGCTCTTTAATTTGCTTGCAATTTGGCGGGGAGAAGATTATACTTAAACTATAAGGAAACAAAACTCAAGGAAGGAGATTTTGAGATGGATCAGAACAATTCACAAGACGTGCTTGCAACAGAACAGATGAGTTTTGTTGACGACAAGTATAGGTTTAAGCTCGACAATTTTGAAGGACCGCTTGACCTTTTATTGCACCTTATCAAAGATGCTAAAATGGATATTATGACTGTCAAACTTGCTGATATAACTGAGCAATATCTTGAGTATATGAAAGACCTTGACTCTATTGATATGGACAGGGCAAGCGAGTTTATAACTGTGGCAGCAACACTTATCGAAATCAAATCAAAGCACCTGTTGCCTGTCGAGCAAGATGAGACGGCAGACGAAGAAGACAGCGAAGCGCTTTTGCTTGAGCGGCTGAAAGAATATGAACTGTTTAAAGAAACTGGAAAAAGGCTTAAAGAAATTGAGGATATAAACAAACTGTATCGTCTGCCGGGCAAGGAAACTGAAAAGGTCAAAATTGTGATCAAAGACATGGTGCTTGACAAACTGCTTGACGCCTTTGCCAACTTGCTTGCCAAAGCGCAGGCGCGCGGAGAAGATAAGCCAGAACCGAAAAAAATTGTTAAAGACCGTTTTACCGTGGCTGAAAAAATTGTTTCAATCCGCTCTTATGCCAGAGAGCATAAACGTTTTCCGTTTGAAGAAATTTATACGCCAGACATGACAAAAAGCGAAATGATAAACGTGTTTTTGGCACTTTTAGAGCTTTTGAAATTGCAAGCTGTCAGGGTGGAACAGGCGGGAATTTTCAAACAAATCAATATCATTTCAAACGAGGTTTAATTATGAGCACAATCGACACAGCATACAATTTAAAAGAGGTTTTGTTTTCAATTCTGTTTGTGGCAGGTGATGGAATTGAGAAATCTTTTATCGCCGAAAAATTGCAGGTTAGCCAAAAAGAACTTGACAAGGCAATTTCGCAGTTGAAGCAAGAACTTGACGGAGACAAAGGAGTGCATTTGATTGAGTATAAAAACAAAATTCAACTTGCTTCAAATCCAAATTATGCCAGCTACATATCGGACGTGCTCAATCCTATTCGCGAAAAATCTTTGACGAGAGCAGCACTAGAAACGCTTGCCATCATCGCATACAAACAGCCAATCACAAAACTTGAAGTTGAAGATATTCGAAGGGTTAATTCTGACTATGCAGTGCAAATTTTGGTGGATCAAAACATGATTGAAGTTGTTGGAAGAAAAGATGCCGTGGGCAAACCTTTGTTGTTTGGCACGACTGAAAGTTTTTTAAAACGCTTCAATTTGAAAGACATCAATCAGCTTCCAGACTATGAAGAGTTGCTCGAGCGCATCAAAACTATCAGACAAGAAGAAGACCAAGAAAAGCAAGACACTCTTTTTAAAAATGTTGACGATATTGAATTTGAAGAAGATTTGCCAGACTTTTTGAAAGGGGAAGATGTGCAAACGATTTCAGCAGATGACGGAACGATTGCCTGAAAACCTTATAGCCAGAGCCTTACAAGGCTCTTTTTTATGCCAAAAAGCATAAATGGCAGCAGAAAATAATAAGATGTTTTATGCAGAAAAAAATCAGGGTTTATGGACAGAAATATAATCAAAACAAGGTCAAATACAGGCTGAAACGAGGGATAATTTTCAATATATTTTTGCTTTTTCTTCTTGTTGTTGAAATAGTGCTTGGTGTGCTGTGGGCAACGGGATTTTAAAAAAAATCAATTCGCCAATAACGCCTGCATTTTTTTTGCTTGCGCTATATTTGATTTTCACAGAAGGCATGAGCAGTTTTTTGATTTTTGTTTGCGTGGTTGCTCTTCACGAATTTGCGCACTTTTTGGTGGCGAAAAAACTAGGTTATAAACTTGAAAAGTTTTCTCTTGCAGCCTATGGAGCTTCGCTTGACTTTAAACAAAAAATCTTGGACAAAAACGATGAATTTTTGATTGCTTTTGCCGGCCCTCTTTGCAATATTGTTTGCGCAACAATTGTGGTCGCTCTTTGGTGGGCTTTTCCTTCATTATATAATCTGACTGCTCAGTTTGCCCGCCAATCTTATTTTTTTGGCCTTGTCAATTTGCTTCCATGTTACCCGCTTGACGGGGGAAGATGCGCTCTTTCAATTCTGCAAAATGTGACGAGCAGAGAAAGGGCGGTAAAGCTTATAAGTGGCTTAAACGTTGTTTTATCAATCATTTTTTTCTTTTTATTTTTTCTTTCTTGCTTTGTTGATTTCAATCCCACTTTTGCACTGCTTGGCATTTTTTTGATTTTAAGTTTGCTTGCAAACAACGATGCAAAATACACTCTTGCCTTCCGCTTAAACAAAAAAGTGAAAAATTTTGCCAAGGTCAAATTGCTGTATGTCAAAAAATCAACCACGCTTGCAAAAATGCTGAGCAAGGTTGATTGGTGCAGATATACCATTTTTGTTGTCGAGTTTAAGGGCAAAAATATTTTTCTTGGGCAAGACAATCTTTTCAAATTGAGTTTAAATTTTCCTCTAACACTTTCAATCGGCGAGATTTTAGACCAAATAAGGCATCAAAGAGTCTAAGTTTTTTCTTTCAAACTCTTTGAGGCGCGACAGTATATCATCTATTTCTTTTGAAAGGTTTTTATGGTCATAAAGGTCTTTTACGCAGGTGATATAGCCCATAAAAGTGCCAAAAAGCATCATTTCTGCAATGTGGCGGGTGGTTTTGTTTGTCAAAGTTGAAAGATTGATGCTCGACCACAGTCTTGCCTTTTCCAGCCAGTTGTTGTCTTTGATTTTTTCAAGTTTTTCTCCTTGCGAAAAAACTTCACATTCCTTTTGCAAGGCAATGTAAACATCCTGCTGCGAGGCCAGCTCCTTTTTCAAATTGTTGTCTTTGACTTTTGGCAAAAGCTCATCAATTGACTGAACTGCCGTTCGAATGTTTTGATAGACGGCGTTTAAATAATTTTCTAAATCTTCTTTTTTCACTTCTTCCATAAAATTTCTCCTTAGGTTTTTTTGTGCAATTTTTATATTTTTATTCCTATTTGCTCTTTACATATTTTCCAAACATCTTGCAAAAAATATAGCTATGAAAACCTCAACAAAAATCTTTCTTGTTTTGTTTGCCTTGACTTCGGTTGCCTCGGTGGTGCTTTTTCCGCACCTATCAGCCGCCGTCAAATTTGAAAATGCAAAATTGTCTTTTGATTTTTCGCCACTTGGCTACACAGCGCTTGGCTTGCTTGTTTTATCAAATTTGTTTGGCAATGTGCTTTATTTTAAGTTTTTAAAAACCCTTTCTCTCAACAAAGTTCTGTTTTTTTCAACTTTACCGTTGACGATTATTTATGGCATTTCTCTTTACTGTGTTGCCTATCTGACAAATTTGAATAATGCTTTTGCAAACTCTGTCAAAACTTTGCTCAACATCACAACAAAAAATCACTACAATTCCCTCTTGTGGGCCGTTTTGCTGACCATTTTGTATATTTTGCTGCTGTTTATAATCTATTTTGTTGTCACAAAACCTTTGTATAAAATGGAAAAGCTGCTAGAGCGGCTTGGGCAAGGGCGGATTAAAGAAAAAAAATTTCGCCTTGGTGGTGGAAAGCAGTTTGCGCATATTGGGCTCTCGCTGCTTAAAATAAACAGAAAGTTTGATGAAGGCGAGGAGGAAGGTTTGCAAAAAATCCCAAAAGCGCTCAACAAGTTTGCAAACAAAATGGAAATTGAAAAATTGCAAAACAAACAGCTGGTCAGTCGCTACGGCTATCTCAGCCTTTGTGTCATCCAAGATGTTGGAGCAAGCGGATTGAAAGGAAATTATCAGACACTGAAATTGTATATGGAAGCTGCTCAACCGCTTATAAAAAGATTTAATGGTCTTGGCGTTGACAACTGTTCTTTTGGCTGCCTTGGAGTGTTTTTTCGCTCGCAAGACGCTTTGGATTTTTCTCATGCGGTGTGCCGTGCTGTCAAAATAAAGGCCAAGCGCATTGGCTGCAAGATAAACTGTTTTGTTGCCGTTGATGGTCACAAAGTTTGCTGCCTGCTTAATAAAAATGGAAAGCTTTTGGTCAATGAAGAAGACACAGTCGCTCTCAGCCAGATTATAGATTTTTCAAAAAAGGCAGACTGCTGTTTGATTTTTTCAAATGCCGTTCTTGACGCTTTGCCAGAAAATTATTTTTTGAAATATCGTTTTATCGGCGCTCTTACTGGGCAAAATGTAAACTGTTTTGAAAGCCTTGAAGTTTACAACCGCCATAAAAGGTTTCTGCTTGACAAAAACAAGCAAGCCTTTGAAAAGGGGGTGCAATTTTTCTATCAGGGGCAGCAGCAGCGTGCCAAACTGATTTTTGAAAATTTGCTGAAAGAAAATCCAAATGATAAGGCGGCAATTTTATATCTTAACCAATGCGAAAATTAACTTGACAAATTTGCCGCTAAGGTGCTAAAATTTTGGCTGTGAGAACAAAAACTTTTGAAAGCAAAAAAATATGTCCAAGATGCCAGCTTAAAGTGCCTTCTTCTTGTGAAGAGTGTCCAGACTGCGGCCTTGTTTTTTCGCGTCTTGCCATTGCCACCAACAAGGATGCAAAAGCGCTAAAAAGGCGAGGGGAAAGGAAATTTATTGTCAACACCACAACGCTGCCAAATGACGTGAATTTTGTAAAACTTTTGTGTCTGGCAATTTTTACAGGCTTTGTTGGCGGCCACTGCTTTTATGTTGGAAGATATGGCAGAGCAACGCTATTGCTGCTAAATTTTATTATGATTGTGTGCCTGACGATTTTCAACACTCCTCTTATTCTTTACAGCGAAACTTTGGTGGCTGTTTTATGCACCATTGCCGGCTTTGTGCTTTTTGTTTGGTTTTGGGATATTTTTATGATTGGCCTGAAAAAATTTAAGGTGCCAGTGGGGATTGACCTTTCTAGCGACCAGCCAAACAAAGAAAATTTGCAAAAGGAAGAAGAAAAATGAAAGTTGTTGTTGGGATAAGCGGGGGCGTAGACTCATCAGTGGCTGCCTATCTGCTCAAAAAACAGGGGCATGAAGTTATTGGGCTTTTTATGATAAATTGGGAAGAAAAAGACGGCGCTTGCACGGCTGAAGAAGACTACGAAGATGTGAAAAGAGTTTGCAACAGACTGGGCATACCATATTTTTCTGTCAACTACGCAAAAGAATATTACCAGAGAGTTTTCAAATATTTTCTTGATGAATACAAAGCTGGAAGAACGCCAAATCCAGATGTTTTGTGCAACAGAGAAATCAAATTTGGCCCCTTTCTTGACAAGGCGCTTGCTTTGGGCGCGGATATGATTGCAACAGGGCATTACGCAAAAAAGATTGAAAAAGATGGCAAATTCTATCTTGCAAAAGCTGACGACCTTAACAAAGACCAGTCATATTTTTTGAACCAGCTCAGTCAATTTCAACTTTCAAAAGTGATTTTTCCACTTGCTGAAATTTCAAAGCCAGAAGTTCGCCAAATTGCCAAAGAACTTGAGCTTTCAACAGCTGCAAAAAAGGATTCAACTGGCATATGCTTTATCGGCGAGCGAAACTTCAAAAAGTTTTTAAGCGAGTTTTTGCCTGCTCAGCCAGGAGATATTGTTGACAATCATGGCAAAGTTGTTGGCAAGCATGACGGACTGATGTATTATACTTTGGGACAGCGGAGAGGGCTTAATATCGGAGGCCTTAAAGGTGGCAATGGGCAGCGCTGGTTTGTGCTTGAAAAGGATATAAAAAACAACAGACTTATTGTCAGCCAAGGCCAAGACGAACACCCTTTTAGCGACGGGCTTGCTGCAACCGATTTCAACTTGATTCCTGAAAGACCAAAGCAAGATGAATTTGTTTGCTTTGCCAAGTTTCGCTATAGGCAGCCCGATCAAAAAGTCAAAGTCAAAATCACAGGAGAAAAGACAATCACTGTTGATTTTGACCAAAAGCAGCGCGCAATAACTCCTGGTCAATTTGTGGTTTTGTATGACGAAAAAGGCCTGTGCCTTGGCGGGGGAATTATCGATAAAAGTTATAAAAATTAAAGCAAGAGCTTCTTGCTTTTTTTTGTCGCCTTATGTTTTGGCATAAAAATTTGTTACATGGGCAAAATACACCTAGGGAGGTAAAACATGATTATAGCAAATTATATAGCCCTTATCATTTTGATGATTGGCGGTCTTAACTGGGGGATTATTGGACTTGCAAATTTCAATCTGGTGGCTTGGCTTAGCATGGGCAGCAAAATTGTTGAAAGAATCATCTATATTTTGGTTTTGCTTGCAACAATATATCTGATTATTGCTTGCATTATCGATGGCGGAATTCTTCTTCGTCAATTTGCACAAACAACCGCTAGCGTTTGATAAAGTCTCGGCAACAAGCTGAGGCTTTTTTTTATCAAAAAATTATCAAAACCATAACGGTGGCAATCAAACAAGACAGCAAGGCATGGGTCAGTTTTTGAAGAACTAAAAGTGTGGTTGGCACTTTCAAATGCGTGGTCAGTGCTTGAGTTTGAACCATGGTGGAGAAACCGCCAAAACTTATAATGAAACTGGCGCAGATAATGGCGGTTTTAAAAGGCAGTGTGCTTGAAATGTCTAGGCAGCCTTTGGTCAATTCAACAAGTCCGCCCAAAAAGGCAGATATAGGCGAAGGGAAAAGCGACAAAAGAGGCGAGAGAGAAGAAATCACCACAAAAAATATAGCGATAATTGCGCCAACAGAAATCACGCTATGGCAGCAGTCGAGTATGGTGGAAGATAAATCAAAAACTTTTTCCTCTTTTGGCTTGGCAACATTTTTAAATTCTTTCAGTTTTATTTTTCGATAGAAAATCCCGTTAAAAAATGCTCCAAGAAGATGAGATGCAAAGATGATATAGCCAGCAAGAGCGCTCCCAAACATTCCAGCCCCAACTGCGCCAATCACAAACATAGGGCCTGAAGTTGAGCAAAAACTGAGCATTTTGCAGGCGTCTGTTCTTGAAATTTTGCCCGCTTGATATAAATCCGCCGTCACTTTTGCTCCCACAGGATAGCCAGAAATCATACTAGAAAAAAAGCAGTAGGCAGAAAGCGGGGGCGTTTTATATAATTTTTCAACAACTTTAGCAAAAACCTTTGAGATTTTGTCAACAACTCCAAGATGAGAAAGCAGTTTGGTAAAGAAAACAAAGGGCAGCAAACTCGGCAGCACATTCACAGCCCAAGCGCAGAGTCCATCAAAGGTTGTCTGTAGAAAAAATTGTGGACGCAGCGCTATTGAGCAAAGGATGTATAAAATAAACACCGTAAGCAGCAATTTTAGAAAATTTATTTTTGTTGTTTTTTGCATTTTTCACCATTTTATTTGACAAAAGTTGGCATTATATTTATAATTTTTTTGTATCAATTCACTATAAAACAATTTATTCATAAAAATATTTTTTTAGAAGGTTAAAATGAAAATTAAAAACATTTACAAAAAGGCTGCAAAGCTTCAAAAAACCATTGTTTTTCCTGAAGCAGAATTTAGTGACAGAACTTTGCAGGCTGTCAAAATTATCGCCAAAAAGAAAATCGCAAAACCAATCCTTATCGGTGACGAAAGCGGTCTGGTGCTGAGAGATAAGTCGCTGCTAGGCTTTCAAATCATCAATCCAAAAACGTTTGAGCATCTTGACAGGCTTGTCAAAAGTTTGTATGCAAAACGAAAAGAAAAAGGCTTGAGTTTGGAAGAGGCAAAAGAACTTGCTTTAAACCCTTATTATTTTGCCACTTTGCTGGTTGAAGAAGGCTATGCAGACGGCATGGTTGCAGGCGCTGAAGCTTCAACAGCAAACACTGTTAGGCCAGCTCTTCAGATTATAAAAGCGCAGAAAAAAGGAAGTCCGGTCAACTCTTGTTTCCTTGTTTACGGGAAAAACAAGTTTTTGAAGGATAAAGCCTTGATTTTGGCTGATTGTGGCGTTTTGCCTTGTCCAACTGCTGACGAGATTGCTCAGATTGCCAGTGACAGCGTCAAAACCTTCAACACGCTTGGGCTTGGTCAGCCAAAAGTTGCCTTTTTATCATTTTCTTCAAAAGGTTCGGCAAAACATGAAAGTGCTGATAAGATGGCTCAGGCTTATGAAAAATTCAAAAAAAGTGGCATCTGCTGCGATGGCGAGTTGCAGTTTGACAGTGCAATGGTGCCAAAAGTGGCAGCAAGCAAGGCTCCAAACAGCGCGATCAAAGGCGATGCAAACATTTTGATTTTTCCAGACTTAAACAGTGGAAATATCTGCTACAAAGCAATTCAATATATAGGCGGTCTTAATGCTGTTGGGCCAATTTTGCAAGGGCTTAAAAAGCCTGTCAACGACCTGTCTAGAGGCTGCAGCGTGGAAGATATTGTCACAATAACTGCAATCACAGCATTGCAAGCAGAAAAGGAGTAAATATGAAAATTTTAGTTATCAATGCGGGAAGTTCATCCCTGAAATTTCAACTTTTTGACATGACAAATGAAAGTGTGATAGCCAAAGGAAATTGCGAGAAAATTGGGCTTGCATCTTCTTTTATCACCATATCAATGCATGGGAACAAAAAAGAAGTTCCAACAAAAATGGAAAACCATGTTCAAGCACTTGAAAACGTGCTTAAAATGCTGACTGACGAAAAGGAAGGTGTGATAAAAAACCTTTCAGAAATTTCAGCTTGCGGACACAGAGTGGTTCAAGGCGGTTGGATTTTCAATCAAAGCGTGCTTGTCAACAAAAAAGTGCTTAAAGACCTTGAAAAATTGACAGACCTTTCTCCACTTCATGCTCAAGCAAACATGGCTGGCATCAAAGGCTGCATGGAAGTTATGCCAAAAGTGCCTCAAGTGCTTGTGTTTGACACCTCTTTTCATGCTACTATGCCTGAAAAAGCCTATAACTATGGTATAAAATATCAAGACGCAGAAAAATACCATATCAGAAAATATGGTTTTCACGGCACAAGCCATCGATATGTGGCAAATGCTTGCGCAAAACTTATGGGCAAAAAACTTGACCAGCTCAATCTTATCACAGTGCACATGGGCAATGGTTCTTCAATAACAGCCATCAAAAATGGTCAAAGCGTTGATACAACAATGGGTTTGACACCGCTGGAAGGGCTTATCATGGGCACAAGGTCGGGTGATCTTGACCCATCTGTTGTTTCATATTTGGCTGAAAAGAAAGGTCAGAGCGCTCAAGAAGTTGTGAAATATCTCAACAAAGAGTGCGGAATGCTTGGAATAAGCGGCGTGTCAAGTGACCTTCGAGAAATCAATGATGCAATTTCAAAAGGCAACAAACGAGCAAAGCTCGCCCTTGATATGCTCAAGTATAGAACGAAAAAGTTTATCGGCTCTTATATGGCTGTGCTTGGAAAAGTTGACGCTATCGTCTTTACAGGCGGGGTGGGTGAAAACCAAGAAGATTTGCGAGAAGAAGCGCTTGAAGGCCTTGAAGTATATGGAATTGAACTTGACAAAAAGAAGAACAATTCTCTTCCAAGAGGCACGGCAGAGCTTATCAGCACAAAAAAATCAAAAGTAAAAATTTACAGAATTCCAACAGACGAAGAGTTGTTGATTGCAAGAGATACTTTGCAGTTGATACAAAAATAAATGTTTGTTTTAAGGTTGCAAAAAAGCCTTTTAGCAAAAAGAATTTAAAAATAAGCAAAAAACACTTGACAATTTGGTCAAAAATCAATATACTTGCTTAGGCAAGGAAAATTAAAGCAAGAAATCTAAAGGAGGAAAGACAATGGCTGTTCCAAAGGGTAAAGTTTCAAAAGCAAGAAGAAACACAAGAAATTCTGCAAATTTCAAAGCAACAGCGCCAACACTTGTTGAATGCCCAAAATGTCATGAGATGAAAAAACCTCATACAGTTTGCAAAAAGTGTGGAAGCTATAAAAATGAAACTGTTATAGAGAAAAAAGAAAAATCAAAATAAATCAAAGCTCTCGCCTTTTTTTAGGGCGAGTTTTTTGTTATTTTAAACTTGGCCAAATCAAATCAAAAACACTATATGTGCTATTATGCAGCGCATAATAGTCACAATATGTTCTGCCAAAAGTGTTTTTTAAATCAATGTATTTTATTTTAAGTTTTTCAATAAAATTGCAAAAATCATTTTGATTATTTGCCTTATATTTGTTATTATATATACAGCATGAAAAGGAGAAGACAATGAAAATCGTGGTAGATGCTTTTGGCGGAGACAACGCTCCTGTTGAAATTGTTGAAGGGGCTTTGATGGCTATTGAAAAAAACAAAGACCTTGAACTTGTTTTGACAGGCAAAAAAGAAGAAATCGAAAAGATTTTAAACGGACGAAATGAGCGTGTTGAAATTGTTGATGCCAAAGATGTGATAACAAATAATGACAAACCAACAGAGGCGATCAGGCATAAAACTGATTCTTCTCTCGTCAAGGCTTATGATATTTTAAAAGAGCGCGATGATGTTGTTGGCATGGTCAGCGCTGGCAGCACAGGAGCGGTTCTTGCTGGTGCTATTATGAAAATCGGCAGAATAAAAGGCATTTCCAGGCCTGCACTTGCTCCAATTCTTCCAACAAAAGCAGAAAGCGATGTGATCATCATTGACAGCGGAGCAAACATTGATTGCAAGCCTGTCAATCTTTTGCATTTTGCTTTGATGGGCAGTGCGTATTATTCCATAATTTACAACAAGCCTCAACCAAGGGTTGCGCTGCTAAATAACGGTGTGGAAGAAGAAAAAGGCAACGAACTTGTCAAAGAAGCCTATCCACTTCTCAAAAAAGCAGCCATCAACTTTATTGGCAATCGTGAAGGTGGCGATTTTATGAGTGGCGAAGTGGATGTTATGGTGGCAGATGGCTTTGCTGGCAATGCTTTACTCAAAGGCACTGAAGGTGCAGTGGCTGCAGTGATGAGCATTCTTAAGCGCAGCATAAAATCTCATAAATTGAGCATGCTTGGTGCTTTGTTTATGAAAAAGACTTTTGACGAAATCAAAAATCGCATTGATGTGCAGAAAAAACACGCTGGAAGTCCACTTTTGGGCTGTAAAAAGCTTGTTGTCAAAAACCACGGCTCTTGCAAAAGAATGAATATCTGCGCTTCCATTGAGCAGACCATGCTTCTGCACAAAAACAAACTTATTGAAAAAATCGAAAAATCAATCCAAAATCTCGAGGCTGAGAGCAATGAATAAAAACCAGTTCAAACTTCTGTCGAAAACAATCGAAATCAATGTGCAAAACGTGGAACTATTTTCTCGAGCCTTCACTCACAGCTCGAAAAGCGAAATCAATTACGAGCGGCTTGAATTTTTGGGAGATGGAATTCTTGACTTTGTTGTGGGGGAATATCTGTTTTTGCACTCCAAAGCTCAAGAAGGCAAATTGACCGTTTTGCGCAGTCACTATGTATCTGAAAGCAACCTCTGCAAAATTTTTGACCTTTTAAATCTTGGCCAATTTGTAATGGTGGGCAAAAGTTATCAGGGACAAATTTCAAAGGCTGTCAAAGCAGATGTTGTGGAGGCTGTGATTGCAGCCATATATCTTGAATGTGGGCTTGAAAAAACCAAAGAATTTATTTACAAAAATTTTGACTTGAAAAATTTTGAAAGCGTTGTGGACGATAATTACAAATCAAAGTTGCAAGAACTTGTGCAAAGTGGTTTTAAGTGTCATATGCAGTATAAAACTCAACCTTCCGACCAAGGTTTTGAGTCCACCTTCTTTATGGACGAAGACGCCATAAGCACGGGGGAAGGCAAAAGCAAAATTGAAGCTGAACAGAATGCTGCAAAAGCGGCAATAGAAAAACTATTTTTGGTTTGATTTGACAAGGTAACCTGAGAAAAAATGCGAGGTAGTTATGATTTTTAAAAAAATTGAAATGATTGGATTCAAATCTTTCGCAGATCGCACTGTGATTGAGTTTAACGACAACTTTACTGCGATTGTCGGGCCAAACGGCTGTGGCAAAAGCAATGTTTCTGATGCAATAAGGTGGGTTTTGGGTGAACAAAGTCCTAAAACTTTGCGTGGTGACAGCATGCAAGATGTTATTTTCAATGGAACAGAAAAAAGAAAGAGTCTTTCTTACTGCGAAGTTACGCTGACATTTGACAACACAAACCGTTTTTTCAATTTTGATTATGACGAGCTTGCCATCACAAGAAAACTTTATCGTTCTGGCGAAAGTGAATACCTTATCAACCGCAACACTTGCCACTTGAGAGATATCACCAATCTTTTGTATAACAGCGGACTTGGCAAAAATGGCTATTCAGTTATCAGCCAGGGCAAAGTCACTGAACTTGTTGATGCAAAACCAGAAAGCCGAAGAGCAATGTTTGAAGATGCAGCGGGAATTTCTAAATACAAAAACGACAAACGAGAAGCAGAACGTAAATTAGAGCGAACAACTGACAATCTTACGCGCGTTAAAGACATTATCTGTGAAATTGAAAGGCAGATGGGGCCGCTGAAAAAACAAGCTGAAAATGCCAAAAAATATTTGGAATATAAAGGCCAGCTGAAAGATTTGGAAGTCAATGCATATATCTATCAATATGAAAATGCAAGCACTGTCAAAGAACAAATCGGATTAAAACTCGACGCCCTTGCAAAGCAGATAGACATCAGACAATCAGACCTTGACAAAGCAAATGAGCAATACAGTCAAGCGATGAGCTCTGTTGAAAACTTTGACAAAACTTTGGCAAGCATCAACCAAACAATCCTTGACCTTACCGTAGGGCTTGAAAAACAGGAAGGCGAGACAAAACTCGCCAGAGAGCGCATCAACTATACCAACAAAGAAAATGACCGACTTCATCTTGACCGAACAAACTCTTTGACCGCTCTTGAGCTTTGCCAGGAAAACAAAAAAGAACTTGAAGATAAAATTTTAGCCTTGCAAAACGAACTTAAAATTCTTGAAGAGTCTTTCAACGAACTTTCTGACAAGTATCTTGCGCTGGCAAACGAACTTGCCTTGAGCGAAGATGAGGCGGGAGCAAGTCAGCAAAAGATTATCGAAACGCTTGGCTCGCTTTCAGATATAAAGAGCAATGTTTCTCGTTTGAAAACTGAAAAAGCCCTTTTGAGTGAAAGTTTGAAAAATTTGGAAAATGATATCGGCGAGCTGTCAAATAAGCAAGATGAAAGCAAAAAATTGGCAACAGAGGCCAAAAACGCTTTAAGTGAAAAAGAAAATAAGCTATTGTCGCTCAAAGAGCAAGAAAAACTTTTGGCCAGCCAAGATTTTATAAACCAGCGTAAAAATAAAGAACTTGAAAACGAAAAAGCCAACATCAACACGCAAGTCAAAGTTTTTGAAAACAGAAGAAAACTTTTGACCGAGCTGCAAAATGAATATGACGGCTATGCTTATGCTGTCAAAAAATTGCTTAAAGAAAGTGAAAAAAATCCTCAAATCAAATCAAAGATTGTTGGCGTGATTGCTTCTCTTATCAAAGTTCCTCAAAAACTTGAAACGGCCATAGAAGTGGCTCTTGGCGGGGCAGTGCAAAACATTGTCACTCACAATGAAGAAGAAGCAAAAGCGCTTATCAAATTCTTAAAAGAAAACTCTTTTGGCAGAGCAACTTTTTTGCCAATCACTTCCATGAAAAGAAGAAGTCTTGACCGCAAATATGTGGATGGAAAGCAGGGCATTTATGGAATTGCTTCTGAGCTTGTTGACTTCGACAAATCTATCGACAATGTTGTCAGCAACTTGCTTGGAGCCACCGTTATTGCTGAAAACCTGCAGGTGGCTGTGGAAGTTGCAAAAAATAGCGGCTACGCCTATCGCATTGTCACTCTCGATGGCGATGTTGTCAATCCGCAAGGCTCGCTTACAGGTGGAAGCAAAAAGGCTGAATCTTCAAATATTATGGGCAGAGAGCGAGAGATTGAAACTCTTGGCGACGAGATTGTCAAGTTTAATGTCAGAATTGAACAAATCAACAGCCTTCTCAAACAAATTTCTGCCGATATTGAAAAAACGCACGTAAGTCTTGCTGAAAAAAGAAATCAGATAAGTTTGCTTGAAGTGGAAATTGCAAAAGATAAAGAAAAAATTGAGCAATTCTCGTCGAGTCTTGTTGAAACCGCCGACAACTTGCAAGTCAGCGAGATGGAAAGCCAAACTGTGAAAAACAAATTGCAACTTATTGAGCAAGAACTTGCCAAAGCTGAAAAACTTGAAAGTGCACTGTCTGGCAACAAGGAAGACGCAGACGAAATTGTGAAAGAAAAACGAGAAAAATTTGAGCATCTCAGAAAAGAGAGAGATGACGTGAATGAAAATATTTTGACTGTCAAAGTTGAAATGGCGCAAATCAGAACCAAACTCTCAAATGCTGACAACGAAAAACTCAGGCTGGAAAATGAAGAGGGCAGATTGAAGCAGACTCTTGTTGAGATTGAAGAGCAAATCAAGAAAAATGATTTGTTTATCAGTCAGTCAGAGCAGCTTATCAAAGAAAAATTGGCAGCTGCTCCAACTTCTTCAAAAAAGCAAGAGCTTGAAAAGTGCACGCAAAGAAGGGCTGATATTGAAGGTGAAAAACAAGCGATAAATGAAAAAATCAAAGAGCTTGATGTGACCAAAACTTCGCTTATGGACGAACTTTCTTCTCTGCATGACAAAAAATTTAGAGAAGAGATGAATTTGTCAAAAGTAGACAGCGAACTTGAAAACATGCAAGAGCGCATATATGAAGAATACTCTTTGACCTACTCCACATCGCAAGAACTTCGCCGAGCCGATTTTGACATAAATCAAGCGCTGCCAGAAATTTCAAGGCTTAAAAAATCCATCAACGCTCTCGGCTATGTCAACGTCAATGCCATCGAAGACTGCAAAGTGCTTTATGAAAGATATGACGACCTTAGCACTCAGGCGCAGGACCTTGAAAAAGCACAAGACGACTTGAACAAGATTATAAAAGACCTTTCAGGCATTATGATTGAAAAATTTAATAACGAACTTAATCGAATAAATGAAAGCTTTAAACTGACTTTCAAAGAATTGTTTGGTGGCGGAACGGCAAAACTTGCTTTGTGTGATGAAAACGACCCGCTTGAAAGCGGAGTGGAAATTTTTGCTCAACCGCCTGGCAAAAAAATTCAGAACATGACACTTCTCTCTGGCGGAGAAAAATCGCTTACCGCAATGGCTGTGATTTTTGCAATTTTAAGAATAAAACCTTTGCCATTTTGCTTGTTTGACGAAGTTGAAGCCGCTCTTGATGACTCCAACGTTGAAATTGTTGACAAATATCTTAAAAAACTGTCAAACGAAACTCAATTTATTCTTATAACTCACAAAAAACCTACCATGGAATATGCTCAAGCGTTGTTTGGCGTGACTATGGAAGAAAAAGGCGTTTCAAAAATTGTGTCTGTTCAGCTTTCAGATGCTATCAGACATGCTCAGGAGAATTAAAATGGGGATATTTAAAAAAATTGGCAATGCTCTGAGAAAAACTAGAGAAGCCATCGCTCGCAAAATTGACGCTCTTTTAAGTCATGGAGAAATTGATGACGATTTTTATGACGAACTTACTGACATTTTGATTTCTTGTGACGTGGGAGTCAAAACCAGTCTGGATATTGTTGAGCAGCTGAGGCTGAGCGCGAGAAAAGAAAAAATCAGAACGGCCGAAGAGGTCAAAGCAAAACTTAAACAAATTTTGAAAAATGATTTTGCTTCGCTCAATCAAATCTCTATAGATTATCCAGCAGTGATAACAATTATTGGCGTTAATGGCGTTGGCAAAACCACCACAATAGGCAAACTTGCCAAATACTTTAAAGACAACAAAAAAGATGTTTTGCTTGTGGCTGGTGACACTTTTAGGGCTGCTGCAGCAAACCAGTTAAACGAATGGGCCAGCCGCACAAAAACCAAAATTGTCAAGCAAAACGAAGGCGCAGATGCAGCCTCTGTGGTTTTTGATGGCATTGCAAGTGCAAAAGCTCGCAAAACCGATGTTGTGCTTGTTGACACGGCTGGAAGACTACACACCAAAACAAATTTGATGGAAGAACTTAAAAAAATTGACAGAGTTATAACTCGAGAATATCCACAGGCGCATCACTATACCTTTATTGTGCTGGATGCAACCACTGGGCAAAATGCACTTTCTCAAATTTCTGCTTTCAATGATTTTGTAAAAATTGACGGCATAATTTTGACAAAACTTGACGGCACAGCAAAGGGCGGGGTTGTGATTGCCATTGAAAAAGACTATGCTTTGCCTGTTGTTTTTGTTGGAGTTGGCGAGGGCGAAAATGATATTGAACAATTCAATAGTGACGAGTTTGTGGACAATTTGTTTTAATATAGTTTTACAAAACGCAACCATATGGTTGTGTTTTTCTTTGTCAATTTTTGATTAGACAAGCAAAATTCGACATATTTCAACATATATTCTTACTAGAAATTGAGAGGGAAATATGTTTTATGAAAGTTTGCTTACTATAGTTGGAAAAATTTCCAACTTTACCTATTTTGTGGGTAGCGTTCAAGGGTTTCCAAAGCCCTTATCAAAAGAAGAAGAGCAGCAGCTGTTGCAACTTTTGGCCAAAGGTGACAAAGACGCTCGCGAAAAACTTATCACGCATAATCTAAGGCTGGTCAGCCATATTGTCAAAAAATTTTCGGGCAGTTTGGAAGTGGACGATATGATTTCTATTGGCACGATTGGACTGATAAAAGCCATCGACACTTTCAAACCAGAAAAAAATGCACAACTTGGCACCTACGCCTCGCGATGCATTGAAAACGAAATTTTGATGGCCATAAGGGCAAGCAAAAAGCATAACTGTACCATATCTTATCACACAACCGTTCCAAACAATGGCAAGGGTGACGAACTTGAACTTTTTGAAGTGATTTGCGACCCAAATTGCGAAGATGTTATCGATTCGGTGGAAAGAAATTTGTTTATGTCAGATGTCCACAAAATTTTAGACAACAATCTTTCGCCGAGAGAAAGGGCGGTGGTTATTCTCAGATTCGGGCTTGACGGCAACAAATCTTTAACCCAAAAAGAAGTTGCTGACAAACTTGGAATTTCTCGCTCTTACGTGTCTCGAATTGAAACAAAAGCCTTGGCAATCATTCGAAACAAATTGCCAAATGAAGAAAAATATTAAATAATTTGAGAAAATTGTGTTATTTTGCTTGAAAAAAACAAAAAAATTGAATTATAATGAAAAAAAGGAGGCAAAAGATGGAAAAAGCTGAATTCTATAATATCTTGCAGAAACTTGTTTTGCCTCTGTTTACAGGTTCATATATTGATGGAGAAGCTGAATCTTCATCTCGAGATAGCGAAGTGGCTATCGGCAAAAAAAATTCACTTTTGCTTAAGCCTTCAAAACAGGATGAATATCGTCTTGTTTTGAAACGTGGACAAGCTTTCCAAAATTTTGAAATTGCCTTGCTCAAATCAATTCTTTCTGAAATCAACACTATTTCAGAACTTAACTTAAATGATGCAAACTATGTTGTAAACCTGCAATCTCACGCCATTGAAAAGTCAATCTGCCGCAGTTTGTGTGACAACGAAGAAACAGTCTCTGTGATGCTTGGCATTCTTTCCGAGCTTGACAGGTGGTCTTCTCGCACTTATGAGGGCAAAAAAATATCAATTTGCACAGTGCTTAATCTTTCTATGGATCTTTCTCAAGAAGAAGGTGGAATTTCCTACACCGACGTGATGGACAAAGATTTTTATGCTCTTTTGACAGACGGTGAATATTCGGCCGTTGAATTTGACAAAAATGGAATACTCAATGGCTACGTGCAAATTCTTTCACGCAAAGGTGCTCCTTCAGTTTCGCCATACAAATATGAAGCTATTGCCAAATATTGCAACGACAAAAGGATTGGTCTTGTTTTGACCTCATATGGTGATTTTTTAATTTTCAAAAACAGAACTTTGCTGTTTGCCAAACGAAATGGCCGCTGGAATGTTTTTTCGCATGACGAAGTCATCCAACTTCTTCTCAGCCGCGGCACATACTCGCTTAAGGATATCAGACGCTCAATATATTTCACAGCGCTTGACACCTCTTTCTCTTATTCGGGCGGGTGCCTTGTTTATCTCAACAAAGACTCGGTTGAGCAGGCCTTAACCCACATCGATGCACATGATATTATAATGGAAAAATACTTTGAGATGAAAAAAGAGCAAGAACTTGAAGAGGCAAACAAACTCTATAACTTTCAGCGCCTTGCTTCCACCGAAAAGACCTACAAAGTGCCTTACCGAGTTTTTCTTCAACAAGAAAAGTGCTATAAAGCTTTGGCACTACGGAAAATCATTGCGGACAGGCCTTTTCAAGATTTGAGCCGCAAACTTCGCCAAGAACTTGTCAGCATGGATGGAGCAACTGTGCTTGACAGCGATGGAAACGTTATCGCTATCGGCGCTATAATCAAAATCGAAGCGGGCAGTGAAGGGGGCGGAAGATTGGCTGCTGCTCAAACGCTGGCAAAATATGGCATTGCGATAAAAATTTCGCAGGACGGCAATTTAACAGCGCTATATAGCGACAGAAAAAATGGAAAAATCAAAACTTTGTTTACAGTTGGCTAAAAAAACACCCAAACGGGTGTTTTTCTTTAGGTTGTTAAGCCTCTAGCATTTCAAGCTCTTTCCAGTGGTCTAGTTTTGGCACATATTTGATTTTTTGCAGAATTTTGACGTCGATATTGTCCGACAATCTTTCAAACAATTCAAAGTTTTTGCAATAATAATTGTCATCTTTTTGTGTCAAAGCTTTATTTTTGCCCAGTAAAAATTTGTATAGAGAGTTTAAGGCGCCTACAGCCATGTTGTCGAGAAACTTTTTATCAAAACAAAGGCCTCTATTCTTCAAAATTATTTGAAAATACAAAAACTTAGAAAAATGTGCATCTTCGAATAATTTTTTATTCGATTTCATAAAACTCATCAAATCGTTTATTTCATATTGCGACATAACAGCAGCGCACTTTAAATAATGCAGAAGAAATTTATTAGATATATCTTTGTTATTGATGCGTTCTATCATGCTGCCAAACACTCCTTATGCTATATTATATGTGTTCTTGGTTGACTGAGCTCTTAAAACCTAACAACACGGTTTCGATTTCAATAAGTTCTTCGTTTGTGAAGGCGTTTTTAAGGTCATCTTCTTTGTTTATCATGTCAGTCACAATGCTTACAAAGTATTCGTCGGTGGTTTTCAACTTTTCAATAAGCATTCTTTTGAATTCGGAGGTGTCAAATTCTGGATTTGCTGCATGAAAATGCTTTATGATGTTTGCAATGTCAACAACACCAACCACCACGCCGTTGCGTATAAGCTCTTGCAAAGCGTTTGAAATCTGCCTCAGGTTTTTCGGCTTGCCTTCAACCAAGGCCTTAAATTCATCCGTATGAGCAATTAACATTGGCTTTGCAACCTTTGAGCTATTTTTGTTGAAACTTCTCTCTATCATTTTCATACCCATATGTTAGCACAATTTTTCTGATTTGTCAAGAGCAATTTTTTTAAAATATTGACAATTCTTGAATTGTTTTGTATAATATTCGTGTCAGTTATGCAGACAATCGCATCGCAAGATGAGGAAAGTCCGAGCATCCAGAGAACATGGTGCAGGCTAACGGCCTGTGGGGGCGACCCTAAGGAAAGTGCAACAGAAATAAACCGCCAAAACTTTGGTAAGGATGGAAAGGTGGTGTAAGAGACCACCGGAAAACTAGAGATAGTTTTTGCTCTGTAAACCCCACCTGATGCAAGGCTGAAGGGCAAATGTGCGTTCTCTCACGCCCTTTTAGACCGCTTGATTTTGCAGGCAACTGCAAAACTAGATAGATGATTGTCAAATACAGAACTCGGCTTACAGCATAACTGACTTGTGGCATTTGCCACTTTTTTTGTTTAGAAAGTTTTTTTAGGGCAATAAGAAAACTATGACAAAAAAAGAGTATATATCAAAATTGGAAGAGCTTATTTTTAACAAAATAAAGTATCACGCACCAAATTTGAACAAAGAAGTTGACTATGAGATTTTGAATATTGTTGGCATCAACACCACTTTGCCTGTTTTTATTTTTAAAAAGCCACTGACACAAATCTTTTTTAAAGCCTTCAAAAAAGCGCAAAAAAGAGCCCAGTTCAACTTGATTTTGACCAAAAAGCCTTGTGTGGGAGCAAAAAAAATCAAATCTTTGAAAAATGTGTTTGTCATATTGCCAGAAGAAATGGGGCAGAATTTTTATTACTCTTTGGACGCCTTGAATATAAATTATCCCGCCTTCTCAAACTATAAAGTGAAATATAATGATGAGTTTTTGGCGATAAACGGAAAGCAGGTCGAGCTATCTTTTTCTCCATATTATCTGCACAAAAAATTTTGTGAGAAGGGGATTGTTGTTGATATAAAAGAATTTTTGTGTAACGGCAAAAATTTTCTCATTTCGCTGACTAATATAGAAAAAACTTGCCAGAGCGTGAGGGTGGAACTAAATTTGCCTTTGCCTAGAGGCTATTACTTTTTCAACAGACAAAAAGACTATGTTGAAATCAAAAATCTCACCAGCAAAGACAGAGCCTTTTTCAACTTTTTCTGTCGCAACGCAAGGTTCAATTTTGCCAACGTTGACGGCCTTGAGTTTTCATCTTTTGCTTGCATAAATTTTGAAGTGGAGCTCAAACTTCTTCCAAAAGAACAAAGAAAAATATATTTCAATTTTGGAGACAAAAAATATTGCTTTCATTCTTCTCTTGATATGAACGAATTTTTCAATTTAAGTCAGCAAAAGATGTTTGAAATTTTTGATTTGCAGCTCAAAACAAAAAACAGTGATTTTGACGAGACTTTCAATCGCTCTTTGCCAAGAAAAATCTGGGAAAAATGGCAAAAAAATGAACACGATGAAGAAAGTGAAAATTCCTATCTAAAAATCAAAAATTCTGTGCTTAAAAAATTTGAAAATGGCGAGCAAATCAACGAAAATTTTAAGGGGCTTAAAGAGGTCTGTTTATACCGAAATCAAAGGTGGAAACGGATTTTTATTGTTCATAATGGAGCAAGGTATATGTTTGCTGACAACACCAAGTATTTCAACTTTTTTTTGCTTACAAAAGAAATTTTCAAAAAAAACAATGAAATCTACTTGTCTTTTGACAGATAAGTGTGTATAATGTGGCTATGGAAACAAGAATACCGCTCGCTGAAAGAATGAGGCCGACTTGTTTTGAAGAATTTGTCGGACAGCAACATATTATTGGAAAAAACACTCTGCTTTATCGAGCAATCAAATATGGCACACTTGGCAGCTGCATCTTTTATGGCCCACCAGGCACTGGCAAAACAACTCTTGGCAATATCATCGCAAAAACTTTGCGAGCAAACTATGTCAAACTCAACGCTGTGACAAGCGGAGTTAGTGATGCCAAAGCAGTTATCGAGCGGGCAAGAACTGACAAGGCAATGCTGGGCAAAGACACCTTTTTGATTTTGGATGAATGCCACAGGTGGAACAAAGCACAATCAGATTGTGTGCTTGAAGCGATTGAAAACGGAGATATCTATCTTATCGGCACAACCACTGAAAACCCATACACTTCAATGACGCGTGCGATTGTGTCAAGATGCCGCATTTTTGAGTTTAAGCCAATCTCAGACAAAGAAATCATCTCTGCTTTGAAAAGAGCGGTTGAAGACAAAGAAAAAGGGCTTGGCAAGTTGAATGTTTTGGTAGAAGAAGAGGCTTTTAAATATATCGCCTATGCAAGCAGCGGGGATTTAAGAAATGCTCTTAACAGTTTGGAACTTGCCGTGATGACAACGCCAGCCAGCAAAGATAAAATCATACATATTGACAAAAAAATTGCCGAACAATCCACCGACAGAAAGGCGTTGAGCCTTGACGAAAATGTATATTACGATGTTCTGTCAGCCTTCTGCAAATCGCTGCGTGGATGCGACACCGAGGCCGCACTATTTTACAGCCAGAGGCTGATAGAAGCCGGTTGTGACCCTATGATTATTGCAAGGCGTCTTGTTGCTCATGCTTCTGAAGATGTGGGCATGGCTGACTCAAATGCGCTTCTACTGGCAACGAGCGCTATGTATGCTGTGGAAAAAATGGGAGCGCCAGAGGGCTTGATTCCGCTTTCGCACGCCATAATTTATGTCTGCGAGGCTGAAAAATCAAACTCTGTTGTCAAAGCAATGGCTCTTGCAAAAGAAGACGCTCTTTCTTGCAACGACAACAAAGTGCCAAATCATTTGAAAAATCACCCATCAACCAATGCTGACGGGCATGGCAAATATAAATATCCGCATGATTATGGCGGATATGTCAAACAGCAATATATGCCAGATGCTTTGAAAGACAGGGTGTATTACAACCCAAGCCAGAATGGTCGAGAAAAAAATTTGGTAAGAAAAAAATTTAGAGAGAAATAGGTGAGTTATGTTTGGTTTTAGAAGTGACGGAAAAAAAGTAAAAGGAATGGGCATAATTGATAAGGCTGAGCCATTTTTTATGCCACAGCGAATTGATGCTGTCAACTACACAACAGTCAAGCTTAAGTGCGACAGCATTGATGAATTTATTGCAAGAGAGCGCAAAAATGGCATCTCTTACAACTATATGCACATTGTGATTGCTGCCATTGTCAGAATTTTGTATGTCAGAAAAAAGCTGAACAGGTTTATTATGCGCGGCTCAATCTATCAACGCAACACCATTTCTGTTTCAATGGACATCAAGAAAAAACTTGAAGACGATGGCGAGCAGGTGACTCTTAAAATGATGTTCAGCGGCAGAGAAAGCATTGAAGAAGTCAAAAAAATTATTGATGACGAAATTGCCAAAAATCTGAAAGAAGACGAAGTGCACACAACAACAAAGGCAGCTGGAAAGCTTACTCATTTGCCAGATTTTATGTTTCGATGGGCAATGGCTTTTGTGCGCTTTCTTGATAGGCATGGCATGCTTCCAAAAGCTCTTATCAAAGCAAGCCCATTTCACACAAGCTGCTTTCTCACAAACTTAAAGTCAATCAAACTTAACTACATTTTTCATCATCTTTATAATTTTGGAACAACCACCATATTTATTGCCATGGGCAAAGAGAGAGTTGAGCCTTATGTTGAAAACAACAAAGAACTCACCATTGCAAAAATGCTCACTTTGGGGCTCAGCCTTGACGAAAGGGTTGCTGACGGGCTTTATATGGGCAAAAGTTTAAGGCTATTTTCTGACTACATCAAAAATCCTGACAACTTGAAAACTTCACTTCCAGACGACGGCTCAATTCCAAAGAAAGCCACCAAGATTGTCAAATTCAAAAAACTTAAACGCAAGCCTAAAAAAGAGAGAACCAAAAAAGAAAAGTCAAAATCTAAAAAAATAAAGCCTTTGTTTAACAGAGAAAAACATGAGGCAAAAAAGGCGGCTGCAAAGGCAAATAAAGAGAAAAAACTGCAGCAAAAACGACTTAAAGAAGAACAGAAAAAAGAAAAACAATCCGAAAAGAGAAATAGAAAAGAGTCAATTTAAGGCTCTTTTTTATATTTTTGTTTGTTAAATAAAAAAAAGTGTGATAAAATATTTTAAACAAGTCAAAAGGAGTGGAAATGAAAACTGTTTTGTATTTTGTGCTTGCCGTTTTGACGATAGGCTATATTGCTCTTTTATGCTATTGCAATGTGGCCGTGGAGGTCAATGAAACGATCAGAATGATTGCAAATTATGGCGGGCTTGCCATTATGCTTGCCTATGCTGCCATAAACTTTTTTGGCAATCCGCTTAAAATCGCTTTCTTTATCTTGCTTGTGCTTGCAACGGTTTTCTTGGTTTTGACAGCTGTGATGCCAGACACTTTCAGAGAACTTTTTCACATCATTGAAGACAACACCGCACTTATAAAATTTTAAGGGGAAAATATGGATAAAATTTTGATTATCGACGGCAACAGCCTTGCAAACCGAGCCTTTTACGCTTTGCCATTTTTGTCAAATCATGAAGGCCAGCCAACTGGTGCAGTTTTTGGCTTTGCAAACATTTTGATAAAAATCATCTCAGAACTAAAACCAAACAAAATTGCTGTGGCTTTTGACCACTCACGTAAAACCTTTCGAAACGAAATTTACAGCCAATACAAAGCGCAACGCAAGGAAACGCCCAAGGAACTTGTAAGCCAATTTCCTCTTATCAAAAAAATGCTCAAAGCCATGGGGATTTGCACTCTTGAAGTGGAAGGCATTGAGGCAGATGACATCATCGGCACACTTTCAAAACAACTCAATGGAGAAAAATATCTTCTTTCAGGCGACAGAGATTTGTTGCAACTTATCTCTGACAACACCTTTGTTTGGCTTACAAAAAAAGGCGTTTCAGTTGTTGAAAAAGTTGACAGAAAAAGATTGAAAGAATTGTATGGGCTTTTGCCAGAGCAGATTGTGGATTTGAAAGCTTTGATGGGAGACAGCTCAGACAACATTCCAGGCGTGAGCGGCGTGGGCGAGAAAACTGCACTTGGTTTGCTTGAGCAGTTTGGCGACCTTGAAAAGGTTTATAAAAATCTTGACCAAATCAAAGGCAAACTCAAAGAAAAACTCGAAAATGACAAGAATTCTGCTTTCTTGTCGCAAAAACTTGCCACAATAAAACGTGACTGCCATTTTGACTATAGCATGTCTGAACTTGATTTTTCGCTTCCTTTTTCCAAGGACTGCTACAACCTTTTTCAGAGCTGGGATTTTTCTTCACTTTTAAAGGCTGAACTTTTTGGCGAAAGGCAAGAAAAAAGTCAAGAAAATAGTTTTGAAAAAGCTGTTCTTGACCAGTCTGTGCTTGAAAAAATGTCAAAGATAAGTGAAGGCGAATTTATTTACAATCTTCAAAAACTTGAATTTATTTTTAACGGAAAATTATATTATCTTGAGCAAAACTTTCAAATGTTTGATGGGGGCCTTTCTTTTGAAGAGATAGCAACAAAACTAAAAAATGTTTTTGAAAATGAAAACGTTTTGAAAATCAGCTCTGCAGCAAAAGAAGATATGCATATTCTTGACAAATTTGGCATCAAACTAATAAACTACACAGATGCCATGGTGGCAAATTACGTGGTCAATGTTGGCGGCAATATGCAAAAGTCTATCGAGACCGAACGGCTGTTTTCTTCTCTTAAATCCTATCTTGACAAAATGGATGATGGGCTGAGATTTATTTTTAATCAAATTGAACTGCCACTTTGCAAAATTTTGTTTGAAATGGAGAAGGAAGGCTTTAAAATCAATGGCGAAAAGTTGGAAGAGCTTGACCAATATTTTTCTTCAAAACTGCAAAAGCTCAAAGAAGAAATTTACAGAGAAGCGGGCGAGGAGTTCAACATTAATTCCACGCAGCAGACAGCCAAAGTGCTTTTCGACAATCTTGGAATAAAAGCTTATAACAACAAAAAACGCTCAACTGCAAAAACTGTGCTTGAAGAGCTTTCATATATCCCTGTTGTGGGGCATATTTTGGAGCATCGCAAACTTGCAAAAATCAAAAACACGTATATCGATGTGTATAAAGAGCTGCTTCAAAGCGGTAGCGATGTGATTCACACCACTTTCAATCAAACTTTGACAAACACAGGCAGGCTTTCAAGCAGCGAGCCAAACTTGCAAAACATTCCAACAAGAGACATTGAAGGCAACAAGCTGCGAAAAATTTTCGTTTCAAAATTTGAAAACGGAAAAATCATTTCTGCCGACTATAATCAAATTGAACTAAGACTGCTTGCCGATATGTCTGGTGAAGAAAAATTGATTGAGGCCTACAACCAAGGGCTAGACATACACACCATCACTGCATCAGAAATTTTCCATCTTCCTCTTGAAAAAATCACTGCCGCTCAACGCCGAGATGCCAAAGCAGTGAATTTTGGAATAATTTATGGCATAAGTGATTATGGCCTTTCGCAAAACATCAAATCTTCAAGGGCAAGCGCGAAGCAATATATTGACAACTACTTTGAAAAATATCCAAAAGTCAAACAGTTTATGGATTCAAATGTCGAGTTTGCCAAAAATCACGGCTATGCTAAGACAAAATTTGGCAGACGAAGAATAATCGGCGATATCAATTCTTCAAAATATGCCGTTCGAAATTTTGCCGAAAGGGTGGCGATGAATATGCCGCTTCAAGGCACCGCTTCCGACATAATCAAACTTGCAATGATAAAGGTTGCAAAAGTTTTGCAAGAGAATAATCTTAAAAGCAAACTTATTTTGCAAATTCACGATGAGCTTATTGTCGACTGCTATCCTGGCGAAGAAAACTCTGTGAAAAACATCTTGAAAACTGAAATGGAAAATATAACCACTTTAAAAGTGCCTTTGAAAGTTTCCATTGGCGTGGGAGAAAGTTTGTATGAATGCAAATAAAACAAAACTTGTGATTTTTGACTTTGACGGAACCTTGACAAAACCTGACAGACTTGACAATGCTTGGGCTAGAATTTGGGATAAAATTGGGCTTTACCAGCAGGCTGAGACGCTTTACAAAATGTATGTGGCAAAAAAAATAAATTACAAAGAGTGGCTTGACAAAGTTTTAGACATTTTCAGAGAAAATAAAGTTGGAAACAAGATGTTTGCATCTGTGACGAGAAAGATAAAATTATTGGACAACTGCGAAAAGGTTTTTAAAATTTTTTATCAAAACAACATAAAAATTTGCGTTTTGTCAAATGGAATTAAAAATATTATCGACCAAAAACTTAAAAGCATGAAAAAATATATCACTCATGTTGAAGCCATCACTTTGACTGTTGACAACAATGGCGTGGTGAATGGAAGCATTATGCCCAGCACAAATGTGGAAGGCAAAAGCGACTTTATTTTGAAGCAGATGGAAAAATACAATCTGAAAAAAGAGGAAGTTGTTTTTGTGGGCAATTCTTTCAATGATGAGGATGCTGCCAAAAGCGGTGTTGAGACTGTCTGCCTTAATCCTTTGCATACTAATTTTAAGGATAAAAGCATTTGGACGCACGCAGTTGAAAAAACGGACGATTTGATGAGCATCTTATCTTTTATAAAATTTTAATTATTTTTGTAAATATAGACTTTTTTGTTTGACTAAATTATTTAAAAATTGTATAGTATAGGTGAGTTATGATGCAACGGACAAGAAAAATGGGAGTTGATTATGGAGACAAACGCATCGGAGTTGCTTTGACAGACGCTCTGTGCATTATCTCAAGCCCATACGAAGTTTTTCAAAATCTTTCTCCTGAGCAATCTTTACAGCATTTAAACGATCTTATCAAACAGTTTAATGTTGACGAAGTTGCAATGGGACTGCCGCTCAATATGGATGGTAGCGAGGGTGAAAGAGCAAAACTTCACAGAGAGATAGGGCAAAAACTTTCTGAATTGTCAGGTGTCAAAGTCGCTTTTGTTGATGAGCGCTTAACCTCGGCTGAAGCAGAAGAAATTTTGATTGAAAGCAAAGTTCGAAGGGAAAAGCGAAAGGAACTTATCGATAAAATTTCGGCGCAGATTATTTTGCAAACATATCTCAATCAAACAAAAAGGGGTTAAATATGAGTAAAAAAGTGGAAAATAAAGAAGAAGTTCAACCAGTTGACCTTCTTGACATACTTCTTGACAAAGAAAACAAAGATCCAATCACTTTGATGGATGAAAAAGGCAAACAAATTTCTTTTGAACAAATCGCAATGATTGTTCACGAAGTGAAAAAAGAGAAAAAACTTTTCGCTATTTTAAAGCCTGTTGACAAAATTGAAGGCCTTAACGACAACGATGCTATCGTTTTCTTGGTTGACCAAGACAAAGATGGCAACACTGTTTTGAAAATCGAAGAAGACGAAGATGTTGCAATCGATGTTTTTGACGAATACTATGACCTTCTTGAAGAAGAAATGTCAAAACAAAAAGAAAAGAAACCAGCTGCAAAAAAAGTTCCAGCAAAAGCTGAAGCAAAAAAGCCAGCAAAAGCTGCAGGAAAAAAAGCTGAAGAAAAACCAGCAAAAGCTCCAGCAAAAAAAGCAAGCAAAAAATAAGCTGAAAGTTTGAAAAAAGGGCGCAAAACAAGCGTCCTTTTTTTGTTTTTGCTTGGCTTTTGCAAAAAAAATTTAATAAATGCTTAAAGATAGTATAATTTCTTTAATCTCAGGGCACACTAAATTTACAAGGAGCTTATCCTTGAATAAACAGGAGGTGAAAACTATGTTTGGTAAAAATTCCAAAATGAACAAGTCTTCAAAACGCGCCAAAACAACAAGAAATGTTGAAAGCGCAAAAGAGGCTAAATCACGCGACAGCAAAGCTTCAAAATCTGAAACAAAAAGCTGTTCTAGGTAGTTTTCAACCAAAAAAGAAGACAGATGCTGTCTTCTTTTTTCTTTTTTAATTTTAAGCATACATGGTGGCTGAAATTTTTGATAAAGTGATGGTCAAAGTTATGTTATCGTTGTTTGTGCCTGTCAAAGTGCATTGGCCTTGGCTGTCGAAATTTGCTTGATTTTGGCTGGCTGAGGCCGCGTTTGTCAATATTGAGTCAATCATGATTGTATAGCTTGTTTCTCCGCCAGTGCTTGTTGGCTGCGACACAATAACTCTGAAAACAAATTCATTTCTGCCATCACTGCCACTTGCGCCGCCAAAATAAATCAAATTGGTCTTGTCTGTTTGGCAAGTTCCGCTGCTGAAAGACAAATTTTCTAGCGTGCGATAGTTGGTTGAAGAATTTGTGCTTGCATATTGCACTTGCACGGTTCCGCTGCTTACGCCTTCAATCTTGATGTCTGTGACGGTGGCATAGGCAACTCCGTTTGGATTTTCGTGATAAAAGGCTGTGTAGTTGCCTTGAGTTTGCGCGGAATAGGTCAGTGAATAGTTTTTGTCAAAAGAAACAACTTTGCTGTTATCTTTTATCCAGCAAACAAAAGGGTTTTGCTCAGGATTAAGTTCTGTTGCAACCAAAGTTAACTCGCTGCCATCTGCTTTTGCCACGTCGCTTCCTCCACTTGCTAGGCCAAGAGTTTCATCACTAGAGCGGCAAGTGATGGTATAGTAATTTGTGATGTCGCAAGCTGCAAGCAACATAAGCGGCATAAGAAGCAAGAGCGATAAAACAAATTTGAATTTACTTTTCATATTCCCTTTCCTTTTATATCTTTATTATTGATTATTTTATTTTTTTTGTCAAATTATTTATAAGAAAACATATTTTTTTTGAGTATTTTTGTTTTGCTTGCATAGAATAGGAGAGTAAGGAGTTTCTATGTGGGAGTTTTCGCTCAATCTTAAGACTGAAAATTATCAACTTGCAAAGTTTATTCACAACAATCTTTCTCTCTTTTGCTCGAAATATCACGCAGTTGTCACGTCGGTAGAGCAGCAAGGGTATATTTCCATTCTTGTTGCAGTCAAAGAGCAAGAGCGAGAAAAAACTCAAATCTATCTTTCAAACTGCATTACCGAGGTGATATGCACCGTTTTTAAATCCAGTTTTTTAGACTCTCAACTTATTTTGCCAAACCTTGACAATCTTGGTTTAAACGCCTTCAAAAAGGCTCTTCTTAACTTTGATAAAGAAACTGACAGATATTTGGTTAAAAAATGTCTTAAGCTTGAAAAAGATTTTTTTCTCGAAAGCTTTTATCAGTTCAAACTTTCCACGCTCAAATCAAAATGGACAGAGCTTGTCACGCTTGCAAATGAAAATCGTGAATATTTGACCTCTACAGAAAGTTTTATAGACCTATTAAAATTTTTGATTGACAACCTTGAAATTTGTGAAGAAGAAATCAGCATATATCAAAGTGCTGACCACAGCTATAAGATTTATGTGAGCGACAAACAGTATCAAAACAAGGATTTTTCAGAAGAATGTTTGGTCTCTTCGATAATCGACCTGTCGCCTCAAAAAATCAATCTATACTGTTCTGACCAAAGCAGGGCAATCACTCTGCTTCACAGGCTGTTTGACGAGCGCATAACCAACAAAAACTCGTCAAAGATAAACAATTTTGGAAAAATCTGATTTTTTCCTATACAATCGCTTGACAACTTCTGCAAATAAGAATATAATTTGATTAGACTTGGAGCAGCAGACAAGTAGTTTGATTTGATGCGTTCAGAGAAGGGTTGGTTGGTGAAAAACCTTGGCTAGATGAAAAACGAAACCACTGCAGCGGAGAAGAGCATAAATTAAGTGGCACTTTTGCAATTAAGGTGGAACCGCGGTTTGATTTTACAAATCGTCCTTAAGTTTTTAAGGGCGCTTTTTTATTTTAAGCGTCAAGAAAAGGAGAAAAACATGGAAATTAAAAAGGAAAAAGATTTAGAACTTGAAAAAGCAAGGCACTCGCTTGCTCATGTGCTGGCAAAAGCACTGGTGGAGCTTTATCCAAACACCAAACTCACCATTGGACCTGCGATTGAAGATGGATTTTACTACGATATCGACCTTGACCAATCTATCACGCCAGACGAATTTAAAACCATTGAAAAGAAAATGCAAGAGATTATAAATAGGGGCGAAGAATTTCGAAGAGAAGTTGTTTCAAAAGAAAAGGCTCTCAAACTTTTTGCTGACAACCAGTATAAAACTGAAATTATAAATGAGCTTCCTGACGGCGAAGAAGTTTCAATCTACTATACCGGCGACAACTTTTTTGACCTTTGCAGAGGACCTCATATTGACAGCACAAAACGAGTGCAAAACTATGGCTTCAAAATCCATAGCGTTAATGGCGCATACTGGAGAGGGGACGAGAAAAACAAAATGCTGCAACGAGTTTACTGCTATGCTTTCAAAACCAAAAAAGAACTCGCTGACCATATTGCAATGCTGCAAGAGGCAAAGAAAAGAGATCATAACAAATTAGGTAGAGAGCTTGAGCTATTTACTACTGTTGATTATATCGGTCAAGGTTTGCCAATTTTATTACCTAGAGGTGCAAAAGTCATTCAAATAATGCAAAGATTTGTCGAAGATGAAGAAGCTAAAAGAGGTTGGCAACTTACAAAGACTCCTTTTATGGCAAAGAGTGATCTATACAAAATTTCTGGACATTGGGACCACTATAAAGATGGAATGTTTGTTTTGGGTAATGAAAAGACAGATGAAGAAGTATTTGCTTTGAGACCTATGACTTGTCCTTTCCAATACCAAGCTTATTTAAATAAACCTAGGTCATACAAGGATTTGCCTTTAAGATATGACGAAACTTCAACATTATTTAGAAATGAAGCTAGCGGCGAAATGCATGGACTTATAAGAGTTAGACAATTTACAATTTCTGAAGGCCATTTAATGTGTAGACCAGATCAACTTGAACAAGAATTCAAAAATTGCCTAGAACTTGCAATATTTATGTTAAAAACTTTAGGGCTTTATGAAGATGCTTCATATCGTTTCTCTCAATGGGATGAGAATGACAAAGAAAAATACATTGGCACGAAAGAACAATGGGACGAAGCACAAGCAACTATGAAAAAAATCCTTGATCACTTGAAAATTCCATATGTTGTAGGCATTGGCGAAGCTGCATTTTATGGACCTAAACTAGACATACAAATTAAAAATGTTTTTGGGAAAGAAGATACTTTAATAACAATTCAAATTGACCAAATGCTTGCTGAAAAATTCGGTATGGAATATACAGATAAAGATGGTTCAAAAAAGACTCCTTATATAATTCATAGAACTAGCATAGGTTGTTACGAAAGAACATTGGCTTACCTTATTGAAAAATATGCAGGAGCATTTCCGCTTTGGCTTGCGCCTGAGCAGGTGAGAGTGCTTTCTCTGACTGAGCGTAACAATGACTACGCAGAAAAAATCAAAAAACAACTTTTTGACCTTGGCTTTAGGGCTGAAGTTGACACGAGAAATGAAAAGATTGGCTACAAAATCAGAGAAGCCCTTTCTATGAAAGTGCCATATCTTATCATCGTTGGCGATGAAGAAGAAAGTGCCAACACAATTTCCATCAGAGGCCGTGGAAACGAAAACAAAACAGGTCTAAATTTGCAAGATTTTATCGAAAGACTTAAAAATGAAGAAAATTCTAAAAAAATATAGTTGAAATCATTTTGAAAATGAATATAATTGTGTTAGACTAAGGAGGAACTTGAAATGAATGGGATTGTTGCAGCACTTGCCGTCATTTTCTTCGCATTTTTATTTATTTTCGTGTTTATGAAAAAATAGGAGGTTGTTTTTATGGATATTTCACAATGGATTTTAGTAGGCGTTATTGTTGTTTTGATTATTGCTTATCCTATTCTTGTCAGCTCAAGAAACAAAAAGGAAAGGCAAAAACTTGACGAGCAAACAAATTCTTTAAAACGTGGCGACAAAGTGATGACCACAAGTGGCATTGTTGGCACAATCGTGGATTTGCACCAAGAAGGCGAACGCAAGCTTGTGACAATCGAAACTGGCATGGGCAAAAACAAAGGGTATATGTCTATAGATGCTTACGCCATCTACAGCGTTTTGAATGACAATTTTTCACCAGCAAACCAAGAGCCAAACAAAGAGAAAAAAGAAGTTGCCGAAAAAGCAGAGCCTGCTTCAGTTTCAACAGAAAGCAAGGTGGAAGAAAAACCTGCTGAAAAAGCAGTTAGCGCAAAAAAAAGCAAAGTGAAATCAGAAGATAAAAAGGAAAGCAAATAAGCTTTCTTTTTTCATTTTTTGAGCAATATTGACAAATTTTCAGAAATAATTATAATATAAGCAGAGGGGGAAAATGAAAAATTATCAACAATGGCTTAACAAAATCACGGAAAATGAATCAAAACTGATTGATAGCTATATTGACAAAGAACATTATAGCGATAAAAAGTATTTGACTGATTTTATCAAATCTGTTATAAAATCAGATTCTTCGTTTAGCAGCGATTTTAAAATTATTCTTCCATCAGCAAAGGAGACCAAGCCTAGCTCTCAAAAATCAATAATCAAAAACCCAAAAACTGTAGTGTGTTATAGTGCTGATGGAATCCATAAACTTGTGTGCAAATACGGGACAGGCATTTTCTATTCGCCAAAAACGTTTGATAAAAAAGTTTTCGTCAAACGCAAAAAGTGCCATATTGCAGCCTATATATTTGCTATCCGCCATATTGAAAACTTGCCTGTTATTTTGACTGGCTTTTATAATCGTTTGGAAGACACATTGGAGCCTGACAAAATGGAGAAAAAGGGTTTCTTGCACTCTGTTTGCCGTTTTTCTTTCAATGGCAAAGACCAAATTTTTGACGGGTCTCATGGGGTTATAATGGATGCAGACCTTTATATGAAACTTTTCAATTTTTTGCCTATAAGCCAATTGGATACCATAACGATAGTGAAAGACATAAAAATTTTGAAAACACATGATTTTGATTGTTTGGATTACTTTTTAAACAGAGAGAAGGTTTTGAAAGCTTGCCAAAGTGAACAAAACAAAAAAATCACAAGTGAAGATGAAAAAGATGACTGCGAAAAATCTTAACGCTGTCATTTTTTTTAGTCAGTCATCATACCATACTTTTGAAAATTGGTATAATTTTTTCAAAAGGAGTCAATCATGAAATTGAAAGCTAAAAAAAACACTTTAAAAATTGCCGACCACAGCAACTCAATCTCTGTGGCAAAGGGGGTTATGGTGGCTGTTTGCATTTCGCTTGTGCTGGTTTTGCTGTTTGCTTTTTTGCTTAAATTTACAAACATTCCAGAAAGCACAATCAAACCAGTCAATCAAGTGATAAAAGGGCTGTCAATTTTGATGGGTGTTTTTGTTGGTCTTAAGCGGAAAAAAGAACTTGGTCTGGTCAGCGGATTGCTTATCGGCCTTATTTACACAATTGTTGCCTTTTTGGTTTTCTCATGTCTTGGCGGAGTGTTTGCTTTTGACTTAACTCTTTTGACAGACCTTTTGTTTGGAGCGGTTATGGGTGCAATTTGCGGCATTATCTGTGTAAATTTAAAAAAATCTGTAAATTAAAGTGTAAAAATGTTTGACAGGTTGTGAAAGTTCTTATATAATTAGACTGATAAATATATCTATATATGCTTTCAAATTGAAAAGGGGACTTTCATGGTTAAAAGACGTTCTATTGCAAGATTCGTGATAATGTCAATCATTGCTTTGATTATGCTGCTGCTGACTGTTTGCAGTTTCACAATTCCTTTCACGTCAACAAATTATAATGGATTTATCAATTCAATTCCGCTTGGTTTTGACTATGCAAGCGGAGTTTCTGTTGTCTATAATGCCGAAAAAACTCAAAACTCTGACAATACTCTTTCGCAAGAAATTGAGTCAACACTTTCAAAACTTGACCGCTTTTTCTCATACCACGGGTTTTCTGAGTATTCTATAAAAAAGCAAGGGGATGACCAAATCAAAGTTGAGGTTTTGAAAGAGCAGTATTCTTCTGTTATGCTCTCTTTGCTTGAAAGCCCTCAGCAAATCTTTTTCACGGTGGAAGAAGCTTCTGACGAACTGACTCCAACAAGTTATCTTTCCAGCAGTGACATTTCTTTTGCTGAGGTCTCTTACGACCAAAATGCCGCTGTCTATGGCATCAATTTAACCTTGACAAATCTTGGCAAACTCAGCCTTGAAAGCCTTAAATCGCAGGCTGATATTGTGGGCTCTGACACTGTTTATATTTATCTTGACGAAATCAATTCTTCAAATTTATATGGAGAAATTGCGGTGGACAAACTTGGGCAAACCATGTTTATCTCTTCTTCTTCAGCCTCAAACACCTCGTCAGCATACTCAGAGGCATATCAAACAGCAAGCAACATTTTTGTGGGCACTTTTGCTGTTGAACTTTCTCAGCAGTCCATGACAACAATCACTCCAAAACTGGGCGAAAATGCTTGGATGTGGACGCTAGTTGCTCTTCTTGCGTTTATTGTTGCGCTGATGGCATTTTTGTGGATCAGACATGGTGACCTTGGGCTTATCGCAAACCTTATTCTTGTCTTCTTTGTTTCCTTGCAGTTTTTCTTTATGCAAGCAATTCCATTTGTCAGATTGGATTTGGGTGGGGCAATAGCCATCTTCCTGTCAATCCTTCTCTTCGTGGTCAGCCAGATTGTTATTCTTGAGCGTATAAGCAAAGAGTATTCAATTGGCAACAGAATTCACGTTGCTTGCAAAAACGGCTTCAAAAAATCTTTCTGGAGATTGTTTGACCTTCATATAATCGCTCTTGTTTCATCTGTGCTTATGCTTTTGATTGGCAAATACACAATCTCATATTTTGGCGGAGTTGTGTTTATCGCATCTTTGGTTTCTTTCTTCTGTCTATATGTTTTGTTCCGTTTCATGCTCAACTCATATCTGCCTTTAAACAGCACAAAACCTGCAAAAATGAAACTTTACCGAGAGGCGAATGTGAAAGAAATCAAAGAAGAAGTGCCTTCTCAAGCAGACCAAAAAACAGACTCCGAAATTGAAGGAGGGCAGGCATAATGAAAAACAAAATTACTCTCAATCAAAAATTTGACAGAAAAATTGCAAACTGCAAAACAAACTTCTCAAAACTGTTTTTGATTTTCATATTTATCTCGCTTGCAATCATCATTGCAGGAGCTTTTGTGGCTGGTTTTGTTGGGTATAATCTCGGCTCAGATTTTGCCTCGCTAAGCAGCATAAAAGTCTACACAAACTCAGAAGGCTATACTCAAACATTTGAAAGTTATGACATTGAAAACGCAGAAGATTATAATTTGGTGCTTGAAAAAGTTGACCAAGTTCTTGCAAAACACAACACTTCAATTCAATCTGCTCAAAAAACAACTGTTGACTTTTTGGAGCAAAACATTATCGATGCAAAAGCCGTTGAAATCACTTTCTTTAACGACCCATCTTTAACTGAAGAAGAACAAAAGGCTTTAAACAGCCAAATCAAAACAGACATCATGCTGGCTTTTGGCTATCAGACTCAGGATGCAATTGCTCTTGAAAATGGCGTGAGTGACGCCTCGATTTTGACAGACTATAACCATAACAAAACCATCATCTACTCATCCATCATTGCCATAATTGTTGCAGCAGTGTTTGCAATGGTTTACATGGTCTGCAGATATGAAAAACCTGCTTTTGTCACAGTTTTTCTGACCATTGCACACAACATTTTACTTACGCTTGCTTTGATTGCTATCACTCGTATACCTTTCAATCTTGCAACTATTGGAGTGATTTGCTTTACCTTCTTTATGAGTGTGATAAACCTTATGATTTTCTACAGCAAAGCAAAAGAGCTCACTGCAAGCGGAGGTGTTGACCAAGCAAATGGAAAGGCGGTTGCAAACGAAACAACAAAAGCAAACCTGAAAACAAATTTATACATCTATGCAGCAATTTTTGTTCTTTCAATTTTGCTTATCGCTTTTGCTCCTTCTGCAAATATGCGATTCTTTGCTTTGGCTTTGCTTGTCTCTGCTGTTGTAAATTTTTATAGCGCAGTTTTCGTTACAAACGGAATGTATTACTGCGTTTATAAACCGATAAAGAAAAAGAGAAAATTTATTTAAACAAAAAGAGAGTTTTTCTCTTTTTTTTATTAAAAAATATTGAATTTCTGGCCGTTTTGACTTGACAAAAAAAATCGGTTTTGATATAATCGCTCTTGTCATTGAAGACAAATTTGCACTCAAAGCAGATTCAACTGCAGTTGCCAAAAAGTTGCAAAACAAAAAACCACACAGTTTTGCAATGAAGAGCTTGCCATCATAAGCTCTGTGGTCGCAGGTTGGAGCTAGAAAACTTTGGGGAAGAAGAAAAACAAAAGGAGGAAAATATGTCAGTTATTTCAATGAAACAACTTCTTGAAGCTGGAGTTCACTTCGGTCACCAAACAAGAAAGTGGAACCCTAAAATGAAAAAATACATTTTCACTGCAAGAAACGATATTCACATCATCAATCTTGAAGACACATCTGCTCAAATTGACAAAGCATATTTGTTTGTTCGTGATATTGTTGCTTCAGGCAAAAATGTTCTTTTTGTTGGCACAAAAAAGCAAGCTCAAGAAGCAATTAAAGAAGAGGCAGAAAGATGCGGAATGTTTTTCGTAAACTCTCGTTGGCTTGGTGGCTGCCTGACAAACTTCAAAACAATCAAGTCAAGAATCGAAAGACTCAATAAACTCAATCAAATGGAAAAGGTTGGAGAATTTGACCTTCTTCCAAAAAAAGAAGTTACTCTTTTAAAAGCCGAAAGAGACAAACTTGAAAAAAATCTTGGCGGCATCAAAGAAATGAGAGAACTTCCAGGCGTTGTGTTTGTTGTTGACCCATGCGTTGAACACATCTGCGTCAACGAATGCAAAAATCTTGGAATTCCTATGGTCGGACTTGTTGACACAAACGGCAATCCAGACGGAATCAGCATTGTTATTCCAGGAAATGATGATGCTATAAGGTCTGTTAAACTTATTGCTAGCGCTATCGCCGATGCTGTTATCGAAGCAAGAGAAGGTGTTTCGATGAAGAAAGAAGAAGAGAGCAGCGAAGAAGAACAAATCGACATTGAAAAAGTGCTTGCTGAAACAAAGCCAAACCTTGAAATAGCAGAAGCTGGCGAAGAGAACAAAAACAAAAAACCTGCTAAGAAAAAACCTGCTAAGAAAAAGGTAGAAAAAACTGAGAAAAAGGCTGAAGAGCAAAAAGAAGAAGAAAAGAAAGGAGAATAGTTATGGAATTTACAGCAAAAGATGTTGCATCTTTAAGAGCTAGAACAAATGCAGGAATGATGGACTGCAAACAAGCTTTGACTGCTTGCAATGGTGATTTTGAAAAAGCTGCAATTTGGCTTCGAGAAAAAGGAATTGCTGCTGCTGCAAAAAAACAATCAAGAATTGCATCTGAAGGGGCTGTTGCTTCATACATTCACATGGGCGGAAAAATTGGTGTGCTTGTTGAAATCAACTGCGAAACTGATTTTGTTGCAAAAACAGACGCTTTCCAAGAAATCTGCCACGATGTTGCCCTTCAAATTGCTGCTTCTGCTCCAAAATATGTCAGAATTGAAGAAGTTCCTGCCGATGAACTTGAAAAAGAAAAAGAAATTTTAAGAAATCAAGCACTCAACGAAGGAAAACCAGCTCAAATCATTGAAAAAATGGTGGAAGGTCGAGTTAAGAAATTCTATCAAGATGTTTGCCTTATGGAGCAAACTTTCGTCAAAGACCCAAGCATCACTATCACTCAATACATCAACGAAAAAACTCTTCAAATTGGAGAAAAAATTTCTATCAGAAGATTTACTCGTTATGAACTTGGTGAAGGCCTTGAAAAAAGAAATGACAACTTGGCAGAAGAAGTTGCAAAACAGATGAAAGGTAACTAACAAAATTCTCGAATTTTTCGAGAATTTTTTATTGCAACAAGATTTTTTGGCTGCTGTAATTATTTTTCAATTATAAATGACAAAATTATCAAAATTATTGGCAATAAAACACAAAAACATTTGCAAAATAAAGGTTTTTTGTGTAAACTTATTTGCAAGGAGCATATATAATGAATGAAATGATAGATGAAATTCTCGCCTCCTGCAAAGACGAGACTGCAAAAGCCATCAACCATCAACTAGGTGAGTATATGGTTGTCAGGGCAGGCAGAGCTAATCCGCACATTCTTGACAAAGTTTTTATCGATTATTATGGTGTGCCAACGCCGCTCAAAAACATGGCAAGCATCACTGTGCCTGAAGCAAGAATGCTTTGCGTTTCAGTCTGGGACCAAAGCCAAACAAAAAATGTTATCAAAGCAATCTCTATGGCAGACCTTGGGGTCACTCCAAACGATGATGGCAAGGTGATCAGACTGGTTTTTCCAATGCTGACTGAAGAGCGAAGAAAAGACCTTGTCAAAGACATCAAAAAGATTGCAGAAGATGCCAAAATTGGTGTGAGAGGGGCAAGACGCGACGCTATGGATATGATTGACGAACTTGAAAAAAGCGGTGAAATAAGCGAAGATGAACAAAAAGTGGCTGAAAAAGAAGTGCAAAAAATTGTAGACAGCGCCTGCGACACAATCGACGAAAATTTCAAAACCAAAGAAAAGGAAATTTTGGAAGTATAATTTTCGCATTAAGGATTTAGAATGTCAAAATATTTAAAAACGCCTCAGCACATCGCCTTTATTATGGATGGCAATGGCAGATGGGCTCAAAAAAGAGGGCTGCCGCGCAACGCCGGCCATCAAAGGGGAATAAAAGCACTTGAAAAAACAGTTGATGCCTGCTGCAAACATGGCATAAAATATGCAACTTTTTATGCTTTCTCCACAGAAAATTGGAAGCGAGAAAAACAAGAAATTGACGGTATTTTTTCGCTCGTGCGTGACTATCTAAAAGATAATCCTGATTATTTTTCGTCTAGAGGCATCTGCGTCAAACATATTGGCGATATTTCAGCTTTTCCAGACGACTTGACCACGCAACTTACAAGCACTGAAAAATCCACTGCAAAAAACAACAAACTTATTCTTACTCTGGCCTTAAATTATGGCGGTAGAGATGAAATTGTCAGAACTTTCAACAAACTTTTAGGCAAAGGTAAAAAAGTTGAAACCTACAAAGAAATATCTGCCCAGCTTGACACCTGCTTTTTGCCTGACCCAGATTTTGTGATCAGAACGTCTGGCGAAAACAGGCTGTCAAATTTCATGATGCTGCAACTATCTTACAGCGAACTATATTTTCCAAAAGTTTTATGGCCAGATTTTGACGAAAACGAGCTGAAAAAAGCCTTGAAAATTTACAGCAAAAGAGATCGAAGATTTGGAGGAATAAAATGAAAACAAGACTTATGACATCAATTTTGATTGTGGCCGTTTTGGCACTCATGTTTGTGCTGAAAAGTTATGTAAGCCCATACTTTTTTGATGCTTTGATTTTGTTTATTTCTGTCTATTGCGCCTACGAAATGAGCAAATTGATGACGAAAATGGACAAGCCTAACAACAAAATTTTAGCAACGATTTTTCCAGCATTTCTGATGCTGGCCGTGCTTTTAAACATCGCCTTTGACTCTTCCATTGGCATAATTTACAACATCGTGATTTTAATCTCTTTGATTGTGATTTTCTTTGCTGTCAGCTATACTTCAACTCTTATAACAAAAGATAAATCTGTCAAAGAAATTCGTTATAAAAAATTAAACATCTCACTGTCAAACTATGCCTTCAAAAAGGCAATGAACACGGCTTTTTGCTTTGTCTATCCTTCCTTTTTGCTGATTTTTATGTCGCTTTTAAACCACTTTGACGAAATGACCACTTCCTTTGCGCAAGTGGGGCAGTTTGAAGGCTATCTATCGCTGATTGCCTTGCTGTTTGCATTTTTAATTCCAATCTTTACTGACACTTTTGCTTATCTTGTTGGGGGAATTTTTGGCGGTAAAAAACTTTGCCCAAAAATCAGCCCAAACAAAACCATCTCGGGGGCTATTGGTGGAAGTTTGGCTTGCCTTCTTTTCTCTGTTGCAGTCTATTTTATTCTCTATTCCATTCCAGAGTTAAAAGCTGTTTTTGTGCAAACAGGTTTTGCGTTTTGGCAAGTTATGGTGATATCATTTCTCGGGTCAATCCTTGCTCAAATTGGCGATATAACAGAAAGTTTGTTCAAAAGACAAGCCGACGTAAAAGACAGCGGCAGGCTTTTGCCAGGCCATGGCGGTATGCTTGATCGATGCGATTCTTATATGTTTGTGATGCCTTTTGTTTTCATTGCCTTTGCCATCATTGTTTTGGTTTTATAAAAAATTTTTGCAGGGTATTTTTAAAATTTTTTGACAATATAATACTGATAAGTTTGAAATAAAATTACAGGATGGTCAAATGTTTGTGCTTTATATCATTCTTGCCATTGTGATTTTGCTGTTTATGGTTTTGGTGCATGAATTTGGGCATTATTGCATTGGAAGAATGTTAAATTTTAAAATTACAGAGTTTTCGGTAGGGTTTGGAAAAGCCCTTATTTCTCGTAAAAACAAACGCGGAGAATTGATTTCTTTGCGTCTTTTTCCGCTTGGTGGATACTGTGCTTTTGAAGGCGAAGAAGAAAGCAGTGATGGAAAAGATAGTTTTAACTCGCAGCCACCTTGGAAAAGAATTTTGGTGTTTGTGGCAGGGGTTTCTTTCAATTTTGCAACCGCCGTAATTTTTTCTTTGATTCTGCTTTGCACAATTGGCTATGACATCCCAGAGGTTGTTTCCTTTGCCTATCCTACTGCCTCAGACCAGCCTCAAAATGGTTATATAATTTCAAAAGTTGAGCAAAATTCAAAAATTTTCACCCTTGAAGAGAGTTTGCGTCTTCAAAAAGGCGATGTCATTCTTGCCATAAACGGCGAAAAAATCGACTTTGCTTATGGAATTAACTATAATGACGCCATCACAAAGCATGAAAATGCTGCCAAAAAGTGGGCGGAAGAGAACAATGCAAGCGTGGCAGATTATCCGCTTTTAGAGCTGACAGTTCGACGAAATGGACAGTATCAAACGGCTTATACTGGTTTTTCTGTTGTCACTCTTTCTCCAATCAAGTCTGTTGACAGCCAAACAGGGCAGTATCAGCTTGGCGAAAGCGAAACAATTTACACGACTGGTATAAGCGCAAAGGCCTATGTTCACACCTTTTGGGAAGCCTTGGAGCGTTGCGTGCCTTTTGCCGTTGGTCTTGCTTGGATTGTGCTTAAATCTTTGTGGCTGCTTATCACCTTCCAGTTGCCTTTGTCGCAAATAGGCGGACCTTTGACCACCATTGAAACGATTGCTTCATTCACACAAGCAAACCTTGCAAATGTTTTGATTTTAATTCCTCTTATTTCCGCCAATTTGGCAGTGTTCAATATTCTGCCTTTGCCCTCGCTCGATGGCTCACATGTGATGTTTACAATGATTGAAAGCATACGAAAAAAACCAATAAAGCGAGAAGTTGAAAACATGATTCACACGGTGGGTTTGCTGGTTTTGTTTGCTGCTGTCATATTGATTGACATTTTGCATTTTGTGTTGTAAAATGTCGGTATGAACGAGATTTTACAAAAACTCAACAAAAAGTTTGACGATAAATACAGTTTTTTAAAATTATATGAAGTGCTTTTTGACAAAAATTCAAACCTATGCACTTTTACTTTTTTGTTCCCTTTTTCACACGAAGATTTGCAGCCGCAAGACCGAAAAGAAATTGAGCAGTTTATCAAAGACACCTTTTCGTTCAACTGCGATGTTAAAGTCAAATTCAAAAAAAGCTTTTTAGACGAGGTTTTGATAAGGCGTGAAATAGGCCGGTTTTTTAAATCTGAAAAACAATCTGTCGCTCCTTACATTTTTGACGAGAACATCACAATCACACAAGATGATTACGATATTTCAGTGCAAATCAAAATCAATCAAGACGTGCTTTCTATGCTGGATGAGCAAGAACTTAAAACTGGTCTGATAAAATATCTTAGCGAAAAATTTATAGCCAACTTTTCTGTTGTTTTTCTGGCAAATGAGGACAGCCTTCCTCAGCAAATTGATTCTCCCGATTTAGAGCCAACTGCTTCAAACAAAGTTGAGCGTTATCAGGTGGAAATCCTAAAAAAAATCGTCGGTGGAGAGATTACTCCAAAGCCTGAATACATAAAAAACAACAACAAACCAAAGCAGTCTGTCATCTTGTTTGGAAACATCTCAAACATTGCAAAAAAGACCTTTACTATAAAAAAGGGCAAACGTGCCGGTCAAGAAAAAGCTCTTTACACCTTTACTCTTGATGACGGATCGAAAATTGAATGCGTCTATTTTTGCTCGAAAACCAATGAGAAGGTGATGGACAGCCTTGAAAACAATATGTCTGTGTTGTGCGTTGGCGATCTCAACTACGGTCTCAATGGCAATTTGACTTATTATGTAAGAAAAATGTCGTGGGCTCATCTAAAAGAAGGTCAACAAGCGCAAAGAGAAGAAGATTATCAGCATAAGCAGGTGGTTTTTCCTGAAAAAATCGAAATTGAAGAGCAGTCATCACTTTTTGAGAAAAAGATTGATTATAACGACACTGTGCGCGGCAAAACAATCGTTGTGTTTGATATCGAAACCACTGGTCTTGACTCAGAAAATGACGAAATCACAGAAATCGGAGCCGTCAAAGTTGTGGACGGTGTGATTTGTGAGCGTTTTGCAAGCTTTGTAAAGCCTTCAATTTCTATTCCTCAAGAAGTGCAACAGTTGACTCATATCACAAACGAAATGGTCAAAGATGCTCCTTCGATAAAAGATGTTATATATGATTTTTATGATTTTTGCACAGGTTGCTTGCTTTGCGGGCATAATGCTATAGGTTTTGACTTTAAGTTTATCAAAAAAGCAGCTGAAAAAGCAGGGCTGCATTTCAAAAATCAAATCATCGACACTCTCATCCTTGCAAGAACATCTTCGCTAAGGCTGGCAAACTATAAGCTTGGCACAATAGTTTCGGCACTAGGTTTGACTTTGGAAGGCGCGCATAGAGCCTATAACGATGCTTTTGCAACGGCACAAGTGCTGCTTGGACTTTGCAAAATAAAAAAATAATTTTATCAAACAGTTGATTTTATCTTTGTTTTGTGTTAAAATATGGTTGACTAGATGATGCGGGGAGTGAGCAGTTTTTGTTCACTCCCTGCTTCATAGATAAGGAGGCACAAATTGGCAAGCAAAACCAAATCGTTATGCGAAGAAAAAATCGTTCCTGTCATAGAGCGGATGGGTTACGAGGTTGTGGAAGTGGAATACGCAAAAAAAACAGACGGCATGAATTTGACTTTCTTTATTGACAAGGATGGTGGAATTGACGTCGACGATTGCGAGGCTGTCAGCAAAACTATCGACCCTCTTCTCGACGAACTTAACCCGACTGACGACCAAGCATATATTCTCAATGTAAGCTCGCCCGGCATTGACAGACCGCTCAAAACGGACAAAGATTTAAAAAAACATCTGGGCAAAGAAATCGCGGTAACTCTTTTTGCAAAACAAAACGGAGTGAAAAATTTTGAAGGCGAGCTGGTAGAATTTGACCAAAACACGGTTACTATCAAACCTTTGCCTGACAAAAAGGGAAAACAAGCAAACCAAGAACAGATTACCCTTCAAAAAGACAAGATTGCACATATTGTGCCTATAATAAAATTTTAAGGAGAACAAATTTATGATTAACAAAGATTTCTTTCAAGCACTTGAAGATTTGCAAGCAGAAAAAAAGATTGACAAAGATTCTTTTATCCAAACTCTTGAAACTGCTTTGACTTCTGCCTACAAAAAAATGTATGGCGAAGCAAAAAGCGCAATGGTCAAACTCAATCCAGAAAAAAACACCATTCGCATCTATTCCTACAAAACCATCGTTGACAATGTTGAAGACCCTGACAAAGAAATCTCTTTGGCTGAGGCAAGACTTATCAAAAAGTCCTTCAAGGTTGGCGATATTGTTCAAAGCGAAGAGTCCACCAAGGAATTTGGCCGAATTGCTGCTCAAACTGCAAAACAGGTTGTGATGCAAAAACTTAAAGAGATGGAACGCCAAAATGCTCTTGACGAACTTGCAGAAAAAGAAGATGAACTTTTGACAACCATTGTAAAAAGAATTGACAACGGCACTGTTTATGTTCAAATTTCAAACACTCATACTGAAGGCGTGATGCTGCCATCTGACCAGATTCCGGGCGAAAAATTTAATGTGGGAGACAGAGTCAAAGTCTACGTGAAAAAAATCAAAGATTCTTTCAAAGGCACACAAATCCAAGTCACCAGAAGCAACATTGGTTTTGTTCGAAAATTGTTTGAACTTGAAATTCCAGAAGTTGCAAACGGCGACATTGTTATCAAAAACATTGCAAGAGATCCTGGCAACAGAACCAAAGTGGCACTTTTCACTCAAAAGCAAAATATCGACCCTATCGGCACTTGCGTTGGCTTCCACGGCCAAAGAATTGACACCATCGTTTCTGAACTTAACGGCGAAAAAATCGACCTTATTGAATACACCGACGATGCACTTGAATACATTGCTCGCGCACTGAGCCCTGCCAAAGTTTTGAGCGTTGAAACCAACGAAAGCTTGAAAGCTTCAAGAGTTATCGTGCCTGACGACAAACTTTCGCTTGCTATTGGCAAAAATGGTCAAAATGTTCGCTTGGCTGCAAGGCTGACAGGCTGGAAAATTGAAGTCAAAAGCGAAAGTTCAGTTGCAAAACCTGCCACAAAAGAACCTGAATATGAGCTTACCGAACTTAGCGATGAATCTTTTGACGACCTTGGCGATCTTGAAGAACTTGAAGACCTTTCTCCAATTGACGATGAAGAATAATTGAAGGGGAAAATAATGGAAAAACGACAAAGAATGTGCATTGCTTGCCGACAAATGTTTGACAAAAAAGACCTCACACGAGTTGTGAAAAACAAAGAAGGGCAAATCTTTGTCGACAGCAGCGGCAAAGCAAACGGTCGGGGAGCGTATGTCTGCACAAACCAGTCATGCCTCGAGAAATTGAAAAAACAAAAAATCTTAAACAAAGCTTTCAAATGTATGGTTGAAGAGAAAATATATAAGCAGTTGGAGGAAGAGATTGCAAACAGATAAAATCAAAGGATTGTTGAATATTTGCAGAAAAGCCAATTATCTTATAATAGGTGGAGAAAAACTGGAAAAATATAACAAAAAGTTTTATCTTGTTTTGTATGACTCCTCTTGCGGCAAAAACACCTTGAAGCTGATAGAAAAACTCAAAAACCAATCCTGCCAAATTGTTGAAGTTGAAGCTTTGGGCGATTTGGTCTCTATAAAAAATTGCAAAATTTGCGCAATAAAAAACAAACAACTTAGTGAAAACATCCAAAAATTATGCGAAGAAAAGGAGTGAAAATTTGGCTAATCAACTTAATAATCTAAAAATCATCCATGATATGCAAAAAGAAGGACTGATAAACGGTCTTATCGGGCAAGTTCGACAATCAAAAGGGCTTGTTGAGTCTTTTGCGCAAAAACTTTCAAAAAGATTGAAAGATATCGAAGCAGCAGCCAAACCAAAAGAAGTAGAACCTGCCAAAATTGTCGCCGAGAACAGAGCGCAAACTTTTTCTAATGAAAAAAATCAAAACAACAACTTTAGAAAGTTTGACTCAAAACCAGAAAACAAATTTTCACAAAAACCATTCAATCGCGAGCAAAGACCAAACGATAAAAAGGATGCTTTTGCAAAAAAACCACAAGGGCAAAACTCACAATTCAACAAAGGCCAAAACAAAAAATTTGGAAACAATTTTGTTTCAACAAAAACAAACAATTTCAGATCGTTTTCTTCAAATGAAGCTCCTGAAATTGACCTTAAAGCAGAGCGTAACTATGCAAGCAAGGCTAAATTTGCACAAAAGCATTCTTCTGGAAATGATGAACGCAAAAATCAAAATAAAAAGAGCACTTCTTCACGCAAAAACAACATTTTTATTGAAGATGAAAATGGCTTTGAAGAAATCTCTTACGGCTCACGAAAAAGCGTTGTAAAAAAGAAGAAAGAAGAAAAGAAAGCGCCAGTGACGGTTATCACTCATGCAGTTATGACTTCAAAAGAGTTTACAGTCAAAGAGTTTAGCGAGAAAATCGGCAAACCTGTGACAGAAATTGTTAAAAAATTGATGCTGCTTGGCGTTATGGCAACCATCAACTCCAACATCGATTTTGAAACGGCAGAACTGGTTGCAAGTGATTTTGGCATCACACTCGAACTCAAAGCGGAAAAATCTTACGAAGAAAAATTGCTGGAAAGCGCTCATGTTGAAGACGAGCAAGAAAATCTGGTTAAAAGGCCGCCAATCGTGGCTGTTATGGGTCATGTTGACCATGGAAAAACTTCGCTGCTTGACGCCTTTCGAAAAACTAATGTTGTCAGCGGTGAAGCGGGCGGCATAACACAAAGCATTGGAGCTTATCAAATCGAATTCAACGGCGAAAAAATCACTTTTATCGACACTCCTGGCCACGCAGCCTTCACACAAATGCGTGCAAGAGGGGCAAAGGCGACAGATATTGCCATTCTTGTTGTGGCCGCTGATGATGGAATTATGCCTCAAACAGTTGAGGCCATCAATCATATCAAAGCAGCTGGCGTGCCTATGATTGTTGCCATCAACAAAATGGATAAACCAGAGGCAAATCCTGACAGAATCAAACAACAGCTTGCTGAAAACAACATTCTGCCTGAAGAATGGGGCGGTGACGCTATATGCGTGCCATGTTCTGCCAAAACAGGGGCAGGCCTTGACGAACTGAAGCAAACCATTTTGCTTGTTGCTGAAATGCAAGAGTTGAAGGCCAATCCAAACAAAATGGCTGTGGCTGTGGTTATTGAAGCAAAACTCGACAAAAACCGTGGGCCTGTTGCAAACATCATTGTTCAAAACGGAACTCTCCGTGTGGGCGATTCAATCATATCTGGCCTTACTTACGGCAAAGTTCGAGCAATGGTTGACGACCATGGAAAACCTGTAAAAACGGCCGAACCTTCAAAACCTGTTGCTATTCTTGGGCTTAACGAAGTGCCTTCTTCTGGCGATGAAGTTTATGCAGTTGAAGAAACGCTGTCAAAACAAGTCATCCAAGAAAGAATTGACAAACTTAAAAAAGAACGGGCAAAACAGTCTTCTGGCGTGACTCTCGACACCTTTATGAACAGAGTTCAAGAAGGGGCTTTGAAAAATCTTAATATTATTCTCAAAGCAGACACCATGGGGTCAGTTGAAGCTTTGAAAAATGCTCTTCTTGCCATCAGAAATGAAGAGGCTAAAGTCAATATCGTTCACAGCGGAACAGGTGCAGTCACAGAAAGTGATGTGACGCTTGCTCAAACAACAAGCGCAATCATCATCAATTTCAACCAAAAAACCTCGGCTCGAGTGAAAAACATTGCAGATTCTGCAAAAATTGAAATCAAAGAATACAATATCATCTACGACGTTGTCGACGATGTTACAAATGCCATCAACGGAATGCTCAGCATCAAATATGAAGAAAAATATATCGGAAATGCTGAGATTAGGGTTGTATTCAAGCTTTCAACTGCCGGAAAAGTTGCCGGAAGTTATGTCAAAGATGGCAAAGTTGTCAGAAATGCAATCGCAAAAGTTATGCGTAACGGCGAAGAAATCGGAAGCACTACTGTCGACTCTTTGAAAATTGTTAAAGATGAAAAAGCAGAGGTTGCAAAAGGTTTTGAGTGCGGCATAAAATTGCACGACAACATCGACTTTAAAGAAGGCGACACCATCGACTTCTACGTCAAAGAGGTTGTAAAACGAGTTTAATTAAATAAAGGAGAAAACTTATGTCAAACAGATTTGAAAGAGCAAACAGTCAACTTCAAAAACAAATTGCGTTGATTTTGCAAAACAAAATGAATGACCCAAGGTTGTCTCCTTTTATTTATGTCAGCTCGGTCAATGTCACACCTGATTTTCAGTATTGCAAAGTCAAGATTGCACTGGATGATGATGACGAAAACGAGCTGAAAAAAACCATTGAAATTCTTCAAAAGTCAGAAGGATTTATCAAAAGAGAGCTTGCAAAAGCAGTTGATATGCCTCATATGCCAAAACTTCAATTTGAAATTGATAAGGGCACAAGTGCAAGCATAAGAATCAATCAAATTTTGCAAACTCTCAATATTCCAAAAGGGGAAGATGATGAAGGAAATTAAAAAAATACTCAAAGCTTTGAAGAGGGCAAAAAGTGTTGCAATTTTTTCGCATTCTGACCCTGATTTTGATGCGATTGGCTCTTCTCTAGGGCTGAAATATGCTCTTAACAACATGGGCAAAAAAGCAGACTATATTTGTAGCGAACAGATGAGCCAAACAGCAACAAATTTTTTTGGCGAAAACATAAGTGAAAAGCACTTCAACGAAAAAAATTACGACCTTTTTGTTTCGGTTGACAATCCAACAACAACCAGATGCCAAAATCCTGAATGTTTTTCACAAAACACTCCATCTATAGTTATTGACCATCACAAAAATTTGGAGCTCAAAGGCAAACTTAACTATATAAACACAACTCGCAGTTCTTGCTGCGAACTTGTTTTTGAAATTCTTGAAAAGGGCAAAATAAAAATAGACGAAAAAACAGCAACTGTTTTGTATGCTGGGCTTTCAGCAGACACAAATTCTTTCATCAACAGCAACACAAACTCCGATTCCTTTTTAGTTGCTCAAAAACTGTTGAAACTTGGCGCGCAAACAACAAAGTTTAACGAAATTTTTTATCGTTCCATCAGCAAAAAAGAGATGGAAATAAAAAAATTTGTTTACAACAATTTCAAATTCAACGGTTCAATCTGCTATTGCCTTGTTTCGCAACAAGATATGAAAAACTTGAAAGCGGGGGCAAAAGATTTTTCGTCTATCAGCAGCCAACTGATAAGCTTTGCAAAATCAAACATCGCCTTCAGCGTGGTGGAAAAACAACCTAAGGAATTTTATTTTTCCTTCAGGTCAAAAACAAATTATCCAACCCGAGAGATTGCTCAAAACCTTGGAGGCGGCGGGCATGAATATGCTTGTGCTGGAAAAATTTGTGACGAAAATGCAAGTGTTGAAAGCGTTAAAAACTTGGTGCTGAAAGAAATTAAAAAATTCTATCCAAAAATTTGATGAGAAATTTGCTAAACCACTTTTCAATAATGCTTGCAAAGTTTTCTGCGTGCTTTGCTCATCAAAAACTCATCTTAAAAAAATAATAAGAGAGAATATTATGCAAAATGGAATCATTCTTTTAAACAAACCAGCGGGAATTTCGTCAAATTCTGCTGTAAACAAAGTTAAATATATGCTTAAAGCAAACAAAGCAGGACATCTTGGCACGCTTGACGTGCTTGGTGAAGGCTTGCTGCCAATAACCATCAACAAAGCAACAAAACTGTTTGATTATTTTTTAAAAAAAGACAAAACTTACCTAACCATTTTCAAATTTGGTCAAACTTCGCCAACTTTAGATATGGAAGGGCCTCTTTCTGAAGAAGATGCAAATCTTGACCTACAAGAAAAAGATATAGAACAAATTTTAAGCAAATTTATTGGCAGGCAAAACCAAATGCCTCCATCCTATAGTGCAAAAAAAATCAATGGCAAAAAAGCTTATCAACTTGCAAGGGCAGGGATGGAAACAAACTTAAAACCAAAACAAATTGAAATATACGATATAAAACTGCTTAAAAAAACTGCAAAAAACACTTTTGAGTTTGAAATCGATTGCTCAAGCGGCACATTTATCAGAGCAATTTGCAGAGATATGGCCAAAGAACTTTCTACATATGGTGTTATGCAACGCATAATACGCACAAGATGTGGTTGTTTCAGTTTGAAAGATGCTGTAACGCTAAAAGATATTGAACAAGGCAATTTTTCTGTTATAAGTCCAGAGGTTTTGTTTGAACAGCCTCGGCTTGACCTTAACCAAACGCAATTTGAAGCTTTGCAAAATGGCAGAAACTTTCAAACTGACGAAGGTCAATTCAAAATCTTTTTCAAAAATCAATTTCTTGGCCTTGGCCAATGTGAAAAGGGCAAGTTTAAAATGCTGATAAGGCTTTTTTAAATTTTTGCTTAAATAGTTTATTATAAGGAGAGTTTATGATTAAATTTGGGCCGTCTGGCTGTGGTGATGAATTTTACGAGCAGGGGCATAACGGCATCAATGAAGTGCCAAAGTGGCTTAAAAACTATGGACTGGATGCTTTTGAGTATTCTTTCGGACACGGCTATCAAATGTCAAGCGAAACTGCAAAAAAAGCGGGAGAGCTGTTTAAGCAATATGACATTGCCCTTTCTTTGCACGCACCTTTTTATATCAATTTTGCAAACCCTGACCCTGTGATGTATGAAAAAACAAAAGGGTATATCAAAACAGGAATAAGGTTTTTAAGGGCTTTTGGAGCGGACATATTGGTTTTTCATCCTGCTTCTTGCGGAAAACTAAGCAGAAATGACGCTTTGGCTTTAACACAAAAGCGCTTTGACGAATTTTTCAATACTCTTGAAAGCGAAGGGAGTTTAGAGGGGCTTTTGTTATGCCCTGAAACTATGGGGAAAACCATGCAAATTGGCTCTTATCAAGAAGTGATAGAGCTTTGCAAATGCAATTCTCACCTTGTGCCAACCTTCGATTTTGGCCATATAAACTCGCTTGAACAGGGCGGACTGAAAAGTGCAGAAGACTATAAAAGAGTGTTTGACTGCTGCATTGAAAATCTTGGCCTTGACCGCACCAAAAACAGCCACATTCACTTTTCGAAAATCCAATATGGCCCAAAAGGGGAAATCAAACATTTGAATTTTGACGACAATCTTTACGGCCCAGATTTTGAGCCTCTGGCCGATGTTTTAATTGAATATAACTTGTCGCCACGCATTATCTGTGAATCGATGAGTATGATGCCGCATGACGCGCTGATTATGAAAAAAATTTACTCTCAAAAGAAAGAAAATTTTGAAAATAAACTTAAACACTAGACAAAATCAAATTGATATGCTAAAATAAATAAGAATTTATTGTTAAGGAGAATTATTTATGATTTTTGCTGGAGATTTTAGAAAAGGCACCACTTTTGAAATGGACGGAGCAGTTTATTCAGTTGTTGATTTCTTGCACGTTAAGCCAGGCAAAGGCTCGCCATTTGTTCGTGCAAAACTTAAAAATGTTATGACTGGGCAAGTCAAAGAAACAACTTTCAACCCATCCGACAAATTCCAAATCGCCGTAATTGAAAAAAAAGAAATGACTTACCTTTACAACGATGGCGAAATCTATTATTTTATGGATGCTGAAACTTATGACCAAATCCCACTCAACAAAGACAGCATTGAAGATGCGCTCAACTATGTCAAAGAAAATGAAAATTGCACCATGTATTTCTATAAGGGCAATCCATTTGCAGTTTATCCTCCAACCTTTGTTGAACTTGAAGTGATTGATTGCGAACCGGGAATCCAAGGCGACACAACAAAAGCCACCACCAAGCCTGCAAAAGTTGAAACAGGTTATGTGCTTGGCGTGCCACTTTTCATAAATATCGGAGACAAAATCAGAATCGACACTCGCGACGGTTCTTATTTGGAAAGAGTGAAATAATTTATCGCTATTTTTAAGAAAATTCAAAATTAAAAAAAGAGCTGGCTGCAATTTGCAAGCTCTTTTTTACTTTAAAACATACATTCACTTAAAAAAGCACGCATATTTTGCGTGCCTTTTTTATTCCCAGTTGTCGCCATCAACAACAGGAAGAAAATAAAAGTCTTTCACATCTTCTCGCACTAATTTTTGTATGAGATTTTTTTCTTCTTTCTTCTTATTTTGAATTTTTTCCGGTATTGTATATTTTTCCAAAAAGCCTTCTTTGCGTGCCTGAATTCTATCGCTTATTCTCAAACCGCGCGCATCCTCCACGCTGTCAAGTTTTGACATAACAGGTTGGTTTGTAAGTTCCACAAACTTTACAAATTTTTTAGAACGGCCGATAAAATATCTAAATTCTCGACTTTTCACCACTTCTATTATCTCGTCAAGATCTTTGCAGTTTGAAAGCGCCTGCTCAGCCTTTTTATCAATCCAGCCAAAACTTTCATTGATATATTTGACAACTTGATCGAGTTTTAAGGTAAGGTTTGGATCTTTCGCTTTCTGCTGTATTTCTTTCAAACGCTCTTGAAGAGATTGTCGAAGGTAGGTGATATAACCTCTTTGATAAGAAGTCAACTGATTGACAACTGGATCTCTATATCTGACGTTCATCAACTGAAAATAGGTCTCTCTCGACAAAAACGGATTGACAGAAATGAAATAATCCTTCATGCAGATTGTGTAAACTGTTCCGTCTTTTTTGTCAATCACTTTCAAACCAACAATCTTTTTTTCTGTGATTTTAGTGGCATTTTTTTTAAATTTATACCTATATTCGTCGTTTTGACCTTTTGAAACAATATCGTCAAAATTAAACATAAACTCCAAATTTGAAACTGACTCTTCCATCACGTTTTCCACAAGATATTCCATAACGATTTTCTCCTTTGATACTTTGATTTTAACATTATTTTGCTGCTAAGTCAATAGCCAAATAGAAAAAAGCATAATAAAATTTTTTTCTTCATAGTTTAGTAAAAAAGGAGGAGGTATGCTAGAGCAAATCTTGCCGAGCGAAATCTGTTTGCCTTTGACAAAATATGTCAGCTTTAATGCTTTAAACGAAATTCGTTTGAGAGTGGACAAGCCTATCGTTCTTTCCATGGGTAGTCAAAAATTTTTTCTTTCTTCCCACGGCACAACTGGCAATTTGAAGGAAGCAATTTTTCCAAGCAAAACCATGATTGAAGATATTATTTTCAGAGCAAGTGAATTCTCAATTTATTCAGTCAATGAACAAATAAAGCGAGGGTTTTTGGTCACTCAAGGTGGTGTAAGGCTGGGGCTGGGCGGTGACTTGATTGAAGAAAAGGGGCAAATCAAAACCCTGACAAATTTCAACAGCATCAACATCAGAATTCCGCACGAAGTCAAAAACTGCTCGCTGAGTTGCTTTGATTATATCATAGAAAACGGCAATATTTTAAACACTCTTATCATCTCTCCACCGGGCGGAGGAAAAACAACTTTTTTGCGTGATTTTATTTTGCAACTTTCTTCTCGCAACTTTGCCTTCAACGTTCTTGTGCTTGATGAACGGGGCGAAATCGACCTCGGCTCAAAAGGCTGCATTGGCAACTTTGCCGACAAAATTTCTTTCGCTTCCAAAAAAGTTGGGTTTGAAAATGGTATCCGCTCGCTCAGTCCAAATCTTATCATCACAGACGAACTTGGCTCGTCCGATGACGTGCAAGCGCTGCTTTATGCCTGCAACAGTGGAGTTTCAATCATGGCAAGTGTTCATGCCGACAGTGTGGAGAGTTTTTTGGCAAAAGAAGACTTTGCGAAAGTGATAAAAGAAAAAGTTTTCAAACGTTTTATCGTGCTTTCTTTGCGAAATGGCCCTGGCACACTTGAAGGAGTTTACAACGAAAACTTATCTAGACTAGGCAGAAAATATTAAGGTGGTGGCAATGAAAATTCTTTTGATAATCATTTTTTCTTCTTTTTGTTTATTCTTTGGCGCAAGGTTTTATTTCAAATATAAACGCCGCAAAAGTTTTTTTGACGCACTGATTTTTTTGTGCCACAAATTTGATGTGGAGATAAATTTTTCTAGAGAAAGGGTGGTCAACATAATCTCGTCACTAGAAGAAAAAGTCAAACAAAATTTGTGCAGCCTTGACAAAAACTTTATCTCTTGCATCGAAAACAAAGAGAGCCTGGAAAAGGACAAGCTTTTAAAAAGCATCTCTTTTTTAAGCGAAGATGAAGGCAACTCAATTTTTTTGTTTTTCAAATCTCTTGGCCGCAGTGACATGGAAAATCAGCTCAAAGAAATAAAGAACTTTGAAAACAAATTCTCTCAATTTTGTTTGTCCTCTTCCCAAGATTTTCAAAAATATGGAAAACTGTCAATCAAACTTGCCATCGTTGCTTGTTTGATGGTTGTTGTGCTGTTTATATAAGGAGCAAACTATGGGCGTTGAAGTGATTATCAAAATTGCAGCTATTGGTCTTTTGACTGCAATTATCGGACAAATCTTAAAACAAACGGGCAGAGAAGAAATCTCCACCATCGCCTCTCTTGCAGGGCTGATTTTGGTCATTATAATGGTTTTGAATTTGATTGGCGAACTTTTTGCCACCTTTAACAATTTGTTTAAATTTTAATTTTGGAGTTTTATGGACATCATTATCAAAATTGTAGCAATAGGGTTGATAACTTGCCTTGCAACACTCTTTGTCAAACCTGTGCGCAGTGATTTTGCCATTTTTATCGCAATCGCTGGCGGGCTTGTCATCCTTTTTCTTATTCTTGGTTATGTCAGTGAAATTTTTGATGTCTTCAAAAATATAATCGCAGCCACAGGCGTCTCTTCACAGCTATACAAAATTTTGATAAAAATCATCGGCATTGGCTATCTGGTCGAATTTGCAATCGGAATTTGCAACGACACAGGCAATAGCAGTTTGGGTGACAAAATCTTGCTGGGCGGAAAGATTGTTGTTATGGTGATGGCTTTGCCTATTGTCACAAACATTTTGCAAATCATAATAGGATTGTTGCCGTCATGAAAAAACTGATTTTGCTGGTTTTGCTTGTTTTGTTTTTCTGCCCAGCAGCCATAAAATCAAACACGAGTGCTGCTCAAACAAGCCAAGACCTGTCGCAAGAAGAAATTGCTCAAGAGCTTGAAGAAAATGTAAGTTCTCAACTCGACAGTCTTGACTTTTCTTCACTTGACGAGGTGCTTTCGTCTTTCAGTCAGGGGCAAATCTCAATCTTTGGTGGCAAAAGTTTTCTTGAAAAAGTTTCCGCTCTCTTATCGGGTGAGTATGACGACTCGCAAAATCTTTGGCAAGCGGTTGTCAATGCGTTTTTAAGCAGTCTGCTCGGCCTTTTACCTGTGATTTCTGCCATAATCGGAATATCTATTCTGGGCAGCTTGCTGCAAGGCATAAAACCTTCTTCAAATGGAAAAAGCATGGCAAGCTTGATCAATTTTGTCTCTTACGGCATTGTGGTGGTCTTGCTGCTATCCTTCGTCACAAAAATGCTTGCTCAAACAGCAAACACAATTGCGTCTTTAAAAAGCCAAATGGATGCAATCTTTCCAATTTTGCTCACTCTTTTATCTGCTCTAGGCGGCACAGTTTCAGTTTCTCTCTATCAGCCGGCTATGGCAGTTCTAAGCAATATAATAGGGGGATTTGCCACCTACATTTTGCTGCCAATCTTTATATTCTCGATAGTTTTTTCAATCGTTTCAAATCTTTCAAACACCGTCAAACTCGACAAATTTTCTTCTTTTCTCAGCAGCTCTTACAAATGGCTGACCGGCCTTGTTTTCACTATCTTTACCGCTTTTATCTCTTTACAAGGCATTTCTGCAGGCTCGGTTGACGGCATTTCTATCAGAACGGCCAAATACGCAATCAGAAGTTATGTGCCAATTTTGGGCTCGTATCTGTCAGACGGCATGGGTATCATGCTTGCAAGTTCAAACTTAATCAAAAACGCGGTTGGCGGTGCAGGGCTGTTTTTGCTTTTGGCAAGCATACTTTCGCCTCTTCTCGACCTTATCATTTTTATGCTTGCACTCAAACTTGTGGCCGGGCTTGTTGAGCCTCTTGGCAACAAACAAATAGCAAATTTTGCAACAACTCTTGCAAAAAGCATGGTTTTGCTGATCAGTTTGATTATCGCCTTGTCCTTTGTTTACTTTATCATGCTGGGGCTTGTGATGTGCACAGCAAATATTTTTTAGGAGAGTGAAAAATGGTTTCAACCTTGTCAGCATGGATTTTGTCAATAGCCGGCATCGTTTTGCTTTCAGTGCTTGTCGAGCTTATTTTGCCAGCAGGTAGCATGAGCAAATATATCAAGGGGATTTTTGCTTTTTTAATCATGTTTGTGATTTTGAGCCCTATTCCAAAACTGTTAAATCAAAATATAGACATTTCAAGTTGGTTTGAATCGCAAACGATAAAAGTGGACGAAGATTATCTTGAAGAACTCAACTATGACAAAATGCTGAAACTTCAATCTGAGCTACAAAGTGAAATCTCTTCGTTTGGCTATCAAAATGTGGAAGTATATATTTCTTGCAACATTTTTGACAACACCTTTATAGTGGAAAGTGTGAATGTTGATTTGACAAAGCTTGTCATAACTGAAAATGCAGAGCATACAAATATAGTGAAAATCAAACAGCACATCAGCCAGATAATAAAAAACCATATAAATATCGGGGAGGACGAAATTTTCTATGAATGACACTCTTAATAGACTCAAAGAGACTTTTGCCAAACTGACAAAAAACAAAAACTTTTATCTTTATCTGGCCATTGGACTTGCTGTTTTGATTGCAATAATTTACTTTGCCAGCTTTGCCACCACAAAAGAAAAACCATCGACAAACACCGACAACAAAGTGCAAAACCTGTCAACTTCAGAAGAATATGCCCGCTCGCTTGAGAATAAACTTGAAAATGTAATCTCGCAAATGCAGGGGACAAGCAATGTTGATGTTGTGGTTACTCTCGAAAAAGGTTTTGAATACACCTATTTGACAGAAGAAGAAACTAGGGTTTCAGCTAGTGGAATCACAAGCACTGCAACAACAGTCGTGATGGTGGATGGACAACCTGTTTTGGTGGCCGAAAATTATCCTCTAATCAAAGGGATTGCTGTTGTTTGCTCAGGAGCGGACAACGTTTCTGTCAAGATGAACATTATCTCTCTCATTCAAACAGTGGTTGAGATAAACAGTGCAAACATTTCAATTTATACATCAAAATAAAAGGAGCTTAAATTTATGAAAAAAAGAACGAAAATAATCATTTTGTCTGCCATGGTTTTGCTGCTTGGGGTGACTGCCTATCTTAATGTTGTGCTCAACAGTTCTATCAACAATTCTGACCCAGTCGTAGAAACTTCAAGCTATTTCCAAACCTATCGCTCTGACAGAGAATCAATGCGTGACCAAGAGATGCTTTATTATGACGCCATCATAGCAAGCGACTCCTCAAGTGAAGAGGCCATTTCAAATGCTGAAGAGGCAAGACTTTCACTTATCAGCCAAATGGAAAAAGAACTTGTTGTTGAAGGTCTTATCAAAGCAAAAGGATTTGAAGATTGCGTTATCACCATTTCTGAGGGTAATGTCAATGCCGTTGTCAAAGCAGCTGAATTGACCTCAGAGCAAGTGGCACAAATTGTTTCGGTGATTCAAACCGAACTTTCAACAAATCTTGCGAATATTAAAATTATTCCAGTAGAATAATTGCCAAAAGCATTCGTTATATGCTATAATACTAAAGAATAGGAGCAAAATATGGCAAAAACAAAAACATTGCAAAACAAAGGCAAAGTTGAAATCGACAGAGACATTCTGCTTTCCATCATCAACCTGGCCACCAAAGAGATCAACGGTGTGCAATCTTTGACCAATGCATATCTGCCTTGGTATAAAAAGGTGCTAAAACCAAAAAGTGAAGGCGTGAGCATAAAATTTGACTTAAACGGAAAAATCAATATCGATGTTTATATCAAAGTTTACATTGGCTACTCAGTGCCTGACGTGGCTTACAGGGTGCAAGAAAACATCAAAAATTCACTTGGGTCAATGGTGGGATTAAAACCTGGAAAAATCAATGTTCATGTTTACGGTGTTGTGATAGATAAAGAAGGAGCAGAGGAAAACTGATGAGAAGTAAGGCCAGAGAGCTTGCATTTCAACTTATTTTTGAAAGACTTTTCACCGAAAGCGAAAGAGCTTTTGATGAAGAGTTTTTTGTTTCATTGAAAAAAGAACAAGACATCCAGTTTTGCAAACAAATCGTAAACGAGTTTTGCAACAACCGCAAGGAACTTGAAAAAATCGTCAGCCAAAACCTTATCGGCTATGAACTTTCGCGGGTGTATAAAGTTGACCTTGCCCTTATTTTTGAAGCGGTTTGCGAAATCAAATATCTTTCTTCTCCGACGGCAGTTGTGATAAACGAAGTTGTCGAGCTTGCAAAAAAATATTCAACTGAAAAAAGTTCTCGTTTTGTCAATGGTGTTTTATCTTCTATTTGCAAAAAATTGTAGGGCGCTCAATGCAAGAATATATCACGGTATCACAGCTTAACAGCTATATCAAACAAATTTTTGATAATGAAGAATTACTGCATAACATTCCGCTGCTTGGCGAAGTTTATGGGGTGAGTTTTTCTCGCAATGTGATATATTTTTCGCTTAAAGACGAAAACGCTTCAATACCTTGTGTGTGCTTTTATCCTGCCTTTAGCCAAACAATACAAGAAGGTGCAAAAATTGTTTGCTACGGCAGTCCAAATTTTTATCATAAGGCGGGCAAACTCAATTTCAACGTCAACAGCGCTCAGCCGCTTGGTCAAGGAAAACTCTATGAAGAATTTTTAAAATTGAAAGAAACGCTAGAAAAAGAAGGACTTTTTGACCAAGAACATAAAAAGCCCATTCCAAAAAATATTCAAAGGGTGGGAGTGATAACTTCCAAAGAAGGAGCGGTCATTCAAGATATAAAAAATGTTGCATGGCGGCGAAATCCTTTTCTAGATATAGTTTTGTTCAACACAAAAGTGCAGGGCAATGGAGCTGAAAAAGAAATCGCCAAAGCCATCGACCTTATGGGAAATTACGACAAAATTGACGCCATCATCGTTGCTAGAGGTGGTGGCAGTTTGGAAGATCTTGCCGCCTATAACACAGAAATTGTGGCAAGAGCCACCTATAACTGCCCAAAACCAATTATTTCAGCAGTAGGGCATGAAACCGATTTTACCATAATCGACTTTGTCAGCGATTTGAGAGCGCCAACTCCATCAGCTGCTGCCGAACTTATCACGATGGATGTGGAAAAACAAAAAAGCATTTTCTCTTCGCTAAGGCAAAAGTTTGGCAACTTGCTTGTCAATTATGTTGACGAGCGAAAAAATTTTCTATATAATATGATTGTCAAATCTAGCAACCACATCGAAAAAGAGTTTTTGAAAAGCAAAGCAGTTTATCTTGAAAAAGTCAAAGCTGTCAAAACCTTATCACACACCTTTTTAAACACCAAACTCTACGAAATGGGGCTAAAAGAAACCACGCTAAGCAAAATAAACCCAAGCCAAATCTTGCAAAAAGGGTATGCAAAAATTGAACAAAATGGCAAAAGTGTGGCAACAAAACAACAACTTGACTATAAGCACAATTTTTCCATCTTTTTTCAAGATGGCAAAGTTGATGCAAAAACTGTAGAAGGAGAATAACATGAGAATAAGTAAACTGGTTGGCGAGCGCCTTAAAGAAGCTTCAAGCGCTGCAAATGTGAAAAGCCACAACTTTTTGTTGCGCGCAGGTTTTTTAAAGCAAGTTTGCAACGGCATTTTTTCGCTTTTAAGCCCAGCCCAACTTGTCAGCCTTAAAATACAAAATATTATAAGAGAAGAGATGAATAAAGTTGACGGACAAGAAGTGCTTTTTCCTGTTATCATGCCAAAAGAAATGTGGGAAAAAAGTGGAAGATACTATTCCATTGGACAAGAAATGGTGCGATTTAAAGACCGCAACGATCATGATATGTTGCTTGGCATGACTCATGAAGAGGCCGCCGTGCATTTATGCCAAAACACAATAAAAAGTTATGACCAACTGCCTTTTATGATCTATCAAATTCAAACAAAATTCCGTGATGAGGCTCGACCAAGGGCAGGGCTTATCAGGGTGCGAGAATTCACCATGAAAGACGCATATTCTTTCCACTACGACAAGGAAGAACTCAAAAAATATTACCAAAAGGTTTTTGATGCTTATGTGCGCATTTTCAAACGCATCGGCATGAAAAATTTTATTGCTGTCAAATCAGATTCAGGCATGATGGGAGGAGATGTTTCTCACGAGTTTATGCTTCTGTCTGACATTGGCGAAGACAGCCTTGTTGTTTGCCCGCATTGTGATTACAAAGCCAACATGGAAGTTGCCACGTCAATGGAAGAAAAACCTGTCTTTAAAGATGAAGATTTGCAAGAAGTTTTCACTGGAAAAGCCAAAACTATCGATGAAGTATGCCAAGAAATGAGCATTAAGCCTGAGCAAACCATCAAAGCTGTATGCTACGCTATGGTGGGTGATGACAAAAACACCGTTGTTGTGTTTATTCGTGGAGACAAGGAAGTCAACGAAGCAAAACTTAAAAGAGTTCTGGGCAAGGATGTTGCCGTTAAAGACCTTTCTGAAACAGGTTTTGTGAAAGGCAATATCGGATGTGTGGACTTAAAACTGCCAAACACCAAAATTTTGTATGACAACTCTTTGCAAAACCTTTGCGGAATGGTGACAGGCGCAAACAAAGAAGAATATCATCTCAAAGGTGTCAATGTAAGCAGAGACCTTAAAGCTGAACAATTTTATGACCTTGCGAAAGTCAAAGAAAATGAAAGATGTCCTGTTTGCGGCAAGCCTGTTGAAATCAAAAGGGGAATTGAAATCGGAAATATTTTCCAGCTTGGCACAAAATACACAAAGGCTATGGATATGACCATCGCCATGCCTGACGGAAGCTTGGCAAATCCTTTGATGGCATGTTATGGAATAGGTGTTGGCAGAGCTCTTGCTTCTGTTGCAGAAGAAAGTTGTGATGAAAAGGGACTGGTATGGCCAATGAGCATTGCTCCGTGGCAGGTTTATCTTTGCCCGCTCAGACTTGACAACGAAAAAGTGAAAGAAGAAGCAGAAAAACTTGAAAAACAACTGCAAGAAAAATTTGAAGTGCTCTATGACGACCGCAATGTTTCAGCAGGCGTCAAATTGACAGACAGCGAACTTATGGGTATTCCTATTCGGGTGGTTATCAGCCCAAGAAGCCTTGAAAACCGTCAAGCTGAAATTACTATAAGAAAAACGGGCGAAAAAATCATGACTGAACTTGACAAGGTTGAAAAAACAATAAAAACAATCATTGAAGAGCAAATGGGAGAACTTTGTGGAAAATAAAATGTCGTTTGAAGAAGCTTGCAACAAGCTTGAAAAAATTATTGATAAAATTGAAAATGGAAATGTGTCGCTTGAAGAGGCTCTTGAGCTGTTCAAACAGGGCGAAGAACTCGTTAAACTTTGCTATCAGTTTTTAAACAACGCAAAAGGTCAGCTTTCACAAATCAAAGAAACTCTTGGCAAACTTGAAGAAATCTAGCCTTTTTTCAAGCATTTGCTTTCTTCTTTTTCATAGCCTTTTGAAAAAAATAATATAATAAGAAAGTGAAAGCAAAAAGAAAACTTAATTTTTTGTGGGCTACAAGAATGCTTATAATCACGCTTTGCCTGTCAATCGCTTTTGGCTTTTTAAGTCAGGTTGTTCTTTCCAACATGGGCATTGTGTTTGCGATTATAGGCATCTTGTTTTTTGTTTTTATTTCCACCATATTTGACATGATTGGCATTGCCTCTGCCAGCAGCAATATTGATGTTTTCAAAATGTGGAAAGTTCAAAAAGTTGAGGGAGCAGTCACAGGATATAAAATTTGCCAGCACTGCGAAAAAGTTTGCTCTTTTTGTGCTGACGTAGTGGGGGATATTTGCAGCACTCTTTGCGGCGCAGGCGGGGCAAGCGTTGTGCTAACTCTTACAAAAAGCACAGAAAATCTGCAACTTGTCACTTTGATTTCAATTTTTACCACCGCACTAATTGCCGGCATCACCATATTTTTCAAAGCACTTATGAAAGAAATTGCAGTCAAAAAATCCAACAAGATAATCTTAAAACTTGGAAAAATTTATGAAAGAACTTTCAAAAAAAGCAAAAAATCGGTTGACAAAGAAAAAAATATATGCTAAAATCTATGCATGAAAGTAGAAGTTTCCACTTCTCACCATTCGATAATTGCGTTGAATTGGTAATAACTTAATTATCTTTTTTATGAGAATTTTGTTATAGTGGAACTTTGTGCTTCCACTATATTTTATTAAAAGGGGTATAAGGCAATTTTTAAAGAACTTTTGATCAACGAACAAATTTCAGCACCGCAAATCAGACTTATTGGAGAAGACGGCCAGCAACTTGGCATTATGTCAAACCAAGAAGCTATGCAAATTGCTGAAGAAAAGGGCTTGGACCTTGTTTTAATGGCTGGAAATTCTTCACCAGCTGTTTGCAGACTTTTAAATTACGGAAAATTTAAATACGATGCAATCAAAAAAGAAAAAGAGCTGAAAAAAGCTCAGAAGATTGTGGAAACCAAAGAAGTAAGGCTCTCAATGACCATTGAAGAACACGACATTCAATACCGTCTTTCAAGTGCAAAAAAATTTTTGCAGGGGGGCGACAAAGTTAAGGTTTCACTTCGAATGAAGGGCAGAGAACAAGCCTACGTGAAAAAAGCTGTTGAAATTGTCAAAGATTTTTGCTCAAGACTGAGTGAATTTGGCTCTCTCGACAAAGAGCCAGAGCATTTGGGGCGAAATATCTTTGCCACCATCACCCCAAACAAGTAAAAGGAGAAAGATTATGCCAAAACAAAAAACACATAGCGGATGCAAAAAACGTTTCAAAGTCACCGCAAGCGGTCAAGTAAAATTTGCTAGACCAGGGAAAGGACATTTCCTTACAACAAAATCACAAGCAAGAAAAAGAAAACTTAGAAAAGGGTCTTACATTGCTGGAAAGAATGCAGAAAACATTAAGTCCCTTTTGGCTAGATAGGAGGTAAGATATGAGAATTAAAAGAGCAGTCAACGCAGTAAAAAAACGCCGTTCTATCCTTAAAAGCGCAAAGGGATATAGAGGAGCAAAATCAAAACTTTACAGAACAGCAAGAGAACAAGTGATGAAGAGTGGACAATATGCATATATTGGCCGAAAACAAAAGAAAAGAGATTTCAGAGCGCTTTGGATCACAAGAATCAATGCAGCTTGCAGACTTAACGGAATTTCTTATTCAAAATTTATCGCTGGGCTTAAAAGCAAAAACATCGAACTCAACAGAAAAGTTCTTGCTGATATGGCAGTAAGAGAACCAGAAGCTTTTGCTGCACTTGTAGGGCAAGTTAAATAATGCTTAAGGCAAGCGGCAATCTTATAAAAGACTTAAAAAAGCAAAAACGAGAAAACAGTTCTTTGCTTTTTTTGGATAACATAAAAATCATAAATGATGCCCTTGCAAACGGTTTGAAGCCAAAACTGATTTTGGTTGAAAACGAAAAACTCAACAAATGGCAAAACCTTTGCCCAACATATCTTGTTGAGAGCAAAACAATAGAGCAACTGTCTGATTGCAAAACACCACAGGGTGTATTATGCGTTGCAGAATACCTACAACATATGGATTTTTCAAAACCAACAACAAATTTTTTGGTGATTGACGGCTTGCAGGACCCGGGCAATGTTGGCACACTAATCCGAACGGCAGTTGCCTGCAAGTTTAGTCATATATATCTTGTTGACAGCGTCAAACCAACAAATTCCAAACTGGTAAGAAGCTCTGTGGGAACAATTTTTTATGCAAACATTGTCAGCTCTACGCGAGATGAGTTTATCTCTCATGCAAAGCAATGGAATTTGCCTTTAATCAAAGCTGACATGGATGGTCAAAACATCTTCTCGTGCTCTTTTGGTGGTGTTGTCGGCCTTGTTGTTGGCAACGAAGGTCAAGGCGTCAGCCAGCAAATCAGCCAAATCTGCACAAAATCGGTGTCTCTTCCAATGGAAAAAAGTGTTGAAAGTTTGAATGCTGCAGTGTCAGGCGGAGTTATTATGTATCAAATCTATAGCCAACAAAAGTAACTTGCTTGCAAGGCAATATCAAACTATAATTTGACTTTTTCTTTCAAAAAAATTAAGATATACATAGAAAATGTTACGCTTTATCGGCGACAACAGTTTTAAAAGGAGAATTTTATGTCAGGACATTCAAAATGGCACAACAGATCGGAAGAGCACACG
>CALVTE010000001.1 GCA_944360075.1 uncultured Clostridia bacterium | reverse complement strand
TTTTCTGGTAGAGATGAGTGGACTCGAACCACCGACCCCCACCTTATCAGGGTGGTGCTCTAACCGGCTGAGCTACATCTCTATATGTTTTTCAAAAGGAAAACCGGGTTTCGCTTTTGTAAGTGTGCAGAGAGATTATACCTTTATTTGACAAAAAAGTCAACAATATTTTAAAGATTTTCAAAATTAAATTTAAATAGGCGGCAAAAGTTGAAGCAATTTGAAAAAATGATTGACAATTTGCAGCTGTGTGTGCTATATTATTATCGCGACATAAGGGGAGATACTCAAGAGGTCGAAGAGGCGGCCCTGCTAAGGCTGTAGGTCGGGAAACCGGCGCGAGGGTTCAAATCCCTCTCTTCCCGCCAGTAAAAGTTGTTGACGCGCCAGAAAGGGCTGGTGCGTTTTTTTGTGGCAGAGGTTGCTTATGAAGATTTGACATATTTTAAGCATATCGGTTTTATTTCGGCAAATATTTGCCGTTGTGTGAGCTTAGCCAGTTTGCAATTTTTGTTGCGAGGAGGGTGATTTTTTCTGAAAGTGTGGAAAAAATCGCAATTATGTGGTATTATATATCCATGAAAACAAAAAGAAACTTCTTAAGAGTTTTTGCATTGGTGGTTTTGCCTTTGGCGATGATGTTTTTGTTGTTCGCCTTTCTTTTAAATGACAAGGCGGATGCTCAAAGCGGCAATACCATTGAAAATTATGATGACTATATTGATTATTTTAGGGATAACCAAGAAGAAGACGTAAACAGCAGCATTGTGATGCTTTACGATGTTTTGGTTGACAATTTTGACGAAATCAAGACGGGCAGTTTTGAAATTTCTTTGCGCTCTTACGACGGATTTAGCCAGCTTGTTCGACTTTCAGAAAAAGACCAATATAGAGCTTGGCTTGGGGCGGTAAACGCCTTGAAATATGACGACCCTACATGGTTTTTTGTGGATTTCACTGAGGTGTATTATAACTATGATGCAGGGCTGATTTTCAAAAATCCAACTATATCTTCCGACAACTGCTATATTGAAGGAATTTACAACCAAAACAATCTTCAACAAATGCTTGACAGTCTTGAGCAAAAACGAGAAGAAATTTATCAAAAGATAGACGAAGATTGGACGGATTATCAAAAAGTATATTTTGTCAATGAATATGTTGTTGAAAATGTGGAATACGACATAACGCTTTCAAAAGATTTTGTGCATACAGTCTATGGCTCATTGATAAACGGCCTTGCTGTGTGTGACGGCTATTCTTACGCGGTGCAATATCTTCTTGACGGGCTGGGCATAACAAATCTGGTTTGTGCAGGGGAGGCCTACAATCCTTCAAACCAAAGCAGCGAAGGGCATATGTGGAGTTACGTCAAACTTTACGGGCACTGGTATGGCCTTGACACCACTTGGAACGACCCGATTTATTATGGGTATCCATCTCAAGAACAAATTGAGCAGTGGAAAGTTGCCTACTTTTTAAAGGGCTGGGATGAAGAACTTGACGAAGGCTTTTACTATATGCCCGGCGACGAAGACAGACGAGTAATTCAAAATTATCAAATTTATTACAATACAGAAAAATATGGGCAAATTGTCTATGAACTTCCCGCGCCGGAAATTGAACTGAAAGACTATGTTGAGCCAAGCGCCACAGTGGAAACGCAAAAATCAATACAGGCAGGGCAGGCTTTGTCTGTGGTTGTGAATATTGAAAACGTTGAAAATTTGCTGGAGAATATGACTGTTGCCTATCGGGAAAGTGATGATGGCGGCATAACTTGGGGCGATTTTGTGCAGACAGAGCAAACGCAAATCATCTTCAATCAGTCGGAGCAAAACGGGCTGTATCAGTTTTATATTATCACAACAGACAAGCAAGTTGTGGCAAAAATTGGAGAGCTGATAAAAATTAACTTAGGAGAGCTTTATACTATCAAAATTGAAGCCCCAGATGGTGTGCAAGTGGCAATTTTGCCAAACCAAACTCAGTTTGTGCAGAACGAAATCGTCACTTTAAACTTCACTCTTCCACAAGGCAAAGAAGTGGACGAAATATGGGCAGATGACCCCCAAGTGCAGATTGTTAAAGGAGAAGACGAAAACAGTTATAGTTTCAACATGGGCAGTTCGGACTTGACGGTTTCTATCTCGCTGAAAGACAAGCTTTACAACATAAGCGTGCAAGAAATTGAGGGGCTGGCTTATTCGCTGACCACTCCAAACGGGCAAAATCAAGCCACTTTGGGTCAAGAAGTTTTGCTTACTATAAATGGACTGCCGATTGGAAAAGAGCTTAGCTATATTGAAGGAATTGAATTTGAGGGCGCTATCGAAGTTGGCAAACCAATAAGTTTTGTTATGCCAGCAAATGATGTGGAAATCAGTTTTGTTTTAACAGACATCGTTTATGCTGTGACGGTCAACGGGCCAGAAGGGCTCAGCCTTAAATATGACTCTTCAGGGATTTACGAGCAGGAGATAACTATCACGGCGCTCAACTTGAAGGAAGACCAAAAACTTGTGCTGAGCGGGCTGGACGAGGGGCTGGTGAGATATCCAAGCAACGACAAAATCGTTTTCATAATGCCGGCAAAGGATGTTGTGGTGCAGGTTTATACGCAAGATATTGAGCGCAATGCAGTTGTCAAGGGGCAGAGCGCCGTTGAGATGAGATTTGACAAAACTCAGGCATATTTTGGGCAAGAAGTGAAAGTCACACTTTCATACTCTTTGCAACAATTCAGAGTGCTCAGGGTTTTGATAAACGGTGTTGAAGCCAGCAAAATCAGTGATTTTGAATATAGTTTTGTTATGCCTAATGAAGAGGCGGTTGTGGAAGTTGAAACCTTTGAAATCCCAAGATTTATTATCACCAACTCAGAAATCGAGGCCAGTGTGGAGTTTGTTGAAAGGGATGGCGAGTTTTACTATCTTATCACCATTGAAAGTTTGCCGCAAAATCAATATATCAAAAGCTGGCAAGCCTTTGACGAAAAAGGGCAAAGAGTGCAAGTTGTCACTCGGCTTGACAAAACAAGATTTTTGGTCAGCTTGGACGGCTCTGATTTGACGCTCACTTTCAAATTGTCACAGCAAGGTGTTTTGTATGAAGACGACCAGCCGCCGCAAGAAGACAACACTCTTGTGATAACTTTGGTGTTTGTGGGTGTGGTTGCTCTTCTTGGAGTGATTTGCAGTGTTTTTATAAGGAAAAGGAGCTAATCGTTTGACATTTTTTTGCTGTTTGATTAGACTTATATCTAAAGAAGGTTTATGTTATGGATTGGAATCAACTTTGGAATGATATCGTCACTTTTTTTGAGACAAATATTTGGAATATAGTGCTGTTTTTTGCCGTGCTTTTTGCAGGAATTATTTTGATAAAGATTTTAATCAACATTTCACGCAGGCTTTTAAACAGAACAAAAATTGAAAAGATTGCAGTAGGGTTTATCATAGCGATTTTAAAAGTTTTGCTCTACCTATGTTTGGTTTTGGCGCTTTTGTCCATCATCGGCGTGCAAATCACAGGAATATTGACGGCTTTGAGCGCACTTATTCTTGCAATAGGCCTTGCCCTTGAAAGCAACATTGCCAATGCTGCCAATGGTTTGATTGTTGTGTCTTCAAAAATGTTTAAAAAAGGCGACTATATTCAAGTTGACGGCAAAGAAGGCACGGTAGTTCAGATAAATTTCTTGTTCACAACCATTCTCACCTCTGACAACAAGCGTGTGACCATTCCAAATTCCACTATCATCAACAACTCGGTGGTGGACTATGACAGTTGCAAAACCAGACGAGTTGAATGGAAGTTTGCTGTGGCATATGAAAGTGATGTGGAAAAGGTGAAAAAACTTGTTGTCAAATGTATGTATAGCAATGGCAAGGTAAGGCTTGACCCAGCACCATTTTGCCGACTCAACAGCCTTGGCTCAAGCAGCATCGAGTTTGTTGCAAGGGCATGGTGTGACAGAGAGGACTACTGGGAAGTATACCATGATGTGCTAGAGCTTGTGTATAACGAACTTAAGAAAAACAACATATCTATCCCTTATGACCAGCTTGAAATCAGGCAGAGAAAAGATAACCCTGCTTTGCCGGTCGACAAAAAGCCAATTCCAAAAAGGGTGGAAAAAATCAGGGTTGAAAAGCGAGATTTTGACCTTGAAAATGCAGATTTGTCATCAATCTTTTTCAAGAAAAAATCAAGAAAAAACAAAAGGAAAAACACAGAAAAATTTGAAATTCAAGAAAATTTGCTGAAAAATCAAGAAAAAATGCAAAAAAGTGGCAAAATTTCTCGAAAATTAAAGAGAAAAAAATATATTTTAAAAAATTGACAAAAACAAAAACCGCTGAATTAAAACAGCGGTTTTTCCATTGTTTTTGGGATTGTTATTCCAAGCAGTTTTAAAACGGTTGGAGCCACATTTGCAAGCGATCCTTTTTTTAGTTTTGCCTTTTTCATCCTTTCGCTGACAAGATAGCATGGAACGGGATTTGTGGTGTGCGAAGTGATTTTGTTGCCTTTTTCATCAATCATCTCTTCTGCGTTTCCGTGGTCGGCTGTTATGATGCAGTCGCCGCCAGCCATAAGGGTGGCAAGAGCAAGAGCGTAGGCGTGTTTTTCAACGCAGGCTATCGCCTTTTTTGTCGCTTCAAAATTTCCAGTATGGCCAATCATGTCAGGGTTTGAATAGTTTACAAGAATAAAATCGTATTTGGCAGAGGCAATCGCATCCAAAGTTTCTTCTGTAATTTCTGGCCCGCGCATATTTGGATAGTATGAAAAATCTTTGGTGTCGATGCTGTCAATCAACTTTCGGTCTTCGTTTTTGTATGGTTTTTCAATTGTGCCGTTGAAAAAGAAGGTCACGTGGGCATATTTGGTGGTTTCAGCAATGTGGAATTGTTTTAAACCTGCTTGAGAGATTATCGCAGAAAGGTTGTCTTCAATTTTTTCTTGCGGAAAAATCACATTGAGATGGGAAAAACTTTCATGATAAAGTTCCATAGGCGAAAACAATAGGTTTTTGAATTTTTTTATGGTGAATTTGTCAAAATTTTTGTCAGTAAGCGCTTTTGTCAGCTCAATCGCCCTGTCAGAGCGGAAATTGAAGAATATCACGCTGTCATTATCTTTGATTACCCCATCCTTTTCCAGCAAAACAGGCTCAACAAACTCGTCGTAAACACCATGGTTATAGCTTTCTTCAAGGGCTTGCTGAGCGGTTTTGTTGAGGGCTGTGACGTTTCCAACAAGCACATCATAGGCCTTTTGCAATCTTTCATATCGCGCTTCTCTGTCCATTGCATAAATTCTGCCGCCAATTGATGCGATTTTGAAAGGTGTGGCTTTGATGCGCTCTTCAAGGGCGGAAATATATTTTTCTCCGCTATTAAACGGAGTATCTCTGCCGTCAAGAAAAGCGTGAACAAAAACCTTTTGCAGACCTGCTTTTTTTGCCATATCAATGATGGCAAAAAGATGGTTTATATGGCTATGAACTCCGCCATCAGACAAAAGCCCCATAAGGTGCAAGTTGCTGTTGTTGTTTTTTGCGTGCATAATGGCCTTGGCAAGCGCTTTATTTTCAAAAAAACTGCCTTTTTCAATCGATTCATTGATTTTTTCAAGGTCTTGCAAAATCACTCTTCCGCCACCCAGTGTCAAATGCCCCACTTCGCTGTTCCCCATTTGGCCTTTTGGCAGCCCCACACTTTGCCCACTGGCCAAAAGGGTGGTGTAAGGATAGTTTTTTTTCAGTTTGTCAAGGTGTGGCGTGCCCGCGCTGGCAATGGCATTTCCAAACTTTTTTTTGCTCAGACCAAAACCGTCTAAAATAATCAATGTGACCATATTTTGTTTCCTTTTTTTGAAAAATTGTATAAAAAATAATAAAAATTGTCAAATTTTTCAGCTTTTTTGTCAAATTATTGTCTTTTTAAAACAAATTATACCTTTCCGTGTGGATTATGGCATTAAAAATTTTTTCTTTGCAACCGGGGTAGTTTGCCTCCAAAGTTGCCAAAAGAGTTTTAGCTTTTTCTCGCTCGGTGTGTTTGTCAGAAGGGCAGGGATTGTGCAGAATTGGAAAATCTTTCGTAGCCCTTTCAATTTCTTTTTCACTGACAAAAATCATAGGTCTTATCACGCTTAGGTCAGTTTTTGAAAGATAGGTGCTTGGCTTGAAGGTGGACAAGCGCCCTTCAAAAAACAGCGAAAGCACAAAAGTTTCAATCAAATCATCTTGGTGGTGGCCAAGTGCGACTTTGTTGCAGCCAAGCTCTTTTGCCTTGCTGTTTAAAAGCCCCCGCCTTAAGTTTGCACAAAGCGAGCAGGGATTTTTTTCTTTTCGAATGTCAAAAACAATTTCAAAAACATTTGAAGGCACAATTTCAAGCTTGACATCATTTTGCTTGCAAAAGTTTTTCAAACCCCTGTAGTCGTTTTTTCCGTTTGTCAAATCCACCGCAATGGCCACTAGGTCGAAGTGAGGAAATATATATTTTTTATACTCGCAAAGAGCTTGCAGAAGGCAAAGGCTATCTTTTCCGCCAGAGAGCCCAACGGCAATTTTGTCGCCATGGTTTATCAACTTATATTCTTCTATGGCTTTTCTAAGGCCACTCAAAATTTTTCTCATATTCATCCTTTTTAGTCGATTTTATTTTATCAAAAAAATGCGAAATTGCAAATAATTATCAAAAAAATATAAAAAAATTCAAAAAAAATGCAAAAAATATAAAAAAATTGTTATTTCTTTCAAAAAATGTTTAAAAAAAGCATTTTTCCATGTTTAAAACGGAAGCAGAAAAATGATTTAATAAATTTGTGCAATTTTCAAAAATTTCAGCAAGCCTTTCAAACGCAAAATATTCAAGAAAAATATTTTATAAATATTTTATATATTTTAATTTCATTTCATTTGACTTTTTTCGACATTAAAAGTATAATTTTTTCGAAAGGTCGGTCGAGACTATTTTTCTCGACCGTGTTGCGTTTAATATTTTTTAAATTACAAATATTAAACAAGGAGGCAAAATGAAAAAGTTTATCGTCGGATTTTTGAGCGTTTTCATGATGCTTGGTGCATCAATTCTTTATGCTTGCACAGAAACGCATATTGAGCTTGAGATGTCAACTCAAACCGTTTCAATTCAGCTCAACAATGAGCTTGAAGATCCAACGGCAACTGTTTATGCAAACATAACTGGCACCGACGATAAAACTTTGAATTGGAATTTATCGGAAGCTAACGAAGTCATTTCTGACGTGGAAATTGTTGAGACTTCTGATGGCAGATCGGCAATCACCATAACAGCTAAAAATGTTGGAGACAACGATTTGGTCTTGACAACAAAACATGGTGGCGTTCAAAAAACCGTTCATGTTGAGGTTTACACAGAAGTAACAGAGATTTTAAATAAAAATGAAGATGTTGAAACCAAAAGCTCTCGCTTTTTGGTTAAAGGGCAGACAAACACTCTTGTGGGGGGAGACTATTTCACTTTCAACCCTTCTTCAAGCGATAGAACGCAAGTGAGCTGGACGTTTGAAAACAAAACAACTTCCTATAACGGGGCAGAAATTGTTGGCGATCAAATCACTTTGCCAAGGCAGTTTAAGGACGACAGCGTTGTTTTAAGGGCAACGACGCATCTTGGAGTGAGCCAAACGGTTTCGATTGCCTGCATTGACCCTATTGATATTTCGCTGATTGACATTGGCGGAGCAAAAACAAAGACGGGCGTTTTTGAATATATTTCTAGCGGAGAAGTTGCGGTGGAAATAACGCCAAACATTTCGGGTGACACTTTTGAAAACCTTGCTTATTTGGCGGTAAAATTCAGCGGCGAAGTGACAAGCAATTTTGGCGGACTTGATTTGCAAGCGCTGGTTTACAATGAAGACGGAAGCCTTTTGAGCATTGGTAGTCAAAACGTTGACGGCTCAACTGAAAGGCTTTTGAAAGTTGACAGCGACAGTCCAAGGCAGGCTCAAGACGGCTCGGGCTCGATTGAATATATTTTCAAAGTGCAGGCGCTTGAAAACAGAAATATCAATGACGTTTTCTTTGTGGCTTTCAATGTTGGATACAAAAATTACAACTACCATATCAGTTCAGACGAACTTGGCTTTGGAAGAATCAAAGTCAACGCAAAAGAAAAAATTCAAAAAGTCTCTGTCACCAAGGATGAAATGGATGCTTCAAACGAGATGCAATATCTCTATTCAAACTACGCAAGTTCAATGAACGGCGGCTTTGGACAACTGTTTGAAGTGAGCCTTACTCCAAGATCTGTGACACAAGCAAGCGGGCAGATTGTGCTTTCTGTCAGCACCAATGGGCTTGGGCTGCGCAGCAACCTTTCTCCTGTTTTGGTCTACACTCGTTCAAGTGGGGCTTACTCAGAAATCGGTCTTGAATGGGATCCAAACTCATCTGCGTTTGTTTCACAACCAATTTCCTCAACTTTGACTGACCCGCTTAAGCACCAAATCTATCTGAAGGCAAATCCAGACTTTTTCACTGCTGAAAACGAGGCGGGAAATCCCGATTCAAGTTTCAGAGGCATCGGCATTTCGTTTGCTTCTGTTGACAATCCAAAGGCAACGCAGGCAAACATGTCTGTGAGCGTTGTAAAAAGCTCTGGCAGCATCGAATTTGAAACGGCGGTTGACCAAATCAAAATCGACAGCTCTTCAGTTGCAACCATTTCACAAAACTTCACCTTGCTTGGCCAAACCACAGTCGACGGTCTATATATTCCAGAAAACCTTTCTGGCAGCCGCTATGTTGAGATAAGCGAGCCTGTTTTCCAATCAACTGATGGCGAAAATGTGACTTTTGCCATCAATTTCACACTTAAACAAGATTCGCTTGGCTTGACAAACTCGCAAACAAGTTTTGTTATCATGCATGAAAACGGTGCAATCAGCAACGAGATTGTTTTGAATATCTATTTGCCACTGACTGAAGCCGCTGTTGTTTGTGACAACTCAGCCGCTTCTATCACAATGCAAAACTCTTCTGACAAAATTTTGATTAACAAAGAAGAGCAAACAGATTCGATGTCTCCTTCAGTTTTAATGCTAAAAAATGGTCAAACAACACTTTTGTCATACAAGTTTAACCAAACTTCAAACGGCGTTTCTGCTGTTGCGTCAATCGAGGCGGCCTATCTTGATTTTGAGTATGATGAAAATTCTTCGCAAGACAAACAAACTCAACTTGAAAATTTCTTATCGCTTTATAATGGCGACTGGAACGAAATTGTCAACCAAGCTCAAAACAGCAGCAACATATTGTCAAGCAACCTAGCGCTTGACCATATCAGAACCTCAGGCGAAGGTTATAGTTATCTTGTTCTTTCTTTCAAAGGGATTGGAGAAAGTGGCGAAGACATTCTTATTCAAAGAGTTATTCTGGTGCATTCATATAATGCAGTGGAAAGTTTTTCGGTTTCTTCTGCAAGCGACACAAACTTCACATTGTATGCAAGCAATTCTGTGGGTGATACCGACCAGGTAAGAAAAACGGTGCGAATTTCTTACTCTGCAGGCGAAATCACCTACAAGGATGCTGTCAACTTTAGGTTTGAAACAACCATCGGGGCTCAAACTTTGACAGGCTCGATTGTTGGAAACAGCGACAGCGTTCGCTGGACAGATGAAACAGGAGCGAGCGTTACAAATCCATATTTTGATATCATGGCAGTCAACATTCAACCTTCTTATCTTGAATTTACCATCTTTGCTCTATCAACCGAGCTGGCTCAAAATGCGCCACAACTTGTCAACATTTATTACTCAATTTCTGCCGAGCAGACAGGCCTTGACAAAGTTGGGCTGCAAGATGAGGCCGCAGATGCACATAGAGCACAAGTCAATTTTGTGATTATAAATGCCGACAGAGTTGAAAAACTTGTTGTGGACGGCGTGGATGACGGCGGCTTGTATTTTGAAGTGGGCACAATTTCTGACACAACTCGCTTTATTGTGACAAGCACCTCTCCAGACTATGCAAAAGACAAAGGGGTCAGAACTTTTGTTGTTGACGAAAACGGACAAGTCACCGACAGCATTGTCCGCGTGCAAAACATAAACAACCGATTGCGCGTGGAGTTGGAAGCGACTTCTGGCACAAGTGGCAAACTTTACATATTCCCTTCAGATGCTGTTATTGGCGAGCAGATTATCTATCGCTATCAGGGCGGCACAGGCTATTTGAACATAAACAGCCTTGGCCAAGAAAAAAGCGGAACGGGCAAATCAAACTTTGAGTGGCTGGCAGAAAACGCCTTCTTTGTCAACAACCAACAACAGCAAATTTCGTTTGCAAGCATTTTCAAAAGCGTTGATATTTTGGTGGCTGACGGAAGAAGTTTTGCTTATGCTTATCGCGTTTTCTCAGAAGAGGATTTCAATCGCGGAGTTGAAGCAAGCTCATACTTCTATACTGTTATGAACGATATCACTCTTACAAACACGCATTTTGATACCTTTAATGGTGGTCTTCAAGGGGATAATAAAAATATCACTATAACCCTTAGCGGCCAAAACTTTGCAGGAGAGCTCAAGACGGCAGGCAGAGAAGGCGGCATCATCAGAAATGTCACCTTTAACGGCTCTGTCACGGCGGCTGGTTTTGTTGTGGACAAAAACTCTGGCGTAATCAAAAACGTTACGGTTGACACCAACGGCTTAAGCAGCAGTGTTTTAAATGCAAATTCAGGATATGTCGGCGGTATTGCAGGCACTAACACTAGCAGTGCAAGTATTGAAAATGTTTCAGTTCTTGGGCTTACAATCAATGGTGAGAATGCAACAGTTGGCGGTGTTGCCGGCACAAACAGTGGAACTATCAAACAAGCGCGTGTTGAATTCTATCGCCTTGAAGGGGAAGATTTGAACACCTTCACCGGCAATGTTGTCGGCGGCGTGATTGGGCAGCAGGTGGTTTCTTCAGCAAGCAGTGTTTATCAAATTTATGCTTATGACTATATTCTTACGAGCGACGAGTCAAACAACAACAGACTTAAAGGCGCTACTACTACCGGCGCGCTGATTGGCCAAATAACAGGCACGGGAACCTTTACCTTTGAAGAAAGTTTTGCCTTTGTTGACAACAAGGTCGGACAAGTGACTGGAACTGAAGAGTCAGAAAGCTATTATCAACTTTCAGCTTTTGTTGGTGATGCAGCAGGAGTTGAAATAAGTTATAAATTGTCATATATATCTTATTATGATGATACTAAAAATTACCAAACTGTGGCGTCAGATGATTTTACGGGCAGCCGAGTGATTACTTCAGACGACAGCGGCTTTAACGTGAAGATCAATGGCGGCAACAGTTATTTAAGATACTTCTATCAAGACGAAAAAGTAGAAACCATTCCTTCAGAATTTATGGTGCTTGAAAAGGGCGGACTTTTCAAAGCAATCCCTGTCAATAATGGAGACGAAACATCTTCAATCATATTCTTTAGAGCAGAACTTGTTGCCAGCGTTGGTGCAAGTTCGTTGTCAGAAAGTCAAGCGCAAGACTATCAGCAACTTAACACTATAGACATTTCTGACCTTTGCCAGTATAACAAAAACATTATTGTCAGCTCGAACAGCAACAGCCTTATCGTTACAGGCTCTCAACTCTATATACAGTCAAAAGGTTCAGGCTCGCTTACTCTTTCTTCAAAACAAGACGTAACCTTAAACAAAACTATATCTTATATTGTTGAAGACGCTTTGAGTCCAATCATAGTTTCTTCTCAAAACGCATCTGGCAAAACAGAGCAGTTTGAGCATGGCCATGACTCAATGGTATACTTGCAAAAAACAATGTCTAGACAGTTTGTTGCCGAGTTTGCAACAGACACCGTTTATCTTGGCAATGGTGCAGATGCTTTTGAAATCAAAATGCTTGAAAAATTCGCGATAAGCCCAGAGCCAAAGGAAGCAACGGAAAGTTCAACTGAATTTGAGCAAGTTTCAAATGCAGTTTTTGCAGCAACAGCAAAAGAGGGTGATCTGACAGCAACAATTTATGCCGAAATTTCTGACGAGAGATATCAAGAAGCCGTAACAGAGCAAATTGGCGTTTCAATCACAATCAGTCCGGTTAACGGAGCAATCAGCATTGGCTTTGACAAAAACGAAATCTCGCTATCGCCTTCAACTGTGACGGTTGTCAATGTGACCATGATGACCACGGACTCTGAAGATGACGCTTCGGCACAAATTGCGCTTGTCAGCGGCCAAGTTGAAACAATTTTGACGGCCGAAACTAGAGAAGGCTCAGACACCACAACATACTCAAAGCCAGATGGCACAGCTGTGCTGCAAGTCACAAGGACTGTATCGTCTGACAGCGACACCTCAAATTCTGGCGTTTATCAAAAAGAGTTCAGTTTCAGGTTTGAAGTGGCAGAGGGTTATCGCAGCAAATTGAGTGCAGACGAAGAATATGCAATCAAATTTTTATCAAACTCTTTCTACGCTTCAGAACAAACTTTGACCTTAAAGCTTTCAAAACAAAACATCTCAAAAGTTGATATAACAAATTACCATATTGAAAACACAAGTTATAACGACGGCAAGTCAACTTACACAATCGACGGGGCAACAGGTGTGATGGCTCCGGGGACAAGCTCTATCATTCAGATCAGCGTCAACCCGCAATATGCACATTATGACTTTATGGAATTTACCGTTTCAGGTGCGCCTATTGCCGATGCTGTCACCTTCTTGCCAGTGGAAAAATCAGGGACTAAGTATACCACTACCAACTCGATTTCTTTGGAATATATGACCAATGGCTTCAGATTTACTCCTAGCACTCCTAGCAGCAACAGTGATTCAAAATACAACTTGTATGTTGTTGCAGTTTTCAACCGCGCAATTCCGGACTGCACATTGACTTTCACGGCCACCTACAAAGTTTATGGCCAAGACGGGCAGCCAAGCGAGGTGACTCACGCAAATTCTTACATTTTTGTTTCTTACCTTGCTGAGCCAACTGTCACAGTTGACGGCATGACATCGGCGCTTCTTGCCAAAGGCGGCAGCGCTCAAATCAAAGTTGCTGTCAATATTGACCAAGAAGTTCAAGCTATCAATATAAGCGGAGCCACAAACGTAGACTATCACGTGGTGGGCAATCCAAACGGAGAAATTGACCCATCATCCCCCAACAAAAGAGTTTACACCTACAACCTTTACGCAAACATTTTGGCGACTGCAGGCGAAGACAATCGTTTCTATGTGAATGCAACTGTGATCAGAAGAATAAACAACAACATAGAAACAAAAACCGCGCAAGCAACAGTAACCTTAGTTGACTTTAAAATCGATGAAAAACAAACATATCTTGAAGGAGCGGTGGATGGCGCGCTTAACGTTTATGTCAACATCAATCAAACGCTCAGCCTAAACTATATGTTTGACCCGCAATATCCAAGCTATGATGCTTCTGACGCGGATTCTAAAGATAAATACGAAGAGATTATGAACAGCCGCTCTACATTTGAGCAAAATCATTTCTATCCAGAGATTAGCTCAGACGGAAAAGTTTCTCAATCAGACTATCTTATCAACGTGGAAAAAGTATATGAGGAGGGAGCTGCCAAATATCAAGCTATTCCGCTTGAAGACAGAATTTATTATGTGACCAATTCAGGTTCTGGTGAAAACGAATATGTGCCAATCAAAGGCGCAAGCGAAGACACCTCGCCATTTATCATCTCAGTTGACGATAATGGAAGGGTGAACATTCGAGCAACCACACTGACGCAGTCAAGTCAACAAATCGTGATTTTTACTTATGTCGTAGTAAACGGAGAAGAGAGCATCGTTCCAACATATGTGACCTTGCAAACCAGCCTTTATTCTGACGAAGATTTGCCAATCATGGTTGAAACGCCTCAAGAATTTATGTCGCTTGCCGAAAGCGAAGATGAGCAGATGCATGATTATATCTTGATGAACGACATTGTGCTTGAATCTTACACTCCATTTGACACCAACTTTATTTCAAGTTTTGACGGAAATGGTCACACCATCCACATCCGCTCGTTTGACACGCAAAGCAGTTCAAGCGCTCTTAATCTTGCACTGTTCAAAACAGTCAATGCAGGCACAACACTCAAAAATATTCGTGTCAACTTGTATGAAGGCGGAAACATAGCTGTTGACCTTTCAAGAAAAACCACATCAAACATTGCAGGATTTGCAATCACCAACTACGGCATCATCACAAATTGTGAAGTTGTTTCTTTCTACACCGACCAATATGCTATTGGTGCATCGGGGCTTAACGAAAACGCAATCATGGCAAAAAAATCGGGCGATACAGGTTTGATTGTGACTTACAACCGCGGCCAAGGCACTGGCGAACAAATCATGCAAAACTCTTCTTCTTGGAACAGTTTGGTTGCTGGCTTTGTTTTAAACAACAACGGAAACATCACCAACTCAAGAGTGGGTGGCGATGAAGTTGTGGAACTTCTTGCACAAGACGAAATCTACACAAATCAAATCATGGCAAGAAAAACTTCTCTTGAAAACTTTACTATCCAAGCTCAAGGGCAGATGGCGGGATTTGTGCTTCAAAATGCTGGCAGCATTGCGGCAAGTTTTGTCAAAAACCTTGCAATGACAAACAAGAGCAGCACGGCAATGGAAAGCAAGGCTTTTGCAGCTGGTTTTGTGGGAACAAGTTCCGGCAAAATCATGACAAGCTATGTTGAGGGCGTTAAGCAGCCGTCTATTGGTACTGAAAAAATTTACGCAAGACTGGGCTCAACAATTTCGTCAGAGCAGTGCATTATTGCAGGCTTTATCTTGACAAACTCTGGCGACAGCTCACTTATCGAAAATTGCTATTCAAATATTTTGATTTCAAGCTCATCAAATGTGGGCAGCGTTTATCTTGCTTCAGGCTTTGTTTATCGCAACGAGGGCAGAGTGGCAAATTGCTACTCGGCAAGCCAAGTTGAAAATCAAAGATACTCTCAAATGAACTTCTCTGGTCTTGACGCAAACGGAGACTTGCTTGCAAGCGGAGAATACGAAAACTGCTACTACTACGATCAAGATTACAGCGAACTTGACTCTTCAACAGGCTCAAGCACTGAAGAGGCTTTCAAAACAGACGTTATCAGAGTGCCTGATGCTGGCGAAGAAGACTATTTCTATGGTTTTGCCATTGCAACTTACTCTCTTCAAGACGGCATTTGGGCAATGGATACTGGCGACGGAATCAGCGGAACCGAAGGACTGAAACTGATTGAAGCCGACATGATTGCTCACTCATATCGCTATGCATTGTTCTATGAAGATGACCAGATTGCGGAAGGCGAGCCAACTTACGCTTTGCCATATGGAAGAATCATTTTTGAAGACGACCCAACTTATTATATAGACGCCTCTTACGGCTCTTCTCAAAACCCAATCATCATTCGCGATGCTGAAGAGTTTGTGCAAGTGACGGGCAGCAGCAATTCAACCCCAATCCAAGAGCAATATAAAACCACCATTCACGGCACTTACAGGCTGGTCAGCGACATTGACATGACGGCTTTCAACTCTCAAGTTGTGACCCTGCCTTCAACTCAAAAGGCATTTAGCGGAACGCTTTACGGCAACGGCTTCAACATCACAGGGCTCAGCCTGTCATATAACGGCAAAAATCTTTCTTATGGCTTGTTTAAGTCTATTGAAAAATACGAGGTGCGCAACAGCCAAGGAACAGTCATTGCAACTTACAATCCAAAAATCACAGGGCTCAACATTGAAGTGGCTTCCAACTTGCTTGCAGGTGACACACTTTTTGTGGGAACTTTAGCAGGTTACGTCAAAGACGCACTTTTGATCAACATCAATCTTGAATATGCAAACGGCTCAATGGTGCAAGGGCGCAACTTCACGGGGGCACTTGCTGGTGTTGTTGCGGGCGATTCAATACTCAAAAACATCACTGTGACAGACCCTCACGTTCAATCAGTCAGAATAACTTCTTCCAGCCCAGATGTGCAAACATTTGTTGACCTTAAGGCCATCAACAACGCTCGATCTTCAAGCGGCTGGCTTTCAAAACTTGCCTACACCACAAATGTGACCGAAGTTGAAAGCCCAATTCAAAATCTTTCTTACGCCGGCGGCATTGTGGGATATGTTGACATTTATGGGACGGCAACGTCATCAGCCTTCACTTACACCGAAGTTCCTCTCTTCAACGTGAGCAACATTCGTGCAAGCGGGCAGATCAACATCGTTGGTCAGGTTGTTGGCGGTTTGTTTGGGCTTACAGCTCATCAAACATTTGTTCAAGATGCTGGAGTTACCATTTCTGGATCAATGAGCAGCAACAGCTCGCACATTTTGAGCACAAAAGATTATGCTGGCGGCGTTATCGGCCAATCGTTCGGCTTCTTGCGCAAAATCTTCTCAACGCATGAAGAGCAAGAGCAGCAAGCGATTGAAGACCAAATTGCATCTTTCTATAACTCTGGCGAAAGCGAAAACTCTCAAATTGAGCGCGGCGTGCTTGACCTGTTTATGTCTTCAAACGAAAGCACAACCTATTCTCAGATCGCCATTGGCGGACTTGTTGGACAGGTGGGCTCGGGAACGCTGCAAGTTTCTTACTCTAATTTGAACGTGATTTCGCTCACGGCTAAGTCTGCAGGCGGTTTGATTGGAGAGACAAACCTTTCTCAATCTTCAACCTACTTTGTTGACAAAAGCATAATCGCAGCCGGGCAATACACAAAATATTTGCTCTATGAAACCTATGCAAGTGGCGATGTAAGGGCGTATTACTACAACGACAACGCAAACGGCCAGCATACGGAAGGGCACAGCGGCGGACTGATCGGCTACATTTCAAATGACCAAGACCGCGTTGCACTGCTTTCAACAAATGCTGTCAACTTCTTCACAAACATCGACTATCGCACAGGCCAAACTTACAGTTTTGACGATTTTGCAGACAAGTTCGAAGGCGGGAGTGAAAAAAACATGCCCGATCTTAATAAAGTTGCAAAGCATGTTTATCAGTTTGTTGGCGGCTCAACAAAACCGGATAATCTCGGCGTGCAAATCAAATTCTGGAAGGCAAGAGATGACTCAAAACTCGCACAAGAGGGCGGAACTGCTGGCGAAGGCAGCTCAACCGGAACACAGGCAGAAATTGCATCAGTGGGTTATGTTCAGTCTTACAGCTTTGCCGATTACGATCAAGAGCTGCTTATCAACCTTTATCCAAACAACAAATATTTTGCAGAAAACGATGATGACCCAACGGCCAAAGCGCTATACCAAGTTGAAAGCATTTCAACTTTCACAACAGGCACAGCGGGCTACGAAAAAACTCAAAAAATCTTCTTAAACAGCGGCACATGGCAGCAAAGCAACTGGTCACATCAACCAGACCAGTTCTTCCCAGATATCCGCTACTCTTTGGCTGACCCTACCACCGTTTATCTTGATGCTTACCCGTCAAGCATTGAATACGTGCTTGGGCTTATGCAAACCAATCCAACTTTGAACGTTATCGTCAGAGGCTATAAAGACGAATCGGGAAGGGACTATGCCGATGTCAATTTAAGAGATTTTCTATCTCGCTATCCAATCAGAAACTTTGCAGGCTCTTTGACAGGGAATGATAATTATAAAACTGATAATGGTCAAGTCAAGCTTATCATCGCCCAATCACTGTTTGAAAGCACAGCGATAGGTTTTTCTATTGAAAATCTTGAAGTCGAAGTTAGTACGGTGGCTAGCGGAGATACAATAAAAGTTAATGGCGGTGTGATCAGCAGGGCAAAGATCGAAGGCTCTACTATCAACGACTTAAAGTTGTATATCAATGGCGGCGTGACAGTCACTCCAGTTGATGATGCAGCAGGGCTTATTGCGCCAACACTTGATTCAACAAAAATTTCAAACATCACGATTGATAGTAGTTCTAAAGAAGCTGGCGCGCAGTCCGTGCTAGCCGTTGACACAACAAAAATGGGTAATGATTCAACACTAAACGTTGGTTTGCTTGCCGGAGAGTTTGTGCAAAACAGCTCGACCTCAAACATGGAAGCCCAATTTATCAAAATGACTTTCAGTGAGAATTTAAGTAGCAAAGAGATATCGTTTGCGAATGATCCAAATGTGGGAAATCTTAATGTTGGGCTTTACTTTGGCAGCACTTCAAAAGGGGATGGAACCCTGAATCAGTCGGTAAACCTGTATGGCTTTAGCAGCGACAGAACAGCAAAAATTGATTTGAGCAATATCACAGTTAAAGGCACGATAAACGCTGGCGGCTATATCGGCGCGACACAAAATCTCAACAACTTGCAAAAAGACGAAGAAAAAGCTGCTGCTGTCGAGTTGACTCTTCCACAAACAGTTCCAAACCTTAATGCAGGCGGACTTGTTGGGCAAACAACAGCAGGAGGCGCACTTGAGCTAACATCTGGCTCTGAGGTAACATTCACGGTTAGCGGCGTTGACGTCTCTAAAGGCGCATATATTGGTGGTCTGATTGGGCATTCAAATACTGAATTTACGGCCAGCAATTTTGACATCAAGATGGGTGTTAAAAACGTTGCTGCAACCGAGGACTCGGGCACTTCGCCAGCCTTGGCTGTTGGTGGCGTTGTTGGGTATAGCACAACCAAATTGACTTTGGACGACATAGAGGTGAGAAATAGCGGAGATGGCATTGAGGTTAAAAGCGCAAGCACTTCAATCGTAGGCATTGGCTCATTGGTGGGCTATAGCGCAGGCGTTATATCTTCCAACTCAGGGGGACTTTACTCAGACCTTGATATATCTTACTTTAACTATGAAAATCAAGCAAAAGCAACCTCATCAGATCTATACATCGGCGGAATGATTGGCTATCAGGCAGCGGCAACTGACAATGATGCAGCGGAAACTGGCAATGATGCAGCGGCTACTGGCAATACATTAGGCAGCAAAGGCAATGGTGTTGCTTATCTTGGGCGCATCACGGCCGATCTTTCGGCGCGAGACGCAATTTTGGGCGGCATTGTGGGGTATTATCATAACAGCGAATCAAATGATGAGGCCATTGCCATCAATTCTTCTGTTTTTGGCGGCGACATTATTGTTAAAAATCCAACGGGCGACAGAACGGTTGTTGTGGGCGGCACAATCGGCAAAGCAAATGCAAACTTTACGATTGATAAAGCAAACAATTATGGCGAAGTGTTTATTGATTATGGCACTGCTACTACTAGCCGAATGACCTCTTACTATTTTGGCGGAATTGTTGGAAGCATCGATTCAAGCTTATCGAACTCGTCAAACGGGTCTTTAGGCACTGTTTCAAATTCAAACAGCATGGTCACAAACCACAATGCGCGTTTGGCAGTAACTGACAACGCAAATGCTCTTATTGGTGCAGGCGAACTGACTAGCACAGATGGCAACTATTACAACTCTGCAGTTGCTTTGGCATTTGACACCCAAGGCACAGATATTGGGTATAGTGGAAGCAATAGCTTGGAAGGCTTTGGTGACTCGCAAACTGGCGCATATATAATAGACAAGGTGACAACAGCTATTGACGATGGAGCATTTATAAACTTTGCTAAAGAGGTTTATGGTCAGGGTGCTAATTGGTATAATAATGTAAGCAAGTTGAATCCGAAAACGAAATATGATGCATCGGGAATGGAAACATTATCAGAAAGGGACACGGACGAATACAAGGTTACTTACTATTCAGCAACCGATTCTTTGGCAGCTATGCAAGGCGAAGACTTAGGAAAAAACGTTGCGATTGTGGGCAATTTTGACGCAAGTTTGAGCTTGGCTTCTCCGATTACAAGCATATCGGGTTACAGCTCAATCTCCGGCTTCAATTTGGATATCAAGCGGGAGGCAGAATTTACTGCTGCTTCTAGTGAAAATTCTACGCCAACCATTTACGGCGGACTTGTAAATTCAATGAGTGGCAATTCGATCATTTATGGCATTGGCGTCAACGGCAGCATGTCGATTGGCGGCACAAAAACTGTAACAATGGGCGGAATTGTTGGCTCAATGAGTGGCGGCTTGATTGCAGAAAGCTACACAAACCTTGACATGATTTATCGTGCGGCAAGCGGCGGAACAATCTCTGCCATTGCAAATTATGATTCATCTGGCTCAGTTGTATCATTCATCGACTATACTTACGCAACAGGCTCAGTTGCAACATATATTGATGCAAACGTTTATGCTTTTGCAAGCAGCAATGTTACTGACAGCAACCCAAACCTTAACATTTCAAATGCCTACACCATCACAAAACTTGACCTTAATGATTACACTGACGGAACATTTGATGTAGCAGAAGACGAAACAGCAGCAGGCGACGAAACAAAAGTAGAAGTAAGTGTGAAGGGCTCAGCAACAGGCGATGTTTACTATGATATAAACGGGTTGAATTATAGCTCTTTGCAGGGTGATGATGAAACTACTACTGATTTAACCACTGATAACTTATTGACTGGTAATTTGAACAACGACCAAGTTAGGCTAGGCAACAACTGGGCTCGAGAGGTCAACTTCAACTGGGGCTATCCAACTCGCAACTTCACATACTTGAAGCAATCTTCGTGGGCGAAATTTGGCGATTGGACATCTGGCGGAGATTCCGGCTATGATAGATATGTGCAAACTAGAACATACACACGTGAGGGCAACGGCACAGAAATAACAAATACAGAAGGCTACGCCTACACCATACCAAATGCTGGGATTTTGGCGAACTTGAACACAATCACCGCAGGTGCTGAAAATGTTGCACTCTTGTATGATATTGATCTTGGAAATACAGAGTTTGTAGACGAAAACGGTGTTGCCTGGGGGGCTATTTCATCTTTCGCTGCACAGTTTGACGGACAAGACAAAACAATAACAGGGCTTGACAAAAACTTGTTTGGCACAGTTTCTGGCACAATCAGAAATCTGCGCCTGACCGAAGCGAACACATCGACGCCTTTGTTGGCAACAACAATGACGGGTGGCACAATTTCCAACATCACTCTTGAAGGTGAGATAAACGCGAGCTCTGGCAACGTAGGAGGGCTGGTTGGAACGATGAGTGGCGGAAGCATTGACACCGTGACCAGCATGGTTAAGATAACAAACACGTCAACGAGAACCAACCCAAGTCCATACGTGGGAGGTATTGTTGGAGAGCTGAAAAATGGATCATTGTATTACTGCTCAAACTACGGACCGATCAGTGCGGTGCGAGGTTATGCGGGCGGAATTGTTGGGAGCGCAAGCAACAATAGTGGTAACGAACAGTATATAAACCACTGCTTTAACGGCGGCTCTGTGCTTTCGGGGTATACGGCCGGCAGTATAGACGGTGGCATCACTTGTTATGCAAGTGGCATTACAGGTTATGCGGGCGAAGATATAACTATAGATTTTTGCTATAACGCAGGCATGATTAAGGCTGGAAATAAAGAGAATGTAGGCGATGCAGCTTTGGCTTATGCTGCGGGAATTGCGGCAAGTGCTGCTTCAGACACAACAATCAGCAACTGCTATAACGAAGGCCCAATTGAAGCGTTGGGAAAAGATCCGGAGTATGGCTATGAAGTTACAGGGGTAGAGTATGATGGCGATGACGTATTGAGTTCTGTAACTAACCCAATGATTTATCTTGTGCAGAAAAGCCCACAAAACATTTCGGCTTATCATATTGCAAACACTTCTGTGACAAACTGCAGCTCTGACGGCGAGCTTGTGCTTAACGGCGCAATGCTTAAGGAAGGCGAATCTTATGCAAGTGCTAAGTATTATTATTCTCAAAACGAATCGACAATCTCGCGGAGCGGTGATCATTATTTGATTGAAGATCTTAATGGCAAATCATTAAGCTCAACTATAGAATATAAATTTAGTAATTATACTATGCCGCACTGGTACTACTATAAATATAAAATCGAACAACTTTCTGTTCATTTAGACAGTAAAGATTGGGATTATTCTTATTACTCTAGTATGCAGTTAAACGATTTAGGATTGCCGGAAGTTTTTGTTGAAACGCAAAAGGTGTTGGCCTCAGTTAAGCTGTCTAGACTGAAAGAAAGAAAGAATTCCGCGCAGCAGATCGGGGTTCATGAAGATGGAGAAATGTTTTTTAAAGAAACCATTAACCGAAATTATTACTATGATATTTCAGCAATGGTGCAAAGCACAATCTCAAGCAAGGAAAGCGCACTGGGAAGTACCGCTGAGACGGAAGACAATGGATATCAAGAATTGAAACAATCCGGCTATGCTTCGGAAAAAGGAGATACAAAAACGGTGTCTATTGGAGGAACAACATACGCATTGACCTCTAGCTTTAGCACCTTGTCGCAAGGCACTTATTCTTACTCCTGGACTTATAATTTGAAAAATAATGATGATACAACTTTTGCTAGCTGCGCCTCAGACACAGACGTTTCGCATTGGATTGTGTCGAATGCAAGTGTTGGTGACGTACAAAACGGCACGACTGTTGATAGTATTGATATTGACGTGACGGTTGAGAAGATTGATGCTAACGGTAATATGACATTAACTTACCGCGGAGAAGAGCTCCCTTATACAACACTTACATTTGACCTAACATATCAAAAACAAACCACAATCGCTTTGAGCGGAGGACCTTCAGATTTTGTATATATTGACGAGAACAGCTTTGGCATAGATTTAAGCGACGAAGAAAGCGACGATATATATGTTTATGTAAACCAGTCATTGACGCTATCGAGCGGAGAAGAAACATACAATAATGTTGTTAAGATGACAGGAGACAATGACACAGCATATTACTTTGTTGTGAGCGGCGATAGGCTTATCTATTATTTTGATGCAACAGCCAGCGATGGTGGTAAAAATGCTGCAAAACCAGGAAACCAAACAATCAACCAATTTGTAAGCAACTTCCCAACAGAGTTAACGGCCGAGAAGTCAGCATCTGGCTCCATCTCAACATCTGCAAATGCAGGAGGGAGTTTCACGATAAATTATTCGAAAGGTTGGATGGATTCAAACGAATCAACTCTTAGCAGGAGCGGTTTTGAGTTTGAAAATGATACATTGGAAATATCGGAAGACGGAACAGAAGCAAATATATACTTTTCAAATGGAACAAGTAATTTATGGCTCCGTGTAGAAAAAAATGTAAACGAAAACAAAATACGGATTGGTATAAACTCTGGTTGGGAAAGAATGCAAATTCATGCTTCTTTGTTGTCTACAACTTTCTTAAACACTTATAACAAAGAGAGTACACATACAATTGAATCAAACTTCAAGCGAGCAGCCGAACTTTCAGCGTTATTTCCTGAGGGCGCCAATATTACAGAGACTGCTGAATATGTAGTTCCTGAAAACGGGACTCCATATTTTAGCGTAACTTTATCGTCTGATCAAAACTTTTACAATAACAACACCTGTTTTCAAACTTTCTGTTACTCTATTTCCCTTGCAAGCGCTTATGCTCAAAGCGATCAGCAAGCAGAAGAAAAAAGTTTGATAAACAACAGTGCAACTTCATTTACTTACAATGTTCCAGAAGAAGAGTTTGCTTCAGCAGAAGACTACAATATATTTTCCAGCGTAGAGGGCGTTTATACCTATTCTCAAACATATTCAAGAAACGTTAGTCGAAGCAAGAGAACATGGAATTATGACTCTCTTGCTGAAGCAAACGAGGCATTATTCCGAGGTGAAGCATTAACGGTGAAAGACAGTGCGACTTATACTCTAGATAATGCTACATTTACAAACACTTCAAGTCAGGCGTTTGTTTACAGAATTGGAACTGGAACGGAAATTCTTCTTAATGCTGGAGCGAATGTGTCTTTCCAAGAAAAGCTTACAGGCGCAGAACAAAATGTTTATGTTTATTCAACAGCAGACAGCTATCTTACAGGCGGAGAAACGGTGACTGTTACAATGGATAAAAAAGATATTACTGAAGATGAAAGCGGAAATATAACGACTATTTGGACGGAGATCACCTTTACTTTCAGCGATGGGGCTATTACAGGTGAACTAGGCTATAACTGTTCTCAAACAGCCGGTTCATCATCACCTGATAAAACGCCAATAAATGATTTTGATATTAGCAAGTATCTTGCAGTGTTCAAGGTTGGAGGTGAGGGAGGGCCTTACTCTTACTACGTTTACTCTGTGGACACGTCAAAGCAAATAGACGGAATAAATAGCACAAAAGCAAGCATAGATAAACTTGAATTAACGTTCAATAAAAATCAGTATAAAGAAGAAGAGATAGAAAGCGATTTAACAACAGAAGATTACGATTCTCAAATTTATGATTATGACGCCGAGTCTGATACCATTTCAACATATTTTAATAATAAAACTAGCCTTAGCCATACAAAAACAGTTTCGAAAAATAGTCTAAGTATCACAGGACAGCAGACGAGCACTACAAAATATCCTGTCATTCTGACAGGCGATGTGTTTGTAACAAATTCAATCGCTGTCAATTATAATCTTTACGGCAATGGCTATGCGATCATCGGCATGAGCGATGAAACAACGTCAATAAAAGAATGGGAATGGATTGTTATTATGTTTATATATACAGACACAGGGTATGATTATAAACATCGTGTTGTAACATCAGTGTCAAAAGAAGTTCAAGATGTGACGATATCAGGAGCTTCAACTAATGGCGCTTTTGCCGTTGAATCAGCAAACTATAGTAACGTAAAGCTTTATGGATCAGAGTATTACGATTATTACTCTCCAAGTATCAGCGCATATCAGAATGTCGAATTGAATGTTTCTTACTTTGGAGATTCATTTAACTCTACAGTTAATAATGAAGAAAACTCAACAATTTTTAAAGGTGTTGTGGCGCTGCGTCGACTATCTTCCTATGGAACTAGCGGAAGGAACATAACTTTCGCAAGCGGCATAACATTTGACGGAGCGGTCTTAAAAGCAAGTGACGGAACAAATGGAAAAGTTGCATTGTCTGACAACGAGGTATGGGAGCCCGAATTTGCAGAATCTATTAAGTCAGGTGGTAATGCTGGAGGCGTCACCATAGATGGAAATAAATCAGAGTGCACAATAGTCGCTTCTAAAGCTGCAGTTTCAGGCGGAGTGTATAAATCAGATGAGGTTAGTAATTCGAGATGGATATTTTACAAAAGAGCATTTGGAAAAATCGCAGCAACGGGTGGGGATGATTTAAATTTAAAAATAACAAGGACTAGCCCTTCAACATTTGCATATAGCACAGGAGATAGTGATGACACTAGATATCAATCGGCGATCTTTGCTGTTCAAACGCCATTGGGGCGTTCTGTTTCAGGAGCAACTCCTAGCGAAGTTGGGGTGTTTTCATCAACAGCAAAGAATCCAGGAACGGCTAAATTATTTATGATGTCTAGATCTAATCTAGTAAACGGCTTTAATGACGAAGGAGAAAGCAATGAAGATCATGAAGTTTATGAGAGGTGGTATTTACAGTATATTATCTTTACAGCTGACGGCTTACCAGTCTATTCTCAAGACAGCTTTATCGCTGCGGGTGGAGTGATAGCGGAAAAAGAAGTAAACCTTACAAACTATTTCAAGGAAAATTCTTCTGGAGATTTTAATGTTTGGAGATTGGAATTGAAATTTGAAAAAGCAACCGAATCCACACAATATAAAGGATTTATGAATGTAAATTTTAAAACTCCAGGACAGTTTGCTTACTCACAAGGCTCTGAAACTCTTGAATCTGCTGCTATATCATTTATAAAAGACAATATTGGAAACATCAATCTATATTTTTACCTGGAGGTTAGTGCTTATAATTTTTACATGGAAAGCCGTATTGTAACTGATAATGCGCTTTTAATAGATGAATGTATAAAGAGTATTGAATCAATAGGAGATGATTCAATGGGCGACATAGTGGCAATTATTTAGAAAGGAGTTTGGTATGATTGAAATTACGGATAAGAAGGATGCGGTGGAGACTATGAGGCGGCTGGGGCTGAATTACTTTCCGCTCGACGTTTTTCAGGTGACTGACTTGCAGGGCATTGAGGGTTTCTTCAATGCCCACAAGGCAAGTGAGTTTGTTTTGCGCAGCACTGACAAGGCTGACGGACAATTCTTTTTTGTGAATAGTTTCAAGCAGGCTCTGCCTTTGCTTGCAAGTTTTGGCTCTCACGTCACGGTCAGTGTGTCTTACAATCCTTATAAAGAAGACATTGTTTTGGTGGGAGATGTCAAAGTGACAAAAGATGGCTTTCAAGATATGATTGACCTGATTGCTCGCGATGATGAAGAAGGCACCAATCGCAATGTTTACGACAATCCAAAATACAATTTGCATACCACTCTTGATGATGAAAAGCTTTGGGAAATTCCAGGTTTTACAAAACTTATGGACTATATCAGCACTCACGAACTTTACAATATGATTGTTGAGTTTATTGTTTACGACATCAAGCTGGGTGTCAAAAAAGAAAACGTGGTGATTGTGGAAATTCGCACCGACTACTAAAGAAAAAAGTAGAAAAAATCATGAAAATAGGCAATTTTATTTGCCTATTTTTTTCGTTTTGGGTATAATTATTATCGACAAAAAAAGGAGAAAAACTATATGAAAAAATTTGTTTACTTGTTCAAAGAAGCTGACGGAAAAAACAAAGCGCTTTTCGGCGGCAAAGGTGCCAATCTTGCTGAAATGACAAGTCTTGGAATGCCAGTTCCTCAAGGCTTTACTGTGACAACAGAAGCTTGCACACAATACTATCAAGATGGACGAAAAATCAACAGCGACATTCTGAAACAAATCAAAGCCAAAATGGCTGAGCTTGAAAAAATCACTGGCAAGAAATTTGGAGATGAAAAAAATCCATTGCTTGTGTCTGTTCGCTCTGGTGCAAGAGTTTCTATGCCGGGCATGATGGACACAATTTTAAACCTTGGTCTTAACGACATTTCTGTTGAAGCAGTTGCAAAAAACACAAACAATCCAAGATTTGCTTATGACTGCTATCGCCGTTTCATCCAAATGTTCAGTGATGTTGTTATGCAACAAGAAAAATCTAAATACGAAAAAATTCTCGACAAAGTTAAAGAGAAAAAGGGTGTTAAGTTTGACAAAGATTTGACTGCTGACGATCTTAAAGAAATCATCAAAATGTTTAAAGATCTTTACAAAAAAGCTCAAGGTGAAGAATTCCCTCAAGATCCAGAAGTTCAGCTTATTGAAGCGATTAAGGCCGTTTTCCGTTCTTGGGATAACGACCGAGCAAATGTTTATCGCAGAATGCACGACATTCCTTACGAATGGGGCACTGCTGTCAATGTTCAGTCAATGGTTTTCGGCAATATGGGCGATACTTCCGGCACAGGAGTGGCTTTTTCGCGTAACCCTGCCACCGGCGAAAACAAACTTTATGGCGAATATCTTATGAACGCTCAAGGCGAAGACGTTGTTGCCGGCATCCGCACACCTATGCCTATCTCTGAACTTGAAAAACAAAATCCAGAAGTTTACAAGCAATTTGCTGACATTGCAAAAAAACTTGAAAAACACAATAAAGATATGCAAGACATGGAGTTTACTATCGAAAACGGCAAACTCTATATGCTGCAAACAAGAAACGGCAAAAGAACAGCTAAAGCTGCCCTTAAAGTGGCTGTCGACCTTGTTAAAGAAGGGCTTATCAATGAAAAAGAAGCGCTTATGATGCTTGACCCAAAACAACTCGACGCTTTGCTGCACCCTCAATTTGACGCCGCAGCTCTTAAAAAAGCCACCGTTGTTGGACAGGCTTTGCCTGCTTCTCCTGGTGCTGCTGCCGGAAAAATTTGCTTCACCGCGGACAAAGCAAAAGAAATGGCTGCGAACAAAGAAAAAGTTGTTCTTGTCAGACTGGAAACTTCTCCTGAAGATATTGAAGGTATGGCTGCCAGCCAAGGCGTTTTGACTGCTCGTGGCGGTATGACATCTCACGCAGCTGTTGTTGCTCGTGGTATGGGAACTGCTTGCGTTGCAGGCTGCTCAGCCATCAAATTTGCTGCTGATGAAAAATCTTTCACTCTTGGTGGAAAAACATACAAAGAAGGGGATGTTATCTCTTTTGACGGCTCTACTGGAAAAATTTATGACGGAGCAGTTAAAACTGAACCTGCCACAATTTCTGGCGAATTTGCAACCATCATGAACTGGGCAGATAAGTATAGAGTGCTCGAAGTTCGCACAAATGCAGACAATCCTTCAGACGCTAAAAATGCATTCAATTTTGGAGCACAAGGCGTTGGTCTTTGCAGAACAGAGCATATGTTCTTTGAAGCTGACAGAATTCCAGCTGTGCGCGAAATGATTGTTTCTTCAACTGTGGAGGAAAGAAAGAAAGCTCTTGCAAAACTTCTTCCAATGCAGAAAAAAGATTTTAAGGGTATTTACAAAGCTATGGAAGGAAATCCTGTTACTATCAGATTCCTTGACCCACCACTTCATGAATTCCTGCCACACGAAGACGGCGAAATCAAAGCTCTTGCAAAGGAAATGGGCATTTCGTTTGACAAACTCAAAGCAACAGTTGCTGACTTGCATGAATTCAACCCAATGATGGGGCACCGTGGCCTGCGTCTTGCTGTGACCTACCCTGAAATTGCTCAGATGCAAACTCAAGCGGTTATTGAAGCTGCCATCGAAGTGAACAAGGAAAAAGGTTATAACATTGTGCCTGAAATCATGATTCCGCTTACTTGCGACTGGAAAGAGTTTAAGTATGTTCGTGATATTGTGGCAGAAAAGGCTGACGAAATCATCGCAAAGAAGGGTGCCAAACTCACTTACAAAATCGGAACAATGATCGAAATTCCAAGGGCTGCACTCACAGCTGATGAAATTGCCAAGTATGCAGAATTCTTCTCATTTGGAACGAACGACCTTACTCAAATGACTTACGGCTTCTCAAGAGATGATGCTGGCAAATTCCTTGATGTTTATTATGCTAAGAAGATTTTTGAAAGCGATCCATTTGCAAGACTTGACCAAAACGGAGTTGGTAAACTTGTAAAAATGGCAGCTGATCTTGGCAAAAGCACAAGGCCGGACATCAAACTTGGCATTTGCGGCGAGCATGGCGGCGACCCATCTTCGGTTGAGTTCTGCCACAATGCAGGGCTCACATATGTTTCTTGCTCTCCATTCAGAGTGCCAATTGCAAGACTTGCTGCCGCACAGGCAAACATCAAAAACCCAAGAAAGAAATAAAATTGACAAAAAACACGCTTTTTGCGTGTTTTTTTTTGTTTAATTTTCAATTTTTTTAATTTTTACTTAAATAATTATGAAATTTTGCGTGATTTAAAATGCAAAGAAAATTTTAAAAATCCAATGTTCCATCTTTAAATTTCAAAGAAAAAATTATTAAATTTATTTTTTAAAAATGCAAAGAATAAATTTGGAAAAAGTGTCGAATTTTGTTATAATTTTTTTTAAAGGAAAAGGTGCCTTAAGTGAGAAATAAATCGTTGTTGAAAAAGTCCATTTTATCCATCATCTTTGCAGCGCTAACTGCCATGTTTGCAGTGGGGCTGGTTTTATTGTCTTTTGACAAACAAACTTCAACAAAAGCTGAAATAGAGTGGACAGAAGACTTCAGCCAAACACCTCAAAACACTGACACCTGGCTTGACAACCCTGATTATTATATTGTTTCTCTTTCAGAGCTTGAAGGAAGCGGCACAAGCAGCGACCCTTACAAAATTTACACGGCACAGCAGCTTGCCGGGCTTGCCTATTACACTCAAAACACAGGCGCTCTTTCAAATTATTTTGTGCTTTGTGACAACATCGATCTTTCAGCGCACTACTGGGTGCCAATCGGCTGCAGTTATAAATATGGCACAACAACTTCTCAGCAAAGGCAGTTCCTCGGAATTTTTGATGGCCAAGGCTATACAATTTCAGGGCTTTACACCGAGTGTCCTGAGCAAAGCGCCGCCTATTCATATATGGGCCTTTTTGGTTATTCATATGGCAATCAAAACATTGCAATTCAAAACTTGAATATTGTTGACTCTTATGTGCAAGGATATCAATATGTTGGAGGGATTTTAGGCTATGGTTCAGCCTTAATCAGAAATTGCTCGTTTGACGGTGTGGTGAGCGGCTCACGCATAGTTGGGGGAATTATAGGTCAATCATCCTACATCTTAAATTGTGTCAATTATGGCAAAATTAATGCAACAACTTTTGTTGGCGGAATTATGGGGTATTCTGCCGATAATGGAGAGATAAAATTTTGCAGAAATGAAGGCGAAGTGGTCAGCACAGGCAGCAATGTAGGAGGAATTGTAGGGTATTTACATAATGACACGCTGAAAATAATAAAATGCTCAAACCTTGGCAACATCTCTTCAGAAGCAAACTATGCAGCGGGGATTTTAGGGCAAGTATATCAAGGGAATTGGGCAGAAGCTTTAATCTATGACTGTCTAAACAAAGGCTCTGTTGTGGGAGTCAATTATGTGGCAGGCATCTCGCTATGCACATACAACAGAAAAAATCGTAGTACTTATGTTTCGCACTGTGTCAATGAGGGGGCGATTTCAGGGCAAAGTCATATTTATGGGACAGCACATATCTCGTCTGGTGAGTGCAACAACACAGTCAACACTGGCTCGGTGTCGGGGACGGAATATCTTTATGGCACAACAAATCGTTCTGTTGCTGACAACAAAAACTATTTTGGCGGAAATTGCAGTCAGAATATAACTCAAATCAGTGGCTCAATTTATAGCAGCACGCTTGTGCAGGATATGCAAGATTCAAATTGGTGGCAAGATCAAACAGTTTGGTCAGAGACTTGGGATTTTGAAACAACTTGGCAACTTGTGGAAGGACAGTTGCAACTTATGCCACCTCTTGAAAGCTGGGATGATGTGACAGAAACAATCTTCCAGGGCAGCGGAACTGAAGAAGACCCTTTTCAAATTTCATCTGCAGAGCAGCTTGCAGGGCTGAGCGTGCTGGTCAATGCTGGCAACACCTTTCAAGGTCAATATTTCAAGGTTACTCAGCCGCTTGACATGGGTGGCAGAAATTTTACTCCAATTGGGTTTAAACAATTGTTGGTATCAGAGAATAATCCTTCAGTGCGTTTTGCAGGAAACTTTGATGGTGGAGGGCATGAAATTTCAAACCTTACCATACAAGGGATGCAGCATGGAGCTTATGGCCACCATGGTCTGTTTGGCTATACAAATTCAGGAAATTCAATAATAAAAAATATTATTTTGACAGATGTTGATATTTCAGCTGGCAAGTATGTTGGCGGAATAATTGGGCGTGCTGCAAGTGGGGCAGAGCTTTCAAATTGTCAAGTCAGTGGCAAAATTTCAGGATATTTTTATTTGGGTGGCATTGCTGGTTATTTTTCGTCAGCCAGAACGATAACGGATTGCATAAATTATGCCGACATAACAAGTGAAGCCGACAGCAGTCGAATTGGCGGCATTGTTGGCGAAGGCTCTGCTGAAAACTGTGAAAATTGGGGAGATATTTCAGCGCCAAATTGTGATAGAGTTGGTGGAATTTCGGGCAGCCGCTCGGTTTCAGATTCAGTCAACTATGGCAATGTTGAGGGCTCAAGCTATGTGGGCGGAATTTCAGGAGGGGTTTCAGCAAGCAGCAGCTATAGTTTTTCAAACGTTCACAACTATGGCCGGGTTTCAGCTTCAAGCTATGTGGGTGGACTGGTTGGGGCAAGAGTTTCAACAATCAGAAACAGCTCAAACCATGGGCAAGTTTCAGGCGGCTCGTCGGCTCGCATCGGTGGAATTGTAGGATCAAATGCAACAAGTGTTTATGGCTGCTATAACACAGGCAATATAACAGGCGGAATGTTTGTAGGTGGAATTTTAGGATATTCTGGATCAATATACAACAGCTACAACATTGGCACGGTGAAGCCATCGGGTTCAAACAGTTCTTCTTACACAGGAGGAATTGGCGGATATAGCATTACGACAATCAGTGGCTGCTATAACTTGGGTGAAATAGTTGGCGGCACACGAAATTATGTTGGTGGACTTGCTGGTCACATGTCCACAAGCGGCACACCATCAATCATCAACAGCTATAACAGAGGCAGCGTGAAAAGCACGGGCAACTATATTGGCGGGCTGGTGGGAGATGGCGGCATTGCAAGCATTTCAAACAGCTATAATCTGGCAACTGTGTCAGGTGGGGCAAACTATGTGGGCGGCATTGCTGGCAGACTGACAACAGGGTCAATCACCAATTGCTTTAATGGTGCACTTGTCAGCAACTCTTCAGGCAACATGGGGGCAATTTTGGGCTATGGCGAAAGCAGCCCAATCTCAAATTGCTATTTTGGCATTGCCTGCACCGATATTGCTGTTTGCGGAAGCGGGACTGCCACCATTTCCGCCACAGCTTTCAGAGCAACTCTTGAAAGTGATGCGAAAAGTTTGAGCTTTTATCAAGACGAAAATCTTTTCGATAGTTCAAGCCCATGGAATTTCAATTTAATTTGGCAAATTGATGCGCAAACAAATGATGGCTATCCAACTTTGAAAGAGCAATCATATTGGCAAGATCAAACTTTAGACACTGAATTTGCAGGCGAGGGCACGCCTGAAAAGCCTTATCAAATTTCGTCAGAAGAAGAGCTTGCTGGTTTTGCAAGCTTGGTCAATGGCGGCAACACTTTTGCAGGACAATATTTTGCTCAAACAAAAGATTTGGATTTGTCAGTTCACTACTGGGTGGCCATCGGCAATAGCACATATAGTTTCAATGGGGTTTTTGACGGAAACGGCTTTGAAATAAACGGTGTGAATATTTCAGAAGCAACTTCATATCAAGGTCTGTTCGGCAAAGCAGCAGGTGGTGAGCTTAAAAACATCCACATAAAAAATTCGTCAATTCAAGGGGGAGCTTATGTTGGTGGAATTGTTGGAGATTCAGATTCGCTAATTTCAAATTGTTCATTTAATGGCACCATCAACACCTCTGGCAGCTATGGTGGCGGAATTGCGGGCGCTTCAGGTTTGATTTCAAATTGTTCATTTAATGGCACTATCAATTCCTTAAGCGGTCTTGTTGGCGGAATTGTGGGCTTGGGTTCAAATATTTCTTCATGCAGCTCATATGGCTCTGTGAATGGAAGGTCAGATCATGTAGGTGGCATTGCGGGCTCTTCAAGAGGAATAATCACAGGCTGTGCAAATTATGCAAATGTTACCAACACTAGCAACCACACAGGCGGAATTGCAGGGTATGGTATATCGGCTCAAATTATTGACTGTTTCAATCACGGCAATATTTCAGGTCCTCAATATGTCTCTGGTATTACGGGGCGGTACGCAGATCTCATTGACGGCTGCATAAATTATGGCAATATCAGTGGAGGTAGCTGCAGTGGCATAGGTGATCAGGTTGACACGATCACCAATTGCAAAAATTTTGGTGTTATTGATGAAGGAACAGGTTCTGGTTCAGGAATAGCTTGCTCAGGAAGTGATGAAATATCAAATTGTGAAAATTATGGAGAAGCTCGATATGGCATTACACAATCTTTGTCTGGCTCTTATGATTGCATTATTCAAAATTGTCGCAACTATGCAAAAGTGCAAACTGCGGGAATCGTTGGCAGCATTTCATCATCATCGTCAAGCACAAGATATAGCTATCAAATTTTGAACTGTGCAAACTTTGGCGATGTTGTGAAAAGTTCTGCAACAGGTTATGCTGGCGGCATTGTTGGATATATTTCAAACACAGGCGGCAAGAGGATTGTTATTGACAGCTGTTTTAATGCAGGCAATATTGAAGGTGGAGGTTATAGCGGCGGAATAGTTGGTCAGATGTATGGCAGCGGCAGCAATGTTGTGCAAATTTCAAATTGCGGCAGTGAGGGAAATGTGTCAGGCGAGGGACTTGTTGGGGCTATTGCCGGCAATGGCAGAAGTGATCTTTCAATTTCAAATTGCTATGCCGTTTCAAGCATTTCGCAGGAGCGGTTGGTTGGTGATGATGTAACAGTGCCAGACAACTGTGTTTACATTCTGACTGTTGATGATGGAAGCGGCGTGGTGACAACTTATAAAAAGTTTATTGGCAATGACTTCACAGGTTTTGCATGGCTGAATGATGCAAGTTGTCCAATCCCGAAAGAGCTTGCTTGGTCAGGGCAGTTTCAAGAAACGCCATCAGAATATCAGGGACAAGCAGATTGGATATTATATAAAATGCAGCAAGACGGCTGGACGGCTGTTGCCTAAGAAAAAAGCAGAACAAATTCTGCTTTTTTTGTTGAAGGGCTTTTCATTTTCAACTTTCTTGCAATTGAATGTTGCCGCATAATACATCATAGTAAGAAAAGGTTTGAATTTTTTCAAGCTTTGTCTCAACAGTAAAAACACTTGGATAGACATCTTTGATCACTCCGCTTATTTGTTCAATCTTTTTTCTTCCGCGATTGACATTCATCTCCACTTGGCTGCCTTTTAATGCTAATATTTTCAGTTTGACCTCTTCCAAACTTGTTGTTGCCTTTCTCATACACATCTCCTTTTCTATCTTTTTGCCAATTTTAAAGCTTTTCAAACATTTTTGTCATAAATCAGTTGCTATGCTCGTAAATATATCTCGTAAAATGTTTTGGAGGGTGAAATGGCATTTGAAAACAATAAATTTTCGGTAGCAAAAAAGGCAAAACTTCCTGCAGGCGATTTTTCTGTTGAATGCAATGTGGCGCTGGGGGCAGATGTTGGCAAAATTCTTTCGGTGGGAGTGAAAGCTTTTGAAGAGTCGAGCGAGACCTTGAATGGCGTGCTCAATTATTCAGGCGTGGTTGACTTGAAAATCATTTTTACCACTGCGGAAGGGGAAATAAATTGCAGCAGCCATAGTTGCAATTTTACTTCAAAGTTTGAATGCGAAAAGATTGCCACTGGCCAAGACGCTGTGATTTTGCTTAAAGTGGTTGACTATAGCATTGAATCCATCTCAGGCGATAGCGTCAGAATTGTTGTGAATCTTGAGCAGTCAGGTGACCTTGTTTGCCAAAGCGAGATTGAGACCATTGCTTGCAACGATGAAGATGTTTTTTGCAAAAATGAAGAAATTGAGATTTTAAAACTTGTGGCAACAAAAAAAGATGGGTTTACTCAAACTAGCGAAGTTTCTCTTCGAGATAATGTCAAGAAAATTCTTTCAACAGAAAGCCAGGTACTGCTGAAAAACTGCGAAAGTTTGAGCGGGTTTGTTTCTTTGCAAGGAGAAGTTTTGACCAGAGTGGTTTTTTTGAGCGAAGAAGACAAATTTGAATGTTTTTATGTGAGCGAGCCTTTCAAAGAAGAACTCGAAGTGGACGGCTGTGAGAAAGACGACGTTGTTGAAGCCTACGCTTTTATAAAAGACGAAAAGGTTACGACGCAAATTGAAAATGACGACAAAGGGCAAAAACTGACCATAAATATTCCTGTTGAAGTGCTTCTGCGCGTTTATCACAACGAGCTTATCAGTGTTGTTGACGATATTTACAGCACCAAAAATGAAATAAATCTGACGACTGAGAGTTTTGAAAACTCTACCATTTGCCCACTGATTGTTGTTGAAGATAAAATTGAAGGAAGCCTAAATTTAGACGAAGACGCTCCAAGAGTCGACAAGGTTTTGTTTGCCAGTGGAAACGGAGTCAGTCTTACAAATGTGTATGTCAATGACGGACAAATTTTTGTGGAAGGCATTGCAAAAACAAATGTGATTTATCTTAACGACGAGACCAATTCCTTAAACAGTGCTGCAGTGGACGTTCCTTTTGCTTTTAGTGACAAATTTGATTGTCAGTGCGATGGGTTTGTGATGGCAAGCGCAATGATAAGCGATGTTGATGTTGTTGTAAAAAAAGGTCGAGACCTTTATTACGATGCAAAAATCAAGGTGGATGTAAATTGCAGCTACGACAGAATTTCCAGCATTATTTCAAAGGCGGAAATTTCAGATGTGTTGCCAGAGAGAGATTACGCCATGGAAGTGTTGTTTGCTCAAAGCGGGCAAAGTGCTTGGGAGATTGCAAAAAGTGCTCATGTGCCACTTGAGCAGGTGGTGGCGCAAAATCCAGAAGCAACTTTCCCTTTGGAAGAAGAGGCTTCTCTTGTGTTGTTTTACCAAAAAGGTTAAAAGGCTGCTCCAAAACAAAAATGCAAAGCGTGAGGTTTTGCATTTTTTTATTTTATTTGCGTTTTTTTTCACTTTTTTTTAGTTTTTGATATAAAAAAGTTGAAATAATTTTCTACGGGAGAAATTATGAAATATATTTTGATAACAATCGCCTGCATAGCGATTGCGCTAATTTTGGGTCTGTCAGGCTTGGTGGGGAGCGAAAAAGAAGTGCAGTATTTAAGAATTCACATCAGAGCAAACTCAAACTCAGAGCAAGACCAAGCAGTCAAATACAAAGTCAAGGACGAAGTTGTTGAAGCGTTGATTCCGCTTTTAAGTCAGGTGGAAAGTTTTGAAGAGGCAAAAAGTGTGATTTCAAGCAATTTTTCGCTTATTGAGCAGGTGGCAAACCAAACCTTGCGAGATAATGGCTATTCTTACTCAAGTTCAGCCATGATATCAAATGAATATTTTCCAACACGCACTTATGAAAATATTACTCTTGAAGAAGGTTATTATGACGCTCTTATTCTGAATCTTGGCAGTGGAGAAGGCGACAACTGGTGGTGCATTGTTTTTCCAGCATTTTGCTTTACTCAAACAAAAAAATCTGACAATATTGTATATATTTCGCAAATTTGGGAGATAATTAAAAGTGTATTTTCATGATTTAAGGGGGATTTATGAAAAAAAGACTTTTTGTCTCTCTCTCGCTTGCGTTTGTCGGGATGCTTTCGCTAATTGGCGCGACAGCAACATATCTTAGTTTTTGTCCCGCTCCTTCTCAAACAGAGGCGGCAATCACGACGTCAGAACTTCGGACGGCTCAAACAAAACTGAAAAGGTGGGGGTATTACACAGGCTCGGTTGATGGCATAAACGGCCCGCTCACCAAAAAAGCGGTCAGATATTTTCAAAGCAAGAATGGACTTGCAGTGGACGGGATTATCGGCCCAAAAACCGCCGCTGCGCTTGGTATGACGCTGTCTAGCTCGACTTCCAGCATTTCTTCAAGTGATTTGAATTTGCTTGCAAGGTGCGTTTATGCCGAAGCTCGTGGAGAGCCTTACACAGGTCAAGTAGCGGTTGCAGCAGTGGTGCTCAATCGTGTGAAAAGTGCTTCTTTTCCAAACACCATCGCTGGAGTCATCTATCAGCCTTATGCCTTCACTGCTGTTGATGACGGGCAGATAAATTTGACTCCAAACAGCACGGCTTACAAGGCTGCACAAGATGCTTTGAATGGTTGGGATCCTACATATGGTTGCATTTATTATTTCAATCCAGCAACAGCAACAAGCTCTTGGATTTGGTCGAGAGAGCAAGTGATAACCATTGGAAAGCATATTTTTGCAAGATAGGAGGTGAGAGATGAAAAATGAAGAAAAAACAAAATCGCTCAATATTGACACCAATTTTGAGATAAAAAATAAAAAAAACAACTCAAATTTGCTAAATTTTGCAAAAAATGAAGAAATTTCCAAGAAAAACTTTCAAAAGAAAAACAAAACTATCAAAATTTTGGCCTTCTCAACTTCAATTCTTGCCCTGTCTAGTATAGGTTTAGGAGTGGCTTATGCCTTGGAGATGCGCCAGAGTGAAAACTACAAACTTAGCCTTGAAAATGTTTATGAAAAAAATTTTTACAACCTGCTTGACAGTGTCAACACTGCAGAAAACGACTTGTCAAAAGTTCTTGCAAGTTCAGGCTCAACCTATCAGTCAAAACTTTTGAATTCAGTTGCAAAAGCTTCAAACGAAGCGCAAATTTCTGTTGCAGCATTGCCGCTTACGCAGGGAGATATCTCAGACATGGTCAAAATGGTCAATCAGGTTTATGGCTACACCAGCACTCTTTCTGACAAAATTGCAAAAGGGCAAAGTTTGAGCGAGAGCGAGATTGAAACTTTGGAAGATGTCTATCAAAACATTTTGCTTTTAAAAAATCAATTAAACGAGTTTTCAAGAAAAATGCAGTCAGGTTACTCAATTTTAGACCAAAGCGTTTTCAATGAAGATGGAACAACAAGCTTTACCGAAATCTTCACACAAATGAATGATTTGGACGTCAAATATCCAACTATGATTTATGACGGGCCTTTCTCAGACTCGGTTGTCAACAGCAAAATCAAAGGCCTTAGTGGCGGCGTGGTCAGCAAAGAAGAAGGGGAAAAGACCATCAAAAAGCATTTTAAAAATTTGACTGAACTTAAATATCAAGAAACAACCAAAGGCAGATTTGAAACTTATAACTATCGCGCTGTTAATTCTGACCAAGAGAGTTTGTATATTCAAGTCACAAAAACAGGCGGAAAAATCTTGACTGTCAGTGGCTGTGGTAAAAATGGGGCAGGCAAAATTGACAGTGCTCAAGCGGAAAAAATCGCCTTGGATTTTGCAAAAGGCAACGGCATTGAAAACGCAAAGGTGGTTTGGAGCGACAAATTGTATGAAGATTTATATCTCAACATCGCGCCCCTTCAAGAAGGCATCATTTTGTATCCAGACCTTGTCAAGGTCAAAATCGATTTGACAACTGGCACGATTGTGGGCTACGATGCAACTTCATACTTTACAAATCACACAAGCAGAACGCTCAATCAAGGCTCGCTTACCAAAGAACAGGCTGAGGCAAAAGTGCCTTCAACCTTTTCGATAGTCCAAACGCGAAAAACCCTTTCTCCACTTGATTACAACAGAGAAGTGGTTTGTTATGAAGTTCAGGCAACCAAAGATGATAACACATATTATTTCTATTTCAATGTGGAAAATGGCGAAACGGAAAATATTTTAAAAGTCGTCAAAACCGACAATGGAAATTTGTTGATGTAAAAAAAACAAGCACTAAATTGTGCTTGTTTTTTATTCAGCTTCAACTTTTGCTTTTTCGTAAGCTTCCAAAACTGCAGACTTAATCATCTCTCTTGTTTCAGTGTTGATTGGATGAACAATGTCTTTGAATTCTCCGTCTGGAGTTTTTCTGCTTGGCATTGAAATGAAAAGTCCATCTTTTCCTTCAATCACTTTGATGTCATGCACAACAAAGCATTCATCGATTGTGATAGAAGCAACTGCTCTAAGCTTCAATTCTTCTTTTGCAACGAGTCTTACTCTTACGTCTGTGATTTTCAAGTCCTTTTACCTTCCTTTTGTCTAGATTACCTTCCGGCTATCTATATAATACTATTTTTTTAAAAAAGAAGCAAATGTTTAAGCGGGTTTTAACAAAAAATCTTTCAACATATCTCACTCTTTTTCATAAAAAATATTATGTTTTATCACTATTGCGGCGTCAAAGTTTTTTATCAGTTTAAAAATCATCCTTCATCTTGCCCTGTCATTTTGCTGCATGGTTGGGGAGTGGACAGCCAAATTTTCAAGTCCGTTTGGCAAGCTTTTCCAGAGCGGTCTTTTTTATGCATCGATTTTCCGCCTTTTGGAAGAAGCCAAAAAAAACTTGAAAACTTCAGCATATTCACATATGCAGGTTTGCTCATGAGTTTATGTGAACATTTGCACCTTGAAAAATGTGACATTCTTGCGCACTCGTTTGGCGGACGAATTGCCAGCATTTTTGCTTCCATCAAATGCTCATTTGTCCGCTCCTGCATATTTGTCAGCAGCGCAGGGCTAAAACCAAGGCGAAATCTTAAATATTTCTACAAAATTTATAAATACAAAATTTTAAAAAAATTTGGCAGAAGCACCTTAAATTTGGGTTCTAAAGATTACCAACTTTTGGATGAAAATATGAAAAAAATTTTCAACAGCATTGTCAATGAAGACCTTGCCCCCTATTTTAAGTCAGTCAAATGCAAAAGTTTGATTGTTTGGGGCGAAAAAGACACAGAAACGCCGCTTTACATGGCAAAAAAATTGCATAGATATATCAAAAATTCAACTCTTGAAGTCATCAAAGATGCTGGACACTTTTGTTTTTTGACAAATGCTCTTTCTTTTAACAAAATTATTGGAAAATTCTGGGAGGAAAGTGAATGATTGCTCTTATTTTCGCATGTGCACTTGCTGCGGCGATGCTTGTTTGGTCGCTGATATTTTTCAAGTCCTATCAACTTTGTCAATATCAAATTGGCAAGTTTTTGGATGACGTTTTTGCCTTCCGTTTAGCCTATGGCGACAAAAACAAACTCAAATGGACCAAACGGCTTATCCGATTTTCTATATTATATTTTCTGCTGAGTTTTGGGCTGTTTTTTGTGGTGACAAATTTTGTTTATCACATCGCCTTGATTGTTTTGAATGTCGTTGTGATTTTTCTGCTTGCACCTATATTGATGACGATTGCACATTTTATCATATTGCCACTTGAGATTTTGATAAAGAAAATATATATTTTTCGAGCCAGAAGCAAACTTGCCAAGAAAAAAATAATTAAAATTGGAATTACTGGCAGTTACGGAAAAACTTCAACGAAAAACATTTTGACAAGCATTTTGGAAAAACAATACAAGGTTTGCGCCACTCCTCTCAATTATAACACCGAAATGGGAATCACAAAAACAGTGCTGCAAGCTTTGGATGACCATGACATTTTTATTGCAGAAATGGGTGCCAGAAAACCAAAAGATATCGAAAAAGTGGCTGCCATTGTAAGACCTAATGTTGCCATCATCACTTCCATTGGGAAGGCTCACTTGCAAAGTTTTAAAACGCTGTCAGAAATTGAAAAAACAAAATATGAACTATGCCAGAACCTAACAAAAGATGGCAAGGCGATTTTTGACGGCGCAAGCAAAAGCACTTTGAAGCTTTACAGAAAATTTGCAGGCAACAAATTTTTGACAAACGCTGAAAAAGCATTTGCGTATGCAAAAAATGTGCAATGCAGCTGTGATGGCAGCAAGTTTGACCTTGTTATCGACGGCAAACAGTTTGAGGTTGAAACCAAACTGCTTGGCAAATGCAACATTGAAAATATCGTCACGGCAGCCACTTGCGGTTATATTTTGGGAGTGTGCGAAAAAGACATTGCGGCCGCAATAAAAGCCCTTAAGCCCACTCCGCATCGCCTTGAAATTTTGAGCACCAGCCCCGTTGTGATTGACGACTCATACAACAGCAACGAAGTTGGTTTTTCGCAGGCGCTCGAGGTGCTTTCAAAATTTTCTGGCAAAAAAATTGTGGTCACGCCAGGCATTGTTGAACTTGGCAAAGAACAAAATTCTGTGAATTTCAAAATAGGTTGCCAAATTGCCGATGTTGCAGATTTTATTGTTATTATGAACGAAATCAACAAAAATGATATCTACTCTGGCGCAATTTCGCATAATTTTAATGCAAAAAACATATTTTTTGCAAACACAAGAAAAAAGCAGGAAGAAATTTTAAAACTTTTGGTCAACGAAAGAAGTGTTGTTCTTTTTGAAAATGACCTTCCCGACAATTATAAATAAAGGAGAATTTTATGAAAACTGTTGCAGTGTTTTTTGGTGGAAAAAGTGTTGAGCATGATATTTCTGTTATCACCGCTTTGCAGGCCATGGCAAAATTTCCAAAAGGCTATCGAATGCTTCCCGTTTACATCACTGTGCAAGGCAATTTTGTGACCGCTGACAACTTGAAGGAAGCCAAAATTTATTTGAATTTTGCAAAAAATGTCAAAAATTGCAGAAATATTTCGATTGATTTTGAAAATCATGGGCTTATTGTGTGGAAGAAAAACAAAATAAAAAATCGAATAAAAATCGACTGTGCCCTTCTTTGCAATCATGGCCGCGGCGGCGAAGACGGCTCGCTGCAAGGTCTGCTTGAGCTGGCAGAAATCGCCTACACCTGCTCTTCGCCTTCAAGTTCTGTTTTGACAATGGACAAAACTTTGACTAAGGTTATGCTTGAAAACTTTAATATCAAAACCTTGCCATATGTGCAATTTGACAGATGTGAATATAAGCAAAATAAATTGAAAATTTTGCAGTCTGTCAAGAAAAAACTTGCCTTTCCTTGTATTATAAAACCTGCAAATTTGGGTAGCAGTGTTGGCATCAGCATATGTGAATGTGAGGCAAAGCTGGAAAAACAGATTGAAGAAACTTTTGCTTATGACGAGCAGATTTTGATAGAAAAATATCTGTCCAGTGCAGAAGAGTATAGTTGTGCATGCGTGAAAATCAACGAAAAAATTTTGCCAAGCAAGGTCAACGTTGTCAAAAAAAGCAAAATTTACACCTTTGAGGAGAAGTATATCAAAGAAAAAGAGGTTGACAAGTGCAAAATTGAGCAGTCTTTGAATGAAAAAATCAAAAAACTTGCTGTGAAGGCCTATAAAGCGTTAAGATGTGACGGCGTGGTAAGGGTGGATTTTTTGATGGACAAGAAAAAGAAAATTCTTTATGTCGACGAGCTTAATTCAATTCCGGGCTCACTTTCTTTCAATATGTTTGACTGCTTGTTTGAAGACCTTTTGTCTCTTTTGATTGAAGAAGGCATAGAAAAGGCGGCAAGGGCAAAGAATATTGTTTATCAGTTTAGCAGCAGCGCAATCGAAAAATTTATATCGCTGACAAGCAAAAGAGGGCTTAAAGCAAAATGATTGTCGAATTTTGCCCTTTTTTGCGAAAGAGAATTTGCTGGGGCGTTTGTGCAGTATTATTTTTTGGAGGTTGTTTATGCTGCTGAAAGATTTACTTGATTTTAAAGATGTGGAAAAAGGAGTGGAAAATCTTGACAAGAATATTTGCGATATAAAAATTGACAGCACAAAGGTTAAGCCGGGTGATGTTTTTTTTGCCATGCAAGGGTGGAAAAGAAATGGAAACGACTATGCTTTGGAAGCTTTAAACAATGGCGCAGAAGTGGTGGTAAGTCAGCAAAACTTGCCTTTTGAAAATGTGGTTGTTGTAAAAAACGTCCGAGCCACGCACGCAAAAGCTTGCAAAAAATTTTTTGATTGCTCTTGCGACAAACTCAAAATAATTGGCGTCACCGGCACGAATGGAAAAACCACCACTGCAAACATCATTGCAGCCATTTTGAAAAGTGCGGGCAAAAAGGTGGGGGTTATTGGCACGCTTGGCGCGCAGTATAACCAAACAAATGTGCAGACGGGTATGACCACGCCCGATCCATATATGCTGCACAAGCTTTTTAAGGATATGAGCGAGCAAAACATTGAATATGCCGTGATGGAAGTTTCTGCGCACGCTCTTGCTCTTGACAAACTTGAAGGGGTCAAGTTTGAAATTGGAGTGCTGACAAATATAACAGAAGACCATCTTGACTATTTTGGAGATATGGACAACTACGCAAAAGCAAAATTAAAATTGTTCACACCTGACAAAGTCAAGCTTGCCGTGGTTTGTGGGGAAGACGACTACGGCAGAAATTTGGTGATTTATCCTCACGTTCCCACAATCTGCTATGGCAAAAAATTCGGCTTTGATGTGAGCGGGCGCTTTATCAAAACAAATTTTGAAGGAAGTCAATTTGTTTGTGATTTTTTGGGAAAACAATTCAAAATTAAAAGTCACCTTGTGGGCGAGTATAATGTTGAAAACTTGCTGGGGGCAATCGCGGTAACTCGAAGCCTTGGCATAAGCGAAGAAGATGTTGCAAAAGGCATTGCCCTTCTGCCGCCCGTGGAAGGTCGTTTTAATATATTGAATTTTAAAAACAAAAACATCGTCATTGATTATGCTCACACTCCAGACGGACTGGAAAAGGTGCTGAAAACTGCGCGTGCACTTTCTGACAACAAACTGGTCTGCATTTTTGGCTGCGGAGGCGACCGTGACCAGCAAAAAAGGCCGATAATGGGCAAAATTGCCTCAACGCTTGCAGACGATGTTATCATCACCAGCGACAACCCTCGTTTTGAAGAGCCGCAAGAGATTATAAGGCAGATTGAAAAAGGATGTGTCAAGCCCTGTTTATGCATTTGTGAAAGGCAGCAGGCCATTGAATATGCTTTGAAAAAGTATAAAAACAAAACCACAATTTTAATCGCTGGCAAAGGGGCAGAGCAATATCAAGAAATCAAGGGAGTGCAATATCCTTACAGCGATTTTGAAGTTGTCTACAACTTTTGCAAAAGTTTGAAAAAACCTTTAAAGAAAGACAAATCCTATCCTTTTGAGGAAGAAGAAAGGTTTGACGACTAAATAATTTTTTTTGCCATACAATATTTCAGGGGGATTTTATGTTGAAATATTATATGGCTTTTTTGCTTGCTTTGGCTTTGGGGGTGATTTTGATTTTTCCAGTGCTCAAACTTTGCAAAAAATTCCATCTTTCTCAAACAATTTTGCATTATGTGGACAAGCATGCTGGCAAAAGTGGAACGCCGACCATGGGCGGGCTTATTTTTATTTTTGCCATAATGATTTCAAGCGTCTTTTTTCTGCAAGGGCAAATTGGCGGGGCCTACGTTGCGCTTGCCACAATGCTGGGCTATGGGCTTCTTGGCTTTCTCGACGATTTTATCAAAGTCAAATTTCACAAAAACGAAGGGCTCAAGCCTTATCAAAAGATTATAGGGCAGGTGGGCATTTCGCTTATCGTTGCCCTATATGTTTATTTCAACAAGGGTGGCGAGCTTGAATTTTTTGGACTTAAATTTGATATCGGCTTTTTTATCGTGCCTTTCATCATCTTCTTTTTTGTTGCAGTCACCAACTCCGTCAATTTGATTGATGGGCTGGACGGTCTGGCAGGTGGTGTTAATGCCGTTTACTTTTTGTTCTTTGGTCTTATTCTAGTCTTGCTTGGTCAAAGCCAATTTGCCCTTATTTGTTTTGCAGCAGTGGGGGCAATTCTTGCCTTTTTGGTGGTCAACTGCTTTCCAGCAAAAATCTTTATGGGCGATACTGGTTCGCTCGCTCTTGGCGCGCTTATGGCAGCCGTGGCGGCCTTCTCTGGCACCGAGCTTTTGATGCCTATTTTAGGTTTTGTGTTTGTTGTGACCGCTTTTTCAGATGTTTTGCAGGTTTTACACTACAAAAGAACGGGCAGACGGATATTTTTGATGGCTCCACTACATCATCATTTTGAAAAAAAAGGCGTGCATGAAAATCGGATTGTTTTAGTATATATATTAGTAACATTGGTGCTAGGCGTTTGCCTTCTTGCAACCTATATGGCGCTGAAAGGTTTGATTTGATAGGAGTGGGGCTATGAAGCTTAAAGGGAAGAACGTTCTTGTATACGGCATGGGTTTGAGTGGTCAGGCCGCCTGCAGACTGCTGCACGATAAGGGTGCATGTGTGAGCATATTTGACGACGAGAACAAGTTTTCTTCCTTTTATGCTTTTGAAAAAAATCCCATGGTAAAAAAGTATGATTTGGTGGTTGTCAGTCCTGGAATAAAGGTGCGCGGCAACAATTTGATATCCTTTTTTTTGGCAAACAAGGTGCCTGTTATAAGCGAACTAGACCTTGGATTTTTGTTTTGCAAGGGGCAGATTGTGGGCATAACTGGCACGAACGGCAAAACCACAGTCACCTCGCTGGTGGGACAAATTTTTAAGACGGCAGGCAAAAAGACTTACGTTTGTGGCAATATCGGGCTGCCTTTGACGGCGATAAGTTTGAGCTCGGAGCGCAAAAGTTTTGTGATTGTTGAAGTGAGCAACTTTCAACTAGAGCTTTCAAAACACTTCCGCGCTCGCGTGGCTTGTCTGGTCAATCTTGCGCCCGACCACCTTGACAGGCATGGCAGTTATGAAGAATATGTGCGAGTCAAGAAGAAGATTTTTGCAAAACCAAAAGGGCAGAAAATTGTTTTAAATTTTGATGACAAAAATTCAAGAAGCATGATAATTAGCAAAAAAGTGCTGTATTTTTCAAAAAAAATGCTAAAAAAAGGTGTTTTTATCAAAAATGGAGCAATTTTTTACAACAAAACCAAGATAATTTCTTGCAATGACATCCCTCTTTTTGGCGAGAAAAATCTTGAAAACACACTGGCCGCCGTGGCGATTTGTTGCAGATGCAAAATCAAACCAGCGGCCATCAAAAAAGGGATTATGCAGTTTAAAGCGCCGCCGCATCGCATGGAATATCTTGGCCAAGTGGGCGGAGCGGATGTGTTTGACGACTCAAAGGCCACAAACATAGCAGCCTGCAAAGCGGCCATTGAAGCGCTTGGCGAAAAGAGAATTGTTTTGCTTGTTGGTGGGCAGAACAAGGGTTTTAAGTTTGACGAGATTTTTTCGGCGGGCTATGACCTTGAACAGGTGCTATGTTTTGGCCAGTGCGGCCAGCAGGTTTTTGATTGCGCTTTAAGCTACGGCTATCAGCCAAAGATTTTTGCAAGCATGAAGGGCGCAGCAGCCTTTGCCAAAGAAAATGCTCAGGCGGGGCAGAAAATTTTGCTGGCTCCAGCCTGCGCGAGCTTTGATGAATTTTGTTCTTACGCTGTTCGGGGAGAAGTTTTCAAAGAAATAATGCTGGGGGTTTATGACAAAATCGAAATGCAATAGAAAAATTTGCTGGATTTGTTTTCTTGTTTTGGCACTTGCTTGTTTTGGGTGTCTGATGGTTTACAGCGCCAGTTTTTACAGTGCAGAATACCACTATGGCAACCGCTATTTCTTTTTGCTCAAGCAGATTATGGGTGTGGTGCTGGGCGTGGTGATGATGGCGGTTTTAAGCCATGTTGACTATCATATCTACAAAAAATATAGGCTGTGGATTGTGGCAGGGGCAGTGGTGCTTTTGGCGGCAGTGTTCGTGCCCGGGCTTGGCATAGAAAGCTATGGTGCAAAGCGGTGGATTTCCATTCTCGGTTTTTCCATTCAGCCGTCAGAAATTGCCAAGTTTGCCCTTGTGATTTTTATAGCAGGGTATATGTCAGACAATCACGACAAGGTCAAAACCTTCAAAGGGCTTTTGCCGGTGCTTGGTGTGGGCGGAATCATCTGCCTTCTGACCATGCTTGAGCCCAGCATGAGCGTGACCATGTGCCTTGCTTTTGTCACGCTTTTTATGCTTATCATTGGCGGCATAAGCAAAAAGCACACCCTTATGTTTTCGTTGCCAGCAGCGGCAGTGGTGCCTCTGCTTGTGGTGCTTGAGCCTTATCGCCTGCGCAGACTTATGGCTTTTATTGACCCTTGGGCGTCACCGCAAGGGGAGGGTTTTCAGCTTATTCAGTCGCTTTATAGCCTTGGCAGTGGTGGTTTTTTTGGAGTGGGGCTGTTTTGTTCCAGACAAAAGTATCTTTTTTTGCCCTTTGCCGAGTCAGACTTTATTTTGTCCATCATTGGCGAAGAGATTGGCTTTGTGGGCGTGTGCGCCCTTATGTTTGTTTTTTATCTTCTTATTCTCAACTTAATCAAAATTGCGCTTGGTGCAAAAGACCGCTTTGGCGCAATGCTTGTCAGCGGTGTGGCTTTCATAATAGGGGTGCAAACGCTTTTGAATATAGCGGTGGTCACAGGTTCAATTCCGCCAACAGGGCTTCCGCTGCCCTTTATCTCAAGTGGCGGCACTTCGGTGAGTGTGTTTATGGCGGGCATTGGCATATGTTTGAATGTGCTTAGGCAAAGTCAGGGGCAAGACTACAAAGTGATAGGGAAAAAAGGCTGTTGACAAGTTTATGCTGCTGTGCTAAAATGTTTGCAAGGAGAAATTATGACAGGCAGACTTATCAGCGACGAGCTTGAGCGGCTTGACTTGCTTTTGGAAAACAAACGCATTTTGCAAGAAAAATATGAGTTTACGGTAAAAAGACTGAAAGCGCTTGAAAATTTATGCTTGCAAATGGGCAAAGTTCCCACGGTGGAAAACGGGTTTGTTTTGCTTTTGACAGGGCAGGGCGATTTAAGGCGAGCCATGATGCAGAAAAAAATGGTGTGCGGCAAACTGGTGGAAAAATTTGGCGACTACCAGGCTTTGCGAGAAGAGGTTTTTGACTATTCCACAAAATATAACTATAACAAACTCAAAGAAAATCTCTACCAAGCAATCGTCTTTTGCAGAAAGCGGATTTTTGGGCGGAAAAAGTTGTTTTATTTTCCAAAAATCGTGCTTATGGACACGCGGTTGATTGAAAACGAACTTTGCGGCAGTCAGTTTGAAAAAAACCAAACGGTGCAAAAGTTTTTTCAAATCATGCACGTTGGCATGAAAAGGTCGAAGGCGGCAAGGCAAAAGATTGAATGGGAAAACTCGTGACCGTTTTAAGTTTTTTGAAAAAATTTGAAAAAAGACTATTGAAAATATAAAATTTTGTGATAAAATAAAAAAAAGATAGGGAAGGTGACATATGAGAAAATTAGACCTGGTCAAAGCATGGCTTTCAAGCCATATTCAGGAATTTAGAGGCTGGCTCAAAACAGATGGGTGGAAGATAGCAACCTTTGGCGCTCCACTGGTGATGGGCACAACCTTTGTGGCCTGCGAAGTTGAAAAGGTGGAAGTTGAAACCGAGCAAATTGACTCGCTTGCACAAATTGAAAATATGCTTGGTGACAAGTTTTCGGTGGCTGCTTTGGTGGAAGAGCAGGCAAAACAAAAGTTTGGCGACGGCCTTGTCAGCCTTGCTTGCCAAAACGCAAACGGCACAGGCAAAGTGGTGGCAATTTTTGTGGAAGATGGCATTCTTAAAAAAGCAACAACCGAACTTGATTTGACGGCAAAAGATTTTGACGGAAAAATTTATGAATACAACACATATTTGAAAGAAGGCAACACTCTTTCTTTCTATCAAAATGGGCAGGAGCAAGAAGTTGACCTGTCAAAGCCGGGGATTGTGCCAATCCCGCAGGCAGACGGCTCGCTGGCAGTGCTTGACACCACAAAGGCAGAAGAAAAAATCGAAAATGCAATTTTGTCAGTTCAGCAGACGGAATTTGACCTTCAAACTGACCTTGACGAAGTGGGCAAACAAGACTTTAAAACTCTGCTCGGCTTTGTGATTGAAAAAGACCAAACCGCCCACCTGCCAACCCTTAAGCTCGAATATGACAGGGCAAAAGATCAAACAACAGCCACATATTCTTATCTTAGCCTTGGCCAAGAAAAAAAGATTGAGGGCGGAAGCATTGTTTTTGAAGGCGACGTGACGGCAAACGGCAACCTTGACCGCGCAGCAGCTGAAGAACAACTGCAAGCAGAAAAAGCAACAATCAGCAAAAAAACTCCAACAGTGCTTGAGCAGTCTGACTTTACAAAACTATATCAAGTTGAAAACTTTGACACCAACTCAGTTGAACTTGAAGTGGCTGAAAAAGATTCGGGCGGGGAAGTTGATCCGCCAGATAAGCCAGAACTTGAGCCAATCACTTTTGACAGTTGGCAAGAAGTGTTTGAGCTTGAAAATGGAAAAGTCAAAGACGCCATTGTGAAGACTTTGCAAGACAACTTGCTGACAGAAACTATGGTTAAACGAATTTATGGCAATAGCATGACAGTCGCCGACCTTTCAAACGGCACGATTGATTTGCTTAAATGGGGGTTTGACCTTCAAGATGGCAAAATCGTTTCAGTCAACATTCTCGGCGTGAGAAAGGGCTATCCAACAGAAGATTCTCGAATGTTAAGGGGAGGTGATTTTACCTTAAAGCAGCCAATCTCACTTGCGAGTGTTGTGGCAAAGCCTGTTAAAGACGGCCCTGCTTACAATCAAAATTCAATTTATATAAATATCAACAACGCAGAATATTTGATTGACCTAAGTCAAATTGAATTGGCAAGCCAAGAAAGTTCTTATTCGCTTGCGTTTGGTTATGACGCAGCAGCAGAAATTTCAGATCAAGAAGACCTTGATTTCTTCAAACTTTGCATGCCGCTGGCTGTGGCAGCAGGCAAAATCGGGCAAGAGAGCAAACTAAGCTTTGTTTCAGTGCAAGGCCGCAGCGGGACAACGTCTGATTTTGGGTCTGTTTACGACGTAGTTATTAAAGCAGTTGATCTGGATAACAATCAGTTATATAACTTTGAGTTTATTTTTGATGATTCAAGAACTTCTTATAAGCCAATAATCGAGGAAATCAAAAGGGCAATATCAGATGGTCAATTTAGAATCTCAGACCGCGGTGTTGAAAAAATTATTCCAGAGAGTGATATAATGCTGGAATATCAAAGCGATATCACTGAGTATGCAATACCTCAAGCAGAAGCAGAAGAAACAAACTGAAAAAAAAGATTGAGCGCGCTCAATCTTTTTTTTGACGGAAAAAGTTGATTTTTGCAAGAAAAAAGGATATAATAAGGTTATGAAAAAAATCTTTGCCAAAATTTTTAGTATGGTGATTGTGCTTTGCATGTGCGTGCTTGGCACAGGTTGTTTTGGCGTGGGCGATGGGCTTGACTATTTTTCAGATTTATGGAACAGATTTCAATCAGGCGAAATTTCTGAAGATGAATATTATCAAGAGCTTGCCAAATCTCAAGAGTCAGCGCAGCTTTATGGCACCAAGGTGCTTTATCGGCCAGAAAGCTATGACTATAGTGGCAACTCGGGCGGCACGCAGGAAGAAGAAAACGATTACTATGGCAAATATGCTTGGCAGATTTTAGGAAGGCTGGAATTGATTTACGGGGTGTCTGATCAAGAGGCAGAACTTTTAATCATAGATAAAAACAATCCAGATGACCCGTATGATGACGAAAGATATTATACCTTCAACACAGACACTTTGCCATATCTATATGACAGCATAAGATATCAGGTGGATAAGCGTTTAACAGTGACTCAACAAATTGCATTTGATGGCTCTTCTTGGTCAGAGCCTGTTGATTTGGGTGAAACCGAGCAATATATTGCCTTGTCAGCAAATCTTGATAATGCTTGGAATTGGAGTTTTGCGATTGATGAAGATGACGCAACACGACGCCCGTATTTATATGAAAATGAAAATGCAATAATTATATCTAACACAGACGACAGAATTACCACAAGGTTTAGTCAAGATTATCAAGATTTGTTTTCTCTATATTATACTAGAGCAGATGTTACTGAAAACTACCTTGAAACATATATCGGCGCAACTGACGATTATCTATATCAGGATTATTCCGACTTTGTCAAGGCGCTGGAGTATGTGATTTATTGCTACAGCCTTGATTTGACACCTGGGCAGGTGATTGTTGAGCCGGTGATGACAACCACGCAAGAGGGGGTCACAAAATATTATTCCGTCAAGGTGGTTGAAACAAGCAATGGTCAGCAGATTGAACTTTCGGCTGACCAAGCACTAGAGCAAATCAAAGCAGTTTTTGAAAAACTTGGCTCATACGTTGGTGTGGCCGAGCGCAACAAAGAAAAGATTGCAAATTGGATTCTTGAAAATGTGATTGGCTCAGCAGCCATGCAAAACGACAGCGTGACTGAATATATCGGCGCAACGCAGATTTCTTACACAGACGCAGAAGGAACAACCATCACCTTTGTGGCAACAAGTGAAGATGAAGCAAAAGCAATTTTGCAAGAGCTTGAAATTGAGGTAGAATTACCAGAAGACGAGGTGCCTAAAGCAACCTCGTCAACAACAAAGGTTGGTCGAGAATATGGAGACACCATTGTCAACTTGGTGGACAAGGTGTGCGACGACGTCACGATAGGCTCTGACGATGACGGGCAGATTGATGTTGACGATCGATATTTGGCATCTGAAGTGATGGAATATATGGGCAATTCATTCTCAGCTGGTGGTGGCGATGATCCTTTCCCATACTTTGAAGATTTTTCTTCGCCGCAGGCAGCAATGGCTGTAAAACCGCTTGAATATCAAAGCGCCGTTTTCATGTTTAAAGATAATGTTAAAATCGGCATGGTGTCGGTTGCGCTGCAGTATGACGCTGACCTTGACGGCTATCAAACTCGCACAGGCGAGCCTTTTGACCACACCAGATATTTGACCATTGAAATTGGGCTCAACTATTTCAATCACCAGACCAAGCAGCGCATTTCGGTGGACACTAAAACTGTCAATGTGCCAGACGGAAAACTTGTCAGCGTGCTTGAAGACACAAATCTTGACGAGGCATCAGAGAAGGCAGGAATCACCTTCTCGCAAGTGGTGAACTTTGGATGGGAGGAATCTATCACGTCAGACGATTTGATTGTGAGGGCCTTCAACACAGACATCGGCGGCGGCATTTTGAAAACTGATGTTGGACAAAATGGCTATCGCGGCAATCCGATTGTTTCAAATGACCCAATCGTTATCAACGGGCTGAGTTCGGTCAAAGATTACTACGAAATTTTGGAGCCGACCGAAGAGCAAATCGCTGCAGGCCAAACCTATTTGGCAGGGCAACTCAACCCAGAAAAATTTATGGGCGATGACGGCTGCGACTATCTGGAAGTGACTTACCGCGTGATCAAACGAGCAGGCGACACCAGCACAAACTACAAGTTCTATACTGGCATCACCGCAGCAACAGTTTAAAAGGAAGAGCTTTTTCTTCCTTTTTTTGACAAAACTCGCACTTTTTGCATTTCTTTTTTGTTGGCAGCAGACCAAAAAGGCTCATATATTTTATATATGAGTCAATTTTTTATCAATGGCGGAAGGCCGCTGCATGGAGAGGTTGTGCTGGACTGCGCAAAAAACTCGCTTCTGCCCATTCTTGCCGCCTGCATTTTGGTGGAAGGCAGGGTGGAGCTTAAACGCGTGCCAAAATATTCCGACGTGCTTGCCATGTGCAACATTCTTGAAAACCTTGGCGCCAAAATTTGCTGGCAGGGCAGCAGCCTTTTTGTTGATGGCTCAACTATCGATAAGGCCGCAATTTGCCATGAACTTGCCTGCCCAGTGCGCTCTTCAATTTTCACCCTTGGGCCGCTGCTGGCAAGGCTGGGCAAGGCCAAAGTGGCTTATCCCGGTGGGTGCGACATTGGGCTGAGACCTATCGACCTTCATCTTTCTTCGCTCAGACAACTGGGCTGCAAAATTATCGAGAAAAACGGCTATATCTATGGCGAAAAAGGCTCTGCCACCGATCAAAGCATTATGCTGAAGTTTGCAAGCGTTGGCGCGACTGAAAATATCATGATGTTTGCAACTCTTCTGCCTGAGCAAACAAAAATCGTCAATGCCGCAAAAGAACCCGAAATTGTCGACCTTGCCTGCTTTCTAAACCGCTGCGGAGCGACCATAACAGGCGCTGGCACCGACCAAATCACGATAAATGGCGTCAAATCGCTGCACGGCTGCCAGTTTTTGGCAATTCCAGACCGCATTGAATGTGGCACTCTGCTTATCGGCGCGGCCATGACGGGCGGACAAATTTGCATCAAAAATGCAATCGAAAAGCATAACGAGGCCTTGATTGAAAAACTTAAAAACTGCGGCTGCAAAATTTTTTCTGACCAAAAAGGGCTGCATCTTTCCAGCCCAAAATGTTTGCAAAGCTATGGCGAGATTGAAACGGCCGTCTATCCCGGCTTTCCCACCGATTTGCAGCCACAAATGGTTGCGCTTGCCTGCATTTGCAAAGGTTGCAGTCTGATTTTTGAAAACGTTTTCGAGTCGAGATTTAACTATGTTGGCGAGCTTTTAAAGCTTGGCGGCGATGTGAAGTTCAAGCAGTCTGTCTGCATTGTCCGCGGGCGAGAAAAACTCTACGGAGCCGATGTTTCTGCCACCGATTTGCGTGGCGGGGCCGCTCTTGTGCTTGCCGGCCTTGCCAGCGAAGGCTATACCACCGTCAGCAAAATTCAGTTTATCGAGCGGGGCTACTTCAACCTTGCTCAAAAATTGACCAGCCTTGGTGCCGACATAAAAAGATTGTAAATTTTGCAAAAATTTCTTGGTTTTATGGCAAAAATGCTTTAAAATATCTCTGATGAGCAAAAAAATTAAAAAAATTTTAATTTCACTTTCAAGCGTTGTTTTGCTGGCGGCCATTTTGGTCACCCTTGCTTTTACCGTCTTTTCGCTTAAAACGGTCAAGATTGACTGGCGCACTTCGCACGCAAACGTCACTCTCTCTGACCAGCAACTGATCGATGGCGGGCAGTTCTCTTTTGGCAGCAGCGTGTTTTTCCACAGCAAAAAAGGTTATCAAGAAAAAATCGAAAGCCTTTCGCCATATCTTGACGTTGTCAACATCGAAACAGTTTTTCCTTCCACCTTTGTCATCCATCTTGCCCAGCGCCAAGAAGTTTACGCCTTCAGCAGCAGCCAGCAAACTCTTATTTGCGACCAAAATCTTCGAATTTTGAGGCTAGAGCAAGATTTTAGTTCCACGCAAGACAACGCGATGTTGGTGCAAGGGCTCAGCTTTGAAGAAAGCTCTTACCAGCCCGGCCAATATCTTAAAATCGAAAACTTTATCGACGTTTACTCTTCTCTTTTTGAGTGCAACAGAACGCTTAGCCAGCAGCAGGCGCTTATCAAATCCATCCAATTTGTGCAAGAGTATGATCAAAACATTAAAGAAACGCAAACAACGGCCGTTCTCCAGCTTTTTGGCGGGCAAAGCGTTCAAATCAAAAACGCAAGCTATGGCTTGAAATACAAACTTGACATGTTCTTGCAAGTTTATTCAAATCTCTACTCGCTGATCGGGCAAGAAATTGCCTCGGGCGGAGTTTGGACAAAAGAAATTCTTGACGGCTGCACCATCATTGTGAACAACTACTACAATTTTTCAGAGCATAATGAAAGCGAGTGCTATTTCAACATTGTCCCGTAAAAAAAGGCAGACTAACTAAGATTAAAAATGCCAAAAATGAATAAAATAGTTGTCTTTTTGCAGAATTAAAACGTTTTGGTGCAAAAATTGTTGTTTTGCGCCTTTTTAATTTGACTTTGCTGCAGTTATATATTAAAATATTACTATAAATGCACATTTGTGCACTCTTGAATTTGTTGGTGGTGTATGAAAAAAGAAAAAGTTTTGGTTTTTGAACTTGGCTCTTCCACTCTGCGGGCAATCTTGGCTGGCAGGGGGCTTAACAACACTTTTGTGGTCAAGGCTTATAAAGAAGTTGCTTATGACGGCTTTTATGAAGGAAATTTTCTTGCACCAGAAAAGTTAAATGCACTTTTTTCTCAAATCATTGCAGAGTTTGACTGCCTTGAAGAAGGTATAAAAAAGGTCTATATTGGTGTGCCGGCAGAATTTTCTTCTGTCAGCGTCAGCACGGTTTCGCTCAATCTTGGCAGCCGAAGAAGAGTGAAGCAGCAAGATATTGACCAGCTTTTTTATACGGCAAGCGAACGGGCAAAAGACAAAAATGTTGAAATTTTGTCAGTCAATCCGCTCTCATATCTTCTCGATGAAGGCAGAGCTTCTTTCGACCCTATTGGCGACAATGCAATTTCAATTTCAGCCCAGCTTTCAATCATCTATGCAAACCGTTCTTTTATTGAAATGTTCAACAAAATTGTTTCTGCAAACGATTTTGAAAGTGTGGAATACATCTCAGAGCCGCTTGCGCAGGCGCTTTACGTGATCACTCCTGTTGAAAGAGAAGAATCTTGCCTTTTGATTGACTGCGGCGATTTGACAACAAGTGCTTGCTTCGTTAAAGGGCAAGGCTTGAGCAATCTTGCAAGTTTCTCGCGGGGCGGCGCCTTTATCACAAATGACCTTTCAGAAGCTTTCGACCTTTCTATGAGCGAAGCTGAAAGGCTGAAAAAACAAATTGTGCTTTCACTCAAAGGCAAAAACAACGATTTTTACGAACTTTCCACCGACCTTGGCAAAACAATAAAAATTCCACTCAACACCGCAAACGAAATCGTCTCTTACCGAATTGACGAAATCGCTCAGGCCGTTGCAAAATGCATTCAACTTTTTTCAAATGTTCACTATAACTATCTGCCAGTGTTTTTGACAGGGGCAGGAGTGAGCAAAATCAAAGGCGGCAGAGATTATCTGGCAAAATGCTTGGGTAGAAACGTCAAATATGGCGTTCCGCCACTGCCTGCAAAAGACAAGCCAGAACTTGCTTCAATCTACTCACTTGTGAATTTTGCTTTGAATTAAAAATGCATAAACTACAAAAAAAATGAAAATTTATGCATTTTGTCAAAAAAAATACATTCAAATGTTTGCAAAAAATCAAAAAAAGTATTACAATAAGATAAAGAAATTGAAAGGGGTGAACTATGGATAACGATATGATGAGAACTGCAGTTGCAAAAATCAAGGTAGTCGGCGTTGGTGGCGGCGGAAATAATGCTGTCAACAGAATGATTGATGCAGGGGTTTCTTCTGCTGAATTTGTTGCTGTCAACACAGACAAACAATCTCTTCTTATCAGCAAGGCAGAAACAAGACTGCAAATTGGCGAAAGATTGACGGGCGGACTTGGCGCTGGTGCAAAGCCTGAAATTGGTCAAAAAGCCGCAGAAGAAAGCAAAGCTTCAATCACTGATATGCTCAAAGGCACAAACATGGTGTTTATCACAGCCGGCATGGGTGGTGGAACTGGAACAGGTGCTGCCCCAGTGATTGCTCAAATTGCAAAAGAAATGGGCATCTTGACAGTTGCTGTTGTGACAAAACCATTTGCTTTTGAAGGGCCTATCAGAGCAAAAAATGCAGACGAAGGTCTTGAAAATCTTAGAAAATTTGTAGACTCTCTTGTGGTTATTCCAAACGAGAAACTTTTGCAAATTGTTCCTAAAAAGACTCCTCTTTCAGAAAGTTTCAGATTTGCCGATGATGTTTTAAGGCAAGGCGTGCAAGGCATCAGTGACCTTATTGTTTTCCCAGGCCTTATCAATCTTGACTTTGCTGACGTTACAACCATCATGAAGGATAAAGGGCTTGCTCATATGGGCATTGGTTATGGCTCGGGTGACAACAAAGCGCTTGATGCAGTCAAACAAGCGGTGGCATCTCCACTTCTTGAAACCACAATCGAAGGTGCAACTGGGCTTTTGATCAACATCAAAGGTGGCGAAGACCTCACTCAAGACGACGTCAACGAAGCAGCTTCACTTGTTCGCGAAGTTGTTGACTCATCTTGCAACATTATTCTTGGCACTAGCATTGACCCAAATATGCATGACGAGGTTGAAATCACGATTATTGCCACAGGTTTTAAAACTCCAGAAGAAATCAAAAAAGAAAGCGCTATGGAAAACGCAAAGGCCATTGGCAACATGGGGCAGAAACCTGATATGCCTTCTGCTCGAAGCATTTTTGCAGGCTATGCAGCCAGAGAAAAAGAAGAACAAATGGCAAAACCAAATGTGAACATTGAGCGTCAAAGCGAAGATAAATCTTCATCAAGGATGGATATTTCTTCAAATGTTCCACCATGGATTGAAAAACTCAGAAGGAATAAAAAATAAAAAAGGGCAGACCAAAAGTCTGCTTTTGTTTTTTAAGAAAAAAATATAAGACAAAATACAAAAAGATGTTCAACTTTTCGACTTTTTTGTGTTTTGTTTTTTTGTTTTGTTTGTTTTATCCTTTTTGCAAGGGGGCATAATGGAAATTTTGGTTGAGCAAACAATTTTGATAAATTTTTTTCAAAATGCACTTATCCTTAACATGACATCTTTTTTTGTCAAAGAAAAGGCAAGGCTATGGTTTTTGATTTCTCTTCTGGCCTCAGTGGCCGCTTTGATATGCCCTCTTTTCAACCTTGACTTCTACGGCAAAATTCTGTTGCAAATTTTTCTTGCCCTGCTTATCGTCTGTCTTTCCTTTAATTTTCGCTCGCTAGGCAAATTTTTCTTTATTTTTTCTTCATTTTTTATTTTCACCTTTATTCTTGGCGGCGGATGTTTCTTTCTTGAGCAAGCCTATGGTTCTTATCCGCTTTTTATAGTTTGTTTGGTCAGCCTTTTGGTGTTTTTTTTGGTCAAATTTGCCATTTTTTATCATAACCGAATGCAAAGGATCAAAAGTTTTACCTACTCGGTCAAAATCAAGGCCAATGGCAGGGTGGTGGAAGAAAGCGGCTATTTAGACAGCGGCAATGTGCTTTTGGATGAAATCACAAAAGCCCCTATAATTTTGATAAATTTTGAGGTTTTCCAAAGGCTTTATCAAGATATTTCGCTTGTCAGTTTGCTTGCAAAACAAAATTTGACACAGCTCAACTGCGCGCATTACGTCAAAATAAATTCGGTGGGCAGCGGCAGAAAAATTCTGGCTTTTGTTGTTGACGAAATTCAACTTGGCGATGAAAAAATTTTCAAAAATCCAACGCTCGCACTTTCTTTTTCAGGTTTTGAAAAAAGCTTTAAGGCCAATGTGCTTTTAAATAGTCAAATGATTTTTGGAGGGTGATATGAACAAAATATTGTTTAAATTGAGATTGTTTTTCTATAAGCTGTTTCACAAAAGAGACTACATTTTGGCAAAGCATATCGTGTGCTACGTTTGCGGCAACGAAGAATTTTTGCCGCCGCTATCAAATGACGAAGAAAATTTGCTGATCCAACAAAAACAGCAAGGCTCGCAGGAAGCTCTTGGCAAACTGATTGAGCACAACTTGCGGCTGGTGGCGTTTATCGCAAAAAAATTCGAGTCTAGCAAAATTGAATATGAAGATTTGATTTCTATAGGCGCAATCGGGCTTATAAAAGCAGTCAAAACCTTTAAACCAGACAAGAATATCAGGCTTGCAACCTATGCTTCTCGCTGCATTGAAAACGAAATTTTGATGCAACTGCGAAAAACGGCAAAAATCAAAAATGATATCAGTCTAGACAAGCCTTTGAGCGAAGACTTTGATGGCAATCAACTTGTTTTATCAGACATTTTGCCCAGCGATGAAGACGTGGTGGCGCAAGCGGTTGATGAGCCGGCTGACAGAGCCATCATTCATCAGCTTATTGCAAAGCTTGGCAAGCGAGAGCAAGAAATTATGATTTTGCGCTACGGTCTTTTAGGGCAGCAAGAGCTTACGCAGCGAGAAGTGGCCGACAAACTTGGCATAAGCCAAAGCTATATCTCTCGCCTTGAAAAGCGAATTTTAAAAGACATGAAATTCGAACTTGAAAAAAGCCTGCTTTAAACATACTTTTTTGTTTTTTAAGGTTGTTTTTTGTCGAAAGTGAATAAAACTTTGGCAAAGGTAAAAGATACTTCTCGAAAGGAGAGATTATGTCTTCCAAAGTTTCTATTTGCGGGGTTGACACGACAAAACTTCCAAAACTCAGTAATGGCGATATTTTAGCGCTTATCAAAAAGGTTAAACGCGGGGACGAAAATGCTAGAGACCAGTTTGTTGTTGCAAACTTAAGGCTGGTGCTTAGTGTTGTGCACAGGTTTAACGCAAAGGGCGACCGTGTTGACGATATGTTTCAGGTGGGTTGCGTGGGACTTTTGAAGGCTATCGACAACTTTGACGAGTCACTCAACGTCAAATTTTCCACTTACGCTGTGCCTATGATTGTGGGAGAAATTCGAAGATATTTAAGAGACAACAATTCAATAAGAGTCAGTCGTTCTATGCGCGATATTGCCTATCGGGCTATGCAGGCAAAGGAAGAACTTTCCAAAACCAATTTCAAAGAGCCAACCCTAGAAGAAATTGCAAAAAAAATCGATGTGCCGCTCAAAACAGTCACCTTTGCACTTGACGCCATCAGCGACACCGTTTCGCTCAGCGACCCGATTTATAGCGAGGGTGCAGACGCTATTGCCCTTCTTGACCAAATTGCCGACAACAAAAACACCGACGAAAACATCAACGAAAATCTAGCCTTAAAATCTGCCATAAAGACCTTGTCGCCAAGAGAAAAAGAAATTTTGCTGATGCGATATTTTGTTGGAAAAACGCAAACTGAAGTCAGCGAAGAAATCGGAATCAGTCAAGCTCAAGTGTCTCGTCTTGAAAAAAATGCGTTGAAATCAATAAAAGATTTTCTCATCTAGTTATTTTTTGTCATTTTTCGACATATACCATAACTGATGGAAAGTTCATTTTTGGAATTAAGATGCAAAGAAGTTGTCAATGTGCTGGACGGGCGCAAACTTGGGCATATCATAGACATAATTTTCGACCTTGCAAGCGCCAGAGTTTTGGGGATTTTGGTGCCAGGCGAAAAAACAGGGTGGAATGTTTTTAAGTCCACCAATCAACTTTTTATTCCCTTTGGCTGCATAGTAAAAATTGGCGAAGATGCCATTCTTGTGGAGGTGCAAGGCCAAGGCGTGCCAGAAAACCCATACCAAGCTCTGCAAAAAAAATAGGCGGTTTTTGCCTATTTTTTACATATTTTCTAGCAGTTTTTTGAAGGAAGTGATGTCAGCAAATTTGCGATAGACGGAAGCAAATCTGACAAAGGCCACTTCATCCAGTTTTTTCAGGGCTTCCATCACCATTTCTCCAATTTCAGTTGAAGAGATTTCTTGATTTGGCATGCTTTGCGCCTTCTTTTCAATTTCAAGCACCACCTCGTCAATTTGACCCATGCTGACAGGGCGTTTTTCGCACGCTTTGATGATGCCGTTTTTGACTTTGTTTGAGTCAAATGGCTGACGCGAGCCATCGTTTTTTATCACCAAAACAGGTGTTGTTTCAACAGTTTCATAGGTTGTGAAGCGTCTGCCGCAATTTAGGCATTCTCTTCTTCGTCTGATAGAATTTGTTTCATCACTATTTCTTGAGTCGAGCACTTTGCTTTCGCCATGCCCACAATATATACATTTCATTGCACATCTCCTTATACTAAATATAGCACAACAGGCCAAAAACAGCAAAACATTTTTGCAACATTTGCAAGATTTTGTAATCTTAAGGCTTGTTTTGAAATAAATTATTCTATGTTAAGTTTGGTTTCTTGTGATTTTGCCAAAGCCTACAGCATTGCTCAAATCAAAAAGGACTGTCCCTCTTCTGTCAGAAGAAGGCTTTTTGACCTTGGATTTACAAAGGGGCAGACGGTAAAAAAAATTCAAAAATCTTTGCTTGGAAAGGTGATTTTGGTCGAGATCAGAGGCTATCTTCTTTCCATTCGCTCCAGCATTGCGCGCTCAATCTTGGTGGAGGCTAAATGATAAGGGTGAGTCTGATTGGCAATCCAAACACGGGCAAAACCACACTTTTCAACACTTTGACCTGTTCAAATGAGCATGTGGGCAACTGGCACGGGGTGACTGTGGAAGAAAAAGCCAAAACTATATTCTTCAAAAATCAGCAAATTGAAATTGTTGACCTGCCCGGCATTTATTCGCTCTCTAGGCTTTCTTTTGAAGAAAAGGTGGCAACAGACTATCTTTTGTCGCACCAAACCGACCTTGTGGTCAACATTTGCGATTATAACAACTTGCAGCGAAATTTGTATCTGACCCTGGGGCTTTTGGAGCTTGGCCTTAATGTGATTGTGGTGGTCAACCAGATTGAAAAAAGAAGGGTGAGCAAGATTAGCCTTGTCAAACTTGAAGAAAAACTTGGCGTCAAAGTTTTGCCTGTTGATGCCTCGGACAAACAAAGTGTGCAGCAACTTAAAACAGAGTTTGTCAATTTTCAAGAAAGGGCATATTCTTTGCCCTATCTCAAACTGCTTCCGCTTGGTCAAGCCGAGGTTTTTCTTCCAAAGTTTTTGCGTCAAAGCAAAAATTTTTACGCTATAAAGTTGCTGGAAGATGACCAAGACATCAAACAAAAATTTGCCGTGGAACAAACTTTTGATATGGCTGAAAAGGTGGCAAAAGTTCGATATGACTTTATTGACCAGTTGATGAGAGAGTGCGGACAGAAAAATTTTGGCGTGTATGGTCAGAGCAGGCTTGACAAAATTTTGCTCAACAAATTTTTTGCCCTTCCTGCCTTTTTGTTGATTTTGGCGGCAATTTTTTATCTGACCTTCTTTTCTTTGGGCTCTTTTTTGTCAGACGGATTGTCGTTTTTGCTTGAAAAGTTTGTCTCCAGTCCAGTTCTTGCGTGGCTTGAAGGGGTGGCGGGCAAGTCAAGCTGGATTTACAGTTTTTTTGAAGGGGCAATTTTTGGCGGAGCAGGCTCTGTTTTGACCTTTTTGCCGCAAGTTGCGTTGTTGTTTGTTTGTCTTTCTGTGCTTGAAGATAGCGGCTATCTTGCAAGAGTTGCCTTTGTTTTTGAAGATGTTTTGTCAAAAGTGGGGCTGTCTGGCAAGAGCGTCTACACTCTTTTGATGGGCTTTGGATGCTCAACAAGTGCAATTTTGACTTGCCGAAATATGGAAGAAAGGCAGGCGAAAATAAAGACCGCTTTGCTGACTCCTTATATGAGCTGTTCGGCAAAATTTCCAATCTATGTCTGCCTTGGCGGAGCTTTTTTTGGCGCGGGCAATATTTTTGTGATTATGGGGCTTTATCTTCTTGGTGTGGTGGTTGCCATTTTGACCAGCAGGATTTTTGAAAAAACCATTCTAAAAAGCAAAGAACAGTCTTTTATTTTGGAGTTTCCGCCATATCGCAGGTTGAGTTTCAAACAACTTTTCAAGGTGCTTTTTTCAAGTTGCAAAGACTTTTTAAGCCGTGTGGGCGGGCTGATTATCGCCATGAACATTATCGTTTGGGTGCTGACTAACTTTTCTTTTTCATTTGGTTATGTCGCTCAAAATGGCGGGCAAAGCATGCTGGAAGACTTGGGCGCTATTCTTGCACCTCTCTTTGTTCCGCTCGGATTTGGCAGTTGGGGGCCGGTGTCAGCGCTTATCGCTGGGCTTATTGCCAAAGAAGTGATCTTGTCTTCTATCGCACTATTCAATAATGTTGAAGGTGGCCAGTCGCAACTTTCAATGTCGCTTTGTGACCCCACAAGCGCCGTGTATTTTTCTTGCCCCGCCGCTCTTGTTTCCTATCTTGCTTTTTGCCTTTTGTATTTTCCTTGCCTTAGTTCTGTCGGGGTTCTTGGCAAGGAAATTGGCAAAAAATGGACTGTTTTTGGTTGCGTGTGTCAGTTTGTGGTGGCCTACTTTGTTGCCATGGCTTTTTACAACTTTGGCTTGATTGTTTCTTTGTTTGGCTGGTGGAAGAGCTGTCTTGGCTTTGTTGCAATATTTGCTATTGTTTTCGCTCTTATAGCTGTGATAAAAAGGTGCCGTTTAAAAGGTCGGCAATGCGACAAATGCAAAAAAGGTTGCACAAAAATTGAAAAGGGGGAATAAACAATAATATGAAAAAGCAAAAAGAGGAAAAAAAGTTTCGCATCATCTGCATCAAAGCGCCAAAGTGGATGTCGAGCTTTTTAAGAAAATTTCAAAAGAAAGAAGAAAAATAAGGCCCTTCTAGCCTTACTTTTTGCCATACATAAAAAAACTTGGCATAAAGCCAAGCCGAAACTATAAAAGCGACTTTTGTTATGCTTTTTTTGCTGTTTTAATGCATTTTGTGCATGCCTTAACTTTAACAGGCTTTCCGTCAACCTCGATAACTGTTTTTTGAAGGTTGAGTTCATAAGTTCTGTTATATTTTTTGTTTGAGAAAGAAACTTGTTTTCCTGTTGATTTTCCTCTACCACAAATATCACATGTTCTGCTCATAATTTCCTCCCGTGATTTCTCTTTGCACCTTACTATATCATTTCTCGGCAAAAAAATCAACTCTTTTTTCAAAATTTTTTCAAATAAAACCACTTTTGGCAAATTTTGTTTGAAAAATCCGAGAAAATATTTGTATTTTTTTGTTTTGTGTAGTAATATATCTAAGTAAAGATGTTTCAAAACGAAGCTATCTTTGTTTTAATTCACATTAAGGGGGCTTTTCCTTGACAGTCGATACAAACAACTACTATGGCAATATTTCCATCTCCGACAACTCGATTCGGGTTGTTGCGGGTTATGCCGTTCTTGATTGCTATGGCGTGGTCGATCTCGTCTCAAAATCTCTTGTTGACAGCGTCCGTGAATTGATGAAAAAAGAATCTTATTCCAAAGGAATAAAAATAAGTCATATCGACAATCGAATCTATATTGATGTGTATTGCATCTTGAAATATGGCGTTTCAATCAGCGCCGTTGCTGAATCACTCAGAAAGTCAGTCAAATACTCAGTTGAAAACTTCACTGGGATGCTTGTTGATGCCGTCAATGTTCATGTTGTCGGTGTTCGTGTTTAGGAGAAAATGATATATGATAAAGACAATAAATGGTGCAACTTTCCGTAAAATGATTGTGGCAGGCGCCGGTCTGCTTGAACAAAACAAAAAGTATGTTGACTCGCTCAACGTGTTTCCTGTGCCAGATGGTGACACAGGCACAAATATGTTTCTTACCATGAAGTCGGCCGTCAACGAAGTGTCAAAGTGCATTAACAACAATATGGACTCTCTCAGCGAAGCTTTTGCAAAAGGTGCTCTAAAGGGTGCTAGAGGAAACAGTGGAGTTATCACTTCACAGATTTTCAAAGGTTTTTGTTCAGAGACTGGCAAGTGCAGTGAAATCACTACCAAAGTTTTTGCAAAGGCTATGCAGGAAGGGGCAAACATTGCATATAAAGCAGTCACCAAGCCCAAAGAAGGCACAATTTTGACTGTTATTCGTGTGATGGCTGAAAACGCCGTCAATGTGGCCAAAAAGTGTGACGACTTTGAAGTGTTCTTGAAAAAGGTGCTTGAAACAGGCGAAGAAATCTTAAAGCAAACGCCAGAAATGTTGCCAGTGCTTAAAAAAGCGGGCGTGGTGGATGCCGGCGGCAGAGGAATCATCGTTATCTTCACTGGTTTCTACAAACTTCTGATGGGTGAAGAGAATTTTGAGTTTAGTTTTGAAGACGAAAAGAAGCCGCAAACGGTGGATGACGTTATTGCCGACATTAACAATCTTGGCGATATTCAATTTGGCTATTGCACCGAATATATGATTATCAACATGAAAAAGAAAACCACCGAAGCCGATATCGACAAACTGCGGGAAAAACTTATGCAAATCGGCGATTCTGTGATTTGTATTGGCGACTTAAGCTTGGTTAAGGTGCACGTTCACTCAAACGAGCCTAACAAAGCACTTGAATATGCTCTTGAACTTGGCGAGCTTTACAATCTTAAAATCGAAAACATGCTTGAGCAAAATCGTGAACTTAAGAAAAAGGCTCTAGTGCAAGAAATTACTAAAGAAATCGGCATGGTGGCAGTGGCTCCGGGTGACGGAATTGCCAACATTTTCACTGACCTTGGAGTTGACCAAAACATCGTTGGTGGCCAGACTATGAACCCAAGCGCCGAGGATATTGCTGCAGCCTGCGACAAAGTGCCTGCCACAAATGTTATCGTCTTCCCAAACAACAAAAACATCGTTTTGGCGGCTCAGCAAGCAAATGACTTGACCAGCAAAAATTTGATTGTTGTGCCAACTCGCTCGGTGCCAGAAGGCATCACAGCTTCTTTGGCTTTCAATCCTGACGCAAGCGTTGAAGAAAATGCTGAAGCCATGAACGAAGCCATCAAAAATGTCCGCTCTGGTGCGGTGACTTACGCTGTCAGAGACACGCACGTAGATGGTTTTGACCTTGCTGTTGGCGAAATTATTGGCCTTGATGACAAAGCAATTTTGGCAAAAGGCAAATTGGTGGGCGAAACAACAACAAAATTGATTGAGAAAATGATGGACGACTCTATCATGAACATAACACTGTTCTATGGCGAAGACATCCGCGAAGAAGAAGCAAATGCTTTGGTTGAATCGCTTAGCAAAAAATATCCAGAAATCGAAGTCAGCGCGGTGTATGGTGGCCAACCAGTTTATTACTATCTTGTCAGCGTTGAATAAAACAAAAGACCTAAAACAAAATGTTTAGGTCTTTTTTGTTAAGTTTAAATTGCTATTTTTTATAGAACTTTGAGACAATAAATATATTTTTATAAACAAAATGAGACAATTGTCAACTCAAAATCAAGTATTTTTTGATAATTTGGTGTAATCATAAATCTTATAATTAAGTTTTATATTTTAAAATAATTATGGAGAAGGTTTATGAAAAAAATTACATATGATGATGTTATAAAAAGAATAGGCTTTTTTAGAACTCGTTCTAATTTGTCTTTAAGAGAGCTGAGCGGACGGTTGGGATATAATCCGCAGTTTATGAAAACCATTGAAAATCAAAGCATTTTTCTTTACTCATGTTTAGAAAAATGTTAAAATATAGTTATGAGAATTGACAAAATTGTGGCTGAAAAGCTGGGCTGCACAAGAACTAAGGCGCAACAAATTATAAAAGAAGGGTGTGTTTTTGTTTGTGGCAAGCAGGTGTTAAAACCTTCGCTAGAGATGGACGAGAATGCTCAAATCGAAATTGACAGAGCTGAGCAATATGTTTCGCGCGGGGCTTATAAACTGCTGGGGGCAAAGAAGAGTTTCAACTTACATTTTCACGGGCGAACCATCTTGGATATTGGGGCTTCAACGGGTGGGTTTAGTCAAGTTTGTCTGCTTTATGGCGCAAAAAAAGTTTACTCGCTCGATATTGGGAAAAACGAGCTTTCCCCGCTGCTAAAATCTGACAGCAGGGTGGTTGAGATGAGCGGCGTTGACTTTCGAGCTTGCAAAAAGAGCGAGTTTGAAGATGTGGATTTTGTTGTTGGAGACCTGTCTTTTATCTCTCTAAGGCACATATTTCCCAAAATTGTGGAACTTTTTGGCAATAAAATTGAAGTTTGTATGCTTTTCAAACCACAATTTGAATGCGGCAAAGACCTTGCACGCAAATATAAAGGGGTGGTGCTTGACAAAAAAGTCCACATAAGCCTTCTGCAAGATTTTGTTGTTTACCTGCAAAAGCTCGGGTTTGTTCTCTCCGCCCTTGCTCCTTCAACCATTCGCGGCAAAAGCGGCAATATTGAATATCTTTTTCATTTGAACGGCGCTTGTCAAACTCAGATTGACGTCAAAAAAATTGTTGAGCAGGCTTTTTCAGCTCTTGAGAAATAGATTTTTGTTGTGTTATCAAAATTTTGGCAATAAAAAAGTGCTTTATTTAAGCACTTTTTATATTGTTCTGGTGGTTGTCGCTGTTGGGTAAAGGGGCATATTTTGGAAGCCTGGGCACGAATTTGCAGGTTCTGGTGCTTGGCAAGGTGGAATGACTGGATAGCCATAGCTTGGCACTAAAAGGTCAACAACCGACACCACCTTCACAATAATTTCGATGCAGCCTGTCACGGTAAAGGTGTTGTCGGCTGTGTAGGCGCCTATCGAACTTGAGAAAAGGGCATTTGCTGTGATGTTGACAGGGGATAGTGATGGTTGTGGAACAAACAGCACTACACTTTTTGTCAGTGTCACACTTGACGTAGCCGTGCCAATCACGCCATTTGAGTCTCGATATGTTACCGTCAGTGGAATGGTGATTGTCATGCTGACATTTGCATAGTTTGGCGTCTGTTCGATTCGGTCAATGGTTATGTCAGAGATTGTGACGGTTGAGCCTGTTGTGTTTTGCGCTGAAATGTAAGTCAATGGCAGGGCGGGTGATGGTGGATTGAAATTTGTCACCGGCAAAATGATGCCACTTTCTGTTGTCTGACTTACACACGCATCAAAAACTTTTGTGGTTTCAATAAGTACTTTTTCGCAAATTCCGTTGAGTCCGTTGCCACCGATTGGCCCCGGCCTGTTTGGATTTGTGTTGTTGATATAAAAAGACATTTTTACCTCCTACTTTTTCTTTCCGCTTTTTATAGCACTTCAAGGAAAAACTTTTCCTCGTGATTTTTAATGCGATGATGTGACCAAACAATTTTTTGCACGCATATCAAAAATCAACTACTTTAATATATGCCAATCGTTTAAAGAGTGTTAAACGGGCCAATTTTATTGATTTTCTTCCGCTGATGTGATATAATCTTTGAGCAAAAAGGAGTTTTTATGATTATTGAAAACGTGATATCTAGACTTGACGGACTGAAAAAAGAAATTGACTTTATAAAGGAGTGTCTTTGACTACACCGGTCAAGAAAAAAAGATAAAGGATTTAGAAAAAGAGCAACTTGAGCAAGACTTTTATCTCGATCAAAAAAAAGTTTTGGCTGTTGGCAGGGCGCTAAAAGATGCCCAGCACAAACTTGAGTTGATCAAAGATTTGCAAGCTGCTTACGAGGATTGTTTTGCGCTCGTCGAGTTGTTTCAAGAGTTTTCAGAGCCAAGCCTTGAGCCTGAGATTGAAGAGAATTTGCATTTGTGCGAGCAAAAAGTGGAAAAGGCAAAGATTGAAACGCTTTTGTCTGGCAGATATGACAGTTATGATGCCATAGTCACCCTTCATGCAGGAGCGGGCGGCACCGAAGCGTGCGACTGGACGGATATGCTTTGGCGAATGTATAAAATGTATGGCGAAAAAAATGATTGGAAAATCAAAGTGCTCGACAGTCTTGACGGTGATGGCGCAGGGCTCAAATCTATCACTTTTGAAGTTTGCGGCGAAAATGCTTACGGTTTTTTGAAGTGCGAAAAAGGAGTTCACCGGTTGGTGAGAATTTCTCCTTTTGACGCAAACGCAAGGCGGCATACATCTTTTGCTAGCGTTGAAGTAATGCCGAAGATTGAAGAAAAACCAGACATAGAAATAAGGCCGGAAGACCTTAAAATTGACACCTATCGTTCTTCTGGTGCGGGCGGACAGCACGTCAACAAAACTGAAAGTGCCATCCGTATAACTCACATTCCAACTGGCATTGTGGTTGCCTGTCAAAACGAAAGGTCGCAGCTTCAAAACCGCGAAGTGGCAATGCAGATGCTCTATTCAAAACTTGTTGAAATGCAAGAAGCTAAAGAGATGGAAGAAATGGCAGCTGAGCGTGGCGAAATCAAAAAAATTGAGTGGGGCAGTCAGATCAGAAGCTATGTTTTCTGCCCTTACACCTTGGTTAAAGACCATCGCACAGGCTATGAAGAGCCAAACATTCAATCGGTTATGGACGGCAACATTCAAGAATTTATCAATGAATATTTGAAAAAAACAAGCGGCAAATAAATTGTCAGGGCAGGAAAACTTGCCCTTTTTTATTGGGGTTTGCTGGCAAAAAAAGTTGATTTTCCCGCCGTTGTTTGATATAATTGCTATGCAATGAATTACCAACAAATGGCAGAGCAAAAATTTAAGGCTCTGCAAGAGCAAAAAGATGTGATTATCCTTTCCGTGGAGTCCTCTTGTGACGAAACAAGTGTGGCTGTTGTCAAAAATGGAAGGGAAGTTTTGTCAAACATTGTGGCCTCGCAAATCGATATTCACAGGCGCTTTGGCGGTGTTGTGCCCGAAGTGGCTTCAAGAAATCATATAACCGCCATTTCAAACATCTTTGAAGAGGCTTTAATTGAGGCAAAAATTTCAAAAAAAGATATAGATGCTGTGGCTGTCACTTACGGCGCTGGCCTGGTTGGAGCGCTTATGGTGGGCGTCAATTTTGCCAAAGCTTTGGCTTACAGTCTTAATATTCCACTGATCGCCGTCAGTCATGTGCATGGGCATATTGCGGCAAACTATATCTCACATCTTGAGCTTACTCCGCCTTTTATTTGCCTTATGGTTAGTGGTGGTCATTGTGCTATTTTAAAAATCGACGATTACAATAAATTTACTTTGCTTGGCAGCACAATGGATGATGCAGTTGGAGAATGCTTTGACAAAGTGGCAAGGGTGCTTGGACTCCCATATCCTGGTGGTCCAGAAATTGACAAGCTTGCAAAAGAGGGTGAAAAAATTTATACTTTTGTGCATTCAAATCATTTGAAAAACACTCTTAATTTTTCATTTAGTGGCATAAAGACGGCTGTTGTCAATTTTGTGCACAACAAAGAGCAGAAAAATGAATTGTTTTGCAAAGTAGACGTTGCAAGATCTTTTCAAGAGGAAGTGACGGATGAGCTTGTTGAAAAAACATTGAATGCTTGCAAGGAAACTGCAATCAACAAGATTGTTGTTGCTGGCGGAGTTGGCGCGAATTCAATGTTGCGAGAAAAATTTGAAAAAGTTTGCAAACAAAACAATATACAGTTTTTTGCGCCCGTTTTGAAATATTGCACTGACAACGGAGCGATGATTGGCTCGGCAGCGTTCTATATGCTCAAAGACGGCTTGGGGCTTGCACCGCTTGATCTTACAGCGAAGGCGACTGTAAAACTTTAAAGGAGTAGATATGAAAATTGCTGAGCAGGCAAAAGAAATTTTAAAAAAATTCAGTTGGTATGAAATCCTGTTGATACTGGCCTCAATAATCAGTGTGGTTGTGCTTTCAGTGATTGCAAAAAGCTCGGCATTGACCATCATTTGCTCGACTCTTGGGATTTTGTATGTTGGCTGTTTTATTGTTCAACTTAAAATTAGCTCTGTGCTAGGCGTTGTTTATACGGCTTTGTATATTGCTCAATCAGCACTTTATCAAAATTGGGGAGAAACAATCACGCAAGGTGTTGTTGTTTTGCCCATCCTGATTTTGACAGTTATCAACTGGTTTCGACATTCAGAAAAAGGACTGACTGTCAACGCAAAAGAAATAGGCAAAAAAGAATGGTTGATTTTGCTGAGCGTCGGGCTTGTTGTTGGAGTGGGTTACTACTTTTTGCTTGGAGCTTTCAACACTCCATATCTTATTTTAGCAAGTTTTTCAGGCGCATTTTCAGTGGTTGCAAATTATCTTATGATGAGAAAAAATATTTATGCGTTTTTGTTTTTTGCACTGGCAAATGTCTTCATGCTGTTGATTTGGCTTATGCCAGTGATTGAAGGACAGGGCACAAGTTTTGAAACTCTTCCAATGCTTGTTGTTTTGAGTTTTTTGTTGATTTCAAATATTCCAGGATTTATAAATTGGTATAAGTCAGCAAAAACTTTGAAAAAAGAAACGGCTAAAGAGAAGGAATTTGAAGGAAAATAAGGAGAAATTTATGGAACTTTTGGCCCCAGCTGGCAATTTTGATAAACTTGCCACAGCAGTGCATTTTGGTGCAGATGCTGTCTATTTTGCAGGAAAGCAATTTGGGCTTCGAGCTTTTGCAGGGAATTTTGATGATGATGAGATTGTAAAAGCAATGGAATATCTGCACGAGCGTGGGAAAAAAGGTTATATCACTTTGAATATAGTTGCAAAAAACAGCGATTTTCAGCAAATTGACAAATTTTTGCAGCTTTTGGTTGATGCTAAGGTGGATGGAGTGATTGTCAGCGATGTGGGAATGATTTATTATCTTCGCAAAAATTTTCCACAGTTGAATGTTCATGTGTCAACCCAGGCAAATGTCAACAACATTTATTCTGCAAAGTTTTTTGCAGACATGGGGGTGAGCCGAATTGTGCTTGCAAGAGAACTTAACTTAAAGCAAATCAAAGAGATTGCCTCATCACTCAAAGGCAAGGTTGAAATCGAAGCTTTTGTGCATGGAGCAATGTGCATCTCTTACTCTGGCAGATGTTTGCTTTCCAACTATATGACAGGCAGAGACTCTAATCGCGGTGCATGTGTTCAAGCTTGCAGGTGGGGATATACTATAAGAGAAGTGAACAAAACTGAAGAATACCCAATCGAAGAAGATGAGCGGGGAACATATATTTTAAACTCAAAAGATCTTTGCATGATAAAACATTTGAAAGAACTTGAAAAAGCAGGCATTTGTTCGCTCAAAATTGAAGGCAGAATGAAGTCGGACTATTATGTTGCCTCAGTGGTCAATGCTTATCGCCGCGCCCTTGACGGCGGCTACGACATGGCAAAACTTGAAGATGAACTTGAAAAAACCAGCCATAGACGCTATACCACAGGTTTTTATTTCGACAGCGATGACAAGGAATTTTTGGAGACTTCTATGCCAATTCAAACAGCTGAGTTTATTGCAAAAGTTGTTGAAAACAGCCAAAATGGCAAAGTCAAAGTGGAAATGCGAAACCGCTTTAAAATTGGTGATGAACTTGAAATTTTGTCGCCAACTGACAGCTTTTTGAAGAAAATCAAAATTGAAAGCATTGAAAATAGCAAAGGTGAGCAAATTGACGATTGTAAACGAGTTCAAGAAATCGTAACAATAAATTGTCCTTATGATCTAAAAAAAGGTGATATATTAAGAAAGGCAAACTGATCGGCTTTTTATTAACTTTTATTAAATAAATGTATAATATACAGCAACATTTTAAAAATATGGAGGGAAATAAATGGTAAGCTCAAATGAAGAAACTTTAAAAGCAGGTTGTTTTTTGGTTGACCTTAAAACAAAAAAGATTGCACTTGTTTACAGAGAAAAACAAAAGGACTTTTCCTTTCCAAAAGGGCACTTGGATGAAGGCGAATCGATAAAAGAATGTGCATTGCGAGAAACTGCAGAAGAAACCAAACGAGAAGCAGAAATTGTCGAGCAAATAGAACCATATGTTGAAAAATACATAACACCAAGGGGTGAAAAATGCGCCTGCTATATGTATGTTGCTCTTGACAAAGGGAAAAGCGGCAACTCAAGCGAAGATACTCACAAAACAATATGGGTCCCTTTTGACCAAGTGGAAGAAACGCTTTCTTATCCAAGTCTTAAAAGCACTTGGAACAATATTAAAGACAAAATTTCAGCTTTGTTTGATTAAAAAGCATGGCAAAAAGCCATGTTTTTTCGTTTTCAAAAGGAATTTTGGAAATTGTAGCGTATAAAATAAACAGACAATCAAAAAGGCGACAAGAAATTTAAAAAAATTTTAAAATTTTGGCAGAAAATGTTTGACTATTTTTAAAAAAGTGCATATAATAGTGCTAGCACTTAAAACATAAGAGTGCTAACAAAAGTCGAAATTTAGGAGTTTTTATGCAACTGTCCGAGCGAAAAAAGCAGATTTTGTGCATGGCTGTTGAAGAATATATCAAAGATTGCAGCCCTATCACAAGTGGATTTGTCAAAGACAAGGCTAAACTTGACTGCTCAACGGCCACATTGCGAAATGAACTTAATGCACTTGAAGCGATGGGGTATCTGAGGCAACTTCACACCTCTGGCGGAAGAGTGCCAACGGTGCAAGGCTATCGATACTATGTTGAAAACCTGTTGAAAGTGGCTGAAGGTTCAAATGCCGAGCTTGAACAAGTCAAGCAGCTGATTGCTTCAAGAACAAGTTCTTTGACAGAGCTTGTCAGCGCTATTGCCAAAATCGTCTCGCAGGCCACTTCCTATCCAACCGTGGTGGTGATGAGTGGCATTGACAACCTTGTGCTTGAAGAATTCAAAGTCATTCCTATGCTCAGCGAAAGAGTGATGGTTTTGATTGGCACCAAATCGGGATATATCTCTCAAGAAATGGCCATCAAAGCTTCGCCTAGGGAGTGCCAAGACGCTTCAAACTATCTCACAAAAAATTTTAAGGGCGAAACAATCGGGTTTATGCTTGAAAATATTGCCCAGCTTGAAGAAGGCATGAAAAACGAAATCAAAGCCTTTCAAAATGTTGTCAATTCGCTAGTGGACGGTCTTAAAAAACTCAACAATACTCGCCTTATTGATGTGCATCGGCAGGGGAGCGGAAAGCTTCTTGAAAACAACGATATTGATAAGGCAAAAAAAGTGCTTGATGTGCTTGATGATGAAGAAAAACTGGCAGACATAATGCAGGTGGAGGGGCAGCAAGAAATTCAAGTTGACGTGTCAGACGAAGGCTCGGTCGTCAAAGCGCCAATTTGCATCAGTGGCAACAAACTTGCCTCTATTGGAGTGCTTGGGCCGCAGCGGATGGACTATGCAGGCATTGCCTCTGCGCTGAAGGTTGTGATTGACAGTTTGAAAGATTTAAAAGGAGAATAAATGTCAAAGGAAAAATTTGAACACTGCCACTGCAAAAAGCATGGCGAGAAAGAGCATGAAGAATGTCATTGTGGCGACGATTGCAAATGCGACGAAAAAGATGAGAAATGTTGTTGCCACAAAGATGATGAAAACTGCAAATGCAGTGAAAAGTGTGATTGTGGTGATGATTGCAAATGTGATAAAGATCATAGGTGCAATGAAGAATGCAATTGCGACGATAGCGCTGACGAAACAGAAGAATGTGATTGTGATGAGCACTGTTGTCAACATGAGCAAAAAAGCGAAGAATACTTAAATTTGGCAAGACAGATTCAGGCCGATTTTGAAAATTTCAGAAGACACGCTATTGAAGACATCAAACAGGCAAAAATCGCAGGTCAGGCCTCAGTTATTGAAGCATTTTTGCCTTGTCTTGACACTTTTAAGGAAGCAAAAAAGTCTATTTCAGACGAGAATGTTTTGAAAGGCGTTGAGATGATTGAGCAAAAAATCATCGACACCCTTGCAGAAATTGGCGTTCAAAAAATAGAAACGGTGGGCGAAAAATATAACCCACACGTCCACAACGTTATCGCCGTTGTCAATGTTGCGGACAAAGAAAATGACGTAATCGTTGATGAATATCAAGCTGGTTATGTTTTCAACGGCAAAGTTATCAGATATTCAAAAGTCATTGTCAATAAAAAGGAGGATTAAAATTATGGGAAAAATTATTGGAATTGACCTTGGAACAACAAACTCATGCGTGGCTGTTATGGAAGGTGGAAAACCTACAGTTATCGCAAATGCTGAAGGGGACAGAACCACACCTTCAGTGGTAGCTTATACAAAAGAAGGAGAAAGACTTGTTGGTAAAGTTGCAAAACGACAAGCCATTGTCAACGCAGAAAACACTATTCAATCAATCAAAAGAGAGATGGGAACAAATTACAAAGTAAAACTCAATGGCAAAGAATATACTCCGCAAGAAATTTCTGCCATGATTTTGTCAAAGCTCAAAGCGGATGCTGAAAGCTATCTTGGTGGCAGCGTGACTCAAGCAGTTATCACAGTGCCTGCATATTTCAACGACTCGCAGCGTCAAGCAACAAAAGATGCAGGAAAAATTGCAGGGCTTGAAGTTTTGAGAATTATCAACGAGCCAACTGCAGCGGCTCTTGCTTATGGTTTGGACAAAGGTGAAAACGCAAATCAAAAGATTTTGGTTTATGACCTTGGTGGCGGAACTTTCGATGTTTCAATCCTTGAAATTGGAGACGGCGTTTTTGAAGTTTTGTCAACAAACGGAAACACTCGCCTTGGTGGAGATGATTTTGATAACAGAATTATTGACCTTTTGGTTGAAGAATTCAAAAAGACAAACAACATCGATTTGAGCTCTGACAAGCTTGCAATGCAAAGACTTAAAGAAGCTGCAGAGAAGGCAAAAATTGACCTTTCTGCAACTCCAAAAACAACAATTTCTCTTCCATTCATTTCAGCAGACGCAACTGGTCCAAAACATATGGAATACGAACTTTCTAGAGCAAAATTTGACGCAATCACTGAAGACCTTGTGAAAGAGACTATTGAATGTTCAAAACGAGCTCTTGCTGATGCAAAACTTTCAACAAGTCAAATAGATAAGGTTGTGCTTGTTGGTGGCTCAACCCGTATTCCAGCTGTTCAAGAAGCTGTCAAAGCTTTCACTGGCAAAGAACCTTACAAAGGTATTAACCCTGACGAGTGCGTTGCTGTTGGGGCTGCAATTCAAGCAGGTGTGCTTGGCGGCGAAGTTAAAGATGTGCTTCTTCTTGATGTTACACCACTCTCTCTTGGCATTGAAACTTTGGGAGGAGTGTTTACAAAACTTATTGAAAGAAATACAACTATTCCTACAAAGAAATCACAAATCTTCTCAACCGCAGTCGACAACCAACCAGGGGTTGACATTCATGTTCTTCAAGGCGAGAGAGAATTTGCTGCTCAAAACAAAACTCTTGGAAGATTCCAGCTTACCGACATTCCACCTGCACCAAGAGGAGTTCCACAAATCGAAGTAACTTTTGATATTGACGCAAATGGTATTGTAAAAGTTTCCGCAAAAGACCTTGGAACAAACAAAGAGCAGAATATTACAATTACAGCTTCTTCAAACCTTAAAGACGAAGATATTGAAAAGGCTATCAAAGAGGCTGAAGCGCACGCTGAAGAAGACAAAAAGCGCAAAGAGCTTGTTGAAACCAAAAATCAAGCCGACAACCTTGCTTACGGCCTTGAAAAAATGCTTAAAGAAAATGGCGATAAAATAAGCGAAGAAGATAAGAAAAAACTTCAAGAAGCCATCGAAAAAGCAAAGAAAGATTTTGAAAGCGATGATATTGAAGTTGTCAAAAAAGCCATTGACGAGCTTACAAACGCTTCAAACGGCATTGTAAGCAAGATGTATCAATCTGCAAATCCAAACGGAGCAAATCCAAATGGCGACAACAATGGTCAGACCGGTTCAAACGACGGCGACCCAGTTGTTGATGTGGAATAAAATTTGAGATGTCGCAAAGGGATAAATTATTTTGCTCTCTCAGTTGACAAAAGCTTGATAATTTGATAAAGGATGGCTAATTATGGAAGAAATAAAAGTCAAAATCGACAAAAGAATAGAAGTGCTAGGTGTTTGTTTAAGGCTTTCTGATTATCACGAAAAGTTTAATCACTTAGTTGGCGATTTGAAAAATTATCCATATCTTGAAGAGGCCGATAGGTATTTTGCGAAGTTTCAAAATCATAAAGCAATCAAATTGTTAAACGAGTGCATCAAAAAACTTTCATTTTCTTATGATGCACCTGTTCAGCTCATGCTTTTTCTAGATGAAGAGTGGAACTTTCATGGACAAAATGAATATCCGTTTGTAAACCGTTTAAAAAAATCGGAAGTCGTTTTAGATTTTCTCAAAGAATTGAAAAATTTTGTTAAGGAATCAAATTTTGAAGAATTTTTCAACCAACATCAAGATTATTATCAGCAAGAAATTGATTCATTTAACTCTTGCTTTGAACTTAGTCAAGTTGTTGATTTTATGAAAAAACTTAAAATGAATGTTGCAAGCAAGCATTTTGTGATAAATCTAGCCCTTCTTTTGACCAATGGTGGCTATGGCTATTTCAATGGTGACAATGTTTTTTGCACCATGAGTAGGATGGCCGACAAAGAGGGAAATGTTGATAAGATTTGGGGATATAACAGCGCTGGAGAAAAATCTTTGTTCTTACACGAATTTTCTCACTCTTTTGTCAACCCATTGACAGAAAAATATTGGGAGCAAATTGACAAACCTGTGTTGGACATAACAGAACGTGAAGTGCTTGCAAAAAACGCATATTCTGACGTTTTTGCAATTATATGTGAATATGTTATTCGAGCAATTCAACTTAGTTTTATAAGGCAGCACTCAAAAAATATAGACTGGTTTTTTGAAATAAACGCAAAAACCGGCTATTCAAAAAATATTTTACTTGCAGTTGCCGACAAAATAGAAGAGCATATGCAGGACGATAAAACATTTGAAGAGAACTACTTAGAAATTGCTAATGAGATTTCAAAAGCAGTTGAAAATAAAAAGGATTGTTATGGCAAATAAAGATTATTATTCTATTCTTGGGGTGGACAAAGGGGCAAGCGATGACGAAATCAAGTCAGCCTATCGCAGACTGGCAAAAAAATATCATCCCGACCTAAACAAAACTCCAGAAGCTGCGGCAAAATTCAAGGAAATCAACGAGGCGTATCAGGTTCTTGGCGACCCGCAAAAAAAGGCAAACTACGACCAATTTGGTTCGGCAGAGGGCAATCCTTTTGGCGGCGGCGGACAGGGCGGCTTTGGTGACTTTTTTGGTGGCGGTGGCGGCTTTGGAGATATTTTTTCAGACATTTTTTCTGCTTTTGGCGGCGGAAGAAGTGGCGGAAGAACGGTTGCTAGAGGTCAAGATATTGACATCAGCATGAACCTTTCGTTTGAAGAGGCTTGCTTTGGGGTTGAAAAAACTGTCACAGTGGGCAAGATTGAAAGATGCTCTGCTTGCAATGGCACAGGAGCAAAAAATGGAAGAGAATTTACAACTTGCTCATCTTGTCAGGGCACAGGGCGAGTTCGCTTTCAGCAAAACACCATGTTTGGCACTACGATAAGAGAAAGTGTGTGCCCAAAATGTGAAGGCAGCGGAAAAATTGTTAAAGAAAAGTGCGATTCTTGCTCGGGCAAAGGGTATAAAAGAGTGCAAAAAACCATTTCTATCAAAGTGCCAGCAGGCATAGATGATGGCCAAACCTTGCGAGTGCGTGGCGAAGGCAATGCTCCAACAAGGGAGGGCATAAATGGCGATTTGAATGTTCATATTTCTGTGGCTCAGCACTCTATTCTCACGCGCAAGGGTAATGATTTGTATATGGATTTGTATCTTCCTTTCACCACAACGCTTTTGGGTGGCAAGGTGGAAATTCCAACGCTCAACGGCAACTATAGTTTGACGATACCAGAGCTTACGGCAAGCGGAACTATGATGAGGCTTAAAGGGCGCGGCGTAAAACTGCTCAACAAAGATAAGTATGGCGATCTTCTTGTCACCATCAAGGCAGAGTGCCCAAAATCACTTGGCAAAGAAGGCAAAGCACTTCTTCAAAAACTTGCAGAAAATTATGGCGAGGGCGATTTTGCAAAATATAGCACTTATCTGAAAAAAATGAAAAAATAATGTAGCGGGACTTATGCGCAAAGCAGCTGCTGCTTTGCTGGCAAACCGAGGTTTGCCAAAAGGCTAAATTTTTAGCCTTGCATAAGTCCTTTTTTTGTTGAAACATTTGCCTTTAACCTATATTTTGTGATACAATCATCATATAAAACAAATAGGAGAAGAGTATGGGGATTTTAAAAAATATTGAATGGACAGACACAGGCAGCGACACAATCGTTTGGAAGTATCCAATTTCAAAAGACCATGTCAACAAAGGCTCGGCACTGACAGTGCGAGAAAGTCAGGTGGCAATTTTTGTGGACAAGGGCCGACTTGCCGATGTTTTCTTGCCAGGTTTTTATAAGCTTGACACAAACAATATGCCAATTTTGACAAAACTTATGTCGTGGAAATATGGCTTTGAAACGCCTTTCAAATCAGACATCTATTTTGTCAATACAAAGCAGTTTACCAATCAAAAGTGGGGCACGGCAAATCCGATTATTGTGCGCGACAAAGATTATGGAGCGGTGCGAATTCGCGGTTACGGCAACTATGCGTTTAGGGTTGACGATGCTTACGAGTTTATGAAAAACATAAGCGGCACACTTTCAAGTTTTTCAGCTTCTCAAATCACAGATTATCTTCGCAGCATGGTTTTGAGCGGCATTTCTGACGCCATTGGCGAAAGCAAAATCTCAGTGCTTGACATGGCTGCAAACTTGCAAGAGCTTTCAAAAATCGTGGAAGAAAAAGTTGCAGAGGAGTTCAAAGAAATTGGCATCAAACTGACAAACTTTGTGTTTGAAAGTTTCTCGCTGCCAGAAGAACTTGAAAAGGCTCTCGACAAAAACACAAGCCTTGGTATGCTTCGGGGCAATATTGACCTTTACACTCAAGTTGAAACCCTTGAGGCGATGAAAGAAGCGGCAAAAAATCCAGGTCAAGCGGGTGGCACAATGGGTGCTGGCATGGGGCTTGGCATGGGAATGGGACTTGGAAATATCTTTGCAAACAATATGCAAAATATGGAAAACCTTCGACAGAAAAAATCTCAGGGCGGCAAATTTTGTCCTGCTTGCGGGGCACAGGTGTCAGCAAAAGCAAAATTCTGCCCAGAATGTGGCGAGCGCATTGCATTGACCTGCCCAGATTGCGGAACCGAAGTCAAACCAAATGCAAAATTCTGCCCAGAATGCGGAAGGAAATTGAAAAATGAGCAAAAAAATTGACGAAAGGCTGCAAAAAAAGATATATAACGACCAAGATGTGGCAGTTGAAGACTTTAAGTGCAAAAATTGTGGCGGACAGACCGTTTATGACCCAAAAACTCAAAAACTCAAATGCCGCTATTGTGACAGCCTTTTTGACTTGCCAAAGGTTCAAGCAGAAGAGCAGGATATTGAAAAGCTGCTCAAACAGGGCAAGGTGTGGAGCGAAGCTGACGTCTATCAATGCCAAAGCTGCGGCGCTAAGGAAATTTTGCAAGCGGGCGAGATTTCAGTGCTTTGTCCGTTTTGCGGAACAAATAGCGTTGTCAAAGTTGAGGAGCTGCCGGGGCTAAAGCCAGACGGCGTTGACACCTTCAAATTCGACAAAAAGCAGGCGGCTATAAAGGCAGAAACATGGGCAAAAAGAAAACATTTTGCTCCAAATGCTTTCAAAAGGAGTGTTAAAGCTGAGCATATTCACGGCATTTACAACCCAGTATTCACTTTTGATGCCAAAACCACTTCAACTTATCGCGGCAGGCTTGGCAAAAACTATACGCGCACCATCTATCACAATGGGCAAAGCCAGGTGGTGACTGAAACCAAATATTTCAACATTCGCGGCACAAACAAACTGGATTTTGATGACCTTTTGGTTCAGGCTTCTTCAAATATTGATGAGTCCATCATAAACAGTTTGCAACCTTTTCGCACACGAGAGCTGCCGGCCTATCAAGAAGAATATCTGCGCGGGTTTGGCGCAAGCGCCTACAACAAAAGCGGACAGCAGTGCATAAAAGAGTGCAGAGAACTTATGAGAAGCAAAATTGAGCGCAATATTCTCAGTCAATATGACTACGACGTCAAGGTCAATTTGAAGGTGCAGACCACTTTTAGCGGTCAGACTTTCAAATATGTGCTTGTGCCAATCTATGTTGGGCACTATCGCTATCGCAAAAAGCTTTACAATTTTTATGTCAATGGCGACAGCGGCAAAGTGGCGGGCAAAACACCTGTTTCTGTTTTCAAAGTGGGCTTGGTGGTTTTGCTGGTGCTTGCAATTGTGGCTGGTCTTGTATATCTTATGGTCAGGGGGTGATATATGACGGCAATCGAAACTGCTTTGATAGTTGTGGCAAGCCTTTTTGTGCTTGAAAGCATATGCTTTGCCATCTATGTCGCAAAAAACAAGAAAAACAATTCTCAATCTGACAAGGTTGAGGTTATCGATGGCGTGCGCTACTCTAAAGATGCTCAAATGCTTGACGAAAGCGGCGCTGTTATGGTAAGTTTAAAACAAGGGGATTTTGTTTTGGAAAGGGGCAAAACCTATACTGCTGGCAAAGGCGGTTTGTTGCCCGGCAAGTATACCGTGATAAGCGGGCAAGAAAATTGCAAAACTTTCAATCTGCGCGTGGCTGGGCTTGTCAAAGAATATAGCCACGGCCAAAAAATTGTGCTTGCGCAAGGCGACAAAATTTGCGCTGTGTCAAACAATGTTATTTTAAGATAAGGGGGATTTATGAGCAGAAATTTAATTTACAAACTTCTTGGCGGCCTTGTTGTTTTGGCTGCTGCGGTGCTGTGGATTTTGTCTTTAACAGTGCCAGAAACTTTCGGCTTCTTTTCACTGGCATGGGCAGGCGTTTTGCTGTGCGGCGGGATTGGCTTGATTTTTCTGCTGAATGGCATTTTTCAGCAAAACATTTCAACCATCAAAAAGTTGAAAATTTGGTTTGGGGTTGGGCTTTTAGTGGGTGCTCTACTGTGCCTTGTCAGCGCAATCGCAATTCCAGACAGCCTTGTCATTCCAATCATTGCAGTGATTGTTGCCGTTGGCTTTATCATCACAATTTTGGCAACTGGCGGCAAAAAATGGGATGAAGGCGACAATCATAAGGCTGGCTACAAAAACTATTTCGAGCGCAAAAAAGAAGAAGAGAAAAAGCAAGATAAGCAATAATCAAGCAAGTTTTGTCTTGAAAAGTTTTTTAGTTTTGGCAAAATATTTATAAAAAAGGATGGTTTTAAGGATAAAAATATGGAAAAAAGTTTGAATATTGCATTTTTCACCGACAACTTTTTCCCTGGCACTGGCGGGACGGAAAATGTTATAAAAATAATGTCTAAGATTTTGACAAACGGGGGGGGGAGAAACCGCGTTAAGATTTATTGCCCCGACTATCACAAGAAAAATCAGAACGAAATTGACATTCCCGTTTTCAGAGTGCCAAGCATAGATTTGTCAGATAGCGACCATATCGCTCTGCCAAGTTTGATTAAAGGCAAGCTAGAAAAAGATTTGCGACAGTTTAAGCCAGACATCATATATTTCACAACGGGCTCTGGAATGGCAAAGTGGGCTCTCAAAATGGGCAAAAAATTGGACGTGCCAGTTGTGGCCACCATTCACACAAAATTTGATGAGGCTTGGTATGACTCCTGCAAAAGCCATTTGATAACTTCTTGCATGGTCAAATCGTTGGCCAGAAAAATGAATCGCGCTTTTGGCGTGACCACCGTTTCAAATGACGCGGCAAGAACGCTGCAAAGATATGGCTATAAAGGGCAACCAAAGGTTATCATGAACGGTTTCAACGCTTCTGAGTTTTCCATGACGCCTTGCCTTGAAGACAAAAAGGGCAGATTTACCTTTTTGTTTTGCGGCAGATTGATCAAAGTCAAACAAATTCAGTTTTCTCTCAAATGCCTTGCAAACATCAAGAAAAAGCACAACTTCAACGATTTTAATTTCTGGATTGTGGGCGATGGCGTTTATCGAAAAAAACTTGAAAAATTGGTCAAGAAATATAATCTTGAAGACAATGTCAAATTTTTCGGCTTTGTTGGTGACAGAGCGGTTCTCAACGGGTTTTATTCAGCAGCAGACCTGTTTTTGTTCCCTTCAAGTTTTGATACAGACTCTCTTGTGGTTTTGGAGGCAAAACCTTGCCACCTGCCAGTGCTTTCACTCAAAAACTATGGCTGCGGCGAGCGCATTGAAGACGGCGTGACAGGCTTTTTGAGCGAATTTGACGAAGAAAGTTTCACAGAAAAAATTTGGGAGATTTTAAACAACAAACCTCTTCTTGAAAAGGTGAGAAAAAATGTTGACAAACTGCGGGCGGACACTTGGGAAGAGGTGGTTGAAAAATATCATCAATATTTTGTTGAAAAAATTGAAGAATACAAAAATTTGAAGAAAAAATCTAAAAATTAGCTTTAAATCAGACAAAAAAGCCTTGCAAAGCAGCAAAGCTTTTTTTCTGGCAACTTCTTTTGCAAACAACCTTAATTTTTTGTGATAGCATTGACCAAGCTTAGCATGGTGGCAACGGCAGTTGTGCAGCGCAAAATGCGTCTGCCAAGAGTGATTGAAACAATATCTTCTTTTAAAAGTTTTGCAATCTCATTTTCAGAAAATCCACCTTCATTGCCCACAATAACTGCAATTTTTTGTGCGTTTTCAAGGTTTTTTATCTCAAAAATGCCATTTTGCTTTTCTTTTTCGTTTGCAAAAATCACCAAATCAAAATTTTTTAGAAGTTTAAGCATTTTGTCAAATTCTATAAGCGAGTTGCATCTCATAAGTTTCGAGCGCCCGCACTGCTTGCTTGCTGCCAAAATTTGAGAGTTTATTCGTTCAAGGTTGATTTTGCTGGTGTTGGAAAAATCGGAAACAAAAAGTTGCAGAGTGCTCAGGCCAAGCTCAACCGATTTTGCAACAATTTCGTCAAGATATTCTTTTTTTGGCAAGGCTTGAAAAAGGGTGATGTCTTTTTGAGGAAGGGCAGTGCAACTTTCAATTTTTTCAATTTTTGCTTTGCAAATTTTTTTATCCAGACTTTCAATCTGGCAAAAATATTGATTTTCGTCATTGCAAATGCAGGCTATTTTGTCGCCCACCTTTTGTCTTAGCACTTTGGCAAGGTGCACAAGTTCTTCGCCATCAATCACAACAAAATCGCCTTCCTTTCTGCCAAAAAATCTTTTCATAATTGCTCCTTTATGCTTATTATACCAAATCACTTGAATTTTGCAACTTTTATTTCTCAAAATTATAATATTATGCTATAATAATCATATAAAAACAGTTTGAGGTTGATGTGGCAAAATATAACGAAAAAAATTTTCACGTAGACAGCCAAATGCGCGTGAACAAAATTGAAGATTTTTTAAACGAAGGTGAACAGGTTTTATGGCGCGCCAAGCCAAAAAAATCGGCTTTTGTTTGGTCGAAAATTTTAAATATGCTTCCCTTTGCCCTTATCTGGCTTGCTTTTGACGGAACATTTATCGGTTTGATGGTCTCAAACGGATTTTTTTCTTCCATGCCTGTGGCACTTGTTGTGTTTATTGTGTTTTTCTTTCTTTTGCACCTGCTGCCTTTTTGGATTTGGCTTGCCAACGTGGTGACGGCATCTGCTCAGCACAAAAACATAGAATACGCCTTCACTGACAAAAGAATTATCATCCGCACTGGCATCATCATCGACATTCAAAATGTTTTTTATATGGATATTCAGTCTGTCAATCTGAAGGTGGGTTTGGTCGACCGAATGATGAAAGTAGGTGATATTTACATCACAACAAAATCCAACACCGTTGTTTTGTGGGATTTGGAAAATCCTTATGTTTTGGTCAACAAGCTGCAACAAATTTCCAACAACATAAAAACTGATATGTATTTTCCAAATCAGTTGCGACCAGAAGAAAATAAAGGATTTAAAACAAAATATTCTCAAAATGATGGGCAAAATGAAAAACCAAGTGACAAATGATAAAAATTCTTTACAAGAGAGCAAAAGTTGTGATATAATTTGTCTGCTGTTTTAAGACAAATGGCGGGCAAACTATATTTGCAAAGCAAGCTCTCTTTTGCTTCACAAATAGAGGCAAAATCATGTTCCCATAGTAAAGTGGATATTACAAGCCCCTCCTAAGGGCTAGTGGCAGGTTCGAGTCCTGCTGGGAACACCACAATGGCATGAGCATAGCAACAGGGCTATGCTTTTTTCTTAAACAGGTTGTCAAATAAATTGACAAGTTCATCTTCTTCAAGAAAATGGCTGTAAACATTAAGGGTGACAGAAGCGTCAGAATGACCTGCAAATCTTGCTGCTGCTTTTGGTAAATTTTGTTTCTTGGTCAAGGATGGCTTCTGCGCGTTTAAAGTTTTGGCGAAAATGGCGAAGTAGCATTGTTTGGTAAGGAGGTTTTTTTACTTTTAATTTTTAAATAGGAGTCAACGACAAAGAAGAAAATATTGTATTAGAATTTCTTGATTGTAACAAAAAAAGACCAGGTTAAAAACCTAGTCTTATGATATACATTTATTATGTTATTAAATTGTTTAAGCAATATTTACTTCCGTTTACTCCTACGAAAACTATGCTACAAAAGACACTCAAAAGGCAAAGAGATATAAGGAAAATATATTAAATTAAATCTTATTTTTATTTATTGACTTTTGTTATATCATCTTGTATATTTTCAATATAACCCTTTTTAAAATTTCCTAATTCTAAAATTTTACCATTGGTATCCAAGAATATACCAGGCCCATTTGATACGTAATTATAAGCAATAGATTGTGGTATTTTTTCTTTTGCTATATCACCATAGTATTTTAAATTTCCATCTTCATAAAAAAAATACATAGGTTCTTTACAAGTTTTTTTATTTATAGTAGCTAGATTTAAATCATAATACTCTATTCTTTTATTAAAAAGTTGCTTTTGTAACGAAATATTTAAAAACCATGACAATTCAAGAGAACCTAATACTGCATACTCCATATCATCATGGTATCTTTTTGAATCTAAAAAGGGTAAATTACTTCTTGTACAATTAATAATCATCCAAGCATTTGTTATACCAGTGTATTGATGTACTATTCTTTTTAAGAAATTTTTTTCATCTATCATATTAATATTTCTATTATAAATCATGTTAATATATATAAGATGCTTCTCATTATTTTTTTCAGCAAAAAAGACATTGTCTGTTTCTTGGTAGAAATTATATCCTTCTAATAATTTAAAGTATATTTTTGCATAATCTATATATTTTTTCTTTTCTTGATAAGGGTCTACAACAATACCAGTTACAGCAATATTATAAACATTTTGCGACGAGTTTAAATATAAAAGTAAATCAGGGATATATCGAAATGATTTTTCATAATTAACTATAGCTTTATTATATTTTTTTACATTGCTTTCTTTTTCTTCATCAACAAATTTATCTCTTTTTAAATTTATGCGAAATTCATTTTTAGGGACTTCATTATATATAATTTTTTTTGTTATAAAATAAAAAACAAAAGGAAAGCTTATTGCTAAAGCTGCGAGCAAGTTAAAATCATTACTTCCGAAAATTGCTGCTATACAACATAAAAATATTGTTATAACTGTATTAATAATATTTGACATTTTCATAGATTCATTACATTTTGCAAGTTCTTCTTTTCGTTGTTTGTTTTTTCTTTCTACAGCATGTTGTTCTTGTTTGTATTTTTTTTCATATTTCTCATTTTGTTTTTTTATCAAGTCAAAATCATCTTCTTTTAAATTAAACCAAGATAACTCAGGTTTAAAAGCGTAATATCTTTCATTAACTAAATCAATATAAAAATCTTGTTTATTTTTATTATTTGTTTTTAACTTATTTTTAATATCCATAATTAATCCTTGTTATTGTTAGATTTTAAATAACATCCACCACCAGGGATTTTTACTATTTTGTAGCCAAATTCTATTAAAGCATCTATATTACTTGCAACCGTTTTACGGGTACATTTGAAGCCGAGTAAATGTAATGCTTTTGTAATAGTTTGTTGAGTGATAGGGTGGTCTTGAGATGAACCATCTTTTAACATTTTTAATATGTATAATATAATTGTTTTATTTGATTTTTGTTTTTCCATAAAATACCTTTTTAAGCATTGTAACATCCTTTTATAAATTTTCAAAATAAAAATAAGTTCGAAATTTAAGGTCTTGCTTTAAATCTAAAGCCTTCTGGCAATTTTACATCATTTAAAAATTCTCCCATAGAACATAATATTTGTTCTACTTTTGAATATGTTTGGTTGTTTTCTTTATAGGCACAGAAATATAAATCATAAATTTTGTAAACACGAATTTCATTCTCAAGTTCTAAGAATAGTAATTCGAAGTGGTCGATAGTACTATTAAGTTTTTTAGAAAAAGTTGTTTCTAATCTATTTATCTCTTTCAAGCAAAATGATGTTTCACTTTTATTTTCTGGAGCTAAAACATTAATTAAAGAGTATTCTCCAAAGACACTTTTTAGTCTTATAGGATCATCTGCTTCGTACCCATATCCTTTACGAGATACTATTTCGTAATGGCACACTTCTTTATTTAGGTTTAAAAATTTTTCTTTAATTGATTGCATAACTTTCTCCTTTTGCCTTTTAGGTCTTTTATACCTTTCACTCTAATTATAACATACTGCTTGTGTAAAAAATGACACAAGGCATATGTTATACTATCAGTAGGAAGGAAAAAGGAGAAAAATATTATGAGTTTAAAAAATATAAGTGGAACACCTTGGCATGTAGGTTTTGGAGATAAATGTAAAGATTCACGAAGACATAAATCAAAATGTATTCATTATCAAAACGGATATTGTAATTTTAGGGTTCAAAATTGTATTGGTTCTAGTCATTGTGAATGTTATGAAAGTTTTACAGGAAAAGGAAATAAAAGATAGAATCTATATTTTTCATATTAAAAAATTATATTTTCAGTAAAAAGACTTTTATCTTGTTTTTATATGCATATTCGATAGTTTGTTTTGTTCCACCATTAGAGCCATTGAACACAGCTATAAGTAAATTTGAGTTGTCAATCATATATTGGTTTCTTTTTTGCATACATCCATTATAATAATTTGAATTGCTTGTATAAGTTATTTTGTCTGCTAGAGATAATATTTTGTTATATCTATCAATACTTTCCTTTTTCCATTTTTCAGTTTGGTTTTTGCAAGGAATTGCACACTCTAACTTAATGTTAGGGTGTTTTTTCTTTAATTTTAAAATCATTTCAGCGCAAATTATATCAATTCCTAGTGCCATACCGCTTATAAAATAGAAATATCCAGCTTTGATAGATTGTTTAATAATCTTTTTAAGTTTATTTTTAAAAACAAAAAATCTAAGACCTTTTTCTTTGTATCCCCAAGGTAAATTTTTAGGTCTATGACCTGTGAAACAACATGTATAGAATTTTCTATCTTTCATAAAAACATTATAGTATAGAAAATTCTATAATTCAAGTATTTATATAGAAAATTCTATATAATTTATATTATATAGAGAGGTATATTATGGATTTTATAGATATTCTCAAAGATATAATGGTAGACTTTAATTTAAATCAATCACAATTAGCAGATAAGATTGGTGTAAAACAAAGTCAAGTAAGTGAATGGCTTAAAGGTAAAAGCAAACCAGGGTATGATAGTATCAAAGCAATTTGTATTGCTCTTGATATTTCAGCAGATAGGTTGCTTGGATTAGATGAAAAATAGAGAGTTTAATGTTTGTATAAAATATTTTTTAACTTTTATTTGTGTAAGTTTTTGAAAAATAAATTGATTTATTAGAAGTTTGTAATGATTGAGCAAAAAGAATACTACACAAGGCGAGATATTGAAAACTATATGAAAAATAGTGAATACAGTTTTTGTATTTATAATTCTTTAAAAGAATTGGAAAAAGCAGAAAATTTGAAAAATTTGAAACAGTATGGAATTGATTTTGATGATATTTATGAATTTACAGATCATATGTTTAAGCCTGAAAATTCAGGCTGTTACACAATCAAGGGAAATATATATCCAGATGATGAATATGGGTTAAATATATTTTTTATAAATTATAATAAAGATGACATTCCAACTGCTATTTATATAGATTCGCCTTGGTCAAAAGGTTTGAAAGATATAGCTGCAATGGTTGATATTTCATAAAAATACAATTGTTAGTAAATATTTTATATATAATTTTTCAAAATTATATTTTTGCAATATGATTATTAAAAAAATGAATAAAGTAAAATATAAATTAAGTTAGGAGGATTGTATATGGGAAAATTAGTTTTATTATGTGGTAAGCCTGGTTGTGGAAAAACAACTTTGGCAAAATTTTTAGATGAGAAGTTTAATTTTATACATTTTTCAGCCGATTATTTTATGTTAAGTTTATTTGGGAAAATAAAAGATAGAAATGAATTTGAGGAAAGTCTTAAAAAATGTAAAGAGGTTATTTTTGACTTATCAAAAAAATTATTAGATAAAAATATTGATGTTGTGTTAGATTTTGGTTTTTGGACAAGAAATGAGAGAAATAGCGTTTCAAAAATATTTGAAGGATATGATATTAAATTCGTATATTTGAAATTAGAAGATGATGAAATATTTAAGCGGATTGAAAGTAGAAATAAACATTTAGGCAAGGATGAATATTTCATGGACAAAGAAACATTTAAATTTCTAAGTTCAAAATTCGAAGATTTTGAGAAAAATGAAAATTATATTATATATGAAAATGATATGAAATTAATTAAAGACTTAAAATTAAAATAAGAGTTGTGGAGGTAAATATGAGCAGAGAATATCTTGGTAAAATTGTAGAAGTAAAAATAGATAGAGTTATGGGAAGTAAACATCCGAAACATGGTTTTATTTATCCAGTCAATTATGGTTATATTCCAAATACAAATTCTGGTGATGGGGAAGAGTTGGATGCTTATGTTTTGGGAGTTTTTGAACCAGTAGAAAATTTTAAAGGTAAAGTCATAGCAATCATTCATAGAATTAATGACAACGATGATAAGTTAGTTGTAGTGCCTGAAAACAAAAATTATGCAGATCAGCAAATAAGAGCATTGATAGAATTTCAAGAACAATGGTTTAAGTCTGAGATTATTAGAAATTGATTACTATAAAAACTTTAGGTACAAAACTTTATGTAATATTTTTATAAAAATAATTTAAGATTTAGGTTTTAATAAAAAATGTGGTATTAAATAAAAGGAGAGAAATTATGGCATGGGACAAAATAACTAAAAAGAATTTTGAAAAATTACATAATTATGAGAATTACGACAAAGAAAATTTTAATAAGTTTTTAAAAGAAAATAACAAAGATATGAGATTTTTTATAAAAGAAATTGACGAAAAATATCTACCGCAAATTATGCAAATTCAAGAAAGTGTTTTTGAAGAAGGATACAGCGAAAAGCTGCTGCGTAGAAACAGTTTTGCAGACTTTTTGGAGGTCTTTAGGCATCATCATTATGTGCTTGGTGCATTTTCGGAGAGGGCACTTGTGGCTTTTGCGATTTTGCAAGTTCATCCAGAAAACAACGAAGTGCTGTTGTCGGCTGGAAAAAGCCAGCTAGCAAGCAAGTCGAGCGTTGTGAAAACTGTTATTGTGAAAAAAGAATTTCGCGGTTATGGCCTGCAGAAGAGATTTTTGTTAGAGTTTGAAAAATATGATAAAAAAATTGGCAATTTGTTTGAGCTATGTTCTGTCGCCCCTGACAATAGCCACAGTCTTACAAATTTTTTGCAGTCAGGTTTTGCTGTCGAAAAGAAGGCAAAACTTTATCGAAAAAGAAGCGAGCGTCTGATTTTGTGCAAAAGTCTTTAGGCAAAACTTTATGTTGAGGTGTGAAAAAAGGTGGTTTTTGAAAGAATTTCAACTTTTCGACAAAATTTTTGCAAAAAATTGAATAATTTGGAAAAACAGTTGATTTTTTTGTTTTTATGTTATACAATATTTTTGACCATAAAGAGTGTGTGAGGGACTGCCCCGATGACCACACAGCAACCTGACGTAAGTTAAGGTGCTAAAGGCAGAGTCGATGGGATTGATTTTGAATTTGCCCATCGATATCGATGGGTTTTTCTTTGCTCTCTTTATGGGAAAAAAGGAGAGAAATATGAAAAAGTTAGAAAAAATTTTACAAAGCAAAAAGTGCGTCTGGTTTAGGGTGAGCCAGAACAAAAAACAAAAATTTTTGGCTTATGCAAAAGCTTGCGGCTGCCACTGGGTGGATGGACAAGAGATTGATTGGCGAAAGGATTGTTGCGGCGGCTTGATGGGCATTGGCAGAGATTTTAGTTTGGGCTATGTGTCGCCTATGTGCTGGATTTACCGATCGGAAGATGTTTTGAAAATTGATTTTTAAAAAACTTTAAAACCATTTTATCTTTTGGAAAAATTGAGCGAAAAAATATATAAATTTTGAAAAAATAATAAAAATTTGCAAATTTTTTCCATTTTCTTTGCAAAAATTAAAAATTTTGCGGTTTTATGTAAATTTTATTGAAGTAAAAATGTTTTTAATAAAGGAGAAAAATATGAGAATTTTTACAAGTGAAAGTGTGAATGTTGGGCATCCTGACAAAACTTGCGATTTGATTGCAGATGCCTTTTTAGATGAGGCTTTAAGCCAAGATAAATATAGTCAAATGGCTGTTGAGTGTGCAATAAAAAACGACAAACTTTTTGTTTATGGAGAGGCGACAACCAACGCAAAAATTGACTACCAAAAAATTGCGAGAGATATTTTGCGGCAAATAGGCTACAAAAATGATTTTAAAATTATTTGCGAGTTAAGTCAGCAAAGTAGCGAAATAAATAATGCTGTGGTTGGCAAGAAGTTAAAGGCAAACGATCAAGGAATTGTTTTTGGCTATGCCACCAACGAGACAAAAGAGTTTATGCCGCTGCCAATTGTGGTTGCGCACAAACTTATGCAAGAGTATGAAAAATTTAGGCAAGAAAATCAAAATTTTTATGCCGATGCAAAAAGTCAGGTGTCGGTTGGCTATGAAAATGACATGCCGCGCAGGATAACGGAAGTGGTGATAAGTGTTTCGCACAGCAAAAAACTGCCACTTTGCAAACTTCGCCAGCTGATAAAATGTCAGGTGATTGACAAGGTGCTGGCAGACTATCAAGCACTTGTTTGCAACACAAAATTTCTTATCAACCCAGCAGGGAAGTTTACCGTGTGGGGAAGTTTTGCTGACAGCGGCTGCGTGGGCAGAAAAATTGTGGTGGATAGCTATGGCGGTGCGGCTCGAGTGGGCGGTGGGTGTTTTAGCTCAAAAAATGCCACCAAGGTTGACAGGTCGGGGGCATACTACGCTCGCTTTGTTGCCAAAAATATTGTTGCACATCATCTTGCTGACAGATGCGAAATTCAAACCAGCTATGCAATAGGCAAAGAAAAACCTGTCAGTCTTATGATTGAATGTTTTGGTTCAAATCATCTTCCAATGCAAGAAATCTATCGCTATGTTGACAAAAATTTTGATTTTTCAGTGCAGAATATGATTGACGAGCTTGACCTTTTGAGACCAATTTACAAATCAACATCTTGCTATGGTCATTTCGGCCGCGAAGGCTTTTCTTGGGAAAAAATCAAAAATTAAGCCTTTTTTGATGATTTTTTCAAAAAAATCGCTGAAATATATTGTTTTTTAAAAATTTAACAAGTTGCATAATTTTTGCATTCATGCGATTTTGTCTTGTTTCTTTTTGCAAAGTTTGCTATAATGTTTTTATGGATATTTCAGTTTTAACTCTCGGATGCAAAGTGAATAAATATGAAAGTGACGCCATTTGCACTAGCCTTGAGAAAATGGGCTACAGGGTTTTTGATGGGCTTGAAAAGGCAGACGTCTATCTTATCAACACCTGCGCCGTCACCAGCGAGGCAGAAAAAAAATCTCGACAGATGATTGCAAGGGCAAGAAAATTAAACCCCAATGCAAAAATTCTTGTTTGCGGCTGCGCAAGCCAAAACAACAAGTTGCAGTTTGAAGAAAAAGGCGTGGATTACGTCAGCGGCTGCGGCGGAAAAAATTTTGTTGCCACCTATATTGACTTGATTGCAAAAGGGGAAAAGATAAACAGTTTGGAAGTTGGCAACGGCCTGCAGTATGAAGAGATGGACTTTGCCAAGCAAACAAGGTCGAGGGCATACATCAAAATTCAGGATGGCTGCAATAACTTTTGCTCTTACTGCATTATTCCATTTTTGCGCGGAAGAAGCAGGTCGAGAGCTTTGGACTCAATTTTGCAAGAAGCAAAATCACTGCCAGAGTTTGTCAAAGAAATTGTGCTCACAGGCATCAACGTGACTGATTTTAAGATTGAAGGCAAGAGCGGTCTTTTGAAACTTTTGCAGCAGCTTGACCCTCTTGGCAAACGGATTCGGCTTTCTTCGCTTGAAGAAACTCTTGTGGATGAAGAATTTGTCCAAAATCTTGCCAAACTAAAAAATTTCTGTCCATTTTTCCACCTTTCTTTGCAAAGCGGAAGTGAAAAGGTGCTGCAAAGCATGAACAGAAGATATACTCCTGCGCAGTTTAAAAAGTCAGTTGAAATCATAAGAAAATATTTTAAAAACCCAGGGATAACCACCGATGTTATCGTTGGTTTTCCAACCGAGACGGACGAGTTTTTTGAAGAAAGTTATAACTTTATCAAGCAAATAGGTTTTTCAGGTTTACATATTTTTCAATATTCAAAAAGGCCGGGCACCATGGCGGCAAGGGCAAAAGACTTGCCAGCTTTGATAAAAAAAGAAAGGGCGAAAAAACTTGAAGAACTCGACAAAAACCTAAGGCGAAACTTTGTCTGTCAAAATCAAACAGTGCAAGTTTTGGTGGAAGAAAAAGAAGGGGAATTTTATGTGGGATACAGCAAAAATTATATAAAATGTTATATCCAAAGCGACAAAAACTTGGTGGGAGAAGTGGTTTTTGCAAAGGTTGTTCGGCCATATTTGGAGGGGGCAAGGGCTGAGATTGTGAAAAATTGATTTTTATTTCAAAAATTTCTTGACTTTTGCTCTTTTAAACAATATAATAAGAAAGAATTTTGAAATTAGAAGGTGGTGAGAAGATTGACAACTGTTAAAGTAGGCGAAAACGAAACTCTTGAAAGTGCTCTTAAAAGATTTAAGAGAAAATGCCAAAAAGACGGAATCATTGGCGATATCAGAAGAAAAGAAGCCTATGACAAGCCAAGCGTTGCAAAAAAGAAAAAACGCGAAGCAGCTCGTAAAAGAGCAAGAAAAAGAGGCTAAATCTTAAACCATTTTGTTATATTGATTGAAAAATCTTAAAAGGAGAAAATTATGTCAAACATTATCGACCAAATTGAAAAAGAAAACATGAAAGAAAATGTTGCACAGTTTAACATTGGCGATACAGTTAAGGTTGGCGTGAAAATCAAAGAAGGCGACAAAGAAAGAATTCAAGGCTATGAAGGCGTTGTTATCGCAAGAAAAAATGGCGGAATAAGAGAATCTTTCACAGTAAGAAAAATCTCTAACGGCGTTGGCGTTGAAAGAACTTTTCCTCTTCACTCTCCACTTGTTGCAAGTGTTGAGGTTGTGAGAAAAGGCCAACCAAGAAGAGCAAAACTTTACTACGTTCGCGCTCTTACTGGAAAAGCTGCCAAAATCAAATCAGCTGACAACAGATAAAAGGGTCACAACAATTGTTGTGATTTTTTTAAACCGCTTTTAAAGCAAAATCAAAATTTGTTTTGTTTTGACAAGTTTTTGTGTTAATATGAAAACATGGACATATGCAAACTTTATCATGATTTTTACCAGCAAAAGGCAAACGACAAAAAAGCGGATTTTGACAGAAAACTTATCAGCACAAAATTCAAGATAAAAGGCGTGAAAACTGCAGATATTGAAAATTTTGTAAAATTTCTTTTTAACGAAAGGGTGGAGTTGAACCTTTTGCCAATGACCTGTTACGAAGATGTTTTGATAAAGGGATTTTTGATTGCAAAACAAAAGGATCAAGAGCTAAAGAAAAAAGAGCTTGAAAAACTTTTGCCTTTTATTGACAACTGGGGCAGTTGCGACATGATTTGCAGTCGGCTTAAAAAAATGGAGGGTGAAGAAAAATTTTTTCAAGAACTTCTCTACAGCAGCAATCCATTCTATAAAAGGTTTGGTATAGTCTGGCTTAAAAATTTTGTTTTAAAAAATGATGTGCAAAAAGCTTTAACAAAAATTTTGAACATAAGCGATGAAAATTACTATGTAAAAATGGCTCAAGCTTGGGCAGTTGCAGATGGGTTTGTTTTTGATTTTGAAACAACTTTTGATATTTTAAAAACTTGCAAAGACGATTTTGTTGTAAGAAAATCTATATCAAAAGCGAATGATTCTTTCAGAGTGTCAAAACAGAAAAAAGAGATTTTAAAGAGCCACCTGAAAGCGAAAAAGGAGAAAAAATGTTAGCAAAAGTTGTGAGCTTTGGGCTTAAAGGCGTTGATGGATACAAGATTGACATTGAAACAGACGTGTCAAATGGTCTGCCGCATTTTGAGATTGTGGGGCTGGCCGACACCGCCATCAAAGAGGCTAAAGAAAGAGTGCGTTCGGCAATCAAAAACAGCGCTTTTGAATATCCTATCAAACGAATCACCGTCAATCTTGCACCTGCAGATATGAAAAAAGAAGGGGCAGTTTATGACCTTGGCATTGCCATTGCTATTCTTTCTTGCAATGAAGAAAACGGCATCAAAAATGAAAGGGATTTTGCCTATCTGGGCGAGCTTTCTTTTGACGGCTCAGTCAAAAAAATTAAAGGAGTTTTGCCTCTTTTGATTTCTGCGCGCAACCTTGGCTATAAAAAATTTATCGTGCCAAAAGAAAACTTGACAGAGGCAAGTTTTATCAGCGGGATTGAAGTTTACGGCGTGAGCAGTCTTATTCAAACAGTCAAATTTCTTAAAGGCGAAGAAGAACTTTTGCCTGTTGCGGCTTGCAAGTTTGAAGACATCAGCGCAAAACAAAACTACGCAATGGATTTTTCGCACGTCAAAGGGCAAAAAATGGCAAAGCGAGCCCTTGAAATTGCAGCCGCTGGCGGCCATAACCTTTTGATGATTGGACCTCCAGGCAGCGGAAAAAGTATGCTTGCAAAATGCTTTCCAACCATACTGCCAGACCTTACTTTTGAAGAAGCTTTGGAAGTGACCAAAATTCACTCCATTGCTGGCGAACTTGACTTAAAACAAGGCATTGTTTGCACCAGGCCGTTCAGAAGTCCGCACCATACGGCCAGCACGGTCAGTTTGACGGGCGGCGGGCCAAACTCCAAGCCGGGCGAAATTTCTCTTGCTCACAACGGAGTGCTGTTTCTTGATGAATTTCCAGAATACACACGCCATACTATCGAGACTCTTCGTCAACCGCTTGAAGACGGGGTGATAACCGTTGCTCGCTCAAATGCCACCATCACATATCCAGCCAATTTTACTCTTATCGCTTCAATGAACCCATGCCCTTGTGGCAACTATGGCTCAAAAGACCGCGAGTGCAAATGCTCGGCGGCACAGATCACAAAATATCTTTCCAAGCTTTCAGGGCCAATCATGGATCGCATTGACATCCATATCGAAGTGGAAAATGTGACTTATGACCAACTCAAAAGCCGAAATGAAGAGGAAAGTTCTGCTCAGATCAAACAAAGGGTTGACAAGGCAAGAGCCATCCAACTTGAAAGGTTTAAAAATTCAAAAATCTATTCCAACAGCAAAATGAATGCAATGCAAACAAAAAGATATTGCGCGCTTGACCGCGAAGGTGAGATGCTGCTTAAAAACGCATTTGAAAGGCTTAAACTCTCAGCGCGCGCTCACGACAGATTGCTGCGCGTTGCAAGAACGATTGCTGACCTTGAAGGCGAAGCAAACATTTTGGCAAAACATATTGCCGAAGCTATCAGCTATCGCTCTATGGACAGAAAATATTTTTAAACAGCAATTTTGCTGTTTTTTTCATAAAAAATCAATTTTTTGTAATTTTAAGCGAAAAAAATCAGCAAAATATTGATTTTTTTCAAATATTATTGTTTCATCAAAAACTTTGATTATAATTTTGATTATTGAAAAATTTGTGCTATACTTTTAAAAGTATGAATGAAAAACAGCTTTTAATTTACTTTTTATCTCAATTTGATTTGGCGGCAAACAAAGTGGAAGAAATTTTATCAGCACTTGGCAAGGACTTTTCTTTTTCAAAACTTTGCTCGGTCAAGCTTGAAAAAATTGTCAGCAAAACGGCGGCGGACAAAATTTTAAGCCTTGCCTCTAGCCAGTATGCCAAAACCTATCTTGAAAACCTTAAAGAACTTGGCATTGGTCTTTTGTGCAAGTTTGACAAAGATTATCCAGAAAAATTGCTTCCTTTGGAAGAGAGCCCTTTCTTTTTGTTCTATAAAGGCGATTTGTCGCTTTTGAAAATGCCCAGCATTGCCATTGTTGGCACAAGAACGCCTTCTGCTTATGGCAGAATGGTCAGCGAAAGGTTTGCAAGAGAGCTTGCTCAAAACGGCGTGGCAATCATCAGCGGACTTGCTTACGGAGTTGATTCAATCGCCCATCGCGCAGCCCTTGAATGTGGCGGCAAAACTGTTGCAGTGCTCGGCTCGGGGCTGAACAACATCTATCCTGCTCAGCACTTAGACCTTGCTCGCGAAATTGCCGAGGAGGGGCTGCTGCTGAGTGAATATTGCCCTTCCACTTCGGCCACAAAATATTCTTTTCCGGCAAGAAACAGGATTATTGCAGGGCTGAGCGATGGCGTGCTTATCACAGAAGCGGGGCTTAAAAGCGGCACGCTCTACACCAGAGATTTTGCACTTGACTATGGCAGAGAGGTCTATGCGGTGCCTGGCAATATTGACAACTGCAAAAGCGACCTTCCAAACGAGATTGTTTGCTCGGGGCAAGGCATGGGTGTGACCAGCAGCAAGGCGATTTTAGAAAACATGAACATCGACAGTCAGCAGCCACAAAAGAAAAATCTTCAACTTTCTTTTGAAGAAGATGTGGTGGTCAAGCTTCTCGAAACGGGTGCGAAAGATATGGACGAACTTGAAAAAAAGTCAAATCTTGCCATTGGCGTTTTAAAAAGCTGTTTGACAATGCTTGAAATTCGTGGAATAATATCAAGGATGCCGGGCGGACTTTTCTGCCTTAAATAATGGAGGAATCAGTGAAACTTGTGATTATTGAGTCTCCTTTTAAAAGGGAGTCACTAAAAAAATATCTTGGCAGCGGCTATGAAGTTTTTGCAACAAAAGGTCATATCAGAGACCTTCCCGCAAAGTCTTTTGCCATTGATATAAAAAACAACTTTGAACCTAAATATGAAATTGTGCCAGAAAAAAAAGCGCTTATTGCCGAGCTTAAGAAAAAAGTTCAACAGGCCGATGAAGTTTTGATTGCCACCGACCCTGACCGCGAAGGTGAAGCAATTTCTTGGCACGTTGCAACCATACTTGGTTATCAGCCAGACAAAAAATGCAGAATTCAGTTCAACGAAATCTCGAAAAAAGCGGTGACCAATGCTTTGGCAAGTCCACGGCAAATTGACCTTAAGCTTGTTGATGCTCAGCAGGCTCGAAGAGTGCTTGACCGCATTGTTGGCTACAAACTTTCGCCAGTGCTCTGCAAAAAAATTGCTCCAAAATTGAGCGCGGGCAGAGTGCAATCGGTGGCTTTAAAATTGGTTGTTGACAGAGAACGAGAAATAAGAGCATTTGTGCCAGAAGAATATTGGAACGTCAATGCAATTCTTAAAAAGAATAGCAGTGATATAAAAACATCTCTTGCCACATTTCAAGGCAAAAAATTTGTGCCAAAAAATAAAGAAGAAGTTGACAAATTGTTGGAAGAGCTTAAAGGCAAAGATTTTGAAGTCAAAAGCGTGAAAAAAACAAAAACAAAATCTCATGCTCCAGCACCTTTCACAACTTCAACTATGCAGCAAGATGCACTCAACAAACTTGGCATGAGCCTTGCTCGAACAACCTCTTCGGCTCAGCAGCTTTATGAAGGGGTTGAAGTAAAGGGGGAAGGCAAAATCGCGCTTATCACTTACATAAGAACTGACTCTGTTCGTGTGTCAACCGATGCTCAAAGTGCTTGCTTAAAATTTATTGAAAACAAATTTGGCAAAGAGTTTTTGCCAGAAAAGCCAAACATTTATCACACAAAAGAAAATGCGCAAGACGCGCACGAAGCCATCAGACCTATCACTATGGATATCACTCCTGAAATGGTGAAGGAAACCTTGTCAAATGATAATTACAGGCTCTACAAACTCATCTATGAGCGCTTTTTGGCAAGTCAAATGGCAGAAGCGGAGTATTCCAGTGTCAGCGTAAACTTTGACTGCTGTGGTTATGGGTTTAAAGTCAGCGGAAGAACGATGGAATTTCCTGGCTATACCAGCGTTTATAAGGAATATGTGGAAGAAGACAAAAAAGAGGGCTTTGAGGGCAAACTTCCAAAACTTGAAGAAGGCGAGGTTTTGCCTTGCAAAGAAATCAAAACCGAGCAAAAATTTACAAAACCACCTGTTAGGTTTACCGAAGCCACTCTTGTCAAAGCTATGGAAGAAAAGGGGATTGGACGGCCAGCAACTTATGCCGCAACCATCACCGTTTTGACCAGCAGAAAATATACTCAAAAAGAAGGCAGATATCTTGTGCCAACACAGCTTGGAGAAAAAGTCACCACCTATCTTGAAAAGTTTTTCAGCGGAGTGATAAATGTCAAATTTACCGCCTACATGGAGCAGCGCCTTGACGATATTGCTTCAAAAGGCGAAGATTGGCATGACGTGGTTGCAAGTTTTTATAGCGGGTTTAGCAATCTTCTCTCCAAGGCAGACGCCTCTGCTTTAACCATGAAAGAGCCGCCGCAAGAAACAGACATTGTGTGTGAAAAATGTGGGCACAAAATGCTTATACGCGAAGGCAAATTTGGCAAATTTTTAGCTTGTTCAAACTTTCCAAAATGCAAAAACACAAAACCGCTTGAAAAAGAAAATAAAGTTGTTGGAAAATGCCCTGAGTGCGGCAGCGATATGGTGGAGCGAAAAAGCAAAAAGGGCAAAACTTTCTATGCCTGCACCGCTTATCCTGATTGCAAATTTATGAGCTGGGATGTCACTACGGGAGAAAAATGTCCAAAATGCCATAGCCCGCTTGTGAAAAAGGGCAAAAACATAAAGTGCAGCAACAGCGAATGTGACTACAAGGTGGCAAATGAAGAATAGGTCTTTTGTAAATGTGATAGGCTGTGGCTTTGCAGGTTGCGAGTGCGCCTTGTCTTTGGCTGAAAAGGGCGTGAAAGTTCATGTTTTTGACGACCGTGACATCACGCATAGGCCAAACGAGGAGGCTGTAGAATTTGCCTGCAAAAAGCAGTTTGCCGAAAAATTGCTCAAACAAGAGTTGAGCTTTTTGGGCAGCAATATCATCAAAATTGAAAAAGAGCTTGCCAGTCAAGGGATTTATGATAGTCAAATTTTGCTTGAAAAAGCCCGTGAAAGAGTGAAAAATCATCCAAATATTCGATTTTTTAACATAACAGTAAAAGAACTCAATTTTGATGAGATAAACGTGGTGGCCACTGGGCCCCAAACAAACAAAGATTTTTTTGAGCATCTTGTTCAAACTTTCGGTTCAAGAAAATGCTTTGATTGTTTTCCAGTGTTTGCAATGGTGGAAAATGTTCAAGAAAAATTTTTTTGCCACAAAGGCGAAAATCTTTACCTGCCGCTGTCTTATCAAGAATACATAGATTTTGTCAACACCATTGTTTTAAAACTGAATTTTGAAATTTTGGCACAAGGCAAATTGCCTGCCAAAGACACTGTTGAATATATGGCGATGAAAGACAAAGATTTGCTGCGAAATGAATATATGAGGCCGGTCTTTCTTGAAAATTGTTCTCAAAAACCTTATGCCGTTTTAAAACTTGAAAAAATTGGGCAAAGTTATCAAATAAGTGGTTTTTCGTCACAACTTTCGCCAGAGGCGCAACGAGCAATTTTGATTTCTCTCAAAGGCTTTGACTCTTGCCGCCTTGTTCGGCAAGGGCAAACAAAGCAAAACTGCTATATCAACGCGCCTTATATGATAAACGAGTTTTGTCAAAGCGAGAAGCTGAGCAATCTGTTTTTCGCAGGGAATATTGCTGGAGTGTTTGGACAAACCGAAAGCATTGCAAGCGGACTATATGTTGCAAACAATGTTTTCAGGCTTTTTGGTGAAAAAATGTTTGTCAAATTGCCAAAAAAAACCTGTTTGGGCTATATGATGCAAAAAATTATAAAAACCAACAATTTTAATTACTCAAAATTTGAACCAATTTTTGCAGACTATGATATAATAGAAGATGAAAAACAGTTTGCAAATCAATTTGAAAAAGAAAAATTTTTGATTTTAAGGTCAAAATTTTTGCTAGAAAAATACAAGGAGGAACTTAAAAATGGAAAGTATGTTTAGAGGCACAACAATTTGCGGTGTCAAGCGTGACGGAAAGATTGCCATTGCAGGAGATGGTCAAGTCACCCTGTCAAATAGTGTTATATTCAAGTCTAACGCTCACAAAGTCAGAAGAATTTATAACGGACAAGTTGTGACTGGCTTTGCAGGAAGTGTGGCTGATGCTTTTTCTCTTTGCGAAAAGTTTGAAAATATGCTAAACAAATTTTCGGGCAACCTTATGCGCAGCGCGGTCGAGCTTGCGGGCACTTGGCGAGAAGACAAGGCTTCAAGGCAGCTGGATGCCATGATGATTGTGGCAAACAAAGAAACGCTTTTGATTGTCAGCGGAACTGGCGAAGTGATTGAGCCTGACGATGACGTTTGTGCTATCGGCTCGGGCGGCAACTATGCTCTTGCAAGTGCAAAAGCACTTATGCAAAACACCAATCTTTCTGCAAAGGAGATTGCTCAAAAATCTCTTGAAATCGCAGGCCAGATTTGCGTGTTTACAAACGAGCATATCACAGTGGAGGAGGTGTAATATGAATTTGACGCCAAGAGAAGTTGTTGAAGAACTTGACAAATATATTGTGGGACAAGCCAAAGCAAAGCGGGCAGTTGCCATTGCACTGCGTAATCGCTATCGCAGAAGCAAACTTCCAAAAGAAATGCGTGAAGAAATCACTCCAAAAAACATTATCATGCGTGGGCCTACAGGCGTTGGTAAAACTGAAATTGCAAGGCGGCTGGCAAAACTTGTGAGCGCTCCTTTTATAAAAATCGAAGCCACCAAATATACCGAAGTGGGCTATGTTGGCAGAGATGTTGAAAGCATGGTGCGCGACCTTGTTGAAGTGGCAGTCAGACTTGTCAAAGACGAGCAGGCTCATGAGATGCAGGCAAAGGTCAGCCCTATTGTTGAGGCAAGGCTGGTGGATGCTATTTGCGACTCTAGAAGGGCGCAAAACCAAACGGTGGACAAAACTTTTGTTCAAAACGATTTGAAAGAAGGCAAACTTGAAGAAGAGCAAGTCGAAGTTGTTGTCAAAGAAGAAAACAAACCAATGATTGCAGTTGGCGGGCCAGATATTGCTCTGGGCTCGATGTTTGACGGGCTTTTGCCACAAAAACGCAAGAAAAAGCATATGTCAGTTGCAAGGGCCAGAGAAATTTTGACAGCAGAAGAAACCGATAAAATTATCGATAAAGACAATGTTTATGCCGAAGCCATCAGACGCACAGAAGAAGAAGGAATCATCTTTATTGACGAGATTGACAAAATTATTGGCAAAGCTGGCGGCAGCAACAATCAAGATGTTTCGCGCGAGGGCGTTCAAAGAGACATCTTGCCAATCGTTGAAGGCTGCACGGTGGCAACAAAATATGGCAATGTGAAAACTGACTTTATTTTATTTATTGCTTCGGGGGCTTTCCATATTGCGAAGATTGAAGATATGATTCCCGAGTTGCAAGGACGTTTTCCTATCAGAGTCGACCTTGACAATTTGACCAAAGAAGATTTCAAGCGCATTTTGTCAGAGCCAAAAAACTCTGTCACAAAACAATATTCAAGCATTTTGAAAGTAGACAACATCGACCTTGATTTCACAGAAGACGCACTTGACGAGATGGCAGAAATGGCCTTTGCTGAAAATGAGACTAGCGAAAATATTGGAGCGCGAAGGCTGCATACCATCATGGAAAGTTTGCTGGAAGACATCTCTTTCAATGCAACCGGCCAGCATCCAATGCTTAAGGTGAAGATTGACCGCAAATATGTGCAAAATGCTTTTAAGGAAACAAAAAAGAAGTTTGACCTTAAAAAATATGTTTTGTAAGGTGAAAAATGGACAAAAGCAGAACTGAACTTTTGATTGGAAAGGAAAATTGCGACCTTATTGCGAGCAAACACGTTGCGATCATTGGTTGTGGCGGCGTGGGCGGAGCGGCGGCAATAGCGCTATGCCGATGTGGCGTGGAAAATTTCACTCTGGTTGATTTTGACGGGGTCAGCCCGTCAAATTGCAACAGGCAGGTGGTGGCTTGGCAAAGCACGATTGGTCAAAACAAAGTTGACGTGCTTGCAAAAATGATGCTGGCAATCAACCCTTATGCAAAAGTCAATGCAGTTTGCAAAAGAGTGGAAAAACAAAGTCTTGAAAAGATTTTTGAAAACCAAACTTTTGACATTGTGGTGGACGCGATTGACAGCATCAGCGATAAAGTTGAACTTATTTGTTATTGCCTAGGCAAAAACATAAAAATCATTTCAGCCATGGGCGCGGGCAACAGAACTGGGCTGCCTCGCTTTGAGGTTTGCGACATATACAAAACGCATGACGATGCTCTTGCAAAAATCATGAGAAAAAATCTTAAAGAGCGGGGAGTAACAAGCCTTGAAGTTGTCTATAGCAGCGAAAAAGCCATAAAAACTGGCGGGGCGGTGGGCAGTGTGGCCTATCAGGTGCAAAGCTGCGGACTTGTGCTATGTGCTGAAGTGATAAACAAAATTTTAAGGAGGGAAATATGAAAATCATAAATGAAAAAGAATTTGAAAACGAAATTAAAGAAGGAGTTGTTTTGGTAGACTTTTTTGCCACCTGGTGCGCTCCTTGCCGCATGATGGGGGCAATTCTTGAAGAAGTTGACAAAGAGCTTGGAGGCAAAGGAAAGATTGTCAAAGTTGATGTTGACCAAAACGAAAAACTGGCAAAACAATTTGCCGTTATGTCAATTCCAACCCTTGTGCTTTTCAAAGATGGTCAAATGGTCAGCCGCAACGTTGGAGTTATGCAAAAACAAGAGTGCTTAAAACTTTTTGAATAATCTGCATTTTTGCAGATTTTTTTGTTTTTTAAGTGTTTTGAAGGGAAAAATACAAAAATATTGTTTAATTTTTGCGTTTTATCAAATTTGCTATTGACTTTGAAAGCCCAAGATGCTAAAATATTTCTATCAAAAGAGGTGCTATTATGAGTAGAAAAATTTATCTTGACAATGCTTCCACAACCTTTGTTTCTGGCGAAGTTTTGTCTGAAATGTTGCCTTGTTTCAATGCGCTTTACGGCAACAGCAATTCTCTTCATGGTTATGGACGAGATGCGCAAGCAATCGTTGACAGGGCAAGAGACCGCATTGCTCATGCCATCAATGCAAAAAAGTCAAACGAAATTTACTTCACTTCTGGCGGAACAGAAGCTGACAACTGGGCGATAAAAGGCATCGCTCATGCCTATGCTTCAAAGGGCAAACACATCATCACTTCGCAAATTGAGCATCACGCTGTGCTTGACAGTTGCAAAGCGCTTGAAAAAGAAGGCTTTGAAGTGACATATTTGCCTGTTGACAAATATGGCCTTGTCAGTGTTGCAGATGTTATCCATGCCATCAGAAAAGACACGATTTTGGTTTCAATCATGGCTGTCAACAACGAAGTGGGCACAATTCAAAACATCAAAGCGATTGCAAAAACCGCTCATGACTATGGCGTGATTTTCCACACAGATGCAGTTCAAGCCATTGGGGCGTTCCGAATTGACGTTCAAGACATGGAAATTGATGCGCTGAGCATGTCAGCACACAAGATTTATGGCCCAAAAGGGGTGGGCGCTTTGTATGTTAAAGAAGGCGTTTTGATTGAAAATCTTTTAGACGGCGGCACGCAAGAGCGCGGCAAACGTGGCGGAACGGTCAATGTTCCTTCAGTTGCTGGTCTTGGCAAAGCGGTGGAAATTGCTTGCCGTGACATTTCCATCAATCAACAAAAATTGAAGGCTATTCGCGATTACTTTATCAGAAGCGTCAACGAAAAAATTGAATATGTGAATATAAATGGTCACCCACAGCAAAAAATCAATGGCACCGTCAACATGACTTTTGAAATGGCAGAAGGCGAGTCGCTTCTGATGCTGCTTGACCTTGACGGAATTGCCGTTTCAACCGCTTCTGCTTGCATGAGCAATGCAGTCACACCTTCTCATGTGCTTAAAGCAATGGGATTGAGCGACGAACTTGCTCAAAGCTCAATCAGATTTTCTTTTGGAAAAAACATTTCCAAAAATGATATAGATTATGTGGTGGAAATGCTGGCTAAAAACGTGGCAAGACTGAGGTCAATTTCTGCGCTTACAAAAGCGGGTAGGAGGTGATTATGTATAACCAAACAGTGATGGCAAAATTTTTAAGACCTGAAAATGCCGGTGCGTTGCGTGGAGCAAACGCTGTTGGCAAAGCTGGAAATTCAAGTTGCGGCGATGTGATAAAACTATATTTTCTGGTGGATGAAGAAGGCGTTGTTGAAGAAGCAAAATTCAAAACTTTTGGCTGTCCTGCAGCAATCGCCTGCTCAGATGTGGCTTGCGATCTTGTGCGTGGGCTCAAAATCGATGAGGCGCTTGACGTTTCAAGCAGAGAAATTTTTGACGAACTTGGCGGACTTGAAGATAGCCGTGTTTACTGCTCCGTGCTGGCTGAGGACGCAATCAAACTGGCAGTAGAAAATTACTATAAGAAAAAAGGCAAAGAAGACTGAGAGGTTTGTTTTGAACGAAAGGCAAATTTTGAAAAAAGTGAGGGCAGCAATAAAAAAGCACAAGGGGTTGACAAACAAAAATCTTACCCCTTGGCTTTCTTGCGTTTATGGTTTTGCTGTTGAATTTTCAAAATATGTTCAACCGGCCGAAATTGACAATTTGATTGACCTTTTGGTGGAAAATGTGTCAACAGACAACTATGATGTCAATTTGCTGGTGCTCAAACTTATGCAAGAACTTTATCGCGGGGCAAGTTTGGAAGAACTTTTCGCCCTCTTTTTTGATGGTGCGGCATACTTTGTAGGCTCAAGTTCGCAAGTGGATGAAGTTAAAGAATTTTTTGAAAAGGTTGTGCTGCTTCTTATGTTCTATCGCAATAAAGCTCGCGCGGAAGAGTTAAAAAAATATCTGGAAAAAAGGATGAAAGAGCTCTCGTGGCATCTGATCATTCAAAAAGAAGAGAAAACCGAGCCCCAAGAGCAGCTGCCGTCACCAAGCAGGCAGGAGCAAAGAGCGGAGCGCTCCAAACTTTTTCTTAGTGACTTTAAGACCTTGCGCCGCGGAGAAAACCATAGTTTTATGGAAATTTTTGACACAATTTTGACAGACATTCTTCTTTTGATTTTTGGAGAGATTGAATTATGAAAACAAAAAAATTAGACAGGCAGGAACTTTTAGAGCTCAGCAGGCCTCTTGTAAAGAAAAGTAAAGTTGAGTGGAACCGCTGGGTCAAATATGTGGACTGGTCGCTTGGCAGCGAATTTGAAGGAAAGGATGTGCTGGCGGCAATTGAGATTATGCAAAGTGTGTTGCGCGAAAAACGCAGGATTGACATTGTTGCCTCAATTGAAACGGTGGTGCGCAAATATGTGGGGTTAGAGGGCGAAAGCGGACATCAAGACAAAGCGAGAAATCAATTTTTGCGTCACGTTTTCAAGGACTATATTTCACCATTTATCATTCGAAAAAGACGCACGGCAATCATTTCTCTTGCAATGCATCACCAGATTTTTCTCGACAATCCAAAAGATAGTTATAACGACCAAAACGTTTATGATTTTGAATAATTTTGTTAAAATGGCAGTGTTTTTGCCATTTTTTTTGTATTTTTTGACAAAATTTGCGCATTATAAAGCCAAAGGAGGAAATCAATGAAAGAACTTATAGCTCTTTTTGGCTTTGGCGCGGGAGTAGTTGCAGGTGTGATGCTTTACAAATATTCGCAAGAATTTCAAAAGGGTGTTGATAAAGGAGAAAAAGAGATCATGAAAGGCGCAAAACAACTTGAACAAAAAGCTGAAGAAAAAATGGAAGAGGCTCAGCAGCAGTTAAAGCAAAAAATGGGAAAAACAAAGAAAAAGCTTAAAGCAGGCCTTAAAAAGGTTAACAAAAAAGTTGAAGAAATCACAGATTCAATAAAATAAAAAAGCGAGGGGAAGCCCTCGCTTGAATTTTCTTGTCAAGCACTTGCTTTGATAATGCTTGACCAACTGCCTTGAAGTTGTTTCGCTCCATCAAAGCCACCTTATGGCACATCAGAGTGTCTTCTTAATGATGCTTCCGCCAGGATCTGACATGGTTCGAAGATTCTGATTGCATAAGACCTTGATTTCATCACAAAACAATTCCACACATATTTGACCAAACAAAACCGAGGCAAGCGTTCAATCCCACTATAGCGGATTGTGGGTTACAGAGCACCGCTAACTCTCCATCTAGCTTGACTGCCTTATTTTAGCATATTTTTATTTTTTTTTCAAGATTTTGGCTTCAATTTAATCAGTTTTTCCACGAATTTCTTATATTTTTTTCATTTTTGACAATTTTGGCATAAATCTGCTCGTTTTATTTGTGTTTTTCTGTTTTTATGCTATACTTTTTATCAAGAGGTTTTTATGGAACAACAAAAAAGCAATTCGAAACGATTTTTGGACGCCTTCAACAATATTGATTACTTTTTGAAAACTCGCTATGGTTTTAACAGGTCGATGGGCTTTTCTGAACTTGTGCGAAAAGCTGTGCCGCTAAACTATACAGTAAGAAAATATGAAGACGACCTTGTCGACTATGCCAGACTGCGCAACGCCATCATTCACAACAACAACGAAGATTTTGTGATTGCCGAGCCGCACGACAAAGTTGTTGAAAAAATTGAGCATATTCAAAAAATTTTAACAACGCCACCAAAGGCAGTTGACAGTGTGGCAAGGCGAGATGTGCGCTCTATTGATGCGAGCAAAAGCATGAGAGAGGTGATCAAAGAGATTTCCGCTTCAGGCTATTCAAATTTGCCAGTATATAAAGACGGCCAGCTTATCGGAGTGGCAAACGGACAAAAAATTCTTGACAATTTTGGAAAGTTTCTTATCTCAGGCGGCAAGGCAGAGGTGTTTTTGTCAAGCGTCAAAATTGAAGACATGCTTTCAAAGATTGAAAACAGCAACTATTATTTTGTTGCACCCGTTTCCTTCACAGTGGAAGAATGTTTGGCGCAATTTAACAAAAACCACAAACTGATGGCGATATTGTTCACAAAAAATGGCGAGAAAAATCAAATCCCGCTTGGCATTATGACAGGTGCCGATGTTTTGCAGGCAAACAAGTTGTTGGAAGATTATTGATATCTGCCAAATTGCTTGACTTTTTTCTTGCAATGTGATTTAATGATAAAGGTTTATAAAGGCGTTGATGAAAGACAACACTTTCAAACAATCCTTGCACAGAGAGCGGCATACTTGGTGGAATTGCTGCGTTGGAATTTGAAAGTTATCACTTTCGTAGTCGGAGAGCTGAAAAGCAAGTAAGTTTTCCCGGGTCTTCCCGTGATAGAAGAGGTGGGTGATGGCCTGCTGAATAAGTTTACAAGTGGTTTTTAAAGCCTTTTGGCTCTTGTGGCTTGCAAGGGCTTTTTTGTTTAAAAAAAGTCAGAATAATTTAAAGGAGAAAAAAATGTATAGCAAAGTTGAAAGCAAACTTGATTTTGTGGCAAATGAGAAAAAAATTGCACAGTTTTGGAAGGAAAACAATATTGTCAAAAAGGCTCTTGAGCAAAACAAAAATTCTGACAAGGTTTTTGTTTTGCATGACGGCCCGCCAACGGCAAATGGCAAACCGCACATTGGCCATGTTTTGACAAGAGCCATGAAAGATGTTATCCCACGATTTAAGGCAATGAAGGGGCACTATATCTTCAGAAAGGCTGGCTGGGATACTCATGGATTGCCTGTTGAAGTTGAAGTTGAAAAAAGTCTGGGCTTCAACGGCAAAAAAGATATAGAAAAATATGGCGTTGACAAGTTTATCAAACTTTGCAAAGAGTCGGTTTGGCAATATAAATCGATGTGGGAAGATTTGACGGACAAAATCGCTTACTGGGTGGATATGGAGCATCCATACATCACCTACGAAAACTCATATATCGAAAGCATTTTTTGGGCGCTTAAGCAGATGAACGACAAAGGTCTTATTTACAAAGGCCATAAAGTTGTGCCATACTGCCCAAGATGCGGAACCTCTCTTTCAAAGGCAGAACTTGAAAATGGCGACAACTACAAACTTTTGAAAGAAAACTCTGTTTATGTAAAATTCAAGTCAAATGACGAAGAAAACACATATTTTCTTGTGTGGACCACCACACCTTGGACTTTGCCTTCAAATGTTGCTCTTTGCATGAATCCTAGCGAGGATTACGTGAAGGTGGAGAGCGAAGGTAAAAACTACATTATGCTAGAAAAATTGTTGCCAACTTTGTTTGAAGAGGGCAGTTATAAAATTGTTTATCGCAAAAAGGGAAGAGAGTTTGAATATCACAAATATCAACCACTTTTTGACTATGTGAAAGACAAGGTCAAAAAGGGATATTTTGTCACCGTTGATGATTATGTCACAACTGAAGACGGAACGGGAATTGTTCACATCGCGCCTGCCTTTGGTGAAGACGACGCCTTGGTGGGCAAAAAATATGGTATTGATTTTGTTCAACTTGTTGATAAGTATGGCCAGATGAGCAGCGAAACAGATTTTGCTGGTATGTTTGTCAAAGAAGCCGACAAACCTATCATCGAAAAATTGCAGAAAGAAGGCAAAATGTTTAAGGTGCAGCCGTTTGAACACTCATATCCACATTGTTGGCGCTGCAAAAGCCCGCTTCTTTACTATGCACAAGATGCTTGGTTTGTCAAAACCACAGCCATCAAAGACAAATTGGTGGAAAACAATCAACAAATCAATTGGATTCCTGACCACATCAAAAACGGCAGAATGGGCAACTTTCTTGCAAACAACATTGACTGGAACATTTCGCGAAATCGCTTCTGGGGCACTCCGCTGCCTTTCTGGGTTTGCGAAAATGGGCATATTCACGTGATAGGCTCAGTCAAAGAACTTGTTGAGAAAACAGGGGCGGCAGAGGATGTTGACTTGCACAAGCCAAGCCTTGACAAACTGACCATGACTTGCCCTGAGTGTGGCAAAACAATGCACCGCACACCAGAAGTTATGGATTGCTGGTTTGACAGCGGCTCAATGCCTTTTGCTCAGTATCACTATCCGTTTGAAAACAAAGAAGTTTTTGAAAAAGCATTTTCTGCTGATTATATCAGCGAAGCCATCGACCAAACTCGCGGCTGGTTCTACACTCTTTTGACTGTCAACACCGCAGTTTTTGGAAAGTCACCATACAAAGCCTGCAACGTGCTTGGCCTTGTGCTTGACAAACATGGTCTTAAAATGAGCAAAAGCCTGAAAAACGGTGTTGACCCTTGGCAGGTTTTAAACAAATATGGCGCAGATGGCGTGAGATGGTATTTCTTCTCAAGTTGCAATCCTGCACAAGGGCTGCCATTTATCGAAGAAAATCTTGTTGATTTGCAGCGAAAATTTATGGGCACACTTTGGAACGTTTACTACTTCTATGTGCTTTATGCAGAAATTGACAAGATTGACCCAAGCAAAATTGACCTTAAACAGTGCAAGCTTTCCTTCCTTGACAGGTGGCTTTTGTCCGATTTTAATGCTCTTATCAAGATTGTTGACGAGAGCCTTGAAAAATATGATATGCAAACGCCAGCCAAAGAAATTAGCAGCTTTGTTGACAAACTTTCAAACTGGTATGTCCGCCGCTCAAGAGAAAGATTTTGGGGCAGCGAAGAAAGTGAAGATAAAATTGCAGCCTACAAAACTCTTTATGAGGTTTTGGTGGGGCTTAGCAAGCTTATCGCTCCTTTCGTGCCATATATTTCTGAAGAAATCTATCAAAATCTTGTAAGAAATCTCAACAAAAACGCTCCAGAAAGTGTGCATTTTGCCTCATTCCCAGTTGCAGACGAAAAAATGATTGACTCAACGCTTAACGATGGCATGGACAAGGTGCTTGAAATCGTTGAAAATGGAAGAATTTGCCGAAATGGCAGTGGAATAAAAAACCGTCAACCACTCTCAAAAGTCATCATCTGCGCGGCGGAAGAGCTTAAACTTGAAAAAGAGCTTCAAAATCTTATCAAAGACGAACTTAATGTTGAAGGATTGCAGTTTATTCACAATGCCGATGAGTTTGTTTCTTATTCACTCAAACCTCAACTCAAAACTTTGGGGCCAAAGTATGGAAAATATCTGGGCAAAATCAAAGAATTTTTGGCAAGCTGCAACACAACAGAGGTTGTTGGGGCTGTGAGCGATGGCAAGAGTTTCAAATTTGAAGTTGACGGACAAGAGATTGAAATTGGCAAAGAAGATTTGCTTATCAGTTTGGTCAACAAAGAGGGCTACTCTTCTGCAACAAACGGAGTGATAACTGTTATTCTTGACACAACATTAACAAAAGATTTGCTCGACAAGGGCTTTATCAGTGAATTTGTAAGCAAGGTGCAAAACCTGCGCAAAGACAGTGGCTTCAACGTGACTGATCACATCAAAATTTGGCTGGAAGGCGAGCCGCAAGAGGAGCAACTTGTGATGCAAAACAAAACAAGTCTGCAAAAAACTTTGCTTGCCGACCAGATTGAAGTGGGCAGTGGCGGCCAGTTTAAGACGGAGTTGCAAGGCCAAAAAGTTTTGACAGTGTATATCGAAAAAGTTTAAAAAACAAAAAAAGACAACTTTGTTTGCTTGATTTAAAGTTGTCTTTTTGTTATACTTTATTTAAGGAATTGTTATGAAAATTGCACAAAATTGGAAAGATTATCAAGTTATTTCCACAAATATGGGAGAAAAACTTGAAAAATGGGGCGATTATATGCTGATCCGACCCGACCCACAGGTGATTTGGAAGACAGACAAGCCACTTGAAAAACTGGCAAAAATTGACGCCGTATACAGGCGCAGCTCCTCTGGCGGTGGTCAGTGGCAAATTTTTGGTCAGTTGCCGCAGCAGTGGAACATCTCTTGGCAGGGGCTGAAGTTTGTTGTCAAACCGATGGGCTTCAAACATACCGGCCTTTTTCCTGAGCAGGCAGTCAACTGGCAGGACGTTGACAGCCTTATAAGAAATTCTGGTAGAAAAATCAAAGTGCTCAACTTGTTTGCCTATTCTGGTGGGGCAAGTGTGGTTTGTGCCAAAGCGGGAGCGGAGGTGACGCACGTTGATGCCAGCAAAGGCATTGTTGAAATGGCGAAGGAAAATGCACGACTCAACAATATTTCCACCATAAGATTTTTGATTGATGACTGCACAAAGTTTATCGAACGAGAAATCAGACGAGGAAATAGTTATGATGCCATCATAATGGATCCGCCAAGTTATGGTCGTGGCACGAATGGGCAGACCTGGAAGCTGGAAGACAATCTTTTTGATTTTGTTATGCTCTGCAAAAAAATTCTGTCAAAAAACCCTCTTTTTGTGCTGATTTCGTCCTATACAACTGGGCTTCAGCCCACTGTTTTAAAAAACATTTTGTCGCTTTGTTTTGGCTCTGGCAATATCGATGCCGACGAGATTGGACTTTCCTGCCAAGACGGACTTGTTTTGCCTTGTGGCGCAAGAGGACTTAAAGTTTTTAAATAAAATTATTTTGAAAGGTGAAAAAAATATGGAAGCAAAAGACTTGCAAATTCTTTTTGAAGACAATCAAATCGTTGTGGCAATCAAGCCGCAAAATGTGCCATCTCAAGAAGATAGTTCGGGCGATAAAGATATGCTGAGCATGGTCAAAGAATATGTTAAAGAAAAATACAACAAACCAGGCGAGGCTTTCATTGGTCTTGTGCATAGGCTGGATAGACCCACTGGCGGCATTATGGTTTTTGCAAGAAATTCAAAGGCGGCAGCAAGGCTGAGTGAGCAGATAAGGCAAAATCAAATGAGAAAAACCTATTTCTGCGTGGCCAGCGGCCCTTTGAAAGACAAAGAAGCCACTCTTGTCAACTATCTGAAAAAAGATGAAAAAGAAAATATTGTCAAAATTGTGCCGATAAGTGAAAGTGGAGCAAAAAGGGCGGAACTTAGATATAAAATCTTGCAAACAGAAGGCAATTTGAATTTGTGCCAAGTGGAGCTCATCAGCGGCCGCTCTCATCAAATTCGAGTGCAGTTTGCAGGAATAAATTGCCCACTTTATGGCGATAAAAAGTATGGAAAAACCTTGGCTGGCGCAACCGACAACCTTGGGCTCTGGGCGGGAAGGCTGGAGTTTATGCACCCAACCACCAAGCAGAAAATGATTTTTGCTTGCCCACCAGATGCGACCAAAATACCGTGGAAAAATTTTTATTTAGACAAATATTTTTTGAGGTGAAACATGAAAAAACGAAGCCAAATTGCAGAAAAATATAAATGGGATAAATCTTGCCTATGCAGTGGCGACGAAGAATTTGAAAAAAGGCTTGAAAAATTTGAAAAATACATCCCTTTATTTAAAAAATTTGAAGGCAAACTGACAAACAAGAAAGCGATACTGGATTATCTTAAACTAGATGAAGAGTTTGCAAAAATCTTCGAGCCAACCTTTCTTTATATTCACATGAAGCGAGATGAGCAGCTTGACAACAATCAAAGCAACAAACTCTATCAAAAACTTGTCAATTTCAACACAAAATTTTCCACAGAAACCTCTCTTTTGTCCACCCAACTTAAAAAATTGCCAGACAAACTTTTGGACGAGATCATAAGCGACAAAAAATTCAAGGACTATAAGCGCGATTTTGAATGGATCAAAAAAACAAAAGTGCACAACCTTACCGATGACCAAGAGCAGCTTTTGTCTGGCATGGATTTTTTTGGCTACTCAGCAGTGATGAGAAATCTTAGCGATGTTGACATCTCTTTTGGCAAAATCTGTGACAGCTCAGGCAAGAGCTATAGCCTCAACAATTCAAATTACGGCACTTTTATGCGTTCAAAAGACAGGACTTTAAGAAAACAAAGTTTTACAGTGTTGAATGGAACTTTTGGCAAATATATCAACACTTTCACGCAAAATTATATCAACAAGGTTAAGGCAGACTGCTATTTTGCAAAGGTCAGAAAATATCCTTCGGCGCTTGACGAGGCGCTTTTTGGAGAAGAGGTTGACAAAAAAGTTTATCAAACACTGATTGAAAAAGTGCATGAAAATTTGCCTGTGCTGTTCAAATTTTTTGATCTAAAAAAGAAAGAACTGGGGCTGAAAGATTTTGCCATTTATGATTGCATGGCTCTTTTGCCAAGCAAGGCAAAAGAGCGATATAGCTATGACGAAGCAATAGAGCTTTTGAAAAAAGCACTAGCTCCATTAGGGGAAGAGTATGTCGGATTGCTGCAAAAGGCCAAAGATGAACGCTGGATTGACGTTATGCCAAGCCAGAACAAGCGTTCGGGAGCTTATGAAAACGGAATTTACGACTGCCACCCATTTGTGCTTACAAACTTTGAGGGAGACTTGGATTCTGTGTTCACGCTTGCTCACGAACTAGGCCACGCTATGCACACTTATTTTTCCAATTTGTCGCAGCCTCGTCCAACAGCAGACTACACAATTTTCTTGGCAGAAATCGCCAGCACAACAAACGAAATGCTTTTGATGCATTATCTATTGCAAAACTGCTCAAAAAAACAAAAAATTTCACTTTACAACAAACTTTTTGACAATGTCAAATCAACAATTTTCCGCCAAACCATGTTTGCCGAATTTGAAGAGATTATCCATAGTTTGCATGAAAAGGGACAGCCTTTGACAAAAGACCTTTTGTGCGAGCAGTATTACCAGCTCAACAAACAATACTTTGGCAAAGTCAAATTGGTCAAAGAAGTTATGTATGAATGGGCAAGAATACCTCACTTTTTCTCAGAATTTTATGTTTACAAATATGCAACAGGGCTGATTTGCGCTATCAATTTTGCAAACAGAATTTTGAGCGGAGAAAAAAACGCAGTGCAAGACTATTTCAAATTTTTAAGTGCAGGTTCGAGCGATGGGCCGGTGCAAATTTTGAAAAATTCGGGCTGCGACCTTGAGAGTGGCAAGGCTTACGAGATATCATTTGACTACTTAAAAACAATTTTAAAGGATTGGCAAAAACAGGGCTAATGTTGAGAAAATAACGCTATTGATGCGTTATTTTTTTGTTTTTCAACATTTAGCAGCGATTGTATAAACCGCAGCCCCACAAAAGTCCGGTAAGAAAATAAATAGTGTTTACCGTGCAGCCACAGTTATGACAATTCTGCTCGAAAGGATAGGGTGGTGGGCAGGTAAAGCAGGGGGAAGGGAACAAACAGCCGCCAAATGATGGACAGCGGCAGGGGCGAAGGTCGACAAATGAGCCTTGTCTATAGTGATTTGATATCATATTCTTCTCCTTTTGGTTATCAATTTTGATTGTTTTAAATAAAGATAGTTTTATGGCAGGCAAACTTTCCATTATCTTTGCCATTGCAGGAACAGTTATCGGGCCAGGCCTGCTTAGCGGCAAAGAGCTTGTGGTGTTTTTTTCAAGATTTGGCCTATGGTCTTATCTTGGAATTTTTTGTTTGCTGTTTTTCTTCTATTTTCTTTTTAAATTTTTGCTTGGTCTAAGCAGCAAAACTGTTGAAAAAATTTTATCTTCAAGGTTGTTTTTACTACTAAATTGTGTTGTCTATGTGATATTTTCTTCGGCCATGTTTGCTTCGCTGCAAGAAAGTCTTAGAATCTCAACGCCTTTCAAAATCATAGTTTTCTTTGTCATTTTTGCCCTTTGCTCGGTTGTTTTGAAAAAAGGGGTCAAAACTTTTGGAAGGCTTAGCAATTTTCTCGTGCCCATCTCGACCATTGTTTTTATATTTTTACTGGTGGCAAATTTGAAATTTGACCTTTCTTTTTCAAATGCAATTTTGCCCTTCCCAGCCCTGTTTTACAGTTTGCTCTACTGCACGCTAAACGCGTCAAACAGCTGCGTTTTGGTGGCATCTTTAGGCCAAAAGCTATCTCAGAAAGAAAAAGCACGAGTTGCGTTTTTTGCGGCATTGCTTCTCGTGCTTATCTTGTTTTTTGCAAATACTGTTCTACTTGAAAATCAAGACAGTTTGACCTTAGCCATGCCCTTTTTGACAATCTTGCATTCTTGGCAAAAGACGGCTTTGGAATTGCTGATTTTTTTGGGGAGTTTGACAACGCTTTTTTCGCTGGTTTGCAATTTTCACATTTTGCTTGGCAAAAGAAAGGGTTTTTCGCTCTTTTTTTTCAGCATTATTTTGCCTTTCGCGCTAAGTTTTGCCGGTTTTGACTTTATTGTGACTTTTCTAGAGCCTGTTGCAAGTGCGATTTCACTTTTGCTGCTTGCCATCATGCTTAAGGAAAATTTTTCAAACAAAGCTTTGTCAAAAGGGGGAAATCTTTAGCCTTTTTTATACTTTTTTTCAAAAGGAAGCACAAGAGCATACATTCCGCCGGCAAGCAGGCATAAAATCACTATGCTTGCCATCACAATGTCAAGCTGCAGCACTTGCGAGCCGTAGTTGATAAGATAACCAAGGCCGGCCCGACTTGACAGATATTCGCCCATAATTGTGCCCACCCAGCTCATTCCAACATTGATTTTCAAAACTGAAATAAACTCTGGCAGGGCATTTGGCAACACCAGCTTGAAAAGAATTTGGAATTTGCTGGCGTGCATGGATTTCATAAGCAGAATTTTATCGTGGTCGCAGCTGACAAAGGCGTTGAGCATAGAAATTATTGTTATGATAATGCAAATCAGCACGCACATCACAATTGTTGCTCCTGGGCCAGAGCCCACCCACAGAATAATCATTGGGCCAAGTGCAATTTTTGGCAAACTGTTCAAAACGATAAGGTATGGTTCCATCACTTTTCGAGCCCGCTCGCTCCACCACAGAAGGATGGCCAAAAAAACTCCAATCAGCGTGGCAAGCACAAAGCCGATAATCGTTTCGTAAAGCGAGGTCCAAATGTGAATAAACAAATTTCCAGAGCTGGCAAGAGAGAAAATCGTTTCAAATATTCTGGACGGACTTGAAAAGAAAAAGGGGTCAATTATTCCAGTGTCTGCAAGCAGTTGCCAAAGCCCTAAAAACAAGGCAATCACAACCACTCTCCAGAAGATGACTATGGTTTTGTCGGTCTTTAGTTTTTTCAAATATTTTGCGTGGGCCTTTGAGTAGCTTGTTTTGTTTTTCATCAGCTTAGATTTCTCCAAATCAATTCAAAATACTTGCCAAAGTTTTCAGCCTCACGCTTTTTTAGCGGGGTGGAGCCTTCAAAATCAAGCTCAATTTGCTTTTTGACAGTGGCGGGCCGTGGCGACAAAATTATGATTTTATCCGACATGGAAAGCGCTTCTGAAATATCATGCGTGACAAGCAGCGCAGTTTTTTCTTCGCTTTTGATGATTTGATAAACATCGTCGCACACATTCAGCCTTGTTTGAAAGTCTAGAGCTGAAAAAGGCTCGTCGAGCAATAAGAGAGAGGGATTGAGCACCAGCGTTCTGATAAGTGCCACTCTTTGCCGCATACCCCCGCTAAGTTGGCGAGGCTTTTTGTTTTTAAAGTTGTAAAGGTCGTATTTTTTGAGCAGCTCTTCGGCAAAAGCTAGGGCTTTTTCATCCTTATGTTTTTTTTGAATTTGAAGCCCCAAAATAATGTTTTGCCATATCGTGCGCCACTCAAACAAATGGTCTCGTTGAAACATATATCCAATTCTTCCGTCATTTTTTTCGATTTTTTTGCCTTCCAAAAGAATTTGCCCGCCAGAGGGCTCAAGCAGTCCTGCGGTCAGTGAAAGCATGGTGGTTTTTCCGCAGCCACTTGGGCCAACAAGCGAAGAAAAACTGTTTCGTTTGACAAAAAAATTGACGTTGTCTAGGGCGTGAATTTCGCTTTCTTTTGTTTGATAAAAATAACTTAAATTTTCATATTGTAAAAACTTATCCATTTGACAAACCTCTACATTATCAGTTTAGTGTTTTTTGCTTGCGATGTTACAAAAATTTGAAAAATTGTGGCAGTAAGGTTTGAAAGACAGACTTTTGCCCCATATAATTGTGGCATAAAAGTCGCAAGGAGAAAAAATGAACGACGAAGACAAAATCAGAAAAGCACTTCTCAAAAAAGCTCTTGGCTACAGCGCAGACGAAGTTGTTGAAGAATATGCGCTTGACGAAGGGGAAGAAAAACTTGTCAAAAAAAAGGTGACAAAAAAACATTTCAGCCCCGATGTGAGTGCTGTCAAAATTTTGCTTGAGCGATATTATCAAACCTATCAAGAAAAAATCTCGCTTATGAGTGACGAGGAGCTTGAAAAGGAAGAAAAGCGGCTTTTGAAACTGTTAAAGGAGGCAGAAGATGAGAGTTAGTCAGTGTGGTCATTTGACAAAATGCGAATTTTCAGGATGTTCAAATTGGGCGAAATACAGCTTTGCCACAAAAGGGGTGCTGAAAAAAGACCTTTGTTTTTGCGAGCAATGTTTGAAAGAAATGTATCAGCTGCTTGGACAGATGCAAATTCCAAAAGGGATTGAAAGTCCCTTCAAATACGGCAAGAAATTAAGGAAAAAAGGTGGAGAAGAAAGATGAAAAAAGAAGAAAACAAATTGGTAAGGCAAATTTTGGAAGATTTTGAAAAAAGAGCACAGGCAAGAAAAAGTTTTGACCTTATCTGGAAGATGAATATGAACTTTTTGATGGGCAATCAATTTTGTTCGGTGGGTTATGGCGGCATTGAAGAGAGCGAAAAACAATTTTTTTGGCAAGAGAGAGAAGTTTTCAACCATATAGCGCCAATTTTTGATATTCGTTATGCCAAACTTGCCAACATAAAGCCAGATATTGCCATCATTCCAGCCACAAATGATGAGCGAGACAAGCATTCGGCAAAGGTGAGCAAAAAGATTTTTGAAGCGGTCAAAAACAAACTCAATTTGCCAGAGCTTGTCAACAAAGCAATCAAATGGGCGGAAGTTTGCGGAACAGCTTTTTATAAAGTGGGCTGGAACCCGTCAAAAGGCACTGTTGTTGGCAAAGATGAAAAGGGCAGAGAGGTCAGAAGCGGCGAAGTTGAAGTGTCGGTGCTCAGCCCTTTTGAAATCTATCCCGACTCGACTGTTTGTGAAGATATTGACCAGTGCCAAAGCATAATTCACGCAAAGGCATATTCAATCGACCAAATCAAGCAGATGTATGGCGTTGAAACTGAAGGCAAAACCATCAACACTTTTGCCCTTGGCAGCACAGTTGAAGGCATTGGCGGGCTGGGCTCAAATGGAACAGTGCCAAAAATCATTGAAAGCGGCAAGGCTGACAGCGCAATCGTGATTGAAAAATACTCAAGACCAAATGCTCAATTTCCAGAAGGCAGACTTGTTATAGTTGCGGGTGACAAATTGGTTTATGATGGGCCGCTGCCTTACAAGCTTGGCACCGACAAAGAGCGAGACTTTCCATTTATCAGACAAACTTGCACCGAAGAGCCGGGCTGTTTTTGGGGCGCAAGCATCATCGAGCGACTTATTCCAGTCCAACGGGCTTACAATGCCATAAAAAACCGCAAGCACGAGTTTGTCAACAGGCTTTCAATGGGTGTGCTTAGCGTGGAAGATGGCTCGGTTGACCTTGACAATTTGGAAGATGAAGGCCTTTGCCCAGGCAAAATTTTGGTGTATAGGCAAGGTTCGGTGGCTCCAAAATTTTTGGAAGGAGAAAACTTGCCAAACGGCATTGATGACGAAGAAGAAAAATTGCTGGAAGAATTTACAAAAATCAGCGGCGTGAGCGAGACTCTTGGCACAGATTATGCCTCTGCCAACATAAGTGGTGTGGCGCTTGAACTTATGATTAGCCAAGACGAAGCAAGGCTTAATGCAACAAGTGAAAGCATAAAAAACGCCTGCAAAATGCTTGCTGGATATATTTTGAAGTTATATCGGCAGTTTGCACTCTTTCCAAGACTGGCAAAAATTGTGGGTGAAAATGGGCAGGTGGATATGTTTTATTTTTCAAGCAGCGATATCACGAGTGATGATATAACCCTGTCGGCGCAAACGGACAACTTGAATTTGCCGTCGCAAAAACGAGACATGGTTTTCAAACTTTTGGATAACGGCCTTTTGCAAGACGAGCAAGGCAAAATCTCAAACACCACAAAATGCAAAATTATGGAGATGCTGGGGCTCGGCATTTGGGAAAATGCTCAAGATCTGAATGAACTGCACATCAAAAAGGCGGCAAGCGAAAATCTGAAAATGCTTGATGGTGTGGTCTGCAAAACCATGGAAATTGATGAGCATAAACTGCATATCAACGAGCATATCGCCTTTATGCTTGGACAAGATTTTGAAAAGGCAAAAAAAGATAACGCGAGGCTTGAAGAAATTTTCTTGGAGCATATACGCGAACATAAAAAACAAATAGGAGGCTAAAATGGAAGAAGAAAACAGAGAACAACCGACTGTGGAACCGGCAAATGTTATAAACATAACGAGTGAAGAGAGTGCTGCGAGTGAAGTCGGCTCTCAGGGGCAATATGGCAAATTCAAATCTGCAGATAAGTTGTTAGAGGCCTATAACAATTTGCAGAGCGAGTTTACCAAAAAATGCCAACAGCTCAGTCAAATGCAAAAAGACAAAATGGCTCAAGAAGGCAAAGAAACGGCTCAGCCTGACCAAACACAGGGACAAATCGAGTTTGAACAAAAGCAGGAAGAGCATAGTCAACAAATTCAAAGCAATCTTGAATCATTCCTTTTGGCAAATGATGATGCAAAACAGTTTGAAGAAGAAATCAAGCAAAAAATCCATGCTTCTTCAACTGTAGCCGACCCCTATCAAGTCGCATGGGCAGGGGTGGTTTTGGATCATTTGACTGGAACAAAACCAAAAGCCAGCGACCCGATTGTAAACAAATATGTTTTGTCGGACGAGCAAGTGCGAAATCAAGTTATTCAAGAATATCTCAACAATCTCGAAAAGCACAAACCACCTTATGTCATTTCTTCACAAGGCGGAGAAAGAGTGTCAAGCTTAAGCCCTGACACTCCATCTTCCTTGGCCGAAGCAAAAGAGATTGTGAGCAAAATGTTTAACTAAATTTTCAGATTTCGACTTTTTTCTTGCAAAAAAACTTAAAAAAACTTAAAAAAAGGAGAAATTATGGTAACTTTAACATCGGCCGAAAGTGCATTGAAAAATGTTTATCTTGGTGTTGTTGCCAACCAACTCAACGTAAGATCAAATCCACTTTTGGCAAAAATCAAAATGTCAAGCAAAGATGTTTGGGGAAAAGAAATCCGCAAACTTGCACCTTTTGGCATCAACGGCGGTGTGGGAGCAGGAAGCGAAACTGCATCACTGCCAAAATCTTCAGGCAACAGTTATGTGCAATTTACTGCCGAGCTTAAAAACTTGTATGGAAAAATCGAACTTTCAGACAAGGCAATCAGAGCCTCTGCAAACAACTTGGGCGCTTTTGTAAACCTTCTTTCTGACGAAATGGAAGGACTTGTCAAAGCAAGCGCTTTCAATCTTGGCAGAATGCTTTATGGCGATGGCTCAGGTCTGCTTGCAACCGTTTCAACAGCCAGCGGTCAAACTGTCACTTGCGACAAGGTCAACAATCTTATTGAAGGTATGCTTGTTGATGTTTACACTGGCGAAAGCGTGAACGCAAAACAGCTAAAAATCACTTATGTTGACAGAGTCAACAAAACTTTCAACTTTGAGGGCACTGCAACTATCAAAACTGGCGACAAAATTTACTGCCAAGGCTCAAAAGGATATGAAATCACTGGGCTTGGCAAAATTTTTGACACCACAAACACTTCTCTTTATGGAGTAAGCGTGGCTGATTATCCATGGCTTAAGCCTTACGTTTCTGCTCCTTCGTCAAATCAAGATATTTCCGACACTCTTATTCAAGAGGCTATTGACGAACTTGATTTCAATCACGATTCGCAAGTTGACTATATTGCAACAACTGCCGAAATTCGCAGAGCTTATCAGCAATATCTTTCAGCTTGCAAGCGCAACATCGATGTGATGGATTTGGAAGGGGGCTTTAAAACCATCTCTCACAACGGCATTCCTGTTGTGGCAGACAGATTTGTTGACAGCGGCAAAATGTTCCTTTTAAGCACAAAAGATTTCACTCTTCATCAACTTTGCGACTGGAAGTGGCTGGAAGGTGAAAACGGCAGAATTTTAAGGCAAAACGCCGACCAACCTGCATACAGTGCAACATTGGTTAAATATGCTGAACTTATCTGCGACAAACCTTGTGGACAAGCACTTCTGACAAAAATCAATTCCACAATCGGTTCAGGTTCTGCTTCAGGCGCTGATGATTCTGGTTTATAATAAGATAAAAGGCAAACAGTTTTGCCTTTTTATCTTTTAATTTGGGGGTAAAAATGAGAAAAGAAGATTTTGTTTTTCACAGCCACAAAGACTATGTTTTTATTGACAGCGACAACCTTTTTGTCTGTCAAAGGCTAAAGCAGGTCGATCCGAGTTATCGAGTGGTTTTCAATCTAAAAAAACAAAAATACGAGGTGCATAGCGTTGAACAAGTGGGAGGAAGTTATTGCTTTACTTTGCCTTATCCTTGCCTGGATGAGCGCGCTGTCGAGTTTGCCCTAAAAACCAGAAGAGAAAACTCGGACAAAATTATTGCTGAGATTGACAAATATAACGAGAATCTTTACAACCAAATGCTGAAACAAGAAGTAAACAAATTTAAGGAGGCACTATGCTAGTAAAAGATATAATAAAACTATCCTGTGATTTCATAGAGCAGCAAGCTCTTGCGCAAAAACTGGAACAAGGCTCGACGCTTGAAAGCTGCGAGCAAGAAATTGCCGACAGGCTTGTAAAGTGTTTCAACCTTGTCAACAATGAAGTTGCAAGCGAATTTGTGCCCATCAAAAAAATTGAGCAGTTTGATGTTGCAAATGGCAAAATTTTGCTCAGTCAATTTTCAGCTAAGCCTTACAAAATTTTGTATGTCAAAAATGGGCTAGGCAGAAAAATGCGTTTTAAGCAATTTGATGACCACATTTTTGTTCTTTGCAAAAAAGCAATCGTTTGCTATAGCATTTTGCCACCAGTTTTGAGCATAACTGACCAAGTTGACAGTTTTTTGCCTGAGCGGATTTTTGCCTATGGTGTTGCAAGAGAGTTTTTGTTTATGCAAAGCCGTTTTGACGATGCGGACATTTTTGAAGAGCGTTTCAAAAATTCTTTAGAACTGATTTGTCGCCTTTCACCTCATGGGAAAATGCCAAGGAGGAGGTGGCTTTGATGTTTTACAAAAACAGGCTAAAAACAAAATCTACCAGCAAAAAAACATTTGTTTTTGATATGTTTTCTTCGCCATTTCAAACAGAAAAAGAGCAAAGTTTATGCGATTTCAATTTGACAGAGCATTGCTATAACTTCCGCACAAAAAGCGGCGCACTTGAAAGCGGTTATGGCTTTGATGATTTTGCCAGTCCTATTTCCAAAACCAACCTTGAAAACGAAACCACTGTGGCAATAAGTGGAAATCAGGTCACGGCATTATGGGATTTTGAGTGGTATGACCAAGACAGTGACGAAAACAAGTATTATTGCATGTATTTCAACGACCAAGCCAAAGTTTGCTATGACAATTTGTTTTCCTCAAGGCCGGCAACCCTTGTTATAAACACTCAGTTTTCGGACACTCCGATTGGGATGAAATATAAAATTGAAGGGGTTGACTCAATGATTTTTTCAGGGCCAGGTCAAAACCTTTTGGTGCTGGTGGGGCAAAATCAGCAGACCAGCCAGTCAGCGCCGCAGATGATTTCGCTATGTTCGCACTTTGGCAGGCTTTTTGCCATCACAGCTCAGGCTCGAGGACGGCTTGTTTATAGCGATAATCTTGACGTTTTGCAGTGGAGCGATCAGCTTTGTGCAAATTTGGATTTCACTGATGGAAGAGGCAATTTGACCAAACTTATATCTTTCAACGATTATGTTTATATTTTCAGAGAGTATGGCATAACAAGAATTTCTGAGTATTCTTCTGATAGCGAATTTTCTATCACTCATCTCTATCAATCGGACAGTTATATCTATCCAAATTCAATCGCTCACAGCGGAGATCGAATTTATTTTTTGGAAAAGTCAGGGCTAAAATATTTCAATGGTTCGTCTGTGCACAGTATTGACTGCCCAGAGATAAAAAAGCTTTCACCTTTCAACGCAAACTGCACAGGCCAGTGCTTTGAAGGCAAATATTTTCTGGCTTGCAAGATGGATTTTGACGGCGACAGTGTGGGATGCGAAAGCTTGCAGTTTTGCAACAATGCCTTGCTTGTTTATGATGAGCAAAGCGGCCATGTTGAGATTGTTCGGGGAGTGGACATTAAGCAGATGCTTGCCTTAAACAATCCTTACAAATGCAAACTTGTTGCTTGCTTTAATGGTCAGAGTCAAGGCAAAATCGGCCAACTTTCTTTTTCTGGCAAATCATTTGGCGCTGTTTTGCCGGCAAAATGGCAGAGCGTGAAAACAAATCTTGGCATTTATGGAAAAAAGAAAAAAATCATTTCCTTTTTGATAAAATCCATTTTGCCATGCAAAGTTGTCATCACAAGCGACCAACAAACCAAGGAGTTTTCGGTTGAAGGCTCTTCGGTTTTGCAGCAAATTCCTGCAGGGGTCTATGGCGACGAATTTTCCGTTGCGATTTCTTCCGACCAAGCGGGCTCAAAAATTTCTTCCTTTGTGCTTAATGCGTGCGTTGAGAACTAATCAGCACTTTCAATTCTGACAAAAGTTTGTTTGCAAAACATTTTTCGTGGAGGTGCTATGAAAAATTCAAAATTGGCTAGAAATGACAAATCTTTTGCAAAATGCAGTTTTGGGAAGAATTTTTAAGAGTGATAATCAGCAATGGAATTTTTGCCGTTTTGTTTGTGTTTCTGTTTTTTTGGCAACTTAAAGACAGCGAAAAACGCGAAGAGGCCTATCGCCAGACCATCGCGCAGCTGACTTTGCATTTGGCAAAAATGGAGCGCATCGAACAGGATATTGACGAAATAAAACAATTTTTGGAGGCACAAGACGATGAAGGACAAGATTAAATCTTATAGCTTTTGGACGGCTTTATCAGGTGCGGTTGTGGTGCTGCTGCAAGCACTGGGTGATTGTTTTGGTTTTTCAATTCAAAGCGAAGTTGTGTCTGGGATAATCATGGCAATCGCTGGAATCTTGGTGGTTTTTGGTGTGGTGTCTATGCCAAAAAGTTCATCAGAGAACAAAACAGACAAAGATGATGAAGCCAAGTCGCAAGATAAGGATGAAGAAGATAAATAAACTAGGCGGGCTTTTTGCCCGCTCAGACTACAGATAAACGGCGCGACCGAAAAATTACTTGTAATTTTTCTTGCATCGTTTACTGAAAAACGCACAAAACCAGTCATTTAGAAAAGCTAAACTCCTGGCCTTGAGCATTTTTCGAGCCTTGCCTCGCTTGTTTCTCTGCGGTCTGTAATATATAAGTAAACTAGGCGGGCTTTTTGCCCGCTTTTTTTTGTTTTTTCAACAATTATTTCAAAAAAATCGCTAAAATTGCAAAAAATTCTGCAAAAAACCAAAAATGTTTTTCAAATTTTGTTTTATTTGCTAAAATCATAACTTGTGAAAAAGTTTATAAATTTTCGCTATCCCTTCTATTGCTTTCTTGCACTTTTGCTTGGAGCGGGGATTGCCAAAAGTTTGTATGAAGCGGTGGCTGAGGCGATTATAATTGTTGCCATTGTTTTTCTTTTTGTTATTATTGTCTCAATCTGCTATAAAAAGATTTTGCCAATTTTGCTCATCGCAATATTTTTCTTTGCGGGCAACGGGTGTTTCTTTTTAGGCATGCAATTTTTTGATAACCCTGACTATCAAGGCCAGGTTTTGGTGGTGGGCAGAGTGAGCGATAAAAATTTTGTTCAAGAAGAGTCTTACTCGTCGGTTGTGCTTGAAAATGTTTCTATTGACGGACAAAGCAGCAAAAATTTGAAGGTGTTTGTTTCTGGAGAGTGTGATTTTGAAGTTGGCGACAGTTTGTCGTTTGAAGCCGAAGTTGAAAAGGTCAAAGGTTTTAATCTAGGCGTTTTTTCTCTGTCAAACTACCGTAGCGGCGTGGGCTACTCATCTTCGGTGCAGGCCTCAAAGGTGGTGGTCACTTCTGGGCAGATGAACATTGACGAGCAGTTTCGCGATAAAGTCAAAACCGCCCTGCTGCAAAATATGGAAGAGAAAAATGCCTATATCGCTTACGCTGTTTTGTTTGGTGACCAAAGCATGATTGAAGAAGAGGTGTCGCAGGTTTATCGCAACAGCGGCATTGTTCACGTGCTGACGGTCAGCGGTTTGCATATTTCTTTTATTGTTGGCGCGCTTATGCTGTTTCTCAAACTTTTTCGCTCCAACAAATTTGTCAATCTGATAATCATCGCTCTGGTTCTGCTTTGCTATTGTTATCTTTGCGGCTTCACACCTTCAGTTGTCAGGGCAACCATCATGGCTCTTATTCTATGCCTGTCAAGAATTTGCAATCGACCTTATGATGGCTTGAACGCTCTTGCCATTGCCGGGTTTGTTATTGTGCTGTTCAGTCCTCTCTCAGCAATCGACGTGGGCTTTTTGATGTCGTTTTTCTGCGTTATGTTCATCCTGCTTTTGGCAAAACCTTTCACAAGAGTTCTTAGCCATGTTATGCCCAACAAGATTGCTCAGCTGACGGCGGTTTCAGTGGCTGCTCAATTTGGGATTTTGCCTTTCACGGCTTCTTTCTTTTCATCTTTCAACTTTCTTTCTGTTTTTGCAAACCTTTTGATTATTCCAATTTTTTCGCTTATCTTTCCGCTTATGTTTGTGATGGCGTTTTTGGTTGTTATAATGCCATTTATCGCGCCCTTGTTTTCAATTTTTGACTTTTTTCTTAATTTGGTGTTCCAAATCGCTTCATTCTTTGCTTCAACTTCGCTGCAAGTGCCTCTCAAGCCATTTTCTGTTTCAATCAGTGTGTTTATTGTTGTTTTCTTCTTCACACTTTCTTCCTTTTATGTGCTTAGGCCGCTTGGAAGGTTTTTGACTGCAAGTTTTGTTGCTTTCGCTCTTTGCCTTTCTCTTATTTTTCCAAGCCTTGTTTTAAACAACTTTGCCTCCATCTCTTTTGTAAATTCGTATCAAGGTCAAATGATAGTTTTCACTTCCAAAGAAGGTGATTGTCTTTGCTACGGCGATGACTACTACTATCAAACCTTTTCTTCACTAGACCAAAACTATCAAGTTGATTTTTATTTGTCAGAAAATTTGTCTTCTTCCGATGTCAAGATTTGGAAAGATTACGGCGCAAGGGCTATTCTCAGTCCAAACATTGACAAGGCCGATGAAGAGCAAATTGAAGTTTCTCTTCAGCCCTTGCAAATTGGCTCTTTCAAAGTCAGCTACCAGCAAAAGGCCTTTGTGATTGAGTTTGACGGAAGCAAAGTTTTGCTTGCTCAAAATGTTGAAAATATGGCGCTTATTGATTTGGTAAATCAGAATGATTATGATATTATATTTGTAGGCAACAACCAATCAAATTTGCCAAACAGCAAAGCCAAAGTGGTTTCAAACTTTGCAAGTAAGGGCAATTTGAGTTTTGAAGAATATGGCAATTTTTCCATTCTGCTTGAAGAAAATCTATCTATTCGGGGGCTTGATTGAAAACTTTAAAGGCAAGGTTGAACAAACAACTTAAAAATGTTTATCTGTTGCAAGGGGACGACCTGTTTCTTTTCGACAAGGCTTTTGCCATGGTCAAAAACGCCTGCCATATCAGCATGGAAGAGTTCAATCTTGTCAAGTTTGATGATGACAACTTTTCTTGCGACAGGTTTTTGGATGCAACAGAGGTTTTGCCACTGATTGACCAAAAACGACTTATACTTTTAAAAAACATCACAAAAGTCACAACGGTGGAACTTAAAAAAATTGGGGCGGGGTTTGAGCAGATGCCAAAAAGCACAGTGGTGGTGATTTATGACTTTGAAAACAAGTTTGGGCTTTTGAAAGAGCAGTGCGAGTTTGTTGATTGCCGCAGATTTGACCAGAAAATGGCTCAGGCCGTGCTGGTCAACGAGCTTGCAAAGAGGGGCAAACAAATCACGCAAGAAGCTGTTTCTGCTTTGCTTGAATATTGCAATGGCTTTTTGACCAAGGCCATCAACGAACTTGACAAGCTTTGCTTTGTTGACCTTGAAAATCCGCTTATCACCAAAAACATGGTTGAAAAGTGCGTGAGCAAAGAAAACGAATTTGCAGTTTTTGAGCTCACACAAGCCCTTGGCGAGCGGAATGTCGACAGGGCGGTGCAACTTGCCAGCCTGCTTGCCAAAGAGCAGGGGATTATCTCGCTGGTTGCAAACCATTTTCGCAGAATGTTTTTCATTTCAATTTCTCAGCAGTCTGATCAAGAACTTGCTCAAAGTTTGGGCATAAAGGAATACGCTGTCAAAAAAATCCGTCAGCAGCAACAAAATTTTTCAAAAATGCAGCTGAAAAAAATCTTCAATCTTCTTGAAGAAATTGACTATAAAATCAAGTCGGGACAAATGCTCAGCGAAAATGCTTTCAATTTTTTGGTCATGAAAATTTTGTTTATTTGACAGCAGCAAAAGAATAATTTTAAGATTATCGCAATTTAGTTGATAATCTTTTTTAAATATGTTAATATTTTGGTATGAAACCGATTGTGGCCATTGTTGGGCGCCCAAATGTTGGCAAAAGCACCTTTTTCAACAAAATCTGCGGAAAAAGAATAAGCATTGTTGACGACACCCCGGGCGTGACTAGAGACAGGATTTATGCTGATGCAGAGTGGTGTGGGCATAATTTTTTGCTGGTTGACACTGGCGGACTTGACCCAAAAAGCGAGGATGTTTTTCAATCAGACATCAGCCTGCAAGCACAAATTGCCATAGAGCAGGCCGACGTGATTGTCTTTTTGGTGGATGGCAGAACAGGGCTGACTGCCAATGATGAGGAAGTGGCAAAAATCTTGAAAAGGTCAAAAACTCCAATCGTTTTGGTGGTCAACAAACTCGATAATTTTGAAGTGGAACAAACCTATGAGTTTTACAGTTTGGGGCTGGGGCAGCCTTTTCCTCTTTCGCTTGAGCAAAGCAAGGGGATTGGTGACGTGCTTGACCAAATTGTTTCGTTTTTCCCAGAAAAGTCGGCAAAAGAAGATGACAAAATGGTGAAAATCGCCATTGTAGGCCGCCCAAATGTTGGCAAAAGCAGCCTTGTCAACAAGCTTGTGGGGTCAAACAGAGTGCTTGTCAGCAATGTGGAAGGCACAACAAGAGACAGCGTTTTGGTGCCGTTTAAGTTTAACAAAAAAGACTATGCCTTTGTTGACACCGCAGGGCTAAGGCGTCAGCGCGGGGTTGAAAAAGCGTCGATTGAAGGCTATTCTGTTTTGCGAAGTTTGACGGCGATTGAAGAGGCTGATATTGTGCTTGTTGTGTTTGATGGCAGCCAAGAAAAACTTTCAGAGCAAGATGTGCGAATTGCTGGCATGGTGCATGAGGCTGGCAAACCTTCTGTGATTGTCATCAACAAATGGGACATCAAAAAGGGTGACAAAACAGCCTTTGAAAAGATGCTGCAAAAAGATTTGGCTTTTATGGCCTATTATCAGTCAATTTATGTGTCCGCGCTTACTGGACAAGGAGTGGGACAAATCATGCAACTTGCAGAAAAATCCTATCAAAATGCAAGCAAACGCATCACAACAGGACTACTCAACGAGATTCTGCATGATGCCATACTCAATCATCAACCGCCAACGCATAAGGGCAGAGTGGTGAAAGTGCAATATATCACGCAGCCTTCCACTAATCCTCCAACTTTTGTGGTGTTTGTAAATGATGCCACACTGGTCAATTTTGCGTATCGGCGCTATCTTGAAAACAGACTGCGCGAGCGAGTGGATTTTTCTGGCTGTCCGATAAAACTCATCGTGCGTGGCAAGGAGGAGAAAAAATGATAAATGTTTTATACTTTGCACTGGTGGCAATTGTCAGTTATCTGATTGGAACAATCAATTTTTCCAAAATTTTGGCTTGGAATGTCAAACGAAAAGATATAACAAAAATCGGCAGCGGCAATCCAGGCACCATGAATATGCTGCGTAGTTTTGGCTTTGTTATGGCAATTTTAACCTTTGTTGCAGAGGTTGTCAAATCAGGGCTTGTCTGCCTTATTGCAAGCATAATTCTGCCTGAATTTGCGCCAATGATTCACTATTTTGCCGGAGCCTTTGTTCTTCTTGGCTACAACTTTCCTCTGTGGAGCAAATTTAAAGGCGGAAAAGGCGTTGCCTGCTTTGCCGGCATCTTCCTTTTTTCGCCAACGTGGTATGTTGCACTTGCATGGTTTGCAGTCTGCTTTATTCTGTTTATTTTCATTGAATATGGCTCTGTGATTTCCTTTTTATATCTTGGCGGCAACGCAATCGCCACAACAATTTATATTTGGGTTGTGGCGGTGCCTTACGCCTGGGCTATCACCGCGATTGTTTGGCTTCTTATCATCTTGACGCTCGCTAGGCATAGAGCAAACATCCAAAGGCTTATCAAAGGCACAGAAAACAAAATTGATTTCAAGCAAAAACTGAAACAAGCCTTCTGCAAAAAGAAGGGTGAAGAGATTATAAATGAAGAGATTATCGAGCAAAAGGTGGAAAAAGAAATTGTCATCGAAAATGAGCCTTCTCAAGAAAAATCAGACCTTGACAAACGGTAAAATGTGTATTATACTGACAGCGTAAAGAGGTGAAAGATGAGTGATAAAAACAAACCAGCCAACGAAGATGTGCTTTCGCAGCAGCAGGAAGACGAGATAAGAGAAAGCAAAACAAACCTTTTGATTTTTTTGGACTACGCCAACAAAATTCAAGAGATTTTAGAGTATTATAACGGTGAAGACCAAAAACAAGAACTTAACTTTGTTGTTGAGCAAATTTGTGTTTATGATGAGCCAAGAATAACCTTTACTATTGCCGAGAGATATAAAGACCGATTGCCGCAAGAACTTGTGACAAAACTTTATAAAAGCGTTGCAGAAAACAAGCAGGTGCAAGCGATGAGAAAACAAAAAGAGCAAACAAAAGAGTCGGGCAATCAAGAATGGGAGTAGTTATGACAAAGACTGAAAAATGTGATATGAGAGTGATTTACAACAAACTTAAAAAGCAAGACCATGAGCAGCAACTGCGCTATGTCAAGTTTTTATGCCAAGAAAAAGATGTGACATTTCTTTGCGAACTAGTGGATAAGTGTCACCCAATTTTGAATGATGAAAGTCTGTTTGAAATTGGCCATGTGATTGAACACTTTTTGCTTTTGTCGACGCTGATTGCCAACGAAGGCAGATTTGAGGATGGCCAAGTTGAACTTGCAAAGCAGGCCATTGCATATGTGCCATACAAAGAAAGTTCAAGTTTATAGTTGAATTTTTATCTTCCCGCGCCAAAAAGGTGCGGTTTTTTTGTTGAATTTTTGTTATATTTGCCATAGCCCTCTCATAAGATAAGATGTATCATTGGAGGTTATTATGGAAAAATATGAAATCTATGATGATATTAAGGAAAGAACCAATGGCGATATTTATATCGGCGTTGTTGGGCCTGTGAGAGTGGGAAAATCAACTTTTATCACTCAGTTTATGCAAAAACTTGTGCTTCCTAATATCACTGAAAAAAATTCCAAAGAAAGAACGGTTGACGAATTGCCGCAAAGTGCCGATGGCAAAACAATTATGACCACACAGCCTCATTTTGTGCCAAACGAAGCGGTCAAAATCAAGGTTGCTGACGCCGAAATGTCAGTGCGAATGATTGATTGCGTGGGCTATCTTATCTCGGGTGCGATGGGGCATGTGGAAGGCGAAAAACCAAGGCTTGTCAAAACTCCTTGGACGGAAGAAGAAATCCCTTTTGAAGAAGCCGCCGCTCTTGGCACCGACAAGGTGATCAAAGAGCATTCAACGATTGGCATTATGGTCACAACCGACGGTTCGGTCACAGACATAAGCCGCTCTAACTATATTGACGCAGAGGAAAAGGTGGTAAAAGAACTTAAAGCTGCCGGCAAACCTTTCGTTATTGTTTTAAACAGCGCTCATCCTGCTGCCGCTGAAACAAAAAAGCTTTCTTCGTCTCTTGAAGAAAAGTATGACGTGCCAGTGATTGCTCTCAATGCGCTTGAACTTAAAGAAGGCGATGTTGACAAGATTTTTGAAAATCTTTTGATGGAATTTCCTGTCAAGTCTATCAGAATTTCTATGCCTGATTGGCTGCGAGCTCTTGACTATAACAGTCCAATCATCAGCGAAATCGCCTCTGAAATGCGTGCTCTCGGCGGCAAAATCAATCGCCTGAGCGATGCCGACAAAAACCAAATCGCCTTTGCCGAAAGTGACTCGTTTGACCCTATCACTTATTCCAACATTCAAGCGGGCGAAGGAGTGATAAAATTTGACGTCATTCCAAAGGAAGGTCTTTTCTATAAAGTGCTTTCACAGCAGTGCGGGATTGAAATTGCCAGCGATTATCAACTTCTTTGCAACATCAAAGACCTTGCAAGCGCAAAAATTCAATACGACAAACTTAAAGACGCCCTTGACCAAGTCAGCCAAACTGGCTATGGCGTTGTTGAGCCAAAGCCAACCGATTTCGAACTTGGTCAGCCCGAAATCATCAAACAAGGCTCTCGCTACGGCGTTAAAATCAAAGCCACCGCACCAAGTCTTCACATCATGCGTGTTGATGTTGAAACAGAGCTCACCCCGCTTGTTGGCAGCGAAGACCAATCTCAAGACCTTGCCAAAAATCTTGTCGACCAATTTGAAAACGATCCTCAATCCATCTGGCAAACCAACATTCTTGGCCGCACCCTTTCTGAACTAGTTGGCGATAACATCAACTCCAAACTTCTCATGATGCCCGCCGAAGCTCAACGAAAAATGCGCAAGACTCTGGGCAGGATTGTGAATGAGGGGAAGGGTGGGGTGATTTGCATCCTTCTTTAAACAAAATATAAACGGCGCAGCGCTGCGTTTGCTGAAGGCTGATTCGGTTCGGTCATTTGGGCGTAAACCAAACTCCCGCCCCGCTAAAGCCTTCGCCCCTTGCGCTGCTTGTTTCTATTTTGTTTAAATCATCTCCGCAGCAGAATCTGTTTTATTTGCCATGGCGCGCAGCTGTTTACTGAAGGCTGATTCGGTCCGGTCATTTGGGCGTAAACCAAACTCCCGCCCCGCTAAAGCCTTCGAGCCTTGCGCTGCTTGTTTCTATTTTGTTTAAATCATCTCCGCAGCAGACTTTGTTTTATTTGCCATGGCGCGCAGCTGTTTGCTGAAGGCTGATTCGGTCCGGTCATTTGGGGCTCTAACCAAACTCCCGCCCCGCTAAAGCCTTCGCCCCTTGCGCTGCTTGTTTCTATTTTTCTATAAAGCCTTGTTTTAACGCAGGGCTTTTTTTGGCGATTCAAAAAAATTCTGACAAATTTTGAAAACTTTGCTAAACATTTTGAAATAATTTTGATAAAGATAAAAAGTTTGGTAAAATAGGGCCATGAAATACGATTTGAGCACATTAAATGAAGAACAAATGGCTGCGCTAAAAGCTCTCGACGGAGCGGTTTTGGTTACTGCAGGGGCGGGAAGTGGCAAGACCAGACTGCTGACTCATCGGATTGGTTTTCTCATCAAAGAGTGCAAGGTCAGTCCATACAGCATTTTGGCAATCACCTTCACAAACAAAGCGGCAAAAGAAATGGCGTTGCGGGTTTCTGAAATGGTGGAAGGGGCTGAGCGCGTTTGGATTTCTACTTTCCACTCAATGTGCGTGCGAATTTTAAGGCAAGATATTCACAGGCTGGGCTCTTACAACAAAAATTTTACAATTTTCAGCGAAAGCGACAGCGACAAGGCTATCAAAAAAATTTTGGAAGAGCTCAATTTTAAGGATGAAAAATTTAAAAAAGTTTTTGTCAGAGAACTTTCTGCTTACAAAAACTCAGGGCAATCTTTGCAAGATTTTTTAAACACTCATGCATGTGAGTTTAGCATGCAAGATATTGGCAAGGCAATTTCTTTTTACGAAAATTATCTCAAAAAAAACAACGCTCTTGATTTTGACGATTTGCTGCTTAAAACTATCGAACTTTTCAAAACTTGTCCTGATGTTTTGCAGCATTATTCAAACCGCTTTGAATATATTTTGGTGGATGAATTTCAAGACACCAACACCGTGCAATACAACCTTATAAAAATGCTTGCCTCTGTGCATGGCAACTTGTTTGTTGTTGGCGATGAAGACCAGTGCATTTATTCTTGGCGAGGGGCAAACTTTCAAAATATTTTTTCGTTTAAAAAAGATTTTCCGTCTGTTCAAGTTTTCAAGCTCGAGCGAAATTACCGCTCAAACGCACCTATTTTAAAGGTGGCAAACAATGTTATCAAAAACAATTCTTCGCGGCTTGATAAAAAAATGTGGACAGACAAAACAGAAGGTGACGAGCCTGTGCTATACAACGGCTATGACGAAAAGGACGAAGCCCTTTTTGTTGCCACAACCATACAAAAATTGCTCTCTCAAGGCTATAAATATGACGACTTTGCCGTTTTGATGAGAATAAACGCGCTCTCTCGCAATTTTGAAGAGGTTTTTCTTTCTTACAACATTCCGCATCGCATTTATGGCGGTTTCAAGTTTTATGAGCGAGTGGAAATCCGAAATTTGATTGGCTACTTAAGGATTTTTGTCAATCCAAAAGATGATGTTTCTTTTGCACGCATTATCAATGTGCCAAAGCGCGGCATTGGAGAGGGGACTCTTGCAAAACTTGAAGAGATTGGGGGTGAGAAAAGTTTTGTTGAAACCATTATCGCACCAGAGTTTAAAGAGAGTGCTTTGTTTAAAAAATTTGAAGAATTTGTTGCATCTTATCAAGAAATAAAATCGACAAACTATCCATGTTTGTCACAAATGGTGGAAGATGTTGTTGCAAAATTCAAACTTAAAGCAATGTATAATCCAAGTTTGGAAGAAGATTTAAACAGAATTTTGAATATTGAGCAGTTTGTCTCGTCTGTCAAAGATTTTGAAAGCCTGAACCCTCAAGCCGACCTTGGACAGTTTTTGGAGATGATAACTCTCAGCTCTGACACAGACGACATTGGGCAAGAGGGTGCGGTGACCATTGCAACCGTTCACTCTGTCAAAGGCCTTGAGTTTAAGGTGGTGTTTATCGTGGGGCTTGAAGAAGGCGTTTTTCCAATTTCTCGAGCCTTCAATTCGTCCAGCGAGATGGAAGAGGAGCGGCGGCTTATGTATGTTGCCATCACAAGAGCGGAAGAAAAACTTTTTCTTTCACACTGCTCAAAAAGATATCTATACAGCTCCAGCCAATACCAAATACCAAGCAGATTTTGCTCGGAACTTGGGCTGTTTGGACAAACAAAGCAGCAGGAGCGAAAAATGTTTACCGAAAAAGAAAAAGTGCAGCAAAAGCTCTCGCAAATTTTCGACCGCAGTCAAATTTTCAAAGAGCAGCAAAAGCCACGCAAAGACGTTTCAGTTTATCGCGTGGGGCAGTTGGTCAGCCATCCTCGTTTTGGAGAGGGGCAAATAGTCTATATTTCTGACGACGGACTTGTGGGCGATATAGTTTTTGAAGATTTTGGCAAAAAAAGTTTGATGCTTGAGCTTGCGCCGCTTGAAATTTTATAGGAGAAGCTATGGATAAGATTGAAAAGATGAAGCAGCTTATCAGCGAGATTGAAAAGCATAACTACAACTATTATGTGCTTGACAATCCAACCATTTCTGACAAGCGCTATGACGAACTTTATTACACTCTTGTTGACCTTGAAAAAGAAACGGGGGTGGTTTTGCCTTACTCTCCAACGCAAAGAGTGGGTGATCAAGTGCTGGAAGGTTTTGCAAAAAAACGTCACGAAATTGCCCTTTACTCGCTCAACAAAGTGCGAGATTTTGAAGATTTAAGGCAGTGGACTCACGATATGATTTCTCAGGCAAAAGGCACCGACTTTGCGCTGGAGTATAAGTTTGACGGGCTGCAAATTGTGCTTGAATATAACGATGGGCTTTTTGTGAGCGCCACCACTCGAGGCAATGGGACGATTGGCGAAGACGTTTCTCTTCAAATCAAAACCGTCAAATCGGTGCCTTTGAAAATTGCTTTCACTGGCAGGCTTATCGTTCAGGGCGAGTGCATGATGACAAACAAAAATTTTGCCCTATACAACAAAACAGCCGTTGAAAAACTTAAAAATCCAAGAAATGCTGCGGCTGGCGCGGTGCGCAATCTTGACCCGAAAGAAACTGCCAAGCGCAATCTTGACTATTTTTGCTATTCCATTTTGCTTTGTGAAGGCAAAAGGTTTGACACGCAAGAGCAAATGCATCAATTTTTGAAGGAAAACGGCTTTCAAACGGGCAATTATTTCAAAATTTGCAAAAATGCCGATGAAATCATCGAAAACATCAAACAAATCGACAAAGTTAAAAGCAAACTGGACGTGATGATTGATGGAATGGTGGTCAAAATCAACAAGGTTGGGCCAAGAGAGGATATTGGCTATACTGCCAAATTTCCAAAATGGGCGGTAGCTTTCAAGTTTGAAGCCGTTGAGCAAACAACCGAGCTTCTCGATGTCGTTTGGCAGGTGGGCAGAACAGGCAGGGTCACACCTATCGCTGTTTTGCAGCCTGTCGAACTTGCTGGCGCCACCGTTTCAAGAGCAACGCTAAACAATGTTGACGACATCCGCCGTAAAAACCTTTTCAAAAATGCCACCGTTTTTGTCAGACGCAGCAACGAAGTGATTCCAGAAGTTATGGGGCTTGCCCAGAAGCATAACAACAGCAGCAAAATCATCCCTCCTTCTCTATGCCCAGTCTGCTCAAGTGCTCTTATCCAAAAAGGGCCTTTGCTTTTCTGTCCAAACCATTTTGGCTGTTCTGCTCAGGTGGTTGACAGGCTTACCAACTTTGCCAGCCGAAATGCTATGAATATTGAAGGGCTTTCTGACAAAACAATTCAGGCTTTTTATGACAAACTTGGAGTGCGAGAGCTTGGCGACCTTTACAAGCTTACAAAGCCGCAACTTTTAAGTCTTGACAAATTTAAAGACAAAAAAGCGGACAACATTTTATCTTCGCTTGAGAAAAGCAAAAATGTTGACCTTGCAAAATTTGTATTTTCGCTCGGCATAGAAGAAGTGGGGCAAAAAACAGCAAAAGACCTTGCAAAACACTTCAAAACTCTTCAAAATCTGCAAAAGGCCACCGAAGAAGAACTTTTGCAGGTGGAAGATATTGGGCCGGTGATTGCAAAAAACATTTTCTTGTTTTTTGAAGATCAAAACAACCTTAAAGAAATTGCTGACCTTTTGGCGCAAGGGGTGCTTGTTCAAGAACAAAAGAATCAAACTGCAAGTCAAATTTTTGCTGGCAAAACCTTTGTTTTGACTGGCACTTTGTCGCAGCCGAGAAAGGAGTTTGAAAAGCTTATTGAAAGCCATGGCGGCAAATGTGCAGGCTCGGTTTCAAAAAAGACCGACTTTGTTTTGGCAGGGCAGGAAGCAGGCTCAAAACTAGACAAGGCAAAAGAGCTTGGAGTGAAGGTGCTTGACGAACAAGAATTTTTAAAAATGTTGCAACAAAATTAGAAAAAACAGGCGTTTTGAAGATGCCTGTTTTTTGTTTTGATATTGACAAGCAAGCAAAATGATGCTAAAATGCTGCTGTAAAAAGGAAAAAATATGAAAATTGTTTTAAACGAAGAAGAAGCACAAGATTTTATTAAAAGTGCGGATGCAAAAATTGTTCTTGCAGCAAGACAGGTGATAAAAACTATGGCAAAAGCTCTGGTGGGCGGGCTTGTGATGGTGGCAAGTTGGGCGCTACTTGCAGCGCGCTTTCCATCACTGTCTATGGAGCAGCTGCGTTATCTTCAAACGGGGGTTTCTTGCCTTACAGCAGTTTCGTCTGTTTACACCGCCAGCAAAATCTATCAAAGCGGCAAGCAAGCAAAAATTTTGCAGTCGCTGGTAGAGCAAAAAGAAAAGGGTCTGAAAAACAAGGGGAATGAGAAGGATGAAAAACAATGTTTTAAGCAAACACTTGCCCAGGCAAAAAAAATTGTTGCGCTAAGAAAAGCCTCAGATAGATGTTTGAGTGAGGAAACGAAAGAGTCTAGTTGTGTTCAAATTGAAGTTGGCACAGGAGAGGAGCATGAACGATAAACCAAAAAGAAAAAGCATCGTTGCAAATGACGAAAGAATGCTGAAAGTTCTTGAAGAAAATCTTAAAAAGTCTTATAGGGAAGAAGTCAAGTCGTTTATAAAAATTGTGGGGGCTGGCTTTGCTTTTGTCAGCGGAGTTGTTGCGCCTTTTCTTTTAAGGCCAATTCTTCCAGAAAAATATAAGGCTGTTGTGGAGATGTTTTCTGCAAGTTTGGTGTTTGCAAGTTCGTTGTTTGGCTTTGATTATATCATTGATTACCAAAATGACAAAGAATTTTCCAACAGTCTGCAAGAGAAGGTTTGCCGCTATCAACGCAGGGTGGAAATGAAGAAAAATCAATCATCTGCAACCAAAAACTTTGCCCAAGATGACCAGACTTTTAGCAGTCAAAACGACGAGGATGAAAAGTGAGCGAAAAACCAACTTGAAAACAAATCAAAAATTTCAAAAAGTTTGTCAGAAGTTGCCAAAAAAACTTGACAAACTTTTTTTTATATATATAATACTTCTCGTATGCTTCGTTGTCGGAAGCAATGCTTAGTTCTTAAAAGATAGGCATAAACAAACAGCAGGTGGCTTTTCAAACATTTGAAAAAAGGCAAAACCTTTCCCATAGTCGCCGATTCACCAAAGCTTTTTGGTGGAGTTGCCAAAAATGGCAATCGTGCTTGTTCATGTTTTACAAAGAAAAAAGCGTTTTTTGTGCACGACAACTAGCGGCCGTGCTTTTTTATCGACAAAATCTCTCAAGAAAATTGAGTTAAAAGGAGAAGGAAATGCCTACAATCAACCAACTTGTAAGAAAGGGAAGAGAAACTTTTGAGAAAAAATCCAAAGCTCCACTTTTGGAAGAATGCCCTCAAAAGAGAGGAGTTTGCCTTTCAGTGAGAACTGCAACACCAAAAAAGCCTAACTCAGCACTTCGAAAAATTGCAAGAGTCAAGCTTTCAAATGGTCAAGAAGGAACTTGCTACATCCCTGGAATTGGACACAACCTTCAAGAGCACAGCGTTGTTCTTGTTAGGGGCGGCAGAGTTAAGGACCTTCCTGGTGTGAGATATCACATCATCAGAGGCACACTTGACACAGCTGGTGTGCAAAACAGAAAGCAAGCTCGTTCAAAATATGGCGCAAAACGCCCAAAGAAAACAAAGTAAAATGACTTTGCTTTGAAAAAACAAAAATTTTAAAAGGAGAAAAAATTATGCCAAGAAGAAATTGTGCTGTCAAAAAAGATGTTCTCCCAGATCCAATTTATAAGAGCAAAGTTGTTACAAAACTTGTAAACCAGGTTATGGAATCTGGAAAGAAAGGACTTGCTCAAAGGATTGTTTACGGAGCTTTTGACATTATAAAAGAAAAACTTGAACAAGAACCACTTGAAGTGTTCTTGACTGCACTTGAAAATGTGAAACCAGTGCTTGAAACAAAATCTAGAAGGGTGGGCGGAGCAACTTATCAAGTTCCAATGGAAATCAGACCAGAACGCCGTCAAACTCTTGCCATCCGCTGGCTTGTGAACTTTGCAAGAAAAAGAACTGGCGAAAGAGGAATGCAAGCAAGACTTGCAGGCGAAATTATGGACGCTTTCAACTCAACTGGCGCTTCAATCAAAAAGCGTGATGAACTTCACAGAATGGCTGAAGCAAACAAGGCATTTGCTCATTTCAAGTGGTAAAACTAAAGGAGAAAGGGTGGATTTAACAGAAATTTTTGCAAGAAACATGCCAGCATTTAATAATTTCTTTTCTGAGATATTAAAGGTTGCAAGTGAAGATCTTTCAATAGAATGCAACAGAGAAAATGACTTTATCGCAGTCATTTTGAATGTGAAATTTTGGGGAGAACAACCAAAATTTGTGTTTACTGAAAATGATTTATACACTTTAGGCGATTACAGCATTACCGAGCAATACAAAAATGAATTGAAACAAAAATGGCTGGAGTTTCTTGAAGAATTTAAAGATTTAGAAAAATAATTGGCTTATATCACCAATCAAAAAAGGATATAAATCTATATAGGAGAAAAAAATATGGCAAACAATCTAGAACTTACTAGAAATGTCGGCATTATGGCGCACATTGACGCAGGAAAAACCACAACAACTGAGCGTATTTTGTATTACACAGGCAAAAGCCACAAAATCGGCGAAGTTCACGATGGTGCTGCAACAATGGACTGGATGGCGCAGGAACAGGAAAGAGGTATCACAATCACTTCAGCCTGCACAACTTGCTCTTGGAAAGGGCATAAAATCAACATTATCGACACTCCGGGACACGTTGACTTCACAGTTGAAGTTGAGCGTTCACTCAAAGTGCTTGATGGTGCTGTTTTGGTGCTTTCTGCTCGTGACAAAGTTCAACCTCAAACAGAAACTGTTTGGCGTCAATCAAACAAATACAAAGTGCCAACCATCATCTACGTCAACAAAATGGACAGAGATGCTGCAGACTTCTTTGGCTGCGTTGAATCAATACAAAGAAGACTTAAAACAAATCCATTGCCAATCCAAATGCCTATTGGCGAGGCTGACACATTCCGCGGAATTATCGACCTTTTGACCATGAAAGCAGAAATTTATAAGGACGACATGGGCACTCAAATCGAAATTTCGGATATTCCTGCAGAACTTAAGGCAAAAGCAGAAGATGAACATAACAAAATGATTGAAAAAATTGTTGAAACTGATGATGCTTTGCTTGAAAGATATTTTGAGGGAGAAGAAATTTCAATTGACGAACTTAAAAAGGCAATAAGAAAAGCAACAATCAGCAAGGCTCTTGTGCCTGTTCTGTGCGGCTCTTCTTACAAAAACAAAGGCGTGCAAATGCTTTTGGATGCAATGGTTGAATATCTTCCAAGTCCACTTGATATCGAACATATCAAAGGCATCAACCCTGAAACGGGGGAAGAAGAAGACAGAGCTCCAGATGAAAATGCTCCACTTGCTGGTCTTGCATTTAAAATCATGACAGACCCTTATGTTGGTGGCTTAACTTTCTTCCGTGTTTATTCAGGCAAACTGACTGCAGGCTCTTATGTTTACAACTCAAACACAGGCAAAACTGAAAGAGTGGGCAGACTTATTCGAATGCACGCAAACAACAGACAAGAAATCAACGAAGTTGGGGCAGGTGACATTGCCGCTATCGTTGGGCTTAAAGACACCATCACAGGACATACTCTTTGTGATGAAAAGCATCCTATCCAACTTGAAAGTATGGATTTCCCAGAACCTGTTATTCAACTTGCAATCGAGCCAAAAACAAAAGATATGCAAGAAAAAATGGCTCTTGCTCTTGCAAAACTTTCTCGCGAAGACCCATCTTTCAAAGTTTCAACAAACCAAGAGACCGGTCAAACTTTGATTGCTGGTATGGGCGAACTTCACCTTGAAATCATTGTTGACAGACTTCTTCGTGAATTTAAGGTTGAAGCAACTGTTGGAAAACCACAAGTAAGCTATCGTGAAGCAATCAAAAAGGCTGTTCGGGCTGAAGGAAAATTCATCCGTCAGTCTGGTGGTAAAGGTCAATACGGACACTGCGTTATTGAGATGGAACCTCTCGAGCCAGGTCAAGGCTATCAGTTTGAAGACAAAACGGTGGGCGGCTCTGTTCCAAAAGAATATATTCAGCCAATCAACAATGGTATCAACGAAGCAAGAATGAACGGTGTGCTTGCTGGCTATGAAACTGTTGACTTCAAAGTCACTTTGGTTGACGGCTCATACCACGAAGTCGACTCTTCTGAAATGGCCTTCAAAATTGCTGGTTCTATGGCTTTCCAAGAAGGCGCAAGAAATGCAGACCCTGTGCTTCTCGAGCCTATCATGAAGGTGTCTGTTGAAGTGCCAGATGAATATCTTGGAACAGTTATGGGCAACCTTACTTCTCGAAGAGGAATGCTTACTGGCACAGAATCTTCTGCAGGAATTCAAATTGTCAATGCAGAAGTGCCTCTTGCTGAAATGTTTGGCTATGCAACCGACCTTCGCTCTCAAACTCAGGGCAGAGGCAATTATGTTATGGAACCTTTGAAATATCAAGAAGTTCCAAAATCAATCGCTCAAACCATTATTGGCGAGCGAGCTAAAAACAAGTAAAAATCAATTTTTCATCAATTTGCTGGCTTAAAATTTGCTTGACAATGCAATTTTGCCTTTATTTTGAGCAATTTAAGCCAAAAAATTTGTGAAAAGTCACAAAAACATTTTGTTTTTACAAAAAAATATGCTATGATATGGTAGCAAAATAAAAAAAGGAGATTTTTTAAAATGGCTATTGGTGTTTATGAAAGAAAAAAACCACACGTAAACGTTGGAACTATTGGTCACGTTGACCATGGTAAAACAACTCTTACTGCTGCTATCACAATGTATTCAGCTGCTAAGGGTTACGCTCAAAAAATGAGATATGATGAGATTGATAAGGCTCCAGAAGAAAAAGCTAGAGGTATTACAATCAACACAGCTCACGTTGAGTATGAAACTGACAAACGTCACTATGCTCACGTTGACTGCCCAGGACACGCAGACTACGTTAAAAACATGATCACAGGTGCTGCTCAAATGGACGGTGCTATCCTTGTTGTTGCTGCAACAGATGGTCCAATGCCTCAAACTAGAGAGCACATCCTTCTTGCAAGACAGGTTGGCGTTCCTTACATCGTTGTGTTTATGAACAAAACTGATCAAGTTGACGACCCTGAACTTCTTGAACTTGTTGAAATGGAAATCAGAGACCTTCTTACTGAATATGGTTTCCCTGGCGACAAAACTCCAATCATCAAAGGTTCTGCTTTGAAAGCTCTTGAAGCTGCTCAAGCTGGCAACGTTTCTGATCCTGCTTGCGCTTGCATTCAAGAACTTCTTGACGCTCTTGATTCTTACATTCCTGAGCCTCAAAGAGAAACTGACAAACCTTTCCTTATGCCTGTTGAAGACGTTTTCACAATCACTGGTCGTGGAACTGTTGCAACTGGTAGAGTTGAAAGAGGAACTGTAAAAGTTGGCGACACTGTTGAAATCGTTGGACTTGGCGCATCAAAACAAACTGTTATCACAGGCGTTGAAATGTTCCACAAGTCTCTTGACGCTGCAATCGCTGGCGACAATGCTGGTCTTCTTCTTCGTGGAATTCAAAGAACAGATATCGAAAGAGGTCAAGTTCTTTGCAAACCAGGTTCAATTCACCCACACACAAAATTCACAGCTGAAGTTTACGTTCTTAAGAAAGAAGAAGGTGGCCGTCACACTCCATTCTTCAATGGTTACAGACCACAATTCTATTTCAGAACAACTGACATCACTGGCGTTATCGAACTTGAAAAGGGCGTAGAAATGGTTATGCCTGGCGACCACGTTAAGATGACAATCACTCTTATCAACCCTATCGCTATCGAACAAGGACTGCGTTTCGCTATCCGTGAAGGTGGCAGAACAGTTGGTTCTGGCGTTGTTTCAACAATTGTTGAATAATTTTGATAAAAGAAAAAAATGGCTGAATTTTCAGTCATTTTTTTTATCTCTTTGTCAAAAAAGGTGAAAGCATGGCAGTGCAAAAATCTGCAAAAATTGATTTTTTTTGGCAAAACCCTCTCCAATTTTTTATCTTTTTGTTTTTAAAAGGCAGAAGAGGCAAAATTTCTTTTATTTTTCTTTGCGATTGTGCTATAATAAAAAAAATTGATTTAGAAGGTGCTGTTTATGGGGTTTATGGGTAAAATTTTTAGAGCGCTTGGCTTTGAAAGCGATGAAAAAAACAAACCGGAAAAGAATAGAACTAAGGCTAGTTTTAAAATCAAGCACGGCAAAATCAAATCAAGGGCGGAAGAGATTGATGGCGTGCCAGTTTACTATCCAGAAAGCTATTTGCAAGTGCGCGACTTTGCAGAAATTTTGAAAAAGGGCAACCCTTGCATTATTTCCATTGAATATTGCGAAAAACCACTTGCCGAACGCATTTTGACATACTTTGAAGGCGTGTGTTTTGCCCTGTCTGCCACAAGACATGAGATTGAAGAAAACAAACTGTATTTATATTTGCCGGAGGGCATGGAAGTTGAAAAGTAAATTTTTTAAGACGGTTTTTGTTGCAATCATTGTTGTTATGCTTGTTCTGGTGTTTGATATGCTCACAAAATATCTTTTGATTGGCAGCCTTATCCCAAATGTTGGAGATCAAGCCTCCTTTATTGAAGGTTTTATCAATTTTGTTCATGTTCAAAATGATGGTGCAAGTGGTGGAATTCTTGGCGGACAGACAGCTTTGCTTATTGTGATAACTTTGGTTTTGCTGGGTGTGCTGGTTTGGTATTATCTTTTAAAGTTGAAAGACCAACAAAATAAATATTTGACACTTTTGTCTGTTGCGATGGGGATGATTTTTGGCGGCTCTCTTGGCAATTTGTATGACAGAGTGATCTTTGGCTACGTCCGAGATTTCATTAATTTTCAATTTATCAATTTCCCTGTATTTAACATTGCCGACAGTGCAATCACAATCGGAGTGATTTTGCTTGTGATATATTTTCTTTGCGAATATATTTTTGCTGTAAAAAAAGAAAAGAAGCGCATTGAAATTGAAAAAATAAAAGAAGCTGAATCTTGGGCTGAAGCATCGAAATTCAATGAAGGGCTGGCTGAAATTTTGGACGAGGGCGATAATAAAGAAAAAAACAAAGAAAATGCTGATAAAAACAGCGAAAAAAACAATAAAAAACAAAAAAAATCAAAAAATGAAGAAAAGCATAAGGAGAAAATTTGAAAGGATATTTTACAGTCGATGAAAATGAAAAGGGGAAAAGGCTTGATGTTGTTTTCAATCTGCATTATCCAGATTTTTCACGCTCGCATATCAAAAATTTGATTGACCAAGGCTTTATCACTTTGCAAAACAAAACGGTCAAATCTGGCGAAAAACTAAAAAGTGGGCAACGAATATCCTTTGATTTTCAAGACCTTGTTCCGCTGGAAGCTAGGCCTGAAAATATCGATTTTGAAATTGTTTATCAAGACCAAGACCTTTTGGTGGTCAACAAACCTCAAGGTTTGGTGGTGCATCCTTGTGCGTCAACTAAAGAGGGCACTCTTGTCAACGGGCTTCTTGAAAAAGTGAAGGACTTAAGCGGCATCAACGGTGTGCTTAGGCCGGGGATTGTGCATAGACTTGACAAAAACACTTCCGGCCTTATGCTTGTTGCCAAAAATGATATGGCACACCTATCACTTGCTGAGCAAATCAAAAACAAAACCTGCAAACGCAAATACATAGCTCTTTGTGAAGGTGTTTTCAAGGAAAGTGAAGGGCATATTGAAAATTTTTTGGAACGCAGCAAATCCGACCGCAAAAAATATGTGGTTTCTTCAACTGGAAAAAAAGCAATAACTGATTTTAAGGTTATCAAAACTTTTTCAAACAAAACCTTGGTTGAGTTTTCCTTGCAAACAGGCAGAACTCATCAAATTCGAGTTCATTGCAAGTGGATGGGGCATCCAATTGTGGGAGATGATGTTTATGGTAAGGCAGAAAAGAGCTTGAAAGGGCAACTTTTGCATTCTTACTTTATTCAGTTTAGCCATCCTCGCACAAAGGAAGTTATGCATTTTGAAGCGGCATTGCCAACTCATTTTCAAGAATATCTTGATAAGCTTAAGTAAAGCGGCAAGAAATTATGTTGAAAAATCATGTCTTCTATTTAATATATCAAACAGCCAAGAAAAGATTGTTGAGCAGCAAAAGTTCTTGACAAATTGCAGAAGATGGGTATAATAAAAGTATCATTGAAAGAAAGATAAAGGAGAGAGAAAATGGATTTTATGATGGCTGTAAAAAGAGATGGAAAATACTTTTATCAAGACTTGGGCGGCAAATGGTATGGCGAAGGGTATGATGAAGCTAGCGCTTTCAGAGAAGGCTATGCTAGAGTAAAAAAAGATGGTAAATGGTATTATGTAGACAAAGACTTTAAGCTTCATGGCGAAGGGTATGATATGGCTTGGAATTTCAGCGACGGCTATGCTGTAGTAATAAAAGATGGCAAATGGTATCATGTTGACAAAGACTTTAAACTTCATGGCGAAGGGTATGATTGGGTTGGTGATTTCATAGAAGGCTATGCTGTAGCAAGAGAAGATGGCAAATGGTATTATGTTGACAACAAAGACTTTAAACTTCATGGTGAAGGATATGATAAGGCTGAAGGTTTCAGAAAAGGCTATGCTAGAGTAGAAAAAGATGGCAAATGGTATTATGTTGACGACAAAGACTTTAAGCTTCATGGCGAAGGGTATGATTTTGCTTGGGATTTCAGCGAAGGCTATGCTAGAGTAGGAAAAAATCACAAATTGTATCATATTAACAAAGATTTTCAGATTGCAGATGAAAGTGAGGCTTTACGAGTTGCAGAGAAAGATCTTGGAGCAATAAATGAAATAGCACCAGAATGTTTTTTGGCTGAAGGTTTTTCTGAAGCTTTAAATTCAATTATACATAAGTATTATGCTCAAAAAATTGAAGAAACAAACGGACCAGATGATGCGCTTAAAATTAAAGAAGAAATAGAAGAACTTAGCAAATTGCTTGAAAGCAAAAAACAGGAAGCGAAAGAGTTTGAGCAAGCAAAAACTGATGCAAAAGAAACTCTTGACAAGCTGTTTGGGAGTTTGAATGAAAAAGAATAATTGAGCAAAAAATTTCAAATTTAAAAGGAGCTAGTATGAAAAAAGTTAGTGAAGAGAAGCAACTGAAAGAGCTTAAAAAAAGTTTGCATGAACTGAACGACTTGTATTTTGGCCCAAAGAAAAAACAAACAAAGAAAAATTAAAGAAAGTTTAAAAAAGAACATATTGACGATTTCAATATGTTCTTTTTTGATTTTGTAAGTAAAATTTTACCAATATTATTCTTGTGGTGCTTGAAATTCTGTGATTCCGACACGGCGTTTTTTTCTTTCAATTTCAATAAGGTTTGAAAGCAGGTCGCGGATTTTGTATGGGTTTGCAATGTGTGCAAGATAGAACTCTGGCATTCCCGCATCGTTACTTTCAACTTTGATAGAACCTGTTCCAAAAATTTTGTCTGCCAACGAGGCGTGCAGGGAGACGTCAAAGCATCGATAAAGGTTGACCTCGTCAATAATTGAGGAGAAAAATCCTTTGTGTCTGAACAGTTTTATCCATTCATTATCTTTTTTGACGATATAATATCTTGTGAACGATAGTGGCATTCCCATAAAACGCTTTCTGTCATGCCAAACAACTTCGCAATCTTTATCAAATTTCATAACTGCACCTCTCAAAATATACTTTATTTTATGTTATAATAATTTAAGCAAAAAGTAAAGCAATTTTGTAAAATATTTGGTTTTTGTTGAATTTTATTGAAAAAAATCAAAAAACAGGCTTTTTTTGCCTGTTTTTGAGCTTAAACTTATTTTCCGCAATTGCCGCAACTATTGCATCCGCCACACAAAAGCAAAAGAATCACAAGTGTGCAAGCGTCCATGCCGCAGCCGCCATTGTTGTTGCAACCGCAAAGGCTTTGCAAAATGATAAGCCAAAGTATGAGTGAGCATGGGTCGCAGCAGCTGTTGCAGCCGCCAAAACCGCCCTGGCATCCGTTAAAGAAATTCATTTGTTCCTCCTATATTTCTTATGTAAGATGAAAGATTTTGCTTTCACATTAACATACTACGCACATGCAAAAAAAAATGTGCCGAGCCGAAAACAAAAAAATCAAAATATCTTGTTTTTCGACAAACAAAGTCATTTTTTGACAGCATACAAGCCTTGACTTTCCACAAAATATTTTTGTAATATGTGCAGAAAATTTGTTGACTTAAAAGCGAAAATATTATAAAATAACATTGTTATGAAATTTATACTATAAAAGGATTTTGCGATGGACAGAAAAAACTTAAAAACAAAAAATATTTTCAAAAGTGCAGCCTTTGGCGCCGCCCTTGTTTTGTGCGGGTCTTTTGTGCCTGTGGGGGCTATTCAAACTTTGGCTGCAAACTATAAACAAGACTCAAACCCAACATTGAGCGACGGCCAAATTGCTCAAAACACAAACAGAATCGAAGTTGATGCAAGCGGCATTGAAACAACGGTAGCAAAGGGTGGGAAGTTTACTATTCCAACAGGAAATTATTATGGTGGTTCAACAACTGCGCACATCATTGGAACTGCTTCTGAAGAAGGCGTCACTTCAAAAGTTGTTGCTCGCTATGCCGATGGCACTGTGGTTTATGATTCTTCTGAGCAAGAAGGTGGATTCCAATCAGGTGTGCAATTTGATGCTGATCGAGTTGGGCAATATGAAATTGTTTATAGCGTGACTGATGATGGAGTTACTTACACATACACTCTAGACCTTCGTTGCACTATCAACGATGTTACTTTCACTTTTGACACAAACGACAAAAACATTTTGCCTTCAGTTTACGACCTTTCTTTAAGCAAAAAAGATGGCTCTTTCAAAGACATTATTTTGCCAATCCCAACAATCACTGACAAAAATGGCGACGAAATTGAAAACGTGCCTGTCAAAATTGACGGAGAAGAGGCAACTGAAAATGAATATATGACCATCACTCTCGACCAAGGCTACTCAGAAAATGTCAAGATTGCAAGAAGCGCTGAAGGAAAGTATTACATTGACGGCGACCTATTGGAAGGCGCAAACGGCAGCACCTTCAATGTTGTTTACACTTTCTTTCAAAAAGGCGCGCAAAAAGACGCGCAAATTGAGTCTGTCACCAAAACTTTCTCAGTCAAAGATAGCTATTATAAAGACAGCTATAACAAATCTGGCTATACTTTGACCATTTCAAGAGCGTCTTCTGCACCGTCTTCTGCAATCGTTGGTGTGAAGACTGCGCTGCCATCAATCAATGCAACCACTTCAGCCAGTGATTCTCCAGCAAGCGAAAGTGTTGCAGTTTCTTACGAGATCAACGTTTACCGCTTGGAAAACGGAAATGTTGTGGAAACAATTGCGAACGCTATTGACGAAGACAACAACTTTACCGCTCCAAAAAATGGCGACTACAAAATTGAATATGCTGCAACAGACTTCTATGGCCAAGAAGCTACAAACAGTTTTACAATCAAAAATGTGCGCGACACTCTGTCTCCAACTGCTTATATCTATGATGCAGGGGCTGAAAATGTGAAGAATGAAGACGGATCTTACAAGTCTGCACTCAGCCACGTGAAAACAAAAACTGAAAACAGAAATATTGTGGTTTTTGCAATCGGCGGCCATGATAACCATGTTGAAGAGAAAGATTTGAACCTTTATCGTGAAATCAGAAGAGGCTCAAACAGCAGTGTTCTTGTTTATGATATTCAAGGCTATGACCACTACAACCTTATCTTCAACGCAAAATCAGATTCAACGGATGGCAAAAGCGTTTACAAGGCCATCTATGACGACAATGCTTACATCCGCAATCAAATGATTCTTGCCGGCATTTATGAGAGTGATGACGCCGCCATCAAAAATTGGCTCCAAGAGCATAAATATCTTATTGTAACTGATGGAAAGACAGACCCTGTCACAGCAGAAGCTTTCGCGTTTGAAAATGGCGCACCAACCACCGAACAAGGATGGATTGACCTTGGTTATGCCTGCATTGAGGCAAGCAGTAGTGAAACATTTAAAACAGAGTCTTACAATGTTTACTACTATGCTGACGACAACGTTGAAACAAACAACAAAAGCATAACTGACTATAGTTTTGACATTGTTGCAAATGCTGACGATATGACCGTTCCAACCATCAGCTATTCAACCGAACTTAAAAACTCATATCTTGAAGATGACATCATCACTTTGGCTGCTCCAACAGCTTCAGATCAAGTATCTTCCAATGGCGAAGAAACTAGCGAAGGAGACTCATACGTTGAACTTCACACTGCTTACAGATATCTTGACTCAAGCAGACAGCCAATCGTGAGAGAAAAGACAAAAGACATCAAATATGTGATTAACGAAGCTTCAAAAATCAACATTTCTTCAAAAAAATGGTATGTTCAAGCAGATGAGCACAATGTTGTTTCTTCTTCTGGCTGGACCATTCTTGAAGGGGAAGACGAATATGATATTGACCTTTCAGAAAAGCCAGAAAATGCAGCATATATCGAATTTTTCTCATACGCAGTTGACGATTATGGCAATGTTGCTTTCTATTCTCAACAATGCTATGTTTCAAATATCAAAGATGAAGAGGCTCCATACTTGTATGAAGTTGTTTCAGCTCCAGATGTTGACGGGGGATATGTCAACGACAAGACTATCGTTTTGCCAACACTGACTTATCACGACAACTTGCCTCACTATATGACTTCGGCTGTTGTTGTATACCGAGTTGAAGAAGATTCTCAAATTGTTGTTCACAGCTCAGGCATGAATGCTACGCCAAACCGAGGCTCTGGCGATTACCAACTTATGGCAGGTCAGTTCACTCCTTCAGTGGGCGGAACGTATATTGCTGCTGTGACTGTCACAGATGCAGGCAACCACTCAGTGACAACATATTTTGTCTATGAAGTTGAAGAAATTCCTGTTGTTGGAAAGATTGAGATTTCAAACATCGGCTCATCACAAAAAGACATTCTTGTTGATCAGACAGAAACATTTGCAAAACCAAAAATCTCAGTTGCTGAAAGTGACGAGCTTGGCTACATCGGTTTTGACGCTTATTCAAGCGAAAATTATGCTATTGACTATATGATCAATGTTACCGAAGCGGACAACGACAAATATGTTCTCAACCAAGGGGAAGGTTCTTTCACAGCCAACGCAAAGGGCTCTTACACCTTGCAATACACCGCTTTCCTTATCAGCTATCCAACTGATGCAAAATATTTCTCAATGACTGATGAAGGCGAAAACGGCAAGCTTTTCTTGACAACTGACAATGAAGGACAAGACCAACTTGCTTACAAGGCTGACGGAACTGAAAGTCTTGAAGGCTCTGGCACAGCTGTGGCTGGCGAAGTTTACAAAATTTATAGGTCAGTTGATGAAAATGGAGAAAATGTGATTGTTGCCGAATGTGATGACAAAAAACTTGACATCAACAGTTTGCCACAATATGCAAATGACGAAGTTGTTGTTGAGCTCCACGAAGTTAAAAGCAGCAAATTTACTTTCACTTCAGGCGAAGTTGCTGTAAACCTTTATATGGACGATGCGGACTATCCAAAAACGATATATGGCGACCTTACAAGCAGAGTTTTAGTTAAAAAACTTAACGGTGAGGTTACAGGCGAAGGACAAATTGACCTTGACAATTCGACGGTAAGCATTTCTGTTGCAAACGTTGGTGGAACGACAAGCACGCTTAAAACTCTTAAGCTTTCTGACTGGAATATTTCTCAAGACGACCAAACTTATTTGACCCAAGAAGGCGAAAATATTTACCTTAAACTCAACAGAAATGGCAAATATACCATCACTTACACTCTCAAAGCAAAAGATTATGCAGGGCAGCCAATAGGCAGCACAAAAACAAAATCTTACACTTTGTCGGTTGGTGACGTTTCTGCTCCAACACTTACTATTGAAAATTCTGACAACAAGTTTATCGCTTCAAAATATGAAGTTGGCGACCCCATCGACTTCAAAATTGCTGACGAAAGTCTTGTCACTGTCAATGACCCAGGCGGCTCTAGCAGAGAAGAACTGCTTGACAACATTTCTATCACAGTAAAAAACACAAGCACAAATTCTGCACCTGAGACTGTGAAAAACTCATCGGATGTTGAAGGAGAATATGCTTATTCTTACACAATTGAAAAAGAAGGCAGCTATCAAGTGACCATCACGGTGAAAGATACTGCTGGAAACGTGAGCGACGCTGTAAAATTCACCTTTACAGTTGGCGAAGATTCAATCGAGCCTGTCAATGTCACAGAAATTGTCGGCAAAGTTTTGATTGGAGTTGCGTCAGTGATTCTCGGTGGAGTTGTGGTTTACTTTATCGTTTCAAAAGTTAAAGAAAACAAAAGCAAAAAAACCAAATAACAAAGATAAAGCTTGCTGAAAATGCAAGCTTTTTTGCTGAAAGCAGATTTTAAAGAAATTGACTTTGGCAAAAACAATTTTTTGCAAAAATCGCTTTTCTCTTGACTTTTATCTCAGATTATGGTATATTAACAAGGTATCCGCATGTGCAGGGTTTTTTAAGTCCGCCAAAGGCACCCGTTAAACAGCGAGTTTGGTTAGAGGAGGTATAAATATGTTTGCTATTGTTCAAACTGGTGGAAAACAATACAAAGTCTGCGAAGGCGACATCATTTCTGTTGAAAAACTCGACAAAAATGTTGGCGAAAAATTGACTTTGGATGTTCTTCTTGTTTCAGACAACGGAAATGTTGTTGCAGGATCACCATCAGTGAAAGGCGCTGTTTGTGAAGCTGAAGTTGTTTCTCACGGCAAGGGCGACAAAATTGTTGTTTTCAAGTATAAGCCTAAGAAAAACGAGAGAAAAAAACAAGGCCATAGACAACCATTCACTCAAATTAAAATTTTATCAATCAAAAAGTAAGGTGTCGTCATGACAACAATCACTTTTTATAAACAAAACAATCTCTATCTTGGATTTGAAGTGGCAGGCCATACTGGCAAAGACGACTTTGGCAAAGATTTGCTTTGCTGCCAAATTTCAACAATCGCACAACTTGCCGTTGTGGGGCTTGACGAAATTGAAAAAAAAGCGTCTTTTCGCCAAATTAGCGATGGCTTTTTGAAAATTATGGTTCAGCCAAAAGTTGCTGCAAGCCAAAAAATTCAATTTCTTTTGGAAACTTGCTTCTATAGCTTCAAATCTATTGTTGAAGATGAAAAGAAATTTGCAAAATTGGAGGTAAAAAATGTTTAAGTTTAATGCTCAACTTTTTGCTCACAAAAAGGGTGGTGGAAGCACTAAAAACGGCCGTGACTCTCAAAGCAAACGCCTTGGTGTGAAAGCTTATGGTGGACAAAAAGTGACTGCAGGCAGCATAATCGTAAGACAAAAAGGAACAAAAGTTTACCCTAGCACAAACGTTGGCATGGGAAAAGACTACACTTTGTTTGCTCTTTGTGATGGCATTGTTAAATTTGGACTTAGCAATGGCAAAAAAGTTGTTTCTGTTGTTGCAGAATAATTTTGGCAGGCTTGTCCTGCTTTTTTTGTTCAGCTTTTGCATGGAAGGAGAAAATGTTATACAAAAAATTCAAAAACAAAATTGAAATTTACGACAAATCACAATTTCAGCCGCAGCACATCTTGGAGTGCGGCCAGGTTTTTTGTTTTGAGCAAACTGAGCAGGGATATACTGTTTTTCCAGGTTCACATTTTGCAAAAATTCAAGAAAAAGATGATTGCTATCAAATTTTTACCACATCTGCTGACTTTTTTGAAGAATATTTTGATTTAAAAACCGATTACAAAGCAATAAAAGACCGGCTCTTTAGAACAAAAATCTTGTCTCAGCCTATCAAATTTGGCTATGGAATCAGAATTTTAAAACAAGATTTGTTTGAAGTGCTTATCTCTTTTATCATTTCAGCAAACAACAACATCAGGCGAATAAAACTGATTTTGTCAAGGCTCAGAAGGCATTTTTCATCCTTGATGCAGCCTCCATTTCCAACTTATCAGCAACTTTTGTCTTGTTCCTGTGAATTTTTTAAGTCAATCGGATGCGGCTATCGCAGCCAATATCTTTATAACGTTTTAAGGCAGACAAGCCCAAAGCAGCTGCAAGAGTGGAGCGGCTTGGGCACAACCGAGCTGCGAAAAAATCTGATAAAGCTCTCGGGTGTGGGGCCAAAAGTGGCCGACTGTGTGCTTTTGTTTGGCTATGGCAGAAAAGATGTTTTTCCAGTTGATACTTGGATAAATCAAATGTATAACAAGTTTTATCAGCCTCTTTCAAATCGAGAGCAAATCAGAAACAATCTGATTGCGCAGTTTGGCGATTTGTCTGGCTACGCTCAGCAGTATTTGTTTTACTATCAACGCTCTTTTTTAAAAAAATAGGCAAAAATGTTTTAAGGTGTGACTTTGTCAAATTCAAAAGGGCACCTTTTTTCTTTTAGGGTATTTACAACGTCGAGATTTTGTGATATAATCAAAGCATAAAGGAGAGAATATGATGAACTTTTCACAGCTGGCCGCTTTTGGCGCCGTTGAGATAACCTTTACCGTTATTGGAGGGGTGGCACTTATCGCATTGATTTTGTTTCTTATCGTGGTGCCTGTCAAAGCATATTTTACTGCACTAATTGCAAAGGCGCACATTTCCATGGCAAAACTTACCTCGCTGAAAAACTGCAAGGTTGACCCTATGAGCCTTGTCGAAGCAAACATTTTGGCAAAAAGGCTGGGAGTCAATATCAAAATCAACGAAATTGAGTCTGTTTTGTTGGCGGGCGGAAATGTTAAAGATATGCTTCAAGCAATGGCTCTTGCAAAGGATGCTTCTATCCCTTGCCCTTTCTCATTGGCTTCAGCGCTTGAATTGAAAACAAAAAATTCTCTTGAAATTGTCAAAAGTGCCATTGAAAGTGTGAGCGAAAATATCAGCCAAATCAAGGCAATCACAAAAGACAACATTGAACTCGTGGTTGATGTCAATCTTATTCTCAAAATTCAGTTGCCAAAATATCTTTATGGCCTTGCAACAGACAAAATCAAAGCTTTTGTGACCGAGCATGCCATCAAAAAAATCCCGCTTTACAGCAAAGAACAACTTATGTCAAATCCTCAACTTATTCTTGAAGGGCTCGACAATGCTCAAGCAGCGGCGGGCTCAGCCTATCTTTTGGTGGAAAGCCGAGTTTCCAACATTTCAATCGGGCGCAACATCGCGATGGAAATGGAAGTTAAACGTGCTGAAAAAGAACGAGTTTTTGCACAAATGCAAGCTGATAGAGTGAAAAATTCTGAAGAAATGAAGGAAATCAGGGCTCGAGTTAAGACTGAAGAAACAAAAACTAGCCTTTTGGAAGCCGAATCACAAGTGCCACTTGCAATTTCGCAAGCCATCAAAGAGGGTCGATTCTCAGTGATGGACTACTACAAATTGATGAACTTGCAGGCAGACACCGCTCTTAGACGAAGCATTGTTTCTGGCAAAGAAGAGGATGTTGATGACGACTCTGATGATGATATTTTTGGAGATGATGAATAATGGGAAACATGACTGCACTTATTGTTGTTTGTTCTGTTTGCGGTTTGCTAATCTTGATTTTACTGTTTGCCTATAAAAAAATTTCCAAAAAAAATTCGAGCAGCAAACTGGAAGAAGAAATCAACAAATATAAAAGAATGAACGAAGGCACTTATGTCGAAGGGCAAAGCAAAGCCGCTGTTAAAAACAAAAAACAGCTTAAAAAAGAAAAAAAACAGCAAAAAGTTGCCACAAAAACTCAAAAACTTCAACAAAAAGTCACAAATTCTGTCAGCATTGACTGTTTGGAAGACACAGAAGAAGTCAGAGAAAATGTTGAAGAAAGGGTTGAAGAAATTTCATCAAAAGAAGAACTTGGCGAAAGATATAATCCGTTTGAAGAAGAGAAAAAAACTTTTGCAACAAAAAAACGCCATGACGACGATTTTGACGACTTTTTGAATGAATACTCTTATTCTCGGGCGGCTGTCAACAAAAATCTTTTAAAGCAAATCAACAATCTTCCGCCAAAAGTTAAAGCCTTGGTTCTGGGCAATATTTTCAATAAATTTGATGACTAAGATGCACTTAAGGTGCATCTTTTTGTTTGCCTTTGTCAATGTTTAATATTCTGCAGAAAAAAAACATATATTTAAGTAAAAATGGGAGATATATGTTCAATTTTTTTGAGGAAATCAAAGGGCAATTAAGGCGTGTTGATAAAAATCTTTTATCTTCTTACAACATGGTCAATCTTTCCGGCACAATTTTGTATGTGGAAGGCCATTTGGGGTTGACTGTGCTTTCGCCAACTGTTATTTCTTTCAAAATCAAAAAAGGCAGAGTTGAAGTGGAAGGGGAAAATTTGTTTTTAAGCGAACTCAGCAGCAACACCTTGAAAATAGAGGGACAGATAAAAAGGGTGGAAGAGTTTTGATGAAAAAGTATAATCGCTCTCATTTTAAAATCAAAACTTTAAACAAAGAAAAACTTTTCAACAAAATTTGCAAGCAATTTGAACTGTTTGACATAAAACAAGAAGAGCAATTCACAAAATTTGAGGTTGAAGAGCGTCAGGCCGACAAACTTGAAAAATTTTTGAGGGAAAACAATGTTAAAATAGAGCAAATCAAACATTTTGGGTTGCGAAAAAGGCTTAAAAATTTTTTCAAAATGTGGGGCGTGATTGCCGGGCTGGTTTTGGGCTTGGCCATGTTTTTTGTGCAGCAAGCTTTTGTTTTTAGGATTGATGTTTGGGGCTGCAAAGATATTGAAAAGCAAGAGATTGTCAATTTTGTAAAAGAGCATACGCCCAGCAATTTTAAATCCAACATCAACACTCAAAAACTGGAAATTGAGCTCAAAGACAATTTTGAAAAGATAAGTTCGGTCAGCGTTGCAATCGTGGGGCAAAGTTTGATTGTCAATATCAATGAAGCGGTTTTGCCAGAGGAAATGGAGGGGGATTTTCAGCCAATCGTGAGCCAATATGACGGAAAAATCACGCAAATCAATCTGGTGCAAGGCACTCTCAACGTCAAAGTGGGCGACATTGTGCAAAAAGGGCAAGTGCTTGTCTATCCCTATGTGACGGATGGCGAGGGAAACATATTGCCTGTTGCGCCCAAGGCGGAAATCAAAGCGGATGTTTGGCTGAGCGAGAATGAAGTTTTTTATGAATATCAAATCAAGGAAGAAAAAACTGGCAGAAAAATCACTTGTTCCACCATCACTCTTTTTGGGCTGGAAATATACTCAAACCTTAGCGACAATATTTTTGAAAACTTTGAAAGCGAAAAAACCAGCATATATCTTACAAAAAACAATCTTTTGCCGTTTGTTTACAACAAAATCACCTTTTACGAAACAAAGATGGTGGAGATAACACGAAATTTTGAACAAGAAAAAGATGAAATTTTTGAAAAACTTCGTCAAAAAGCCTTGATTTATGTTGCTGAAAATGAGATAATAAAAGGTGAGAGAATATCGGTCAAACAAGGAGGGGGAATCTTTTACATCTTTCTGACTTTGACGATAGAAAAAGACATAGGAGAAGGTTATGGTTATATCTTTCCATAAAGCAAACATTTTTTGCAAAAGGCTGATAAAAAAACTTTTCGCAGTTGCGCTGATTGCCACCGACAATTTTGAAATTGAAAGCGAAGTTGAAGTGACCTTTGTCAGCGAAGAGCAAATAAAAAAGTTAAATCAAACTTACAGGTCGGTTGATAAAATCACTGACGTGCTGTCTTTCCCGCAACTCGAGATAAAATATCCGCAAAAACTTCAAGATTTTGCCGCTGAAACCTCGCCAGACGGACTACTTAGGCTTGGCGATATTGTGATTTGTAAACAAAAAGCAAAGGCTCAAGCAAAGCAGTATGGGCATAGCTATAAAAGAGAAATTGCTTTTTTGGCTCTTCACGGTCTTTTGCATCTTCTGGGATATGACCATATTGAAAAGGATGACGAAAAAATCATGAACGAAACTTGCGAGAAAATTCTTGCTAGTTTAAACATAAAACGAGGCGAAAATGTATAGTTTTGGGTATGTTGCGCTCATCGGGCGTGCAAATGCAGGAAAAAGCAGTTTGGTCAATGCTTTGGTGGGGCAAAAAGTTGCCATCGTCACCAACCGGCCGCAGACGACGAGGGATAATATTTTGGGAATTGTCAACGGCGAGAATTATCAAGTTGTTTTGGTGGACACTCCGGGCGTGCACCGCAGCAAAAACAAGCTGGACAAAACAATGATGAAAAATGTGCGCAGTGCAATCTCTGGCGTTGATTTGATTTTATACCTTGCCGACGGAAGCAAAGCGCTCGACGAAGAAGAGATGAGGTATTATCAAAACCTTCCGCAGCCAAAAGTGCTTATAAAAACAAAAGTTGACAAAAAAAATCTTCAGTCTTTCAAGGCAGATTTTGAAGTTTCTGTTCTTTCAGGGCAGGGGCTTGATCAGCTGAAAACCTACATTATTGACCAAATGCCGAAGAGCAAAGTCAAAAATTTTGTTTTTGACCAAGATTACTATACCGACAAAAGTGTCAGGTTTATCATTGGTGAAGAAATCAGGCAAAACGCTTTAAATCTTCTTTCAGATGAAATTCCGCATGGCATGGCAGTTGTGATTGAACGATTTGAAGAAAAACCAGAGCTTGTGGTTATTGAAGCAATGGTGGTGGTGGAAAAGGAAAGGCATAAGGCAATCGTGATTGGCAAAGGCGGCAAAACAATCAAACAGATTGGGCAAAACTCTCGCAGCTTTGCCGAAGAACTGCTTGGCAAAAAAGTTCTGCTAAAAATTTTTGTAAAGGTTGTTGATGACTGGCGCAATAAGGAAAACAATTTGAAACAATTTGGCTATTAAAATCGCATTTTTTGCGATTTTATTTTATTATTTCCACATCGTTTTCAAGAGTTATTCCAAAATTTTCTTCGACTTTTTTTCTTGCAAGGTTTATAAGATATTCAAAATCTTCAAACCTTGCACTATCAGAGTTGATTATAAAATTCGCGTGTTTTTCAGAAATTTTCGCTCCGCCACAGCTTTGACCTTTTAAGCCACTTTTTTCAAGCAAAAATCCAGCACTTTGGCCTTCTGGATTTTTAAAAGTGCAGCCATAACTTTTGCCTGCAGGCTGAGATAGTCTTCTTTTTGAGCAAATGTTTAAATAAGTTTTTTGAATTTTGCAAGGCTGATCTTTTTGCAGCTTAAACTTTGCCGACAAAATGACTGTGGGGCTGAGAAAATTGTTTTTCAAAAATTCCGAGTGATGATAGCCACAATCAATTTTATTTTTGCCTATTTCAACGATTTTTCCGCGCTGAAAAATAGTTAATTTTTCAAGATAATCAAAAATGCTGCAGCCATAACAACTTGCTCCGCTTGCAATCGCTCCGCCAATATTGCCGGGTATAGAGCAAAGTTTTTCAAAGCCGCTCAGACCATTTTTCATACAAAATTGATAGGCTTCAAACAACGTGGTAGATGAGGATAATTTGACAAAATTATCTTTTTTTGACATTTTTTTTGCGATTTTTCTTGTTGAAATCACAAAAAAAGGATGAAAATCGTCACTAAAAAGCAAATTCGTGCCATTTCCAATCACTTTATATGGAAGATTTTGCTGCTGCAGTTTTTCAACAATATCAACAAGCTCTTCATTTGTTTTCGGCAAAAATATTCCAAGGCAGGCCCCGCCAATGCCAACACTTGTCAAAGGGGCGAGCCAAGCTTCTTTTTTCATCATAGTCAAATATATGAAAGTTGCACCCTTATTGTTAAATTACTTTTTGCCAAAGCACTTTTTTGCTATGTCAACTCATATAGTGTTTATATGAATTTTATTGACGAGGCAAAGCAAATACATATTTTGGGCATTGGTGGCATAAGCCTTTCGGCGCTGGCAGTCATTTTGCTGAAACAGGGCAAAAAAGTGACGGGGTATGACAGCGCCATATCGCCCATCACACAGTCTTTGCAGGCAAAAGGCATCAAGGTGGTCAACCAACTGGACACAAATTTGATAGACCAAGCCGATATTGTTGTCTACACAAGTGCTTTGGCAAAAAATGACGTGCAGCTTGAACACGCCATAAAGCAAGGCAAAATCATTCTTTCAAGGTCAGAGCTTCTTGGAGAACTTACAAAAAAATATTTTACGATTTCAATCGCTGGCAGCCATGGCAAAACCACAGCCTCTTCCATGATCGGCTATATGTTTTTTTTGGCAAAAAAGGACCCAGTCATTCACGTTGGCGGCATCATGAAAAATTTTGGCAGCAATGTCAGGTGCGGCAAAGGCAAATTTTTTATCACTGAGGCGTGTGAGTATAAAGACAGTTTTTTGAGCCTTGAAAGCGATGTGGGGGTTGTTTTAAATGAAGACCCCGACCACCTAGATTATTTTAAAACCAAAGAAAATTATTATAAATCCTTTGAAAAATTTGCAAAAAACACCAAAAAAAGTGGGGTTTTGGTGGTAAACTATGACGACCCTTTTTCGCGAAGGCTGAAAAGTCGAAATGTTTTGTCTTATGCACTCAAAAGCAAAGCGGATGTGCAGGCAAGAAATGTTTGCAGCAAAAATGGAGTGATTTGTTTTGAGCTGTTTTACTTAGACTTAAATTTTGGGCTTTTCAAGTTGAATATGATTGGGCTGCACAATGTTTACAATGCTCTTGCAGCCATAGCGGTGGGCATTGCTTGTGGCATAGGCCTTGACCTGATCAAACAATCGCTTTGGCAATTTGCTGGGGTGGAGCGAAGGCTGGAGTATATCGGAAAGGTTAAAGGCGGAGTTGTTTTGCATGACTACGCTCATCATCCAGACGAGATTATTGCAACAATAAAGGCAGTCAAACAAAACTTTCAGGGCAGGTTGATTTGTGTTTTTCAGCCTCACACCTTTTCTCGCACTCGTGATTTGTATTATGAATTTTGCCGCTGTTTTGCCTGCTGCGATGAAGTATGGCTTTTGCCAATTTATTCTGCTCGTGAAAAACCTATCCCAAAAATCACATCAAAATTTTTGGCCAAAGGTGTTTCAAAATATAACAAAACTGTCAGATATTTTTCAAATTTCGAAAAATGCCATGCTTTTATAAACAAAATTGCACAAAAAGACGTTGTTTTTCTGATTATGGGGGCTGGCGATGTCTCTCTTCTTGCCTATCGATTTAAAAAATGATAAGCCTTTTTTGCTTATCATCTTTGGATTTCATGGTTAAGTTGAGTGGTCAGCTGTTTTAACTTTTCAAGCGTTTCAAAATATTTTTTTGAAAAATATTTTTCATTATCCTTTGCCTGGCAGATTTTTTCATACAAATTGTCTGTCGAATAAAATTCAAATAGCGGCTCTAAATTTTTTTTCTTCACATGTTGATCAATTTCGCTTTGTGAAAAATCGTCTTTTTCTTTTGTTTCAAAATCTTCTTTTATTTTTTCAATGTCCAGCAGTTCAAGCCATGGCGAAACGCTGTTGCATGGGGCGCTCAACAAACAATCAATGCAGGTGCGAGTGACCATTGCGGCCAAATGCTGAAAGTCTACAGCAAATCCGATTTTGTTTGCCATGTTCAGATAGGCAGACAAAATGCTCTTATAATGCACAGGATTGCAAGAGTCATCATAAAGCGAGACAAACTCGTCTTTTTCAGAAAGTTTTTGGTCAACAAAACTTTTGAGCTTGCCGCTTGGAAGATTTCTGGCTTGGTGAGTATGAGTTTTTAAGCTGCTGGAAAAAGAATAACAAATTTGGTCTATTCTTGAATTTGGCAGTATGAGCGACCAAAAGGAGTCTGGACTGTAAAGAGAATCATTAAACCTAGACAAAAAGCCAGAAAAGCCAGTTGCAGTGGAATTTTTTGTTTCTTTTGCGTCTTTGAGCGCGTCCACAGCATAAAAACCCTTTATTTTATAGGCAGGGTCGATGATTTTGAGAATGTTGAAACAATGCCCATTAAAAAAGTTTTCGGTTGCAACAAAGTGCGAAGAAAGATTATCTTTGCCCAAAACGTCGATGGCGATTTTGAATAAAGAAGAAAAACCAGCACAAGAGACAACTTCTTTTTCTGAGAAAGCACCAATCATTGTTTGTTCGCCTTCGTCATACAGGCCGCCATCTTTGTAGAAAAAACTGCCAGCAATTTTAAGATAGGCAAACAGGGCAGCCTCAAGCGGCGTAAGTTTTTTGTTTTCTGACGTGATTCTGATCTCTTCCACAAACTCGTTTGCCTTTTTCACACTTTTCAGCGTCCAAAGTGACTGATATTCTTGGCGAGAATTTGGCACTTGCAACAGTTCGCAAAATCTCAGTTGGCACTTTTCGCCATTGTTTTTGTTGTAAAAGTCAAGTTTTTCTTGAAGTTTTGACAGTTGGTCAAGCTGTCTGCCAGTGTAGTAATATTCAATTTTTGAGTCAACCGATTTGTCAGAAGATGCTACCAAAATTTTGATTTCATGATAGCCTTGGCGGTAAAGTTTGTCGCAAAGTCTGATGAGGTTGTTTATGTATTTTTCACAGATATTGTTTGCGTCAATGGCAATGTGGATTTGTTTGCCCTGCAAGCATTTTTCAGTCTCTGCAAGCAAAATTTCTTTTTCTGACAGCAAATTTGCGATTTTTCTGTCATATTTTCTGATTTTTGCTTCATTTTTTGAGGCTTTGTAAGTCTCCAGCCTTTCTTTTGCAGTTTTAAGATTGCTGTTAAGCTGTGCAAGGCAAGATGAAAAAGCGCCCACAACATCTTGTTTGGCAAGAGTTTGAAAAAAGTCTTTCTCGTTCATATCGTCAAAAAACAAAATCCATCTGTTGTCACAATTTATCAGTGGGTGCAGAGCAAAATTTTCCAAATCTTTCAAAAAATTCTGCCGATGCTCACTGGGCAGAGCCTTGTAAGCCTTAAGATTTTGATAGCCATAATTTACCTGAAAGTTTCTATATTTTTTCTTCATATGTTGTTCCTTAATTCTATTATACCCAAATTTGGCGTGCCGTCAATAGGCTTTTTTAAAACTATCACATATGTATTTATTATAATAATAAAAATTATGTATTGACTTTTAGAGCAATTTGTGTTAAAATTTTTGCGGTTTTAACAAGGGGAATTTATGTTAGAAATTGTAGGGCTCACAAAAAGATATAAAAATTCAAATTTCTATTCTGTGAAAAATCTCAACCTTACTCTTGAGGAAGGGGAGATTTTTGGCTTTCTTGGCAAAAACGGCGCAGGAAAAAGCACCACCATCAAATGTCTGACCGGCATTTTGCCTTTTGATGAAGGTTCAATCAAAGTTTGCGGCTATGACATTCAAAAAAATCCAATCGAGGCCAAACTCAACATCGGCTATGTGCCAGACAACCATGCCGTTTATGAAAACTTGACAGGCAGAGAATATGTCAACTATATGGGCAATATCTACAAAGTGCCAAAAGACATCATCGAAGAAAGAATAGAAAAATTTGCAAACTTGTTCAGCATGAGCCATGCAATAGACAACCAAATTCGCTCTTATTCACATGGTATGAAACAAAAAATCTGCATTATTGCAGCTCTTATACATAATCCAAAATTTTGGGTGCTTGACGAGCCGCTTATGGGGCTTGACCCGCAAAGCACTTTTGAAATCAGAGAGTATATGAAAGAGCATAAAAAGCAGGGCAACTGCGTGTTCTTTTCTTCTCACAACATCGACATGGTGGAAAAACTTTGCGACAGAGTTGCCATCATGAATCGTGGGCAGCTGATGGAAATCATCGACGTGAAAAAATTTATGGCAGAAAGTTCAGTTCCGCTTGAAACATACTTTTTAAATATGACCAAAGACAGCAAGGCTCAAGTGATAAAATTTGAAGACAAAAAAGAGACGAAGAAAAAAATCAAGGCTGAAAAAGAGAAAAAAAGGCAAGAAATTCAAGCGCTCCACAAGCAAAACAGAGAGCAAAATGCTTTGCAAATAAAGGCGATAAAAGAAAAAGAGCGACAGGCCAAAAAAGAAAGACAACAGTTGCAAAAGCAGCTTAAAGAAAAGCAAGCTCTTCAACTTCAGGCCATCAAAAAAGAAAAGCGACAGGCAAAAGAAGAAATCCAATCAATCAAAACCAAAGAAAAGGATTTCAAAAAACAACTGGACGAAAACTATAAGAAAAACATACAATCTTGGATAAAAACTCTAAACAAAAAGTTGTCGGCAGTTGAACAAGAAACAGAAAAATCGGAAGAAAAGAAAAACAAAAACGACTAAAAAAATGGAGAAAAAATGACCCAATTTTTGACGCTTTTAAAACTTGAATTTTTAAATCGTGCACCAAAAATAAGAGTAAAGGGGCATATTTTTTCCAAATTGATAAAATATCTTATCACCATTTTGGGTGTTGTGGCCATTGGCGGAGCTTTGGTTTATGTTTTCAGCAATTTGATTTCAATTTGCGTCAAAGCCGACCTTGCTCAAGAGTTTATTGTTTACTATAGCTGTCTTGTTCAAATTGTGCAGCTGTTTTTTGGGCTTAGTCTGACAACAAAAACGCTTTTTTATAATTCCGACTCCGACCTTTTGAAATTGCCACTCAGCGGACGAACGATTTTTCTTGCAAAAATCACATATCTGTTTATTTATGAATTTATTTTTACCACTTTTTTGACTTTGCCTATCTTTATCATCTATGGCGTGCAAACCATGCAAGGGGCAATGTTTTACATTATGCTTTTGCCAAACCTTATCTTTCTGCCGGTGATACCATTTTTGTGCGGCGTGCTCTTGTCTGTGCCTGCAATGTATGTGGTGGGCTATCTTAAAAACAAATTTGTGGTTATGCTTGTGCTTTACATCATTTGCGTGGCAGCAGGCTTTACAGTTTACACCTACGGCTTAAAATTTTTCATGGAAGTGATGAGCTCTTCCGATGTTTCTTCCATTTTGCAAAGTCAGGTGGTGCTGGATATCAAGTTTATTTCAAACTTTCTATATTTGCCATTACTGTTTAAAAACAGTTTGCTTTTGTATCGTTTTTGGCCAAGCGCGGTGGTAAATTTAACGGTTGCCCTTGTGCTTTGCCTTTTGGTTTATATTTTTGCAAAAAAGTCTTATCTCAACCTGCTGCTCAAAAACATTGAAAGTGGCGGAAGCATCTATCGCAACAAAACAAAAATCAAAGAGCGCTCGGTGTCGAAGGCTTTGTTTTTCCGAGAATTTCTTTGCATTTTTCGTTCAACAAACTATTCTTTTCAATATCTGACTATCGTGATCACCACTCCGCTGATGGTTTTCTTTTCAAGTCAGATTGCCTCAAACATTGGCGTTGAACAGGTGGGCACTGGCGTTTTGCCGGGCATTGCTGTGCTTGTGCTGTTGATGTTTTTAAGCATGGGCACATCTTTTGCTGCAACTTCAATCACAAGAGAAGGCGGCAATTTCTTTCACACAAAAATCATTCCAGTTTCTTTCACCAAACAAATTGTGGTCAAGTTTTTGATGTATGTGCTGGTTTCAATTCCATCCGTCATCATAAGCTGCCTTGTGCTTTCTTTTGCAGGATTTTTGTCTTACTCAAATGCCATGCTGATTGCTCTTGCCGTGTGCATGATTGTGATTGGCTCAATCGCAAGTTCAATCAATCTCGATATAAGGCGTCCGCAGTTTATGTTCCTTGACGGCAAAGAGGTCACCACAACAAACGGAAATGTCAACGCAAGCATCACAATCGGTTTTGTTATTGCAGTTTTGATGGGCATTGGCGCAATTGCAGTTTCGATGTTTGTGTCTGTTCCTGCCATTTACATTGTTCTGTTTGGTTTTGGTGTGCCGTTTATGGCAATTGAATTGTTTGCACTTTTCTTCAAACTTGAAAAAAGATACAGGAGCATTGAAGCATGAAAAAACTGATGATATTTTTAATGGTGGCAATTCCACTCGTAATCATTATTCTGGTCAACTTCACAATGGATATTGTGGTTGGCAATGTTTCTATTGCTGTTGACAGAATCGAGCTTGATCGAAGCGAAATCACTGCAAATATCGACGAGACCATTTCGCTTGAAGCAACCATCTATCCAACAAACGCCACAAATCAAGAAGTGATTTGGCAAAGCACAAATGAAGAAGTTGCAAGAGTTGACCTTGACGGAAATGTTTCTTTTGTGGGGTTTGGTCGGGGATACATCACTGCAACAGCAGTTGACGGCAACAAAACAGCAAGTTGCTATTTCTACGTGACTGACAGCAGAGTTCACCAGATTGAACTGAGCAGTCCACAGCAGGAGATGCACGTTGGCTCAAATTTGCAACTATCGTGGGAAATTTCGCCATATGAGGCAGAAAACAAAAACGTGATTTTCTCTTCTTCTGATGAGAGTATTGCCGAGGTTGACCAAAACGGACTGGTTACAGCCTTAAAAATTGGATACGTCACAATCTCAGCCACCACCGAGGATGGAGGCTATAGCGATTTTGTCAATCTGTCTGTAACACGGCCGGTGGAAGACATTGTTTTAAACACATCCTATGCCATCACTGGTGAGAGCACATATTCAATAGGCTATCAAATTTTGCCAAGCAATGCCACCAACAAGAATGTGATTTTCCAGCTTGATGACCAAAGCATTGCAACGGTCAATAGTCTTGGGCAAGTTTCATTTAGCCGTGCGGGGCAGGTGGAGGTCACCTTGACCACTGTTGACGGCGGTTTTAGCAAAACCATGACGGTGGTTTATACGGCAGGTTATGCTCACAGCTTGCAACTTGAAAAATATTCCATCACAGCCACCCTTGGAGATGCTGCACAAATCATTGACTACACAGTAGAGCCAAGCTATCTCACAAGCACAGAGGTATCCTTCTCGTCTTCAAACGAAGATGTGGCCTATGTCAAAGATGGCTATCTATACTTTTTCAGTGGCGGCGATGCAACAATCACAGTTTCAGTTGAAAAGGCTGAAGGGGTGTATATCACCGAGCAAATCGCGGTCTATGTTGAAAGCCCTGCAACAGGCATTTTGATTGAAGATGTTGTCACGGCTGACAAAACAGTCACTCTCAGGCCAAGGTCTTTCCCAGAAGACTCCACAAACAACAAATTCTTTTATCATTCATCATCAAATGAAGTTTCTGTCAACGAGGACGGCGATGTCACTTTCTTGACTGACAATCCAACCACTGCAACAATCAAAATTTTTGCAAATAAAGATTACAGCAACATCTCTACAACCGTTTCAGTGCAATATACCGCTGGAAAGGCTAAAACTTTTGTGCTAAACCAAGAAAAAATTGTTATGGATTATGGCTCTTCGTCCGTTATTGATTACAGCGTTTTTCCAAGCAATGCAAATGCCAACGCTGTGCAAGTTGAAATTTTGAGTCAAACAAGCAATGCAGGCAGAGGTCAGGTTGTTGAAATTTTGCCAGATGGCAGTCTGCGTGGAATTGGCGGTGGCAAAGCGCAAGTGCAAGTCTCGCTGGTTTTGCTTGACGGACAAAAAGCATCTTATGAGCTTGAAGTTGAAGTTTTGCGCGAAGTTGAAGATATCGAAATTTTGCTTGACCTTGAAATGCAAAATGGAGAATACGTGACGGCGCTCAACACTCTTTCTTTCTCGGCTTCTTGCCTTCCAGCTGATGCCACCAACAAAACCATAACATGGTCGCTTGACGACAAAAACATGGGAGTGATTTTGGGAGACACCCTTAGGTTTAACCAGTCTGGTCTTGTAAAACTTATCGCCACAACAACGTCTGGCTACTCAGAAAGCGTCAGCGTCAGATACACAGGTTCTTATCCTATTTCTGCCCAGGTGGGTGTGCTTGTTGATGGCAAGGTGCAGTCAATGCCGCAAACCTTAAATGCAGGCGACCAGTTTGAAGTTGCAATCAAAGAAGTCTTTCCGTCAAACAGCATCTATCGCAATATTTCGCTTTCCGTTTCAAATCAGCAGACGGCAAGTCCGCAAGGCAAAGTTTTGACAACAGAGGGCTCAACCATAACCGCGGTGGCGGGCGGAAAGGCAACTTTGACAGTTTATGTTTCCACCACAGTGATTTTGACTTTCGAAATCAACGTTTATCAAAATGTTGACTCGATTGAAGTGACTCCGTCAAACATCACCACCACAAACAGTATGTTGACTTTGCAAGCAAACGTGCTGCCTGTGGATGCCACAAACAAGGATGTTGTTTTCCAGGTGCTTACTCCAGAAATTGCATATATTGAAGGCACAAGTCTATATTTCCTTCAAAACGGCGTTGCACAAATTGTTGCGATAAGCCAAGATGACCCAGAAAAGACCTATCTCTTCACCATTGAAAAGATTGCTGAAGGCATTGAGATTGTTGACCCAACTCAAGGTGAAATAAAAATGTATGTGGGCGGTCAAATCAAACTTGATTTTGCTTCTGTGGGCAATGATTATCATCATCTTGAAATCCAATTTGCTCAAAGTTCTGGCAGCGACCTTCTTTCCATCGATGGAGATATTTTGCAGGCGCTGAAAAAAGGTCAGTGTCAAATCATCTGCACTTTGTATGACCAAGCGGGTGGCATGATAGAGAGCTATCAAATTGCAATAATTATCGAGCAACTTGTCGACGACATTATCTATGCAGGAGAGCTTGAGCAATACAACGGCTATTTGGTCACAGCAACCGACTTGACCTCTCTAAATTTTGATGCCAAGTCTAAGGGAGAAGTGATAGAAGCGGCGCTCAACTACAAAATCACCAGCTCATACAATTCAAACGGTGAGGCGCAAGAAATTGCCGATATCGATGAGCAAACAAAAACACTTCACTGGATTGGCGCTGGCATTTTGACAATAGAAGTTTCTTCAAGTGATGGAAACGTTGCAAAATCCTTTAAGTTTAGGTATACAGGCGGCGATGCACTTGACGCTCAAATCAACCAGAGCAAAGAAGTTCTGCTCAACGTTGGCGACAGCATCACAATAGAAGTGACCAAATGGACGCCAAGCGACACTACCAACAAGCGAATTTTGATAAGAGAAACAAATCACACAACAGGTGTCAATGTGGTCAGCATCGACAAAAATTTGACTATAACTGCTTTGAATGGCGGCTTCAGCAACATTCGTCTTGAACTTTCAAACGGGCTTACTTATGATATCACCATCAACGTTATCAAAAAGGTGACATCCATTGTTGTGAGCGAAGAAAACATTGTCACTGCATCATCTTCAGCTGTTATAAACGCAACAGCTTATCCAAACAGCGCAACAGACAAAACACTTTCTTATCAAATTGAAAAGGTGGACTTTGCAAGGCTTGAAGGCAACAAAGTGATTTTCTCGTCTGCAGGAACAGTTGTTGTGACCATCTCGACAATGGATGGCAGCAATTTGCACAAGCAGGTCAGTGTGACAAGCACGATGGGCTACTTAAGCAGCATTGCTTTGAATGTTGATTCAAAACCCCTTGCAAAAGGCTCGTCCTTCTCGCTTTTTGTGACTCAAACTTATCCGCTTGACGCAACAAACAAAGATATTCACTTCAAAATTCTTTCTCAGTCTGCAGTTGGCGGCGGCCAAAACGATGTGGTTTCAATCAGTCAAAGCGGCTCAACAATCCTTGTCAAAGGTCTTTATGGCGGAAGTGCTGTCATAAGAGCTTATAGCCAAAATTCTTTGGGCGAAGAGATTTTTGCAGATTGCACGGTGACAGTCAACACGCCGGTCGAAGGGATTGACATCGACTTTGAACAGGAGTTGCAATTCTATCAAATTGGCTACGTGACCAGTCAGAGCAAGCTTTTCTTTGACACCGTTATTTCACCAGCAGATGCCTCAAACCAAGAGGTCGACGTTTTCATTTCCAACCCAAACATTGCCTCTGTTGAAGAAGGAGTGATCACTTTCAAGCAACCGGGCATTGTGACAATAACATTCACAAGCAGAGACAACACCAGTGGCGAAAAATCAGTTTCCTATATTTTCAATTACACAGGCGACTATACTTTGCTCGAAGCAAATCTCAATCTGCAAGCCTTTGATAGTGGAGTTTTAAGACTTGATGCAGGGGCGCAAGTTCAGCTCAGTCTTGAAAGTTTTGTGCCAAAAGACAACAAAAACGTTTCGCTGAGTTTGACCACGCTCACAGAAGAGCGAAATGACGAACAAAAACCAGTTTTCAGTTTTGAAAATGGTCTTATCAAAGCGCTTAACGGCGGTCAAGCAATTTTCACACTTTCTGCAAACAATATCTCTGTAGGCACTTACACCATTGTTGTAAATCGCCAGGCCACAGACATTGTGGTGGAAGAAGGGCCAGTTTACGTTTCTTCGGCAGGCTATCAAATCCAGACGAGCGTTCTTCCAACAGATGCCTCAAACAAAACTCTCGTCTATAGCTCTAGCGATCAGTCTATTGCCACGGTTGACACCTTTGGAGGTGTGTCGTTCAGCGGTTATGGCACCGTTGTGATAACAATTCGCCTTGAGAGCAATCCAGCCATTTCAAAACAAATCACCATTGAGTATACAAGAAATATCAAAGACATATCCTTCTCTGCACCGCGAGATGCCATGTATGCAACAGATTATGTGGTGCTTGAAGTCAACCCACAACCAATCTACGCCGATGGCTATACCTATTCATTCGCTCTTAGCGACGAGTCGGTGGCTTCACTGGCTCAACAAGATAAACTGCACTGGGTTTTGCGCGGCAAAAAGGCGGGGCAGGTCAAAGTGACGATTTCCGTTGATGGCACTGGCATTTCTTACAGCAAAACTTTCACTTTCTATGCAAAAATCACCGATATCAGTTTGAAACTTGACGTCAACGACGGCGATGAAAAGTATGGTCATGGCAAGTATCGCGTGTTTGCAAACAGGTTCGTGGATGATTTGGGCAAACTGAGCAATCAGTATGTGATGGAATATTCGACCAAGCCTAGTGGGCAGGACTTTGCTGGGCAAATCGAATGGTCTTCAAGTGACGAAGACATTGCAACCGTTGACCAAAATGGTGTTGTCACCATCAAGGGCAGTGGTGTTGTGACCATCACAGCTCCGCAAGTTCAACCTTATGAAGGTGCAAATGTGGTTTGGGATTCCTACACATTCTATCTGGTTGACGGCATCAATGTTTACAATTTTGAGCAGTATAAGATTGCCATAAAAGCACTTGCAAAAATCAACAAAGAAAAAACTGACAATTTCAGCGCGCTTGTTCTGCACAGCGATATTGCCATCACAGACTCAGATTTCAACCATAGCCTTAACTATAACATCTATGGCAATGGCAGAATGATTGATTTTTCTGGAGACAAGGCTTACAACAAAATCAACATCACTCGAAGCAACCTTGTCATAGACAATGTGGTTTTGCGTGGATGGGAATTTGAAGACGAAGCAGCCTTGTCAAAACTTGACTCAAAAGGCAAGATTTTGCAAATCAGCAACCATGTTACAAACATTCTGATTTACAACACCATCATCGAAAATGCACACGTGCTTGCAGAAGTGATCAACTCGCAAGTCACTTTCAAAGGTTGCATTTTGCGCAATTCATTTGCTGGCGGACTTATTCTAAACAGCCAAGCAAACGATTCCTTTGTGGCAGATGTCACGGTGGAAGACAGCATTTTTGCAAGCAGTCTTTTAAGCTGTATTTTATTCAAGCCAGTTTATGTCAACATAACCGATAAATATTACGACAGCAAGTTGACTTTGATTGGCGACGTGCGAATTTACAACTGGCTGACTCTTGACGAATTTGAAGGCGGCTCAATCAACTCCTTCTTTGCTGAGTATGGCCTGTCAGATATTGCAGCCGACATCATCAGCCAAATCAAAAATATCATCAGCACAAACTATTCACAATACAAGTATACCTACAATGGCGAGGATTATTATATGCTTGGAGTGCTCAACCTGTCTGCCAAAGTTGCAAACCTGTTTGACTTCCAAAGCAATGGAGTGATTTACAAAGGTCAGCTCAATCCAAATTTCAACTATGTTGACGGACAGATCAATGTGGCAGTGTCGTTGATTGCTTTCAGCGGCGAGCTCAAACTCAATATGTTGACTTTGATGGGCAATGGAACACCATTTATCAGACCTCAAGACACCTATGAGGGCGACACAACAATTTTAAATCAAATTGTGCAACCACGAAGAGATGATGCTCTTGGATTTTAAAAAAAGGAGAAGAATATGAAGATTAAGAGTTTTTCATTAAAACTATTTTCGCTGCTAATAACTCTTTTTAGCATATTCTTTTTCGCGGGCTTGTTTGTTTTGCCAGACTCAACAAAAGCCACAATTCAAGCCATCTCAGGCAATCAATTTGTTTTGACGGCCTCTGTTGGCAATGCAACTGAGCATTATTTTCGAGACAACGCAAACAACTCAACTCTTCAAAACGCAAAAGTCTCAGACGAGGGCGGAAAGTATTATTCAATCGTATCTTCGTCTGGGCTGCTGCTTGGCAAAACCAGTTCGGGCTATGGCGCTGTTATCACAACCAGCGATATGAATGCCTTGATTGAAAAGGGCGTTCTCTATGTGCGAGCAGAGTTTTCGTTTCAAGCAAAAAACAACAACAATCAATCAAACATCAAAGTGACCTTGTCGCAGGGGACAAACTCTTGCACTGTGACAACTTCACATAACGGCGGCCAAGAAACAACTTACAGCACCGACTTGTTAAAACTTTCAACCGACCAAGGCTCTGAGATCAGATTTAGTTTTACAACTTTGTCTCAAACCGAGGTGGGCAAGTATTCTAGTTTTGTTTTGTCGCAGCCTACAATCAAATTTTACACTCAAATTGAGAGCTTTGAATTTTCTTCTGAAAAAGAAATTGTCAGCGCTGGCGAAAGCGTCAAACTCAATGCTTCAAACGACGTTTTGCAAATTGGCAACACCACAGGCAATCTTCTCAGTTACAGCAAACAAATTCACGCTGCCCAGTATGAATTTGTGTCGGGAGAGGAGTATGCAAAAATTGTTGGAAACTATCTCCACATAAACAGCGATGCTCCACAAGGGGCGGAAATTGAGATAAAAGCAAAATGCCGAAAAAATTCTTTTGACACCAATGCCTATTTTGAAGAATTTGCCCAGTTCACGATTTCTTCTTCAAAAGTGCAGGTCAAAGTGGAGTCTGATTTCTCAAACCCACCAAAAATCACAGGCGAAGGCCTTTACAACCAAGGCAGAAGAGTGATTTTGCGCATTGATACCAACAAAAAAACCAATGGTGGCTTCAATTTTGGCGGTTGGTATGTCAATGGGCAGAATAAGGGCAACGGCGCAACTTTAAATTATACCGTCAACGCAGGCGACAAAATCGAAGTCAAACTTACAAAAGATACTTCAATAAGTTCCATCACAGTTGCAGACAAGATTTATGACGGAACAACAGATGTAGATGTCGAAAATGTTATCTACAACTTTAGCGGTGTTGAAAAAGAACATGAAGTGTGGCTGAGCGGCTTAAAAATCAAATTTGCAAATGCCAGCGCCGGAAAAGACAAAGTTTTGGATGTTGAAGGCATTGAAAACATGAGCTTGGCAGGAGAAGATGCAAACTTGTATGTTTTGACAAGACAGACCTCAATTTTGGCAACAGGCACGATTTTAAAGCGAGATGTGACCATCACACCTGCAAATGTTTCAAAATATTATGGCGATGCCGACCCTTCTTTTGCATACGACAAAACTGCGCTTGTTGAAGGGCAGTCGCTTTATGGAAGCTTGTCTCGTCAGGCGGGCGAGGAAATTGGAAAATATGCAATCAACCTTGGCTCTTTGGCAACGGATGAGCGAAACAGCAACTATAACATCATTCTCAGCCAAGAAGAGCGCTATCTTACCATTGAAAAACGTCCGCTTAGCATTTCCAACCTTTCTGTGCTGGACAAAGAATATGACCAAACAACAGCGGCAACTTTTTCAGATTATAAAGTTACAAACATTGTCACAGGCGAAGACGTTTCAGTCAAAATCACAGGAGAATTTGAAGATTGCAATGCTGCAACTATGAAAAAAGTCAAAGTCACCTGCTCGCTTGAAGGGGAAGATAAAAACAATTATACCATTGAGCAAGAAAGAGAGTTGACAGGAAATATTGTTGCAAAAAAGATTGTTGTCAAAGCAAAACAGACCGTGGCAGTTTTTGGCGATGAGATTGATTTTGACTATTCAGTCGATGGGCTCTTAAAAGGTGATAGCTTGCAAGGACAGCTGCAAATTGACGACTATAATGTGGGCTCACACACCATAAACCTTGGCACTTTGAGCAACAAAAATTATTCTATTATCTATCAATCAGCCAACTGTCAAATCACGCAAAGAGATGTTTACGTCACAGCACAAGAGCAAACAAAGCAGTATGGCGATGACGACCCAGAGCTGACATATACTCTCAAAAACGATGTTGAAGGGCAACTTATCAGCGGAAGTTTGACCAGGGTGGGGGGCGAAGATGTTGGACTGTATGCAATAGAGCAAGGCTCAATTTTCAATCCAAATTACAATATCATCTTTACCAGCGCAAACCTTTCAATCACAAAAAGAAACAGCGTTGTTCAAATTTCTTTCTTAGACAAAGTTTACGACGGCACTTTAAAAGTTGAGCATCAAGCCAATTTTGCAGACACTCTTTCGCAAGACCAGTTTGCTCTAGAACTTGACGCTGTGCTGCAACAGACCAACGTTGGTTTATCAACAGTTGTTGTGCAAACTCAGCCTGTGGTCAGCGGAGAAAAACTTGGCAACTATAATTTCAGTTTTGTTTATCAAAACAACACCATCACAATCGAAAGGCGCCCAGTTGAAATTGTGATTTCATCGCTAAGCAAAGTCTATGGCGAAGAAGACCCACAAATCACATACAAGGCAAACAACATTGTTTTGGGGCAGAGCCTTGTTGGTCAGCCAAAGCGTAATCAAGGCGAAGACGTTGGCGAGTATTTGATTTATCTTGATGATTTAAACAATCAAAACAATCCAAACTACACAATCACATATTCTTCTGAAGCAGTTTTAAAAATTTTGCCTAAACAGCTTGAAGTCAGCGTGCAGCAGCTTTCCAAAACCTATGGCGACGAGGACCCAGAGTTTTCCTTTGTGGTGGAAGGCGGTCTTGAATTTGACGATACCCAAGAGGACATCACAGGAGTGGTGACAAGGCAAAGCGGCGAATCGGTTGGCAGATATCCATTCTCTATGGAAAGCCAAACAAACAAAAACTACACAATAGTTTTCAAAACAGCCAATTTTGTCATCAACAAACGGCCAATAACGGTTATCGCCGAAGATGCAACAAAAATTTATGGCGAAGAAGACCCTGTTTTCAGCTTTACTTCAAAAAATCATGTGCCTGGCGATGTGATAAACTTGACTATAAAAAGATTTTATGGTGAAAATGTTGGCGACTATGAAATGATGCTTGGAACGGCAAATGACACTAGATATGACATCACATTTGTGCCGGGATATTTGACCATTTTGCCAAGCAAAATCATGCTTAAGGCAGAAGACAAGGTCAAAGTTTATGGCGACGAGGACCCTTCGTTTAGCGTGACGATTGTTGAAGGCCTGCTCAAAAACAACGATGTGCTTGCAAACATTGAGCAAGGGCAGATGGAAAGAGTTAGTGGCGAAGACGTTGGAAGCTATCAGATCAGCCAAGGCTCATATAATTGGGGTGACAACTATGAAATCTCTTTCCAAAATGGCATTTTTGAGATTGTTGAGCAGTCAATCACTGTCACGGCAAACAAAACCACCAAGCAGTATGGCAATGCTGACCCTGTGATAGGCTTCAGCATCAGCGCTGGCAGTTTGAAGTTTAACGACAGTTTTGTTGGTGCGCTGACAAGGCAGCCAGGGGAAAGTTTGGGCACCTATTCGATAGAGCAAGGCTCACTTTCTTTAAGCGAAAACTATATTCTCGAATTTGTTTCAAATGATTTTGTGATTGAAAAAAGGCAAATTGAGATAAGGCCTACCGTCTTGTCAAAAATTTATGGCGAGGCCGAACCTGAGATATCTTATCAAATAGTTGTGGGCTCGCTTGTCAATGGCGAAAAACTTGACGGAGAGTTGTATCGCGAAAAGCCAACAACTGACGCCGACCCGTATTTATATGAAGATGTTGGAGTTTACAAAATTCACTCTACATTGAGCCATGAAAACTACCAGATTAACTTTGGCAACTATTATTTTGAAATTGAACCGAGGCAGATTGAAATAAGGGCAGAGGGTGTAAGCAAAATTTACGGACAAGAAGACCCAGAACTTGTTTACACCATTGTCAACGAACAAGACATTTTGCCGGGCGATGTTTTGCAGGGTTCAATCAGCAGAGTTGCCGGCGAAAATGCTGGAAATTACGATATTCGAAGCAGTTTGACTCTTGGCAGAAATTACACCATAAATTTTGAAAGAGCAGTTTTCACAATAAAACCTATTCAGCTTGTTGTAAAAACGCAAAACTATACCAAAACTTACGGAAGCATGGACCCAGTTTTTGATTATGAAATAGTGGAAGGCCAGCTGATCAATTCCGATGTGCTTTACGGCTCTATCACTCGTGAGCAGGGCGAAGATGTTGGCGTTTACAAAATGCTTTCAACCCTTTCAAACATCAACTATCACGTCACTTTGCAAGATGCTTATCTTGTTATTGAGAAAAAAGATGTATATATGCTTGCAGGCGTTTACGACAAAGTTTTTGACGGGACTGACGTGGCTCAGATAAAAACGCCTGTGGTCTCTGGCCTTGTGGACAAAAATATCACTCTTTCATACGACAAAAACAATTGTGCAAGATTTGAAACTTCGCAAGTTGGCGACAATATTCCTGTTCTCTTCCATGATATCGTTTTGACGGGCGAAAAAGCAGGCAACTACAATTTGGTTTTGCCAACCGACGTGACAGGTTCAATCACCCATAAAGAAGTTGTTTCGCAAAATGAGCAAGTGATTATCGAAGCCCTTGACAGCGCAGAACTATACTCTGGCACTCTGCTTTATGCAAGCAATTTTGACATAGCAAGAGAAGATATGGGGCTAAACAAATATCAAGTCATCAATGGTTTTTCTATAAGGCTTGAGCGCGACGGTCAAGATGTTGAGTTAAACGGCACAATTTCGCTGACCATCAAGGTGGATCCAGCCTTTGCTGACAGAAACAATATCTATGTTTATCATAAAACTGCTGACGGGCATTACGTTTTGTTAAACAGCGAGAACGAAAATGGGACTATCAAAATCAACATTGATGAACTTGGGGATTTTGTGCTTTTGACAGACAACGATGCTTGGATTGATGTGGTTTGCTATGTCTGCATCGCAGTGCTTGGAATGTTTGCATTGTGCTATGTGATATATCTTGTAAGAACTCGCCAAAAAGACAAACAGCAAACAAAAAAATCTTCTTAAAATTTTAAGAAGATTTTTTTTATTCCTTTTCTTGTTCACTTTCTTGGTTTGCTTGTGGTGGCAACTGAGTTGCGCTCTGCTCTTCTGTTTGAAATTCTGCTAGAACGTTGTTGACAGCGATAAAATTATCATTTTCTGCTGCAACTTGCGGGCTGAACAACGCTTCCTCTTCTTCTTCCTGCAGTTGCGCCAAAAAGGCTTGTTCAGGGGTGGCGTAGCTAATATCTATGCTGGTGGTGGTTTCAATGTCCGAGCTCCAAACCGTGATGCTGCCGTCGCTATTGTATACTGGAATTTTGTAGATGATCGAGCCGTCTTTGGCTGCTGCCCATTGCGAGTCACCAACATAGAGAACATTATAGCCGCGCTCAATTAAAAGTTCTTTGATTTTTTGATAGTCCTTGCTCATGCAACTGATGTTATAAAGTCCGCACATATCTGGGTCTTGCAAATAGCTGACAACTTCGTTTAATTTGTCAAGGTCAGACATTTGGTCGGTGGAAAGATTGAAGTTTTGGTCGGCATAAAACTGCATATCGTAAACTGTGTTTTCCACCATAAACTTAAGGCTGACAAGATAATTCGTGAAAGTTCCGCTTTGCAAAACTTCGTCAAGTTGAAAACTTGAAAGCGAAAGTATTTTTGAAATTTGTCCTTCAATGCCAAAATTTGCTGCGTCTTGAGCGATATAGCTTTGCATTTGCTGCAAAATTTGCTGTTTTTCTTCTTCTGAGACAGGGTATGGGTCAACCTTACCTTCATCATCAAATTCAACATCTTCATTAGGCTGCCCAACAATCACTTGGTCAGGCGGAAAATCGTCGATTGTCACAGTGTTTTTGCTGTTCATCCAACTTATGTATAATTCGTTTGAGTGCCACCAAAAGAAAGCAGCGCAGACAAGCGTGGTAAAGATTTTGCAAGCTTTTTGCAGTTTTGGCCTAATCCAAGCAGCAGTTTCTCCAGAAGTCAAATCCTTGAGCTTTTCTTTTGCTTTGGTCAAAATTTCCGCAATCTCTTTCACAATTTTTGATTTTTCCTTTTGCGTCAGAGCAGTTTTTTCTTTCTTTTTTTCTTGCCCGCTTTTGCCTTTACTTTTTATAAGACTCTTTATTTTTGTTTCAACTTCCACCAAAAGTTTTGTGATGGCCTTTGATAATTCCGATTCATGCATCGATTCTTTGCCATATAGCGGTGGATTGAGAGTTTGGTTTATTTTCAGTTGTGCTTGCTGTTTTTCTTTTTTCATACTTTGATTTTAGCATATTTTGCCAAATAAATCAATACAAAAAATAGACAAACCGTAAAAACAGTTTGCCTATTTTGCCTTAATCTTACAATTTTGTTGCCACATCCCAAGCACGCCAAACAACAGTGCGAAGATTTCCAACTTTCAAAGCGTCGCCAACAATATGCACATGCCTTGATTTTTTTGCAAGTGGGGCAGGGTTATAGCCGATTGAAACAATCACGGTCTCAGCCTTCACTTTTTGCAGTGAGCCATCTTTTTGAGCAATCACAACATAGTTTTTGCCGATTTCTTTTACAAAACTTTCAAGATAAACAGCAATATTGTTGTGTTTGAAATAGTCTCGAAGGAATGACGAATTTGCAAGGCACAATCCTCTCATTGCCATAAGGTCATTTTTGGCTTCAACAATCACTGGTTTTTTGCCGTCAAGGGCAAGTTGATAAGCAATTTCGCAGCCCGTCAAGCCGCCTCCAATAACAACAACATTTTCTTTTGCTTGTTCAGGATTATTCAAAAAGTCGATGGCTTCAATCGCTCTTTCAATGCCTTTGATTTTAAGCTGTTTTGCCTTTGAGCCTGTTGCAATCACAATTTCATCAGCTTTGAGTTGTTTAAGGTCGGTGATTTCGCTGTTTAGTTTGACTTCAATGCCAAGTTTTTCAATCTGTCTGCGATACCAATTCAAAAGCATACGGTCTCGCTCTTTAAAACTCATTTTGCCGGCAGGGATAAACACTCCGCCAAGTTGCGACGATTTTTCATATATAGTCACCTTATGCCCGCGCATAGTGGCCACTCTTGCAACTTCCATGCCGCCAACGCCGCCGCCAACGACTGCAATGGTTTTTGGTTTTTTTGCAGGTTTAAGGTCGTATTTTCCGCCGTCCATAGTCATAGGGTTGAGTGCACATCTTGACATATGTTTTGAGTCTTGCATAGGTTGGTCGTTTGCCACACCTTTATAGTGAGCCATTGTCAAGCAGGCGTTGTGGCAGTATATGCAAGGCTGAATGTCTTCTTTTCGCTCTTCAATCAGTTTTGTGATCCAGTGTGGGTCGGTCAAGAATTGTCGGGCAACGCCCATAGCATCGATTTGACCACTTTTGATTGCTTTTGCCCCATCTTCAGCTTCCATTTTTCCAGCGCAGACCACAGGGATTGAAACAACCTTTTTTATTTTGCTCACGTCTTCAAGGTTGCAGTTTTTTGGCATATAAAGCGGTGGATGAGCCCAATACCAAGCATCATAAGTGCCGTTGTCGGTGTTGAGCATATCATAGCCGGCATCTTGCAGATATTTTGCCGCTTTTTTGCCTTCTTCAATATCTCTTCCGATATCTTTGAAGTTTTCACCCGGCAAAATGCCTTCACAAAAGTCTTTGGTTTTGCTTACTGCCGAAAAGCGCAGGCTGACAGGGTAGTCCTGCCCACATTCTTTTTTGATTGCCTTTACCACTTCGGTGGCAAAACGATATTTATTTTCCCAGTTGCCGCCATATTCATCTGTGCGTTTGTTTGTGTAGTCCAACGTGAATTGGTCGAGCAAATATCCTTCGTGCACGGCATGGATTTCCACACCGTCAACGCCTGCTTCTTGGCAAAGTTTGGCAGTTTGAGCAAAAGCATAAATCATCTTTTCAATTTCTTTTTTGGTAAGAGCTCGGCAAGTGTAGCCTTCAAGCCAGCGAGAAGGAAGTTTTGAAGGACTGGCGCAAAGATATGGCAGATCAATAATCGGCTTTAAAACTTTTGACAAGATTTTTGATTTGACGATGGATTTCATGGAGTTGGGAATGGAAAATGAGCGGCCAAACCCAGCGGTGAGTTGAACAAACAACTTTGCCCCCGTTTTATGAAATTCTTGCATATATCCTTTCAATTTTTTGAAGGTGCGTTTTGATTTGTATAGCCATTGCCCACCAATAAGGTTTTTCAGCGGTGCAATTCCTGGAATAACCAAGCCGACATTGTTTTTTGCAATGTCCAAAAAAAAGTCGCAGGCATCTTTGTCAAGGTGGTGTGGTTCCATCCAGCCAAACAGAGAAGTTCCGCCCATTGGGCAAAGCACAATTCGATTTTTGATTTCCACATTGCCAATTTTCCATGGCGTAAAAAGTGGCTCGAGAGTTTTGTTCATATCTTTGTCTCCTTTTTATATATTTTAATGCATTTTAATTTTTACAACAAACATTTTTTAAAACATTTCAATTTTCTTTTCGTTTTTTGCGATTTTTGTGTAAAATTAGGGTAAGGAGATGTTATGAAAGAAATAAAAATCAAAAAAATTCACGCAAGACAAATTTTGGATTCTCGCTCAAACCCAACGGTAGAGGTGGATGTTTGGCTGGAAAATGGAGTTATGGGCAGAGCGGCTGTGCCTTCAGGAGCATCAACAGGAGCCTTTGAAGCTTGCGAGCTGCGAGACAACAACAAAAACTATTATAACGGCAAGTCAGTGTTAAAAGCGGTTGAAAATGTCAACAGCATCATTGCAAAAAACATTGTGGGCTTCAACGCTTTTGACCAAAAAGCGATTGACAAAAAAATGATTGAACTTGACGGGACAGACAACAAATCCAAACTTGGTGCAAATGCAATTTTGGGTGTTTCGCTTGCCGTTGCGGTGGCCGCAGCCAAAGCCAAAGGCAAAAGTTTGTTTTGCCATCTTGGCAGCAGCAAAATTCTTCCAGTGCCAATGCTGAACATTTTAAATGGTGGCAAGCACGCAGACAACAATTTAAATTGCCAAGAGTTTATGATTATGCCAGTGGGCGCAAAAAGTTTTTCACAGGCGCTTGAGTGGTCTGCTTGCATCTATCAAAATCTTAAAAAAATCTTAAAAGCAAAAAAACTCTCCACAGGAGTTGGCGATGAAGGTGGATTTGCCCCAAGTCTTGCCAGCGATGAAGAAGCCTTAAAACTTTTGGTGCAGGCCATTGAAGAGTCTGGGTTTAAAAAGGGCAAAGATGTTGCAATCGCCATAGACGTTGCCTCGACCGAAATGTTTGATGAGGCTGAAAAAATAGGGCAGAAAGGCAAATATTATTTTTGGAAAACGGGCGAAATTTTCTCGGCTGAAGAACTTGTAAAACGCTATCAAAATTGGATAAAGAAATATCCTATCGTTTCTATTGAAGACGGCCTTGCCGAAGAAGACTGGAAAGGCTGGCAAAAACTTACAAAGGCCTTGGGCGACAAAGTTCAACTTGTTGGCGACGATCTTTTTGTGACAAATCCAGCTCGACTTAAAAAGGGCATAGAGCTCAAAACTGCAAATTCCATTCTTGTCAAAGTCAATCAGATTGGAACTTTGACAGAGGCCATTGAAGCTGTTAGGCTTGCGCAGAAAAACAATATGACGGCGGTTGTTTCTCACAGAAGCGGCGAAACAGAAGATAGTTTTATTGCTGACCTGGTGGTGGCTCTTGGTTGCGGACAGATCAAAACAGGCGCGCCTTGCCGAAGCGAAAGGGTGGCAAAATATAATCAACTTTTGCGCATTGAAGAAGAACTTGGCAAAAAAGCAATCTATGCTGGGCAAAAAGCTTTAAGAAATAATAACTAAGCACTTTCAACAAAGTGCTTTTTATTTTGCTTTTATTTTTTTTTGTGATAAAATATTTTTAAACGAGAGGAAGAAATGAAAAGTATTT